>CBIHOQ010000055.1:0-30434 GCA_966212065.1 uncultured Burkholderiaceae bacterium
AAACGCACCGGACAGCGGACAGCGGACAGCGAACGGCGCCCCCGATAACCGTTCATCGTTCAATTCACGACACGGGCGCTCCGAGCCTGCGCGCGGGCGCCATAGGGGCCGCAACAAGACAGCCCCGTCAGGCGCCCCAGCGGCGATATCAGCGCAAATCGCTGATGGTCGAGTTGTAAGCGACACCCGCAATAACGGTGTTCGACAGCGTGATCGAATTGACGTTGAATGCGTAAATCGGCCCGGGCGACGTGACGGTCGCAGGGCCTGCGGCCACTGGATTGCCGAAGTCGCAATTGCTGATCGTGACACCCGAAATCGGCGCTACTGTCGGCGTCGGCGGTGTGCCGTTGTAGTCGAACGCGACCGGCCCCTGCGCCACGATTGCCTGAAAACACGACGCCGTGACGCCCCCCAACGTCACATTGCTCGCCTTCACATCCGAGATCGTTACGTTTTGGACAACCGGCGGCCGCGTGCGAACGGCATCGTTCGCCGGCTGATAGTCGCAGTCGAATGTGATGATCCCGCCTTGAGATGCCGATGGGTTGCCGGCCGAAGCCGTGACGACACCAAGCGCTACAGTGGTATTGATCGGGCTGCCCGGAAGCATTGCACTGCCGTAGCCTCCGCCTTTTAGATTCACCCCGTTCGGTAGAGATACACCCTTCACGTGGAAGTTCTTCACGTAACCGCCGCGGTTCATATTCGTCTTTACACGAATCGCGATATTAAGCGGATTGGTCTGCCAATTCGCGTTCAACATAGAAAGATTCGTGGCGTAGATCTGCTCGACCCCGCCGCCCATTTCACTGCCTAGCGTGATGCCGCCATGGCCGCTATTCATCGTGCAATTGCGGATCAGATGGCGACGCGCCGGACCATATTCGGTATCGCGATCCTTGCCCGACTTGATCGCAATGCAATCGTCGCCCGTATTGAAGGTGCAATCTTCCACGAGGACATTGGTGCAAGCATCAGGATCGAAGCCATCGTTGTTGGGGCCGATGCTGTTCGTCGTGACGCCGCGGAAAACCACGTTCGTGCAGGCGGTTGGGTGATGCTGCCAAAACGGCGTGTTTTGCGTCTGGTAATCGGCCATCAGTACGTCTTTGCAATTGATGAACTCGACCATGCATGGACGCAGGTAATGGCCGAGACCGAAAATCCGCTTTTCGATCGGCACGCCGGCTTCGGAGAGTGCCGGCAGGTAGTTCTGATCTTGCTGCCAAGGCGTGACCGGAGATGTCAGCAGTGCATACAGTGCGTCCGAGATGCCGGGCGCGATCATTCGCAGATCGACGTTGTTCGGATTAGCGAATGCCTGGCTCGGCCCCGACGCGCCCCCGCCGTAGACACCCGAGGATCCCTTGTACGTCCACCAGCAGATGCTGCTGGCGCCGGCGCCCGCGAACGGCGTCATCGCTTGCCCGTTCAGGATCGACGTCGGACCTTCACCCGTCAGCCCGATATCGATTGCATCGCGCGCATAGACGGGCGCACCGAAATTGAGGCAGTCGTTCGCTTGCCAGCGGCTGTAGTAGAGGTGACCGTTCGCCCCACAGTCCGCGGGACCGTCTTTCGCGTAATCGGCCGGATTCGGGCTGAAATAAATCGTGCAATTGGCGCTCAGATGAAAACGGACATGGCTGAGCAAGACGATCGGGCCTGCGCAATACCAATTGCCGGGCGGCACGACGACGCGGCCGCCGCCCTCACGGTGACAGGCTTCAATCGCGGAGAGGAACGCCGGGCGCGAATCCACCGCATTCGGGGCTGGCGTGAAATTCGAACCGGGGCTGACAGGAGATTTGGCGATGTTCGTGTAGGGCGACGTCGCTGCGACGACCGCGCACCCGCGAGCCCCATAGGCGGTGACATCGTAATCGCGGCGGCGGTACAGCGTCTTCGACACATGCGCCAGCGAGGCGGCGATGCGCGCCGCCGCGCCATGCTCGCCCCAAATCAAGTCCTGCGCGGCGCGGGCCGCTACGTCGTCGGTGGAAAAGCCGGCTGCGCGAGCGACGCCTAGCGGGCCCCCGAGCAGCGCACCGCCGAGCAAGGCGCCGCTCATGCCCATGAAGCGGCGCCGGCCCGAGGCCGGATGCGAAGGTGTTGAAGGTAACAACGATCGACGGGCTGCGCGCATCCGCATGGATTGCTCCTTTATTGTCCTGATGGCCGAATTCGAAAATAACGCGAGGTGGGAAGTCATCGTACAACGTGGGAAAGTGTATGCCGATATGTCAGTGGCGCGGTGTCAGCGTTTACACGGGCATCACGGGACGCTTCGAAGATCGTCCAGAGGTATGTCATCACATAACAATCCAGGACGTGATCGGACAATCCGCCTCGGCGCGACCGCTCATTCGTCAGCGCTTGCGTCGCGGTGATGGGCGAAACGCGGCGAAAGCGGGGCGAAAGCGCGAATGTCCGCATGAGATACACGGCGGCCCTGCATCCCGTCACGGTTATGTGCGCAGGCGCGAATGAGCGAGTGCGCCGGCCCGGCGGTCGCCCCTTTTCCTGAGCGCTTGACATGCTGTATGGATATACAGTATAAAATCGGTCATCCGCTCTCTGCGCCCGGCCTCCGGTTCGGCGCCTTATCGCCGGGAAACCGGCTTATGCCTGTCCTGGGCCGGCATCCACGATGGACGACTGCGACGCCGAATATCCCATTGCTCCTCCCGTACCGTTGAAGGGGCGGGGCGCCGTGACGAACCTGCAAGGGCGCTACGAGCTCAACGACCGAGAAGCGTTCGATGACGGCTGGGTATCGGCAAGCGAAGACGATCGGCCGCCGCTCAAGACGCAAGTTTTCGAGGAGCGGGCGAAGAGCATCCTAACTCGCAATGCGTCGCCGGACATTCCGTTCAGCGTTTCGCTCAACCCCTATCGCGGGTGCGAGCATGGCTGCATCTACTGTTTCGCTCGTCCCACGCATAGCTACCTCGGGCTCTCGCCGGGACTCGATTTCGAAAGCCGAATCTACGCCAAGATCAACGCGCCCGAACTGTTACAGCGCGAGCTGTCGAAGAAGAGGTACACGCCCGAACCGATTGCGCTCGGCGTCAATACCGATGCCTATCAACCCATCGAGCGCGAGCTGCGGCTGACGCGGCGCGTCATCGAAGTGCTGCATGACTATGGGCATCCGTTCGCCGCCATAACGAAGTCGTCGCTGATCGAGCGCGATATCGATCTGCTTGCGCCGATGGCCGCGCGAGGGCAGGTGATGGCCGCGGTCACGATAACGACGCTCGATGCGGAAATCGCACGCACGCTCGAGCCGCGTGCGGCCACGCCAATACGGCGGCTGCGCACGATTCGCGCGCTCAGCGCGGCGGGCATTCCGGTGGGGGTCAGCATTGCGCCGGTCATTCCGTTCGTGACAGAGCCGGATCTCGAGCGGGTGCTGCAAGTGTGCGCCGAGGCAGGCGCTACGAGCGCGAGCTATATCGTTTTGCGCCTGCCGTGGGAAGTTGCGCCGCTTTTCAAGGATTGGTTGGCTGCTCATTTTCCGCAGCGCGCCGAGCGCGTGATGGCCCGCGTGCGGGACATGCGAGGCGGCAAAGACTACGACTCATCGTTCGGGCAGCGCATGAAGGGCGAGGGCGCATGGGCCGACTTGCTCAAGCAGCGTTTTGAGAAAGCCGTAAAGCGGCTGGGCCTCAATGCGCGACGGCACGGCATTCTCGATATGTCGCATTTTCGGCGGCCTACCGTCGTCGAGCCGCCGAATCCGCAGCTGAATCTGTTCTGATGGCGCGCTTGCGGTTCCCGGCCTGCTTCAGGCCTTACTGCGAGAGCGAGTTGATGACGCCGCTTTGCGATTCGAAGTAGGTTTGAAACGTCACGGCCAGGCCGCTCATCAATAGAAAAGCGCCGATCAGCAGCGAAAAGATCACAATGAACACGACGCCCCAGCCGGAGTCGCTCTGCGCCGCTTGGCCCGGGTTGAATTGCGCGTCCCACTTTTGATCGGGGCGAAGCCCGTAGACGATTGCCGCAAGAAAGGCCGCCAGCACGGATACAGCGCCCGGCATCGCGAGCCCCCATCCGAGCACGGAAGTCCGCTCGGACGCGATGAGCAGCAGCACGCCCGGGATTCCCAGGGCCGTACCGATCACGTGGGCCCATCCGAAGAGGTCGCGCCAGCCGTACAGATAAAAACGATGGCCGCCCAAGCTACCGACAAGGAAGGCCAGTAAGGCGGTGAGCGTCTTCGAACGAAAGCGGGGCGGGGCGGGAGAAACGCGAGTAGACATGAAGGTCAAGCCGCAAAGCGACGTTTAGTGCAGGGAAACGCCCGTTTCCGCGAGCGTAGAAGCGCGCATTGTACGTCTGCGCGTCGTGCGCGAGGCGGCGATTCGCTCATCCTTATCGTACGGCGTTGCGGGTAAGTGTTTGTTATGGTTTTGGTTTCCCGCTATAATCGAGCGTTTCAGCAGTTCCGAACCCCCGGTTTTCAAGGATTACAGCATGGTCATCATCCGCTTGGCACGTGGCGGCTCGAAGAAGCGCCCGTTCTACAACATCGTCGCCACCGATTCGCGTAACCGTCGCGACGGCCGTTTCATCGAGCGCGTCGGCTTTTACAACCCGGTCGCGACGAAGGGCGAATCCCTGCGTATCGCTCAAGATCGCTTGACCTACTGGCAAGGCGTTGGCGCGCAACTGTCGCCTACCGTCGAGCGTTTGGTCAAGCAAGCGCAAAAGGCGCAACCGGCTGCTTAATTGTCGTTGCGCCGTTGCGATCGAGCAACTATGAGGTTTGTCGATGTCCGTTCATGATTCGGGCGGCTCGGGCCGAGCGAAATCGGTTTCCCGGGCGCCTGTGTCGTTTGGCGCGTTCGCGCGCAAGCCGGTCGAGCGCAATGCCGGGCGTGCAGCCGCCGGTGAAGCGTCGGGCATCGAGCGAGTCGAGGCGTTGCCTGAGGACGCCATCGAAGTCGGCGCTATCGTCGACGCCTACGGCCTGAAAGGCTGGGTCAAGGTCGCGCCGCACGCCGGCGCAAGCCAGGGCGGCGACGCCTTGACGAGCGCCAAACGCTGGTGGCTCGTCAAAGGGCGCGAGATCCAATCGGTGCCTGTGGCTGCGGCCAAGACGCATAGCGACAGCATCGTCGCCCAACTGAGCGGCGCGAGCGATCGCGATCAGGCGCTCGCGTTGAAGGGCTGGCGGGTGCATGTGCGCCGCGGCGATTTCCCCGCGCTAAGTGCCGACGAGTTTTACTGGGTCGACCTGATTGGCCTCGAAGTCGTCAACGAGGCGGGTGTCGCGCTAGGCCGCGTCGTCGATCTCCTCGACAACGCCGCGCATGCGGTGCTTCGCATCGAGTACCTGTCGCAGGGTAAAGAAGGACAGCCGGTCACCGGCGAACGGTTGATCCCGTTTGTCGGCGTGTATGTGAAAACGGTGGATCAGGCGGCGAAGCGTATCGTCGTCGACTGGGAAGCCGATTACTGAGCAGGGTCGACGCCAGGGAGTGCGCGATGCAGTTTGATGTCGTCACGCTCTTTCCCGAGATGTTCCGCGCGCTTACAGAGTGGGGCATCACGAGCCGAGCGGCGAAGCAGGGCCGGTTCGGCTTGAGGACATGGAATCCGCGCGATTTCACGACGGATAACTACCGGACGATCGACGATCGGCCTTACGGGGGCGGCCCCGGCATGGTCATGCTGGCCAAGCCGCTCGAAGCGGCCATTGGCGCGGCGAAAGCGGCGCAGGCCGAACAAGGCGTCAGCGGAGCGCGGGTCGTGATGATGTCGCCGCAAGGCGCGCCGCTCGATCACGAACGCGTCATGCGGTTCGCGCAGGCGCCCGGGCTCGTGTTGTTGTGCGGAAGGTACGAGGCAATCGATCAGCGTCTCATCGATCGCTGCGTCGACGAGGAAGTTAGTCTGGGCGATTTCGTCCTGTCGGGCGGCGAGTTGCCCGCCATGGCGTTGATGGATGCCGTGGTGCGGCAGTTGCCGGGCGTGCTGGGCGACGCGCAGTCGGCCGTGCAAGATAGCTTCGTCGATGGGCTGCTCGATTGTCCGCACTACACGCGTCCCGAGGAGTACGACGGCACGCGAGTGCCCGATGTGCTGCTCGGCGGCCATCATGCCGAGATCGAGCAGTGGCGGCGCAAAGAAGCGCTCAGAAATACCTTCGTCAAGCGGCCCGATCTGATCGAGCGCGCAAGGCGGAACAAGATGTTGAGCCGTGCCGATGAGGCATGGCTCTCAAGTCTTGCGAAGGCGGCATCGAAGTCCTGAACTGAACGGTCTTCGATCCGCGCGCAAGGCGCAGGCGGCGCCGCATTTGTGGCGCCAGATGTGAACCCATCCTCTATCGGGGCCGAGCCAAACCGCCCGCGCGGCGTACGGCAGGCATAACGCCGACAAGATGGCATAAGGAGTCAGTGATGAATCTGATTGCAAAACTCGAGCAGGAAGAAATCGAGCGCGTGCTCGGCGAAAAGTCGATCCCCGAATTCGCCCCCGGCGATACGGTGATCGTGAACGTGAACGTGGTCGAAGGTACCCGCAAGCGCGTCCAGGCCTACGAAGGCGTGGTGATCGCGAAGCGCAACCGCGGCCTGAACTCGTCGTTCATCGTCCGCAAGATCTCGTCGGGCGAAGGCGTCGAGCGTACGTTCCAAACGTATTCGCCGCTGCTTGCGAGCATCGTCGTGAAGCGTCGCGGCGACGTACGTCGCGCGAAGCTGTACTACCTGCGCGAGCGTTCGGGCAAGTCGGCACGTATCAAGGAAAAGCTGGTCACGAAGGTCCGCACGGCTTCCTAAGCGTGAATGCTGTAAGAAAAAGCACCCATTTCGGGTGCTTTTTTCTTTGCCGGAGGCCGGATCACAATGGCAGATATCCGCCCATAACCTTGCGAGCGTTATCTTGATTCGCCCCGTCTTCGAACCCGACGTGCTTCCCATCGAAGCAACCGGTGCTGGCCTGCCCGGCGTGGCTGCGTACCGCCTGACGCCGGCTGGCTTGCGCGAGCGGTTCGCACAGCGGCTGGCATGGGCGCCGGAGCCGTTCGAGACGCTCTCGCGCGAGGCCGGCGATCCACGGGCGGCCGCCGTGCTCGTGCCGCTCGTCGTGCGCGCGGCGGGGCTCTCGGTTCTGCTCACGCAGCGTGCCGATCACCTAAGCGACCACGCGGGGCAAATCAGTTTTCCCGGCGGCCGCCGCGAGCCGTCCGACCCTGATGCCGTCGCGACTGCGCTGCGCGAGGCGCAAGAAGAGGTCGCGTTGGCGCCCGAGCACGTTGAGGTGCTGGGTGCGCTGCCCGATTACCTGACCGGCACGGGCTTTTGCGTCACGCCCATTGTTGGGCTCGTGCATCCGCCCTTCACCGTGCACGCCGACACGCTCGAGGTAGCCGAAATCTTCGAGGTCCCGCTGCCGTTCTTGATGAACCCCGCGAACCATGAAGTCAGGCTGCTGCGCTGGGAAGGCGGGGAGCGCCGTTTCTTCGCCATGCCGTATCCGCGCCCCGGCGCAGGCAGTCAGTATTTCATCTGGGGCGCGACGGCCGGCATGCTGCGCAATTTTTATCGCTTTCTCGCGGCATGAAGGGTAAAGGCGTTTCGCGGGCCGTTAACCCGACACAACCGCATTCGGGACAGCTCCCTGTGCTATCGTTACGCGACAATTGAACACACTCGAATTGCCACGGCCCTTCGCATGACCTTTTTCTCCGTATTGTTGGCCCTCGTTATCGAACAGCTGCGCGCGCTGTCACAGAGCAACCCGGTCTTTGCGTTGCTGCAGTATCACGCGGAATGGGCCGCACAAGGCTTCGACGCAGGCAAGAGAAAACACGGCATGCTGGCTTGGCTCGTCGTGGCACTGCCGTGGACGCTCGCCGTCGCCGCAATCTATTACGTGCTTTATCGAATCAGTTTCGTGCTCGCGTTCCTTTGGAACGTCGTCATCGTTTATTTCACGCTCGGCTTCCGGCAGTTCAGCCATTACTTCACCGATATTCACCTAGCGCTCAATAACGACGACGTTCCGCGCGCACGCGAAATCCTGGGTGAGTGGACAGGTATGGATACCGTCGATATGCCCGTTGGCGAGATCGTGCGCCATACGTTGATCCATGCTGTCGTCGCGTCGCATCGGCACGTATTCGGCGTATTTTTTTGGTTTCTCGTGCCGATTGGCCCCGCCGGCGCCGTGCTTTACCGCGTTTGCGCGTACCTCGCGCGCAGCTGGAGCGTGCCCGTGGGCGAGCGCACCGCTGCGTTCGGCACGTTCGCGCGCAACGCGTTCTTCGTCATGGATTGGGTGCCCGCGCGGTTGACGGCGCTCGGTTTCGCGATCGTCGGCAACTTCGAAGATGCGATCTACGCCTGGCGCAACCACGCCCGGCAATGGCCCGACGCCAACGAGGGCGTCCTGCTCGCCGCCGGCAGTGGGGCACTCGGCGCACGGCTGGCCGGCCCGCTCGCGGAGCCGTCGAGTCTCGATGCGCTCGGCGCACCGGACGGCGGGCCCATGCCCGTCGGCGACGACTGCACGCCGCGCACGCTGCAATCGGCGGTAGGCCTCGTCTGGCGGGCCGTCATCCTTTGGATGATTCTGCTGCTGATGCTGACGATCGCCGTCTGGGTCGGTTAGGCCCGCGCCCAGTCGCGCTTTTTTCTCCTCCTAATCGGCATCGCGTGCCGCGCCGCAACGCCAGCAGGCTGTAAATTGCGGTTCCAGCACCTCGTTGCACGCGCCGCACCGCCACTTGGCGGCACCCGGCGGCGGCCCGCTTTGCGCAGCATCGAGAATGCGCCTGGCCAATCGCTCGTCGCGCTCGTCCACGAGCCATAGTTCCGGCGCGCATTGATCCGCGGGAATTTCACCTAGCGCACCGTTCAAGTAGCGGTTGTGCAGTTCGCAGTCGATACCCGCCGCAGCCAGCAAGTTCACCCAATGTTGGCCGATGACGGGATTCGGGGCGCGGATCAGCTTCAACATGGGCGTCCTCGTCGAGCGATGCGCTCGCTTTCGTTATCTCAGGACCTGGCTGCCTTCGTGAACGAGCTGCGCATAAAGCGCATGCCGTCCGCGCCCGATTCGGCCGTCGGCGAGCGCTTCGAGAATCGCGCAGCCGGGCTCGTGCAAGTGATGGCAATTGTAGAACCGGCAGTGCGCCAGCAAAGGACGAAACTCGGGAAACGCGCGCTCGAGGTTGCCTTCGGTTAGGTGATAGAGGCCGAACTCCTGGAAACCCGGGGAATCGATCAGCGCGCCGCCGCCGTCGAGCGGATAGAGCCGCGTGAAAGTCGTCGTGTGGCGGCCGGTGTTGAGCGCGGTCGAGATCTCGCGCGTTGCGGCCTCGGCCTCGGGCACGATCAGATTGACGAGCGTTGATTTACCCATGCCCGATTGCCCCAGCAGCAGCGTCGCATGGCCGCGGAGCCGTTCGCGCAGCGCCGCTTGCGCTTCGTCGGGGCGTGCCTTGATCGAGAGCTCGATCACGTCGTAGCCGAGCGAACGATAGGGCGCGAGGCGTTCGCGCGCGGCGGGCAGCGCCGCCGTCACGTCCGTCTTGTTTAGGACGATCAGCGGTGCGAGTTCGTTGGCTTCGGCCGCCACGAGCGCACGCCCGAGCAGATCCTCGCTGAAGTACGGTTCGGTGGCGAGCACGATCAGTAACTGGTCGAGGTTCGCGGCGAATAGCTTCGACTTGTATTGATCGGAACGGTAAAGCAGATTGCGGCGTTCGCCGATTTCGACGATCACGCCTTGGTCTGCGGACATCTGCTCATAGAAGACGCGATCGCCTACGGCGACTTCGCTTTTTTTGCCGCGAGGAAAGCATTGCAGCAGCGTGTGCGGGTCGTGCTCCGGCGCGACGAGGTAATGGCGGCCGTGCGCGGCAATGACGAGGCCGGCCAAGCGTGCGGCGCCGGCGCGCTTGGCCGCATGAGCGGGGCGTGCGCTCATGCGCTGTGCAGTAGCCGTTCGATCCGCTGCGACGCCGGCGGATGCGAATAGTAGAACGCCGTATAGATCGGGTCGGGCGTTAGCGTGGCGGCATTGTCTTCATAGAGCTTGACGAGCGCGTTCACGAGTTCGTGCGCGTCGGTCTGGCTCGCCGCGAAAGCATCGGCTTCGAATTCGTGCTTGCGCGAACTCAAGGTGCCGAGCGGCGTGACAAAGAACATGAACACGGGCAGCGCAAGGAAAAACAGCACGAGCGCGAGGCCGTCGTTGCTGCCCGTCATCGAAGGCCGTACGCCGAGGCCTTCGTAAAACCAGCTGCGCTGACTCAGCCAGCCCAGCAGCGCAAAGAGTGCGAGGCTGATCGCGAACGTTACCAGCATGCGTTTGACGACATGGCGGCGCTTGAAATGTCCCAGCTCGTGCGCGAGCACGGCCTCGATCTCGCTGCCGGTCAGGCGTGCCAGCAGCGTGTCGAAAAATACGATGCGCTTGGCGGCGCCGAACCCGGTGAAATAGGCGTTGCCGTGCGCGGAGCGGCGGCTCCCGTCCATGACGAACAGGCCTTTGGCCGCGAACCCGCAGCGCTTCATGAGCGCATCGATCCGGCGGCTGAGCGCTTCGTCGGTCAGCGGCTCGAATTTGTTGAACAGCGGCGCGATCAGCGTCGGATAGAGTACCAGCACGAGTAGTTGGAACGCCACGACGACGGCCCATGCCCACAGCCACCAAAGACTGCCGGCGCGGCCCATGAGCCACAAAAGGACGAATAGCAGCGGCAGCCCGAAAACCGCGCCGAGCCCGACGCCTTTCGCCAGATCCGCGAAGAAAATGCCGCGCGTCATCCGGTTGAAGCCGAAGCGCTCTTCGATGACGAACTGTCGGTAATAGTCGAACGGTAAATCGACGATGCTCGTGACGATCACGACCGCGGCGACGAGGGCGATTTGGCCCGCATAACCTTCGCCGAGCCAGCCCGAGATGGCCCGATCGAGCGCCTCTACGCCGCCCAGCAGCGTCAGCGCGATAAGGACGGCGGCGCCCACGACGATCTCGAACATCGACAGGCGCGTGCGCACGACGGTGTAATCGGCGGCGCGCTGGTGCGCCGCGATGGGTATCGTTTCGGCGAATTGCCCCGGCACCGAATCCCGGTGCGCCGCGACAAAGCGGATTTGGCGCGAGGCAAGCCACAGTTTCGTGACGACCATCGCGACCACCATGACGGCGAACAGGATGGTGAAGTTCAGAGCGGGCATCGGGAAGTCCAAAGTATCTATGCGAGAATTATAAAGTTTCAATCAACGGATTGCCTTCATGACTGACTTACTCGAACCCGTCGGCGAGCCGACGCTCGCTCGCAGCGAGATGAACCTCGTTTGGCTCGATATGGAGATGACGGGGCTCGAGCCCGATACCGACCGCATCATCGAAGTCGCGGTGGTGGTGACGAACTCGACGCTGGAAAAGATCGTCGAGGGCCCGGTGCTCGCTATCCACCAGAGCGACGAAACGCTCGACAAAATGGACGACTGGAACAAGAACACGCACGGCCGGTCGGGGCTCATCGATCGCGTGCGCGCGTCTACGATCGACGAGATCGAGGCCACCCAGCAGATTCGCACGTTCCTCGGCAATTATGTGCCGCCGGGCAAATCGCCGATGTGCGGAAACTCGATCTGCCAGGACCGCCGCTTCATGGCGCGTTGGATGCCTGAACTCGAGCGCTTCTTCCACTATCGCAACCTCGACGTCAGTACGCTCAAGGAATTGTGCCGCCGCTGGCAGCCCACCATCTACAAGGGGTTCCAAAAGCGCGCCCTGCACACGGCGCTGGCCGATATCCACGAGTCGATCGACGAGCTCAAGTACTACCGCCGGCATTTTCTCGTCGTGCCCAGCGCGGCGCCGGTCGAAGGCAACTGAAGGCCGATCGCCGATCGCCGGCGCCGGCAGTCGCGTCCGCGGCTGCGTCACGCCGGCGGCGCCCGCCGCGCTTGTTTCGGACGGAACGCCGCGACGATTGGCTCGTTCGTGCTCATGTACGGCCCGCCGATCAAATCGATGCAATAGGGCACTGCCGCGAAGATACCCGGCACTTTGACTGCGCCCGTTTTGTCGCGCAACCCTTCCAGCGTTTCCTGAATCGATTTTGGCTGGCCCGGCAGATTGACGATCAGCGCGGCGTGATCGGCTGTTTCGCGGATCACCGCCACTTGGCGTGAGAGGATCGCCGTCGGCACAAAATTGAGGCTGATTTGGCGCATTTGCTCGCCGAAGCCCGGCATTTCCTTTGTCCCTACGGCGAGCGTCGCTTCGGGCGTGACGTCGCGCCTTGCCGGGCCTGTTCCGCCCGTCGTAAGGACGAGATCGCAACCGATCGTATCCACGAGCTCGACCAGCGTGGCGGAAATCTGCGAGGGCTCGTCCGCAATGAGCCGTTTTTCGACGCGCCACGGCGAGGCCAGCGCCGCGCCGAGCCAAGCTTCGAGCGCCGGCAGGCCCTTGTCCTCGTAGACGCCGCTCGAGGCGCGGTCGCTGATCGAAACGAGCCCGATGACGACCTCGTCGGGGTGGCTACGCGTCGGTTTCGTCATCGTCGTCTTCCGTCGTATCGTCGGTGCCCAGGCCCTTGGCCGCGCCGCCGCGCGCGGCCTTGATCCATTTGAACAGCTCGCGGAAATAACGCGGCGGCTTGCCTTGCTCCGCCTCCTTGCGTGCGTTACGGATCAGCGTGCGGCCTTCCTGGGCGTTGGCGCCCGGATGCGCGCGCAAGAAGGCCGTGAAGGCGTCGTCGTGAGCGAGCAGCTGCTCGCGTGTTCGCTCGATCCAATGCAGCCGGGGCGTGTCGGCCTTATTGACGCCGCGGAACGTTTCCATCGCCGTGCGCAGCGCGGCAATTTCGTCTTCGGTCAATGTGCGCATGACGCGCCCGATGTATTGGATTTGCCGGCGTTTGCCTTCATGATCGGTAATGCTGCGCGCGTCGCGCACGGCATCGCCCAGCTTCTCGGGCATCGGCATGCGCTTGAGCGCATCCTTCGGCAATTCGACGAGCTCGACGCCCAAGGCTTGCAGCGCGTGCATCTCGCGCTTGAGCTGCGATTTGCTGGGGCGCTCGTCGGCGAGGTCTTGATCGGCCGAATCGGCGGGCTCGATCGGTTGAATGCGGGTTTTGCGTGTCATGGGCGCCATTGTATCGCGCCGGCTCGGCTGTTTTGCCGATGCGACGGGCCACGCAAGCCTTGCTATGATCGCGGGATGCGAACGATCGGGCATGCGCTGGGTGGCGGATCTAGGATCTGCCGGCGGCCCGAGCCGTGCACAACTGACAGTTCTATACCGGACGGCAATCACGATGGCAGCGGACACCGAAACCTCACAACGCTTTTTCCCGCATACGCAAGACGAATTGAAGGAGATCGCGTCCGATATTCTCAAGCACGCGAAGTCGCTGGGCGCCACCGACGCCGCGACCGAAATCTCGGAAGGCGACGGCCTATCGGTATCCGTCCGGCGCGGCGAGGTTGAGACGATCGAGCACAACCGCGACAAAATGGTGGGCGTGACGGTTTTCATCGGCGCGAAGCGCGGCAATGCGAGCACGTCGGATTTCTCGAAGGAGGCCCTGCGCGATACTGTCGCCGCGGCCTACAACATCGCGCGCTTTACGGCCGAGGACGATTGTGCCGGGTTGGCCGAAGCCGAACTGCTCGAAACCGCCCCGCGCGACCTCGATCTTTATCACCCGTGGCATTTGTCGGCCGAGGACGCGGTCGAGATCGCGCGGCGAGCCGAGGATGCCGCATTCGCCACCGATCCCCGAATTCGCAACTCGGAAGGCGCGAGCGTGTCGGCGCAGCACTCGCAATTCGTGCTCGCCACCACGCGCGGCTTCTTGGCGGGCTACCCCTACTCGCGTCATTACGTGGCGTGCGCGCCGATCGCCGGCAGCGGACGCAATATGCAGCGCGATGATTGGTACTCGTCCAAGCGCGATTCGCATTCGCTGGCTGAGCCCGAGGCCGTCGGCCGTTATGCGGCCGAGCGCTCGCTCGCTCGGCTCGGCGCTCGCCGGCTCGATACGCGCAAGGTGCCGGTGCTGTTCGAGGCGCCGCTCGCGGCCGGCTTGCTCGGCGCGTTTGTGCAGGCGACGAGCGGCGGCGCGCTCTATCGCAAGACATCATTTCTCGTCGACAGCCTCGGCAAGCCCGTGTTCTCGCCGCATGTGCAGATCGTCGAAGATCCGCACGTGCCACGCGCGATGGGCAGCGCGCCGTTCGACGAAGAGGGCGTGCGCACCAAGCAGCGATCAGTCGTGAAGGACGGTGTCGTCGAGGGCTATTTCCTCTCGACGTACTCGGCGCGCAAGCTCGGCATGCAGACGACCGGCAATGCCGGCGGCTCGCACAACCTCACGCTCAAGAGCAGCCAGACGCGGCCCGAAGACGATTTCAAGGCGATGCTCAAGAAGCTCGGAACGGGGCTGCTGCTGACCGAACTCATGGGTCAGGGCGTTAATTACGTCACCGGCGATTATTCGCGCGGCGCGTCGGGCTACTGGGTGGAAAACGGCGAGATTCAATACCCCGTCGAGGAAATCACCGTCGCGGGCACGCTGCAGGAGATGTTCCGCCATATCGTGGCGATCGGCGCCGATTCGATCGTCAGGGGCACGAAGCAGACGGGTTCGGTGTTGATCGAGCGGATGACGATCGCGGGGAGTTGAGCGCGCGATGCTGCGGGGCGCATAGCCCCGCAGCTTGAAGAACTGCCGGCTTGCGCAGGAAGCGCGTCGAGGCGGGCGAGCGGGCCTAGCGTTGGCGCCGGACGACACGCCGATAAACGACGCGTGCGTATTCGAACGCATCCGCTCGGTGTGCCTCGCGCGCGACCACTTCCCACTGCTCCGGATCGGGCGCGGGGAAGGTTGCGTCGCCTTCGAAGTCGGCATCGATCTCGGTGATGACGAGTTTATCCGCGGAGCCGATGCCTTCGGCGTAAAGCTGCGTGCCGCCGATCAGGAACGCTTCGGGTGTACCGGCTTGCGCGACGAGAGCCAGGGCCTGCTCGATGCTCGTCGCGGTCTCGCAGCCGTCGAAGCGGCGGGCGGCGTCGCGCGTCACGACGATGTTGCGACGTCCAGGCAAGGGGCGGCCGATCGATTCATGCGTCTTGCGGCCCATGATGATCGGCGCACCCATCGTCGTGCGCTTGAAAAAGGCCAGGTCCTCCGGCAGATGCCAAGGCAGTTGATTGTCGCGGCCGATCACGCCATTGCGGGCGCGGGCGACGATGATCGTCAGTGTCGTCATATTCGAAAGCGAAGGCGTAAGAGACAGTGAAGGCAGTGAAGTCGATCCGCCGATTTTACGCGACTGCCGGCATCACTCGGTTGCCGCCTTGTTGATGCCTCCTTCATCCGGCTCGCTCGGCTTTTCCTCCGACGCCGCCGGGTCCCTCAACCCGTGCGTGCCCATCAGCCGATAAAGCGTCACGCGCGAGATGCCGAGATCGATGGCTGCTTCGTTGAGCCGGTGCCGATGCCGCAGCAGCGCCGCTTCGATGGCCCGTTTTTCGGCCGCCTCGCGCGCTTGCGCGAGTGTCATGGTTTCTTGATCCGTGAACTGCTCGAGGTCCAGATCTTCGGCCGCGATGAGCTTGCCCTCGGCCATCACGATGGCACGCCGTACCCGATTGATGAGCTCGCGCACGTTGCCGGGCCACGCGTACTTGTGCATCGCTTCGATCGCGGACGGGGCGAAGCCGCGAATCCTGCGCGCGCTGTCGGTCTTGAATTTGTGCAAGACGTGATGCGCCAAGATCTCGATATCTTTGCCGCGCGAGCGCAGCGGCGGCTCGTCGACGCGCAGCACGCAAAGGCGGTGGAACAAGTCCGCGCGGAACCGCCCGTCGCGCATCGCGCCTTCGAGATCGACGTGAGTCGCGGAAATCACGCGTACGTCGACGGTGATCGATTCCCGTCCGCCCAAGCGCTCGATCTTGCCTTCCTGCAAAAAACGCAGCAGGCCCGCCTGGCTCTCGAGCGGCAGATCGCCGATTTCGTCGAGAAACAACGTGCCGCCGTTCGCGGCTTCGACGCGCCCGATCTTGCGTTGATTGGCGCCCGTGAACGCGCCGCGCTCGTAACCGAACAATTCCGATTGCAGCAAGTGATGCGGGATCGCGCCGCAGTTGATCGCGACGAACGGCTGCTTGCGCCGCGGCGAGCGCTCGTGGATCGCCACGGCAGTCAACTCTTTGCCCGTGCCCGATTCGCCGGCGATGAAGACGGCTGCATCGGTGTTCGCGATCTTGCGGATCATGCGAAACAACTGCTGCATGGAATCGCATGTGCCGACCATTTCGTCGTCGCCCGCGCTCGCGATGCCCGCGGCGAAGTCCAGATCCGTCAGCGTCACCATGCCGAATGCATGGCCGACTAGATACTCGACGGCGGGCGCGGCCACGGGCAGCTTCAGGTAATCGAAGCAATAGCTGCGAATCAGGCGGCGCACGTCGGGCTCTTCGAGCCGGTCGGCGTTCGCGAGCGCGACCCAGCCCACGAGCGGCTGGCGCAAGCCTGTCTCGAGCGCGCTCAATTCGCGCGCAGTGAAGCGCGACAAGTCGACGAGGCCGGCATACGGCACGTCGGGCCGCACGATGCGCGCGCAATCGGCGCTCGTGCGCGCGACCGATACCGTCCAGCCGCGGCTTGTCAGATGCTCGACCAGCCCGTCCTCGGGGGCGCGCGACAGGTAGACGAGCGCACGCGCGTCGCTTTCGCGTGTCTGCTCGCCTTGGCGCTTGCCGTTCGCGAGCGCCAAGGCGGGCGCATGGGCGGCGAGCGGACCGACGGACGTCAAATGAGATGTATCGCGCACGATGCCCTCGTTCCAGTCATGCATCAGAAGGTGTAGGGGAACCGCACGCCGACGACGAAATTCGGTGCGTCGGGCGTGAGCCCGATCGACACCGATCCGCTAACTGTCAAGTGCTTGTTCACTACATGGTTCAAGCCGAAATTCACCGCGGCAGCAACGGTCTCGCTGCCGGCTACTTTCTGCCAGCCTTGGCCCGGTGCCTGTGTCTCGCTTTGTGGCTCGATCGCCATCGTGTACGAGACGCTCGCCGAATCTTTCTCGGAGAAGGCGACGGCGACGCCCGCGCCGCCTTGGATGATGTCGCCGAGCTTCACCTTGGCGGGTTGGCTCTGCCCTTGCACGGAAGAGACATCCGAGAACGAGCGTGCGAGGTTGTACGTGTACGACAAGCTGCCGAACAGCACGACCGGGTCGTACGTCTTCAATACCGACAGGCCGGCCGTCACGGTCCAGAATCCGGTGCCCGTGGGCAGCTTGGTCGGTGCGACGAGGCTCGTGTTGTTCGGATCCACCTGCACAAGCTTGATGCCGAACGGCGAGGTACCCGTCGGCGCCTTCACGCGTACGCTGCCGACGACATCGGGCCAGTTGCCGCTCTCTTTCAAGAACTGGTAGTAGATGCCGAAGTTGACGTCGCCGATCGCGCTCGAGCTGCCCGATGCATCGGACAGCGCGCTCGCCGCACCGCCCGCGCCGCCGACGATGAAGTTGCTATGGCGGTAGACGTACGGCACATCGACGTCGAGGCTGATGCGATCGGTCAGGCCGTAGCGAACGTCGAGGTCGGCCATCACTTGATGCGACTTCGTCTCGCCTAAATTGATGTTGCCGAGGAAGATCGCATCGAGTGCCAGGAATCCCGATAGCTGCAATTGGCGGCGATCGTAGTAGGTGTCGCTGATGCCCCAATCAAGCGTGAGCTTGCGATCGAATAGCGGCGCGTGCTCGCGCTGTACCACGGCGTTTTCCGCTTCGGTACGCACGGGCTGCGCGGCTTTTTGCGTCGTGCCGATCGTGTCGCCTTCTTGCGCTGCACCCGCTGCTCTCGCGCCGGTGGACGGGTGGGGCAAGTTGGAGCCGGTCGGCACGCCGGTGGCTGTTGACGCACCGCTCGTCGGGCCCGTGGAACCAGGGCTGAGTTGAGCAAGCGGCGCCAGTGGAACGGGCAAGCCGTCGGCGCCCGGCGGCGGGACGGTGGCTGTTTCGTCGCCGGGCGTGCCCGCGATGCCGCGGCCTCGCTCGGCCATTTCGAGTTGCGTCACTTGCGCTTCGAGCGAGTGAATTTGACGCTGCTGCTCGTCGACGACGCGCATAAGCGTCGTGAGCCGTTCCTCGATCGATTGACCCGATAGCGCCTGCGCCGATACGCCGCTTGGCATTGCCATGACGAGCACGGCGGCCGGTATGGCTGCAAGCCTGGCGCGGTCTAGTCGCCGCATGCCCGGCGCGAGCCTTGATGACATCTTGGACATTGTGTTTCCCCGTTTTGCTTCCGCGTGGTATGCGGCTTGTCTTCTCGTTGCACTCCACGCCTATGCATCGTTCGATTTATTGCGCCTGCTTCACCCCTCTAGTTCGCGCACGCCGGCACGTTCGCGTCTCTTGCCTCAGTGCCGGATCAGCGCCGAGTTCTGCAACGCCTGCAGTACGCCCGACTGCCGCAGCAGCGCCGCCGACATCGGCAGGGTTTTGATGCTCAACTGCAACTGATTGACGACGGCTTGCCCGTTGCCCGCGATCTGCAATAACTGCGCGAT
The DNA here is from genome assembly GCA_966212065.1 of uncultured Burkholderiaceae bacterium. Lineage (GTDB taxonomy): Bacteria > Pseudomonadota > Gammaproteobacteria > Burkholderiales > Burkholderiaceae > Trinickia. Next base: position 18,590 of record CBIHOQ010000055.1, read on the forward strand.
TGAGCCGCTGCCCTGGAAAGCCGCCGGCGTGATCGTCTGCGTCGCCACGCCGGCAGGCGTTTGCACCGTCACCGCGACGCCCCCGCTGCCAAACGCGATACCGGCCTTGACGTTGCCCGACGCACTCGTTGCGGTGGCGTTCAAGTTGGAATTCGAGTTGGAATTCGAGCCGGAAGCCCCGTTGGTCGCGAGCGACGACGCACTGTCGCCGTTGAAGTCGATCACGGTCGAATTCATCCCGACGTTGCCGTTGCCGGCGACTTGCGTCACCTGCGAGACGCCGTTCACGGACACGTGTTGTCCGCCCGTTGCATTTGCTTGCGGGTCGGCGCCGGTACCCATGCCGTTCGAGGCGACGCTCGTCGTCGCGCTACCGCCGTGTGCTGCATTGCCTTGACCGACGCCGTTGCCGTTACCGTGTACGCCGCCGTCGCGTGCTTGCGCCGATGTGCTTGCTTGCGCCGAGACCGAGTTATTGGCGTTGGTCGAGATCGTGAGCGCACCTTGTGCACTCGCCGACCCGCCATCCGGCATTTGCCATTGCGAAAGAATCTGGAGCACGAGGCCCGAGACCATCGTGCCGCCGGCGCCTTTGCCGGTTTGATGTGACAGCACGTTGTCGTCGACGCTCTGCCAGCGAATATCGCTTGATGCCGACAAAAACTCAGGGGTCGCCGCAAGCCGCTCGGCGGCATACGCGTTGTTCGCGAGTTCGCATGCGGCGAGCGAAAGCGCGAGACAGAGCGGTGAGAGAAGGAGGTGCTTCATGGGGGTTCAGAACCAGTCTGTCCTAGACAATCCGTAATCTACGAAGGGGGTCGCAGCGGTGCCTGCGGCGAGCGCTCGCTCGCGCAGCTTCAACGCCAGCGACACGTTCTCTTGCAATAGCGGGGAATCCTCTCGGAACGGCTTGCCGAGGAGCGCGAACACGAGCCCGTTCCAGCTCGCGACGAACTCCTCGTCGAGCACGATGCGATTGCCGAGTGCCGGGTCCGCGATAAACACGCGTCCGTCCTCGGCATGCTTGACGATGACGAAATGCTCGTAGCCGCCGATGTTCATCAGCACGAGCACAGGAATTCTTAGGTGATAGAGCGCGTCGAGGTTCACGCGAAAGCCCCGGCCGCGCAGGCCGATCGTTTCGACGAAACGCTTCATGTCGAGCATTGAAAAGCCGTTTTTGACGACGACGTCCGGGCTCGAAAAAGCCATCATGCGGCGAATCAATTCGGGCTCGGCGATGTCGATGCCGTAGCCGTACTTAAGCAGCGTCGCGAGTGCGGCCGAGCCGCAACTGTAGTCGTAGCGCTGGCCGACGATATGGCTGTATCGAATCTCCCGCATAGAGTGCACCGTTTTAGTGAGTGGCACGCCAGCAAGGTTAGACGTATCGATGGTCGACTGCGCGTTGGCTGGCGCACATATGGCGGCGCATGCCAAAGCGCCGATATGACACCATGCCGCGAAGCGGGCATGTCGTGACATGCTGCTGTCTCCTCGTCTGGCGCATACCGGCTGCGGGGAAGCAGCCGGTATGCGTGAGCGCTCCGATCGGCGGCGAGCGAGCGCTGTGCGAAGCGCTAGTCGCCGGCGACGACGCTCAATGGCCCGTGATGTTGGTCGCCGCGATGGCGAGGCCGTTGTGCTGCAGATTCCCGGCGCCGCCGGCGATGTTCACGCCGATGTTGCCCGTCGCGTGCTGCAGCGCGCCGCTGCCGATCATGGCGGTGCCGCTCATCGAGCCTTGGAACGAGAGCGACGCGGCTTGGCTGTTGTCGTCGGTAGCGACCATGGCGACTGCGAGCGGAGGGTCACCATCCTTCAGGTTCGTCGTCGATGCAGCCAGGCTATTGTTCTGCACGTTCGCGACGCCTGCGGCGATGTTCACACCTACGTTGCCCGAGACGTTGCTGAGCGAGTTGTCGCCGAGCGAAGCGTTGAGCGTGAAGTTGTTGATCGTCGCGTGTCCGCCGGACGACTGCGCACTGAAGATCTGTGCGTTGCCGAACACATTGCCCGTGTCGACCGAGGCCAGCGCAGCGTCGTTGCTTTGGGCGTTATCGACGCCTTCCGCCACGTTGATGCCGATGTTGCCCGCCGAGCCGTTGCCCGCGCCGGTGCCCGTCGTTGCCGTGAGATTGCCCGGAGTTTGCGTGTTGATGTAGTTCGTCACCGAACCCGTTACCGAGACGTTCTTCGAATCGATCGATTCACCGAACGACCACCCGGCATGATGGCTCTTGCTGTTGGATTCGCTCCACGAGGCCGACGCCGACGACGTCTCGGCGAACGCTTGACTGCCGGAGCCTTGGGCCGCGTGGAACTTCCAAGCGACGCCTTGTCCGGAGCCTTGCGCCGCGCTGCTTTGCTTTTGCGAGGCATACTTATCGGCGGCGGTGCCTTCGAACGCGTTGACGCTGATATTGCCGCTCACGCTGGCGCTGCCCGAGTTGGAACCATAGCTATGGTGATGCGAATTGCTGTAGGTCAGATTCGCGGAGCCGTTGGCGGTGAGCGTCCCGCTGGCATCCTGCGCGTTGTGCGACTCGCTGCTCGAGCTGCTCGACTGCTGAGTGCCGTACGCGTAGCCGCCGCCGGAAACCGAGCTGTTTTCGTTCTTATACGCATAGGCCGATCCTTCGGCGAAGCTCTGCGTGAACTGCTTGGATCCCGATTCGCTGCTCGTGCTCCAGCCGTTGGAATAGCCGCTGCCCTTGACCGAGCGGTAGTTGTTGTCGAACGTCGTCGTGACCTGTCCCATCGTGTAGTTCTGAGCGGTCGGATTGAGCGTCGCATCCGACATGACGGCTTGGTTGTTGTTGATGACGGCGCCGACCGTGCTGGAGACGGTGACGCAGCCGAACAGTCGCACGAAGCCGTCGATACCGACGTTCTCCGAGACGCCCGTCACGTTGTAGATGAACGGGTTTTTGACGTTGTGGGCGAACGCGGTGCCTGAAGCCGCTGCCAGCACGGCTGCGGCGATGAGTGTGCGCTTCATGATGACGCTCCGAAAGAAAGATGGTCCTGCGTTAGAAAAAAGTGCCCGCCGGGGGACGGAGCACAAAACTGTTCGCCGTGGCATTACCGGCGCCGGCCGTCTGGTTGATTTGCGCTATGCCGCTTGCGTTCTTGAGCACGTCGTTACCGATGTGCACGCCACGCTCGCCTTGAGCCATCGCCGATGCATCCACACGTCCCTGCTTCGGAGCGGCCGCGGACAGCACGCTGTCCGGGACACTCTCGACTCCCATCACCGCAGCGCCTATGACGACGCTGTTGCTCTGGAGATTGGCCGCGCCCGCCGCTTGATTCACCATCGTCAAGCCGGACACGTTCGAAAAGGCGCTGCCCGCGATGCTCGCCTGCGCGCTGGGCACGTGGGCGTTCGCTTGAGCGCTTTGCGCGGTGCTCGTCTGCGCCACGCCGTTGGGCGCTTGCACGATCGCGGCCTGATTGCTTTGCGCGTTGTCGAGCCCGGCCGCTTCATTCACGCTTACGACGCCCTTCGACCCGGCGAACGCGCCGTTCGAAATGGTCGCGTCGCCGGTGACCACCGCAGTCGTTTGCGCCTGGACGAGTGGTGTGGCCGCAAGTGCCGAGAGCACGGCGAGGGCGGTGCAAACCGACGCGATCGCGGTGGTGGCCCGGGTGCGGCGCGGGGATACGGTGCTGTTCATTTGAGCCCCCCGAGGCCGGCGAGCCCAGCGCTCAGCGGTGCGAGCGCGCCTGTGACGGACATCGAAATCTTGCCGCCGATGCCTGTCGTCGCAGGTGCGATGCCGCCGGCGCCGACAGGGACGTTGCTGCCCGTTGCCGAGCCGCCTAAGAGGCTCGTGAGCGCCTGCAAGCTCGCTGCGCCGCCGGTTGCATTCATGCTCGCGACGCCTTGCGAGCCGTGCGCCTGGGTCAGGTCCGAGTCCGATACAATCGTGCCCAACATCGAATCGAACGCGGGCGCGGGAAACGTCGTCGCTCGCACGGCCACCGGGTTTTCATCGCGTGGGACCGCTCGGAATGCGTCGCGCGGCATGACGTTCCGCTCGACGATGATGTCACCGGGGTTGCCCGTCTGTTGCGCGAGCGCACTCGGCGCGGCGGTGACCGCGAACACGGCCGTGAGCCCCGGCAGCAGCGCTGCCAGCGCAAGGTGTCGTTTCGAGGCGGGGACGGTGAAGGGCATGGCTAAAATCTCCGGGGCGGGCATCGGCACTGCGCTACTTGCGGAAGTAACTGACGGCATTGCTCTGGGCCACGTGGGCCGTGTCAGCCGGGATTGGCGCCGGCGCGGGAGGTGCGATCTCGTCCCACAGGGTCACCGAGTGCGCGTTGCCGCCCGCTTGGGCTGCCGCCGCCACCGTCATGAGGCCAAGTCCCGTGCCGCGCTGGTTGGCGAGCACGCGGTCGTCGAGCGCCGCGGTGTCGTTTGTGGCGGCTTCGTCGACGGCGGCCCAGCTTGCGTCTTGCACCGGCGCTTGAGCATCGAAGATGTCGGCATGCGCTTCGCCCGGCACCGCGAACGCAAATGCAACGGCAGCCAGCGTGATCTCTAGCGCGGCGATTAGGGCGCGCGGACGAAAGGAAGTGAACTGAACGAATGGCATAGCGTGTCTCCGTTGTGCGGGGAGCTAATGCGAAAGCCGTGCCATCGGCGTGAAAGCGTTGTGGCGATTGGGGTTTGGCGGAGAAGACGGTAGCGGGCGCGGCCGAAAAACAAAAAACCGTTTCAGCGCTGAAACGGTGCTTGGCAAATGCATTTCGGCCAATGCATTTGTCATTAAAAACGCGACGTCGCAAAATCGCCACGCATGGGCGACTAATGGTGTGCGGGAACGACGTAAAAGCGATATGGCGTCTTATTCTGCGCGGTTTTTTTATTCTGGCGCGAACGCCGCTGCCTGGGCCGTATAGTAAGCTGTATCAACAGTTTCACCTCGCTGAAGTTGCCGCTTGGACGGCGATTAGACGATGGTTCTTATGAACAATAAGCGTTTGCGAGTATATCGGCTTGGGGTCGGGCAAGGGCTAATAGCTAACAGCGGCGGCTTCCCTGCCGTCGGGGAGCCGGGTAAGCATGCGCCTCGCGCGCCGTCGCGCGTGGCGTGTTCCTACGTATTCGTTAATAAGGGGTCTAGCAATGGAACCCGCAGGTCGGCAATTGATTTATGTTACTCGAGAGGTGAATGCGCAATTGAGCGCGCAATTCAATGCGCGCGGCTGGCATGTCGAAGTGGCCCACAGCGCGCGCGAGGCGTGCCGCGCCTTGCGTCGCGATGCAGCGGCCGGTGGGCTGCTCGATCTCTCGAGCCGGTTCGACTCCGAGCAAATCGCCGCGCTCGAGGGTTGTCTTACGATGCCCAAGGTCGGCTGGGTGGCCACGACGGCGCCGGGCCAGTTGCAGGAGCGCGGGCTGCGTCGGCTCGTGCGCGACTACTGCTACGACTACGTCACGATGCCTTACGAGGCGCCGCGCATCGTCGATTCAGTCGGGCATGCCTACGGGATGGTCGTGCTAGGGGCCGACGACGAAAGCGACGCGGCGCCCGCGCATAGGGGCGAGGGCGAAATGGTGGGTTCGTGCGACGCCATGCGTGCGCTCTTTCGCGCGATCCGCAAGGTTGCGTTGACCGATGCCCCCGTATTCGTTGCTGGGGAGTCCGGCACCGGTAAGGAGTTGACGGCCGTCGCCATTCACGAGCGCTCGCCGCGTTGCCGCGCGCCGTTCGTTGCGATCAACTGCGGCGCGATTCCGCCGCATCTGGTGCAGTCGGAACTGTTCGGCTACGAGCGCGGTGCGTTCACGGGCGCCAGCCAACGTAAGATCGGTCGCATCGAAGCGGCGCACGGCGGCACGCTGTTTCTCGACGAAATCGGCGACTTGCCGCTCGAGAGTCAAGCGAGCCTGCTGCGGTTCTTGCAGGAGGGGCGGATCGAGCGGTTGGGCGGTTGTGAATCGGTCAGCGTCGATGTGCGCGTGATCTCGGCCACGCATGTCGACATGCATCGCGCGATGAGTGAAGGACGTTTTCGTGCCGATCTCTATCACCGGCTCTGCGTGCTGCAAATCGAGGAGCCGCCGCTGCGCGCGCGCGGCAAGGACATCGAGCTGCTCGCGCGGTACATGCTGGAGCGCTTTCGCAAGGACGGTACGCGTCGGCTGCGCGGCTTTTCGTCCGATGCCATCGCTGCGCTCCACAACTACATGTGGCCCGGCAACGTGCGCGAACTCATCAATCGCATTCGGCGCGCGATCGTGATGTCAGAGGGCAGGCATATCACCGCGCATGATCTCGAGCTCGGGGATTTCGTCGAAATAGCACCGGTTTCGCTTGCGCAGGCGCGCGAGGCTGCTGAGCGCAAGGCGATCGAATTGGCGCTGCTGCGTCACCGCGGGCGGCTCGGCGATGCCGCGCAGGAGCTGGGCATCTCGCGCGTGACGCTCTACCGCTTGCTCTGTGGGCATGGCATGCGTCAGGCCGACATCGACGCGGGCGATCATCGCCGAATGTCGGGCTGAGGCCCCGATACGGCTAGGGCTGCATGGGAGGCGGCCTGTCGTCGCAGAAGGCATCGTTCGGGCGAAAATCCTCACGCTTGATAAAATCGAGGTTTGCGCGGCGCCCAAGCGACGGCGCGCGCGCTCCGAGCCCAAGGACACCCCCGCGCATGAAACAGTATCTCGACCTCGTCCGTACCATCCTCGACACGGGTGCCTGGCAGGAAAACCGCACCGGCATCCGCACAATCTCGATGCCGGGCGCGATGATGCGCTTCGACCTGCAGGAGGGCTTTCCTGCCGTAACGACGAAGAAGCTGGCGTTCAAGTCGGCCATCGGCGAAATGATCGGGTTCCTGCGTGCCTCGCGCAGCGCGGCCGATTTCCGCGCGCTGGGTTGCAAGGTCTGGGATGCGAACGCGAACGAAAACGCGCAGTGGCTCGCGAACCCATACCGCGAGGGCGTGGACGATCTCGGAGATGTCTACGGCGTGCAGTGGCGCAAATGGCCGGCCTATAAGGTGCTGGAAGCGTCGGCCGGCGCGCGCTTGGCCGATGCCGCGGAGCGTGGGTACCGCATCGTCACGCGGTTCGAGGAAGGCGGCGTGCAGAAGGTGCTGCTCTATAAGGCCATCGATCAGCTGCGGCAGTGCCTCGATACGATCATGAGCAGCCCGGGCGACCGCCGCATTCTTTTTCACGGCTGGAATCCGGCGCTGCTCGATCAAATCGCGCTGCCTGCTTGCCACTTGCTTTATCAGTTTTTGCCGAACGCCGCTCGCCGCGAGATTTCGCTGTGCCTCTACATCCGCAGTAACGACGTGGGGCTAGGCACGCCGTTCAATCTCGTCGAAGGCGCGGCGCTGCTTTCGCTCGTGGGCCGACTGACAGGCTATATGCCGAGATGGTTCACGTACTTCATCGGCGATGCGCATATTTACGAAAATCAGGTGGAGATGCTCAAGCGCCAACTCGAGCGCGAGCCATACGAAAGCCCGCGGCTCGTCATCGCCGATCGCGTGCCGGCTTATGCCGACACGGGCGTGTATGCGCCCGAGTGGCTAGAGAAAATTGAGCCGGCCGATTTCTCGCTCGTCGGCTACCGGCATCACGAGCCGCTGACGGCGCCGATGGCCGTTTAGCGCAGCCGTCGAGCGCCCCCGGCGCATGTCACAACGAGAGCTTGCCCGCGGGACAACGCACTTTGCCGTTAGCCTTGGCCAGGCCCATGTCCTGCGTGCTGTGGCGCGGTCGTGGGATGCTCCTGCTCGTGCGTCGGCGCATGCTGTTGGGGCGCGGGTTCGGGCCGGGGTTGCGGCTGCGGGCGAGGTGGCTCTATATGAGGCTGTGGCTGTGGCTGTGGCTGAGGACGCGGCTGTTCGAAGTGCGGCTGCGGCTGTGGCTGAGGACGCGGCTGTTCGAAGTGCGGCTGTGGCTGCGGCTGCGGACGCGGCTGTTCAACGTGCGGTTGTGGCTGCGGTTGTGGGCGCGGCTGTTCAACGTGCGGCTGTGGCTGAGGACGCGGCTGTTCGAAGTGCGGTTGTGGCTGCGGCTGCGGACGCGGCTGTTCAACGTGCGGCTGTAGCTGCGGCTGTGGACGCGGCTGTTCAACGTGCGGTTGCGGCTGTGGTTGTGGACGCGGCTGTTCGACATGAGGCTGGGGTTGCGGCTCCGTATGCGGCTCGATGCGTGGTGCCGCTTGCGCTGCCGGTTCGCGCGGCGCGGGCCTTGGCTCCGGCTGCGCCGGCACCCGCTGCGGCTCCGGCCGCTGCATCGGTTGTCCCAATTGTCCGGGCGCGCCTCGGTCCCCAGTGGTCGCACGCGGTTCGTTCATCGGCATGTGCTGCTGTGCGACGGGTGCATGGGGCTGTGCCCCCGACGGCGCGGGCCGCGCACCGGCTTGCGTGCCGTGCTCTGCCGGGCTGGCGCCGACGGGAGGGCGCGGCACGCCGTTGTTCGGCTGCGCACGTTCCATCGCGGCGGGTGCATGCGGTGCGGCCTGCGGCTGCGCGACGCCCGGCTCGTGCTGGGGCGGCTGCCCAAGCCCGGCTTCGTGTCGCGGCGGCTGCCCGGGACCGGCGTCGGGACGCCCCTGCACGCCGCTGTGGCCGGGTTCGGCCATGCGCTGCCCGCCGTTGCCGGGAACATGCGTCGGGGCGATGACGGGCGAGCGCGTGTCGACGACGCGCACGTTGTGCGGCGCTGCCTGCGGCGCGCCGGCGCTCCCGTGCGAAGCCCGGCCGCCGAACGGAGCCGGCGCGGCCGGCCGGGCGACGGGCGCGCCCGCTCCCGGTACTCGGCCCCCTGCTTGGGCCAGGTGCTGAGCCAACGGGTCGCGATAGGCCGCCGGCATTGCCGGCGCGCGCGTTGCAACGACGGCCCGCGTGGCAAGCGTCTGCGGCGGATGGTAGGTTGCGGGCCTCAAGCCCGGGCCGAAGCTTTCGCGCACCGGTGCGACGCCTGCCGCGCCGGGATTGATCCGAACGTGATTACCCCACTGCCGAGGATCGACCCGTTGCGCGAAGTGCGCGACGGGTTTGCCGTGCACGAACGCCGTCGCCGGTACGGCCGTGACAGCGCCCGGCGCACCGTAGTTGATGTACGTGTTATGGATGTTCGTAATGTTGACGTTACGATTGACGATGACCGTGCGGTTCACGCGCTCGTAGTACCGCTGGCTCCAGCCGCCCCATCCCGGATGCCAAACTTCGCCGGGGCCAAGGGGGAACCAGGCGAGGCCGGCCGTGGCCACGCCGCCGATGGCCAAGCTGACGCTCCAGTCGGGCCCGCCGCCACCACCGCCGCCGACGAACGCGACGAGCGCCGGCGCGTAGACGGGCGGTGCACTGGCAACGAGCGGCCCAGGCACCCAGCACCATGACGAGTGTCGGTAGGCCCAGCGTCCATAGTGGTACGGCGCGAAGCCCCAAGGGGCGTCATCGACCCAAGTCCATCCCCACGGCGCGATCCACGCCCAATGGCCGTCGTGGTAGGGCGCCCACCCGGCGGGCTCTTGATTCGGCACCCAGACGGCACCGTATTGCGGATCGTCGCTCCAGGTACCGTTGGCATCGAGATCTTCGTAGCCGGGAACGTCGCGCGACACGTAGCGGGCGGAGACCGATCTATCCTCGGCGGCATCGCGGTTGGCGGCCCATTGGTCGAACGGATCCGGTGCCGGCGCTTCGGCGGCCGATACTTCCTGCAGGTTCGTCCCCGCAAAGGTGATCTGCTGGCCGGCTTCGACGGGCACTTGTCCGTTATCGCCGTAGGCCTCGAGCGCGCCGCTGCGCACGGTCACCGTCGTCGTGCTGCCATCCGGCGCGACATCGACGCGATAGTCGCCGGGGCGTGTCACACCGAGCGCGACGTTAGGTGTATCGATCTCGTACGATGAACCGGTGGGCAGGGAGCGTACGCGTGTCGACAGCGTACCCTGCGCGATTTTGAGCTGGGTGTTGTTATCGTCGAGGTTCATGACATCGAGGCTCGTCGATGCGCCGAGCCGCACCGCCGTCGAGCCGACATGGAGTTCCGAGCGCGCGTTCGCGTCGTTCCATAGTTGATCGCCGGTTGTCAGCGGACGGTTGATGGACGCGTACGACCAGTCGGCCGCACCGGCCGGCTCGGTGGTCACAGTGCCCGCCATGTAGTTCAAGCGTGCGACGCGACCGGGCGGGTCGGCCGATTGAGTGGCCGGCGCCCCTTGCGGCGCAGGCGCCGATTGAGCGAATGCCGCTTGCGCGGCGAATGCGAGCGGGGCGGCGACCGCCAATAAGGCATAGCTGGCCGCGCGTCGGAACGTCACGAGCGGGGAGGTGATGGCGGTGGTCATGAGCAGTCTCGTTCTGGTGTCGGATCGAACCGAGATCCGTGACAGCACTGTAGCCCCACCGCATGTATCAGTCCGCGCCGTTTTGTAGCCGTCCGTTCCAGCCTGTAACTAAAAATGTCGGCCCGGCTTTGGCCCGGGGCCTGGACCGGTCGTGCCATGCCGTGCCGCGGCGCTTGCTCGTCCTCCTGGCCGCGCTCGTGCTCGTGCTGGTGCTCGTGCTCAAGCCGAAAGTAGTTCGTCGAATCGCTGCCGCCCGGCCGGGGTGATGCGCAGCACGCGCGGTTTTTCCGCTTGCTCCACCCACCGCTGGTGCGTCCAATGATCGAGCAGCGCCGCGCCCAGCGCGCCGCCCAAATGCGCGCGGCGCTCGCTCCAGTCGAGGCAAGTGCAGGCGAATCTACGCTTGCGGGCACGCTGCGCGCCGACATCGATCCCCCAGCGCCCGAGCACCGCGGCACCGGCCTCGGTCGCTTCGACCTTGCCGCCTTCATCGACGAGCCAGCCGCGCGCCAGCAGATGATCGAACACGCGAACGGCCAACTCGCCCGCCATATGGTCGTAGCAGGTGCGTGCGTAACGCATTTCGATCGGCACCGTGCGGGCAGTCGCGGGCGTCGTGGGCCGTGCGTACGCGCTCTCTTGTGCAAGATGAGCGAGCGCCTCGATAGCAGCGGCAATCTCGGGCGTGGCAATCCGGTAATAGCGATGACGTCCGCGCACCTCGAGCGTCAACAGACCGCCTTCGGACAATTTGGCGAGGTGGGCGCTCGCCGCGGAAGGGGAGAGCCCGGCGATCGCCGTCAATTCGCCGGCCGGCCGAGCGTTCCCGCCCATCAGCGACCAGAGCATGGCCGCACGTCCGGGATCGGAGAGCAGTGCGCCGATGCGAGAGAGGCCGGGAAAATGAGCTACGTCGCGTTCTGAATCGGAAGAGAAGGTCGGCATGGTGAGCGCTCCTGATAGCGTCGATGTCGAGTACTTGAGGCCTACTGTAATCGGTTGTTGCATTCGACGTTACGCTGTAACGTGAAATGTCGAATACGAGGGCACTGCCAATCGATGCGTTCGATCCGGCATCGAGGCCGTGGCGCTTCGATATGCGGGGGATCGGCGGTCCCGTAGGTGTCTCGATCGCTGCACTGCATGCTCGCGGTTGTCTCGGCACGGCGGGCTAGAATGGTTTTCTTACGTGGTTCGGTCGCGTTGCCGGTTTCGCAGTGAGGTTTGGGATGAAGACATGGTTGGCGGCGGTTCTCGCCGCGTGGTTGTGCATCGGATGCGCCGGCGGCACGCCCGGTACAGGCAACGGCAGCAGTATCACGATGTACGGCACGATCGATCAGGGCATTACCTTCCGCAAATAGGGAGTGCATCGCACGCGCGCGCCGGATAGCGGGTGGCAGAAGGTAGAAGGCAGAAGGCAGCGTGGGCGGCGGAGCGTGAATGGGGAGCGTGAATAGGGAGCATAAATGGCAGAAATTGATGCATCATTGTCTTTTCTGCCACATCAGCCC
>CBIHOQ010000056.1:0-30398 GCA_966212065.1 uncultured Burkholderiaceae bacterium
TGAACTTCTACGAAACGGTGCGCCGCGACGGCACGCAAAAAGCTGTCGTACCGACGATGCAAACGCGCGCCGATCTGTACCAATATCTTGATTACCACCGCTATGAAGAGAAGCTCGATGCGCTCTTCGCCGCGCAAAAGTGACATTCGCCATTCGAAGCTGGAGACAACACTATGAGTGATGCAGTAAAGGAAGCGCCGGCCGCCGGCACGTTCAAGCCGAAGAAATCGGTCGCACTCTCGGGCGTGACCGCGGGCAATACGGCGCTTTGCACGGTGGGCCGCACGGGCAATGACTTGCACTATCGCGGGTACGACATTCTCGATATCGCCACCACCTGCGAGTTCGAGGAAATCGCGTACCTGCTTGTGCACGAAAAACTGCCGAGCGTGGCCGAACTCGCCGCCTACAAGAAGAAACTCAAGGCGCTGCGCGCTCTGCCCGCCAACCTAAAAGCCGCGCTCGAATGGGTACCCGCTTCGGCGCATCCGATGGACGTCATGCGCACCGGTGTGTCGATCCTCGGCACGCTGCTGCCCGAGAAGGACGACCACAACGTCGCCGGCGCGCGCGATATCGCCGATCGCCTCATGGCCTCGCTCGGCTCGATGCTGCTCTACTGGTATCACTACTCGCACAACGGCCGGCGCATCGAAGTGGAAACGGACGACGATTCGATCGGCGGCCACTTTCTGCACTTGCTGCACGGCAAAGCGCCGGCCAAGTCGTGGGTCGAAGCGATGCATACGTCGCTGAACCTGTATGCCGAGCATGAATTCAACGCGTCGACGTTCACGGGCCGGGTCATCGCGGGCACGGGTTCGGACCTCTACTCGGCCATTACGGGGGCCATCGGCGCCTTGCGCGGCCCCAAGCACGGTGGCGCGAACGAAGCGGCGTTTGAGATCCAAACGCGCTACGCGACGCCCGATGAAGCCGAAACCGACATTCGCCGCCGCGTCGAGAACAAGGAAGTCGTGATCGGCTTCGGCCATCCCGTGTACACGATTTCCGACCCGCGCAACCAGGTCATCAAGGACGTGGCGCGCAAGCTGTCGAGGGAAGCGCAAGACATGCGGCTGTTTAACATCGCCGAGCGGCTCGAGTCGGTGATGTGGGACGCCAAGAAGATGTTCCCGAATCTAGACTGGTTCAGCGCTGTTTCGTATCACATGATGGGCGTGCCCACGGCGATGTTCACCCCGCTGTTCGTGATTTCGCGCACCTCGGGCTGGAGTGCGCACATCATCGAGCAGCGCATCGATAACAAGATCATCCGTCCGAGTGCGAACTACACTGGACCTGAGAACCAGAAGTTCCTGCCGATCGGGAAACGCTGATCGGGGTGCGGGCCCGTGCGTCGACCATGGGGCCGCGATCGCTGTATCGCAGAGGTGGGGAGACGATGATGAGCATCGATATGTACGAAGCAGGGCTCGGCAAGAACGCTGCAAATTACACCACGCTGACACCGCTGATGTTCATCGAGCGCGCGGCAAGCGTCTATCCGACGCGGCTTGCCGTCGTGCACGGCGAGATTCGCAGAACCTGGGAGGAAACGTACACCCGCACGCGACGCCTCGCCTCTGCGCTCGCCGCGCGCGGCATCGGGATCGGCGATACCGTCGCCGTCATGCTGCCGAACACGCCGGCGATGGTCGAAGCCCACTTCGGCATCCCGATGATCGGTGCGGTGCTCAACGCCCTCAATACGCGCCTGGACGCGGCCACCCTCGCCTTCATGCTCAATCATGGCGAAGCGAAGGCCGTGCTCGTCGACAGCGAGTTCTCCGACGTCATGCGCGCGGTGCTGCCCGCCGTCGAACGGCCAATCCTAGTCGTCGACGTGGACGATGCGCTCTACACGGGCCCCGGCGAGCGCATCGGCGAAATTGAATACGAAGCGCTGCTCGCAAGCGGCGACCCCGAATTCGCGTGGCAAGTGCCCAGCGACGAATGGGATGCTATTAGCCTGAACTACACATCGGGCACGACGGGCAATCCTAAAGGCGTCGTTTATCATCATCGCGGCGCCTATACCGCTGCGATCAGCAACATCCTCGAATGGGACATGCCCAAGCATGCCGTCTATTTGTGGACGCTGCCGATGTTCCATTGCAATGGATGGACGTTTCCTTGGGCCATTGCGGCGCGCGCCGGCGTGAACGTCTGCCTGCGCAAGGTGGAAGCTAAAGCCATCTTCGATCTCATTCGGGCAGAGCGTGTAACGCATTACTGCGGCGCGCCGATCGTGCACAACATGCTGGTCAATGCACCCGACGAACTCAAGGCCGGCATCGCGCATCGGGTCAATGCGATGGTGGCCGGCGCCGCCCCGCCCGCCGCGCTGATCGAAAGCTTGGAACGACTCGGCTTCGAGCTCACGCACGTATACGGTCTTACGGAAGTCTATGGACCGGCTTCGGTCTGCCCTCAGCAGGAAGCATGGCGCACGCTCGATATCGGCGAGCGGGCGCGGTTGAACGCTCGTCAAGGCGTGCGCTATCACTTGCAAGACGGCTGCGCCGTGCTGAACCCCGATACGATGATGCCTGTGGCCGCCGACGGCGAAACGATCGGCGAGATCATGTTCCGCGGCAACGTCACGATGAAGGGCTATCTGAAGAATGCGACCGCCACCGACGAAGCGTTCCGCGGCGGCTGGTTTCATACGGGCGATCTCGGTGTCGCGTATCTCGACGGCTACGTGCGCATCAAGGATCGCAGTAAAGACATCATCATTTCGGGCGGAGAAAACATCTCCAGCATCGAGATTGAAGACGTACTGTATCGGCATCCGGCCGTGATGGCCGCGGCCGTCGTGGCCAAGCCCGATCCGCGTTGGGGCGAAACGCCTTGCGCGTTCGTCGAACTCAAGGCCGGGGCAACCGTCACCGCGGCGGATTTGATCGCGCATTGCAAAGCGCATCTCGCGGGTTTCAAAGTGCCGCGCGCAATCGAATTCGTCGAACTGCCTAAAACGGCGACGGGCAAGATTCAGAAGTTCGAGTTGCGCAAGCTCGCCAAATCCGTGTCCGCGATTGACGTATGACATTCATACGGCTTCTTTCGGCCGCTCACCCTGCTAACCGTTGCGCGCCTTGCCTGACGATCCTATCGGGCAAGGCAGACCGACTCTAGTCCGACGCACTGCAAAATATGAACACCGAATACCGCAAAGCATTGCCTGGCACCACGCTCGACTACTTCGACGCCCGCGCGGCTGTCGAAGCGATCGCGCCAGGCGCATACGACACGCTCCCGTACACCTCGCGCGTGTTCGCCGAAAACCTCGTGCGCCGCTGTGAACCGTCGATGCTGACCGATGCGCTCAAGCAATTGATCGAACGCAAGCGCGAGCTCGACTTCCCGTGGTTCCCCGCGCGCGTCGTCTGCCACGACATCCTCGGTCAAACGGCTTTCGTCGATCTCGCGGGCTTGCGCGATGCGATTGCTTCCCACGGCGGCGATCCCGCGCTCGTCAATCCCGTCGTGCCGACTCAACTCGTCGTCGATCATTCGCTCGCCGTCGAATGCGGCGGATACGATAAAGACGCGTTTGAAAAGAATCGCGCGATCGAAGACCGCCGCAACGAAGACCGCTTTCATTTTATCGATTGGACCAAGAAGGCATTCAAGAACGTCGACGTGATCCCGCCGGGAAACGGCATACTGCATCAGATCAATCTCGAACGCATGAGCCCGGTCATTCAAGTGAGCGACGGCGTGGCCTTTCCGGATACGCTCGTCGGCACCGACTCGCATACGCCGATGGTCGATGCACTAGGCGTCATTGCCGTCGGGGTCGGTGGCCTCGAAGCCGAGAGCGTGATGCTCGGCCGCGCGTCGTGGATGCGCCTGCCCGATATCGTCGGGGTCGAATTGACGGGCGAACGCCAGCCCGGCATCACGGCAACGGATATTGTGCTGGCGCTGACCGAGTTTTTGCGCAAAGAAAAAGTCGTGTCCGCGTATTTGGAGTTCTACGGCGAAGGCGCCTCTCGCCTGACGCTAGGCGATCGCGCGACGATCTCGAACATGGCGCCGGAATTCGGCGCCACCGCGGCGATGTTCTACATCGACGATCAGACGATCCACTATCTGAAGCTCACGGGCCGAGACGATGCACTGGTGAGCCTCGTGCAAACGTATGCGAAGGAAGCCGGGCTCTGGGCCGATTCGCTATCGCATGCGCACTATGAGCGCGTCCTGCGCTTCGATCTGTCGACGGTAACGCGCAACTTAGCGGGTCCGTCGAACCCGCACCGCCGCGTGCCCACCAGCGAGCTCGCTGCCCGCGGCATCAGCGGCAAAGTCGAGAACGAACCGGGCAAGATGCCCGATGGCGCGGTCATCATCGCCGCCATCACCAGCTGCACGAATACGAATAACCCGCGCAACATGATCGCTGCGGGCTTGCTGGCGCGCAACGCAAACCGTTTGGGATTCCTGCGCAAGCCTTGGGTGAAGACATCGCTCGCGCCCGGGTCGAAGGCCGTGACCCTTTATCTCGAGGAAGCCGGCCTTCTGCCTGAATTGGAGCGGCTCGGCTTCGGCGTCGTCGCTTATGCGTGTACGTCGTGCAACGGCATGTCGGGCGCCCTCGAACCTCATATTCAGAAGGAAATCGTCGAGCGCGACCTATACGCGACCGCTGTGCTGTCGGGCAACCGCAACTTCGATGGGCGTATCCATCCCTATGCGAAGCAGGCGTTCTTGGCATCTCCGCCGCTCGTCGTCGCCTATGCGATCGCAGGCACGATCCGTTTCGATATCGAGAAGGACACGCTCGGCGTCGATGCCTCCGGCAAACCCATTACGCTCAAGGACTTGTGGCCCACGGATGAAGAGATCGATGCCGTCGTCGCATCGAGCGTGAAGCCCGAGCAATTCCGGCGCGTCTACGAGCCGATGTTCGCCCTCGCCGCACAACGCACCGAACAAGCGCCGGCGCTCTACGATTGGCGAGCGAAAAGCACTTATATTCGCCGCCCGCCGTACTGGGAAGGCGCACTCGCGGGCGAGCGCACACTCAAGGGCATGCGCGCACTTGCGGTGCTCGGCGACAACATCACGACCGATCACATTTCGCCGTCGAACGCGATCATGCGCAGCAGTGCCGCCGGCGAATACCTCGAAAAAATGGGCTTGCCCGAGGAAGACTTCAACTCGTACGCGACGCACCGCGGCGATCACTTGACCGCGCAGCGCGCAACGTTCGCCAACCCGACGCTTAAGAATGAGATGGTCGTCGAGAACGGCCAGATCAAGGCGGGCTCGTTTGCCCGCATCGAACCCGAAGGCCGCATCGCGCGGATGTGGGAAGCGATCGAGACGTACATGGAACGCAAGCAGCCGCTCATCATCGTGGCAGGCGCCGATTACGGACAAGGCTCATCGCGTGATTGGGCGGCCAAGGGCGTACGCCTTGCGGGTGTCGAGGCGATCGTGGCCGAAGGGTTCGAGCGCATTCACCGCACGAACCTGGTCGGCATGGGTGTGCTTCCGCTCGAATTCAAGCCCGGCACAACGCGCGCGACGCTTGGCATCGACGGCACCGAAACTTTCGACGTGATCGGCGAGCGCACGCCGCGTGCCGCGCTTACGCTCGTTATCGAACGCAGGAACGGCGAACGTATAGCGGTACCCGTCACGTGCCGGCTCGATACAGCCGAGGAACGCTCGATCTACGAAGCGGGCGGCGTGCTGCAGCGCTTCGCCCAGGATTTCTTGGAATCGGCGACGGCGGCTTAACGTAAGGACAACTAAAGAATGACGCACTCACCTCAAATCAAGATCCCCGCTGTTTATATGCGCGGCGGCACGAGCAAAGGGGTTTTTTTTCGCCTGCAGGATTTGCCCGCGGCAGCGCAAGCGCGTGGTGCGGCCCGCGATGCGTTGCTCATGCGCGTGATCGGCAGCCCCGATCCCTATGGCAAGCAGATCGACGGGATGGGCGGCGCGACTTCGAGCACGAGCAAGACTGTCATCGTCTCGAAGAGCACGCGGCCCGGTCATGACGTCGATTATCTCTTCGGGCAAGTGGCGATCGATAAGGCCTTCGTCGATTGGAGCGGAAACTGCGGCAACCTATCGGCCGCGGTCGGTCCGTTCGCGATCTCGAGCGGGCTCGTCGAGGCGGCGCGCATCGTGCGCGACGGCATTGCCACGGTGCGGATCTGGCAGGCCAACATCGGTAAGACGATCATCGCGCAGGTGCCGATGAGCAGCGGCGCCGTGCAAGAGACCGGCGATTTCGAGCTCGACGGGGTGACCTTTCCGGCGGCCGAAGTTGCGCTCGAATTCATGGACCCGGCGGCCGATGAAGACGGCCCGGGGGGCTCGATGTTCCCGACGGGTAATATCGTCGACGACCTCGATGTGCCGGGTATCGGCACGCTTAGAGCGACGATGATCAATGCTGGGATCCCGACGATTTTTGTCGATGCCGAGGCGATCGGTTATCGGGGTACTGAGTTGCAGGACGCAATCAACGGCGACGACAAAGCGCTCGCGAAGTTCGAGACCATTCGTGCGTATGGCGCGTTGCGCATGGGGCTCATCGAGCGCATCGACGATATTGCGAAGCGGCAGCACACGCCGAAAATCGCATTCGTGGCGCGGCCGGCGGACTATATGGCATCGAGCGGCAAGGCGGTGCGCGCGGGAGATGTCGATCTGCTAGTGCGCGCGATGTCGATGGGTAAGCTGCATCACGCGATGATGGGCACGGCGGCCGTAGCGATTGGCACGGCGGCGGCGATTCCCGGCACGCTCGTCAATCTCGCCGCAGGCGGCGGCGAGCGGGAGGCCGTGCGGTTCGGGCATCCGTCGGGTACTTTGCGCGTCGGCGCACAAGCGGCGCGCGTCGATGGCGAATGGGTCGTTAAAAAGGCGATTATGAGCCGCAGCGCGCGCGTGTTGATGGAGGGGTGGGTGCGGGTGCCGGGGTAGCTTAGTGGCCTCAACATTTCAACGCGTTTAAACATCTAGGACGTCTACAGCGCGCTCTGCCGCAGTTGCTGAGCCAGCAGGCCGGCGTGCGGAGTCAGAGCGGAAAAGTCGAGCGCACAGAGGTAGAGCCGTCGCGTGGCCCAGGCTTCCGAAAGCGGCAGGACGGCCATGTCGTGGCGCAGCGTTCTGACGAGCCCATCGGAAAGGATTGAAACGCCGATGCCTGCTTCGACGTGCATGGCCACATGTTCGACGTTGCGTAACTGAATGCGGTAGTCGAGCTGGCGCCCCAGACGCGACGCACGTTCCGCGAGATGCGTCTCGAGCGCCGTGTCTGCCACGCCCACGATTGGCTCGCCGAGGATATCGGAAAAGGCAACGTTCGATTGCCGGGCGAAACGATGCGAATGGCTGGCGACCACGACGAGCTGGTCGCTGGCGATCAGATGCGTTTGCAGTGTGCCGAGATCTGTTATGTCCGCAACGACGCCCAGATCTGCTCGCCTGTCCACGAGGGTCTGGACGATGTCGGCACTGGGCCGCTCCTCCAGATCGATCGACAGGTCGCGATGCGTCGCCAAAAATCGGCAAAGCTGCGGCGGCAGGAACGCCGCCATGGCGGCGGTGTTGGATAGCAACCTGATGCGGCCTTTCAGGCCCGTTGCGTAGGTTCGCAGTTCCCCGCGCATCATTTCGACCTGGTCCAGGATCGAACGAGCATGACGGACCAGCGCGTCGCCCGCAGCGGTAGTGCGCACGCCACGACGGTTGCGTTCCAGTAACGGCGCGCCCAGTGCCGCTTCCATGCTGGCAATGCGCTCGCTGACCGATGCCAGCGCCAGATGCATCGTACGGGCGCCGTGTGTCAGGCTACCGCATTCCACGACGGTCAGGAATAGGCGCATATCCGTCAAGTCGAAGCGCATGGCAAATTGTAATTAATTCGGATTTTCCGAAGTCTAGCACCGGAATTGCCAGATTGTCGGAATGCAGCCCCGCGATTAATATCGCTTGCATGGACACGATGGTGATGGTTTTTTCTTCAGGAATGGCGGCCGGGGCGATGAATGCGCTGGCAGGAGGCGGCTCATTCGTCAGTTTGCCGGCGCTGATCGCGGCAGGTGTGCCTCCGGTTCATGCGAACACTTCCAGCACGGTCGCGCTGTTTCCCGGAGGGCTGGCCAGCGCGTGGGCGTATCGCGACGGACTGCGACCGGTGGGTGCCGTGTCACTTCGCTCGCTGCTGGCTACAACGCTGTGCGGCGGCTTCGCCGGCGCGCTGCTGTTGCTGTGGACGTCATCCGCAACGTTTACGTTCGTGCTGCCATGGCTACTGCTGGTTGCATCCATCGCGCTCGCGTTCGGACGTCGCATTGGCGAGGCCTTACGCGCACGCTGGCACATTCATACGCATGCGGTATTGGCCGTTCAGTTCGCGCTTGGCGTCTATGGCGGCTACTTTGGCGGCGCGGTCGGGATCATGATGATGGCGATGTGGGGGCTGCTCGACAACTGCGACCTGAAGCACCTCAACGCGCCGCGTACCTTGCTGGTCAGTGCTGCCAACGTCGTGGCGGTACTCGCCTTCATCGTGGCCAATGCGGTGCGCTGGCCAGAGACGCGGGTCATGCTGGTGGGCGCAATCATCGGGGGATACATTGGGGCACACATCGGGCGCCGGGCACCGCCGAAAATCATCCGCGCCATCACGCTGCTTACCACCTCCTGCATCACGCTGGCGTTCTTCGTGAAAACGTACGCGCCGATCCTGTTGCATCGCTAATTCAGTGAGAACACCATGCTCTGCGCCTTGTTGGAAACGATAGGAATGCTGGCTATCCTGGCCAGTCTCGCGGCGCAGTTCTATACGCCTCGGCGGTAATCGTTCGGGTCAAAGCGGCTTGAACGCCAGCATCTGTCAAGTCCAACGCGGGCACACGGTGACAGCCCTTGGCGTTTCAGGCGACCGGCTTGCGCCACACGCTGGCTAGCCACGGCTGCCGCTCGCGCGGCAACCCGGCGGCTGAACAGCACGCCGCCGAGCTTCAGTGTCGCGGGCAATTGCCGCAACACGCGCGGCAACGCCTGACTCGGGACATGGAACAGCGAGGCGTTGGCGAAAATGCCGTCAAAGTGCGCAGCCGGCAAATCGAGATGCAGGAAATCCTGCTGCCAGACGTCGCAGCCAGTGGCGTCACGCGCCATTGCAACGAAGCGCTCGGCGCCATCGAGGCCGACCGCGCAATGGCCGAGTGCAGTGAAGGCCTTGAGATCTCGCCCCGGCCCGCAGCCGAAACCCAGAATCGTAAGAGGGGGCTCGACTTCGATAGGGTGCAGCAGCGCCGCGATGTTCTGCGTGACGTCGTGGTCGGACGTGCCGTCGCGGAAATCTTCCGCGTGCGCGTCGTAGTGCTGCAACGTGACGGCACTGATTTTATCGAGGTCGCAGGGGTCGAGTTCCATGCAGGAAGTATATCTCGGGGCATTCCCGCACGCGACCGCACCAATACGAGCATCGATGCCCTGGAGTCGAGTGATGCGCTGGCAGACCGGGTACCTCCGAAAGACGCCATTGTCCAGCCCCACACCCATTGAGTCGTTCACGCTCGACACGCAACCGACCAGATACGGCATTTCCCCGGACACGTCGGACACCCTAGACGCTGGCTTTCGCCATAAGGGTTTGGGGTGTCCAACGTGAGTGTTCATGGTCGGTCATTTTCCCTTCATGCAGGGGATGCCGAACGACAACGTGGCGTCATTCCGTACGTATCGCGAGTGCACCGAGTGCGCATTCTTGCAGGCGAACAACCCATCGATGAACGATGCCGCCACGCACCGCGTATGCGGTAGTTATCGATACTTCGGCAGGCGTGTCGCTATCCGTGCTGATCCAGATGCGTTCGCCACGCTTCACGCGAAGTATATCCCCGGGTTTCATCCAGTAATCGTAAGGAGACTCAACGCGAGTCAGCCATATATGCGATCCGCATACTCGCACCTCCGAATCGCTACGCGCTCGCCATGTGATAGTCGTTCCAACTGGCACGGCCAGATGAACCACCATTCTCGGAAGCCCGATCGGTTCCTGTGACTCTTGTCGGGGCAACTGGGGACAAACAAACTGCTGGCTTGCTTCATCCATCTTCTTCTCCGTCAAATGATCCGGCAGACGGAGGTGCCACCAAAAGAAAAAGGCCCCATCCGTTTCCGGCGAGGCCTTGTGACTTGCGTTCCAGCTAATTTCTAACGCGCACACGCCCCCGATGACGCGCCCCAACGGGCGTTCACTGGGTGTTTAATCGCAATGGCGATAAAGAATGGCGTAGACATGTCCATGAGTTTGTATTGCATGGAATGGCTTGTCAACAAAAATATGGACGGAATGCGGGACACGTCGGGAACTCCGGCAACGGGCTTAGCACTGACGGGGCGGTGCATCCCATGCGTCTAGCGACCGATTTAGTGCTTTGGCACTTCCATGATCGGCCCCTTGATGAGTTGCTGAATTTCGAGGGGGAAAGTATCGCGCTTGGCCATCTCGCGGAGCTCGTGCAGTATCTCTTTCTCTGGGTCTTTCAACACAATGGGACCAAGGGGTCCGCGAATACCTACGTGCTCGTCGATGTCCAGGCCGAGTTGCTCTGCGTATCCCACGTAGGCGCGATCACGCCAGGTGCGCACCACCGTCCCCGGCCCGGCGTACGGGAGCAGCACCCCGCCTGCGCTCCAAGAGTTTAGACCTGACAAAGACTGAAAAAGCCGGCCGGTGTGTTCGGTAGCTGCGAGCACAGTAGCATATGAGTTCCTCCAGTCCTGTGGGAGAACCGTCTCGCCATCGACCAATTGCTGCGTGAAAGCCGTGTCGAAGTCGAGACCGATATGATGTGTCATCCCACGGACGACAGTGTTGGCGTATGGTTGGGCGAGCGACGTTATGATCCCGGAGGAGGTCCCAAGCTTCCAATGGGGCGGAGTGTCACCTGTTGAAACGCCTATCAACGGCCGGATAAACCGTGGCATGACCTCCAGCAGTGCCGCAGGATTGTCGAAGAGCCCCTTGTCGACCGCACCTACAACTAGTTTCGCGGTATAAGCCTGCTGTATCAGCATCGGCCAAATGTAATCAATTGTCTCCTCGGGCCCCAGTTCATCCTCGAATTGCTTCGTGAGATCAAGTGCTCTGTGATGTTCGTTCAACCAGCTTTTATGCAGCCACGATATCGGCTTGTTTTTGTGCGGGTATATGATACTCATGCGTTTCTCGAACCGTTGGGCGCCTCTTACCCCACCCTTGCTCAAAATGTTCGCGTTCCAGCTGAGGGTCCGTTTGAGAGGAGATAGCCTTGTTACCGAAGAAGATGCGGCCATTGCGTTAGATCCCCCTTATTTCGCAGAAATGGGACTTGATTCGAGCGATCATTGAAGTCGGTGAAGCGGCAACTGCCGAAACTACATATACTACGCCTGGATCTGGGGAAACTTTAATGCGACTGTAAGAGAAATTTGCGCGACGCTGTTGTCGCCGGCGCGACCACCACCTTCGTTGGCGGATGCCGCCGGTATGCCCTAACGTCCTCGAATGATGTCGGATCGGGAGGTCGTATAAACGACGCCCGACGCATCGAAATGCACGTTGAAGAACGCATCGCCCGACGGCCCACCCTCCTGCCGCTTCCAGCTCCAAACCGTTTCGGGTTTGAGTCGATAAACCGCAACTTCGCCCGGCTTGCCGAGTTGCTGCCGCACTTCGTCCTCCGTCATGCCGATGCGTATCTTGGCGAAGTTTTCCGCGGTCAACACTTGCGTGACGGCGATCAGCTTGCCGTGTGGATCGATGTCGACCATATAGGTGGCCGTGCCCTGCGGGCCGCGTGGGTATTCGAAGCGTTTGGAGCCGTCCTCGCGCGTGCGTTCGGTTTCCGGCTGCCCCATTTGCGCCCGAATCTGCGCTTCGGTCGACACGCCCGGTGTCAGCCCCTTGAGCAACAGGGCATCCGGTTTGATCGCGTTGAAAAAATCCTTGAGTTTGCCCATGATTCGCTCGCCATCTCGATCGTCGCAACCGGCTAGCGCTAAAGTCGCGCTTAGACAAACGGCGGTAAACAGTTGGCTGCAGATGGCGAGAGGCCGCGTCCATCGTTACCAGATGGTCTTGACGTGCTTATACGCTCGAATTTTCTCATCCCGCGTCACCAACGGGACAGCCAGCTTGCGCGCGGTCGCTACGATCATGCGGTCGGCCGGGTCCTTGTGAAATTCGCCCGGCAGGTCTACCGACTTCAGGCCGATTTCAACATCTATAGGTACAAAGCGAACGGCGTCGATCGCGGAGACGGTCGTGAGCCAGCTTGCGACATCCATCGACAAAACCAGTCTTTCACGCTCGACGAGCATTGCAATTTCCCAAGCCGAGATCGCGGACACGATAATCTGCCCACCGTCCAACTCGCGCTCGATAGCCGTCTTGGCCTTCTTACTCAGCGCGTCCTCCCCGTTTGCCCACCAGACCAGCGCATGCGTATCGAGGACGATCACCGGGCCGCCTCCCACTCCACGTCAACCGGTTCGGTCGGATCGTTGTAACGGACAACGGAGCCGCGCAAAACGTCGAGCGGATTCCGCTCATGATTGCGGAACGGCCGCACCTCCAGAGTCGGCTTGCCGTGATCAGTGACGACGATGGTCTCGCCGGATGCCTCCACCTGGCGGAAAAATTCAAGCGCCCTCGCCTTGAATTCGGACTTAGAAACCTGGTTGCTTCCCATCATTACCCCATAGTCACATGACCATAGGCATTATCATAGTCACCACTGACCAGTGGCACAAGTCATTTTGACGCCTTCGACAACCGCCACGCCACCACTCGCCCCTCAATCAATCGCCTTGTCCGCGGTCTCCTTGAGCATCGACACCGCGATCAACGACAGCACCACGCACGCCGCCACATAACCGGCCGGCGCCAGCTTGCTGCCGGTCAGCCGGATCAGGGGCCCATCAGCATGTCGTACTGCGCAACCTTCGGGGCTAAACGAACGCACGCTCAATTCGAGTTTCGCGCTGCTCGAAATCACATTGTTCGCAGTGCCCGCGTGCATCGAGCCGACCGTCACCACGGCTGGCTGCGATGGATCGACGTTGCGCGCGACGATCGTCTGCAAGGCCATCACGACCCGGCGTGATTTGCTGCCAACGCCGGCCGTGCAGCAGTTCGTGTCGTGTTTGCAGCAGGCGACACGCGAGCGGATGGTTGCCACCGACTAATTCGGGATGCTGAACGATCCGCGTTGAGCAGCGCGACGAAATCGCCGAGCGTCGCGGCTTGCGCGTTCAATGCGAACCGCGTATCGCGAATAAGTAAAGCAGCCGCGTGAGCGCACCAAGCGTTTGTCACAGCGCTTACGTTTTGTCACGAGATCAGCGTCAACTGTCGTCATCGCACCGGCGTTAAACCGGCAGCGCTGAACTTTTTCGGCCGCCTTGATAGGAGTCACACATGAAGACGATGTTCGCTGCTCTCGCTTCCGCCCTGCTCGTTTCGACGGCTTTCGCGCAAACCGCTGCACCGGCGCCGTCCACCAACGCAACCACGTCGGGTCAAACCGGCCAAGCCAATCTGAAAGCCAGCACGGAAGCGAAAAACGGCGCGGCTAAGACCGACGCGGCCACGAACGAAGCCGGCACGGCACAAGAAAAGGCCACCACGGAAGGCAAAGCCACGAAGAAGCCGACCACGCACCTCAAGAAGGCGCATGCGCATAAGGCAAGCAAGAAGGCCGTGAAGGAAAGCGCAGCGGGTACCGACACGCAACCGGTCACCGCAAAGGTCGACGCCAAGACCGGCGTGAAGACTGGCACCAACGCAGACGTCAACGCAGACGCAAAGACCGATACCGCAACGAAGGCGCAATAATCGTGCCGGTCTTTTAGGCGGATACCAGCCTGTCGTTTATAAAACTGGACTGCCGTTTTGGGCGAGCCTTCGGGCTCGCCCGTGTGCGACGATCAAGTTAGCCCACGCCGCTCACTTCGCGGATCGGTATAACGGTATGACCGCCGCAGTTGCGCAGGACGTCGCGCAAATCGTTGATGACCGGAAACACTTCATGGTTCCAATCGGCGCCTTGCTTATCATGCGCCTGCTGCTCGAGTTCGACGATCCAGCGATCCTCTTTGAAGATGCCTTCGGTAAACCAAACCAGCAGCGGCCATGCCAGGTCGAGGGCGAAAGGAAGGCTAGGCTTGCGGATAGATAGCAGCCCAAATGTGCGATTGGTACGCTGCTGCGCATCGACCGGCACATACACGATCCAAAGGTCCATCACCAACGTGCCTTCTGGCGAGCGGATCTGCAGCGTTTGATAAGGATAGCCCGTGCGTATCGTCATCACGTCCTTATCCTGCTCGCGACGCGCCTTGCTCGCGCCGAATACGAGCGCTTCGCCGACAGGCTGCTTGCCTTCCATGCGGGCAAACGTGTAATCGACCTCAACCCAATCCTCGCCGCGCCTACGGCCCAGCGAACGCGTGCGCATGTTCCCCATCAACCGCCGGTGCAGGAATTGATGGTTCATGTCCATCAGGTTCTCGTGCATGAACGAGTAGTGGCACTTGACCTCGCGACCGAAACGACGCGTCTTGTATGCCTTGTCCTCCGCCGAGGCCAAGGCAGGAAGCGGCCGCGTTTGCGCAAGCGCCGCATCGCCGGGAAAGACGAAAATCAAGCCGTGCGCCTCGCGGCACGGATAGGCGCGCACGCCGTTGGGCAGACGCTCCTTCCCGAGATACGGCACTTCGACACAGTGACCCGTGCAGTCATAGGTCCAGCCGTGATAGCCGCAGCGGATGGATTCTCCTTTCACCACGCCCGCATGCAGCGGCACCTGTCGATGTGCGCAGCGATCTTCCAGCGCGAATACCGCGCCCGACTCCGTACGCACGAGCACGATCGGGTCGCCGGCAAAGTGCGTGCCGTAAGTTTTGCCGCGCTTGACCTCCTTGGACCACGCGAGGGGATACCAATGATCGGGGTGGATAGGCACACGCCGCAAGTCGCGTACGGGCGCGCCGGCGCGCGAATCGATAGCACTGCTATTGCTATCCACTAAAGGCACGGAACTCATGCGTGACGCCTCCTTCTGTAAGGGAGCTTCAACCGTCGTCGCTGACGGGTGAGCGAGCCAACGGAGATCTAGCGCAGTTTACGTGAACTTCAGCTTCACCGGTACGGAGCACTTGCATATACTCCCATGCAGTATCAGATCGGAGCATTCGACTTGATGCATGAAGGGAAGTCGATCCGTACCGTGATTCACTATGGAGTTGCATCGAACGCCTAGTCGTACGCAAAAAAAAACGGCGGGACGCGTCGAGTACGCGCCCGCCCAAGTACGACGAGGAGTCAAATTAGAACGAGTGCCGCATGCCGATTCGTAGGTCGGCCTGCGTCGTGGTGGTCGAAGGCGCGAAGCTATAGCCGATCACCGCATCGACACCGCTCGAGGCTTTCAAATAGTCGCCCGAGATGTAAACATCGGTGCGCTTGGAGAGCAAATAATGCAGCCCCGCAGAAACCTGGTTCCAATGGTGACCTTCGAAACGCGTGTATTGGTAGCCGCCGATCGCGCTGAGCGCCGGCGTCACACTCCATGACGCACCGCCCTCGCCCACCTGCATATGCGACGACTGCCCGAAACCCTTGATCGTCGTGTACGAGTAGTTGCCCATCAACGTCACGGGGCCGACCGCGTAACTCGCGCCCACGCCGAACGTGCCTTGCTTATCGACGGGGAATGAGGTGCTCGAATAGAGATCGGTCACCGCACCTGTCGTTGGGTTGACACTGACCGTCGGCCGGCCAAGGAATGTATGCGTGCCGATCATCGCATACGGATCGAACGCATAAATCCCGCTTGGGTTGTTCAATTGCGTATATGCGGCGCCCATCGTGAAACTGCCGTGCACATAGTGCGCGCCGACGCTATACGCGCTCCCCTGATGAAAATCGCCGGCCACGTTGCCGAACGACCACATGCCGCCGAACTTGAAGCCGTCGATGTCCTTCGACAAAAACTTCACGGAATTGGGCAGGCGGTCACCGTTGAAACGATCGAAATCGCCCTGATGGATCGCATACCCGCTCGCCCAAGCGGAAACGTTGTACAGGAACACCATCTCGTTCGTCATATCGAGCTGGTTGCCGAACGACAGCGTACCCCAAGGGTTCGACAGGCCCACGTATGCTTGCCGTCCGAACTGCGAGCCACCGAATGCGAGCCGGCCGGTGCCGAGCTTGAACCCGCTTTCGAGCGCGAATACCGCAGACAATCCGCCTCCTAGATCTTCGGTGCCCTTCAAGCCCCAGCGGTTGCCGTAGGAGATTCCGTCGTCGAACTTAATGACGTGCGAGCCGCCGCTATTGCTGGCGTAAGTGATGCCCGCATCGAGAATGCCGTACAGCGTGACGCTGCTTTGTGCGTGGCTGAGGGCGGGCAGGCTGGCTAGCGCCAGCGCCAAGCCCGACCGAATCGGGGCGCGTAATGCTTTCATGGTAGGTCTCGCTATGCTTTATCTGGTTTTCGTTTAGTGGCCGACAAGCGCACTGTTGACCGCCTGCAAACCATTCGCCCCGCTCGTTGTCGTAACGCCGTCGAGCCAAGCGCCAAGTAAATCAGGGTGGGCTTTTAACGCATCCCGTGCCGCCGTATTAACATTGACTTTGTCTTGCAGTACGCTCGCGATGATGTGATTTTCAAGGTCGACATTGAAGGTCATTTGCTTGAAGAGCCGGCCAAGATTCGTGCACTGTTGCGCGAAGCCCGTACGCGTAACCGTATTGACGGTCGCGCCGCCATAGTTCGGGCCGAAGTAAGCATCGCCGCCCGACAGGTACGTCAAATGAAACTTCGTGTTCATAACATGCGGCTCCCATGCGAGAAACACGATCCATTTCTTATCGCGCACGGCTCGCTCGACCTGCGTCAGCATCGCGGTTTCACTCGATGCAACCAAAGTCCAGCTACCGAGACCAAAAGCCTTGTCCCCGATCATCTTCGAGATGTTTTGATTCGCCGGTGCACCGGGCTCGATGCCGTAAATCCGGTCGCCGAATTTGTCGCCGTACTTCGCGAGATCCGCGAACGAATGAACACCGGCCGCCGCGACATAATCGGGTACCGCGAGCGTGAACTTCGCGTTCGATAGGTTGGCGTGGAGTACATCGATCGAATGGCTCTCGACGAACGGCTTGATGAGCGGTCCTTGTGCCGGCATCCAATTGCCGAGGAAGACATCGATCTGCCCTTTCTTCAATCCCTCGTAAGTGATCGGCACCGAGAGATTGGCGACGTTCTGCCGATAGCCGAGGGCCGTGAGCACCACGCCGGTGATGGCATTCGTCGCGTCGATGTCGGTCCAGCCGGGATCGGCCATGCGCACTTGCGTGCATGTGCTTGGCTCTGCCGCATTTGCCGCATTTGCCACGTCCGTCGCCGCCAGCGTTGCCATGGAGGCGGCGACTAATAGGGCCGCGCATAGGAAGCGCCGCGCCGGAGAGTGCTTGTTTCGATTCATTCCCGCTCCTGATGAGTCAACTGCGTGTGGGTCGATCTCGCTCGTCGAAAACCGGTCATTCGTGGATGACTCTCGGATAGCGCGCCATCGCCTCGAGCGTGTCGAGCTCGATGTGATTGCGCATATAGCGCTGACTGGCATCGTTGAACGGTTGCCAATCCCAGGCTTGGATTCGTCCTTTCGTAGTCGCCGCGTAGTGGAAACGCCGGCGGCGCTGGCTTGCCAGCACTTCCTGATGCAGCCTGTCCAGATTCCAACGATCGCTGACCTCGTCCAAAAAAGCCGCGACCGTCTTTGCAAAGGCCGGATCGCTTGCGAGGTTCACGAGTTCTTCCGGGTCTGCCTTGAGATCGAACAATTGATCCGGGTCGACTGGCGTATGAATGAATTTGTACCGGCCACGACGGATCATCACAATCGGTGCGAGCGCGCCTTCGGCAAGATATTCGCCGAACGTTTCGTCATGCCCGCCGTCACCGTTCATGTGCGGGACTAAGCTGCGGCCATCGACTGCGTCGGGCCATACCGTTTCACGCTTGCCGGTCGCCAGTTCAACGAGTGTCGGCAACAGGTCGATCGTGGACACGGATTCAGTCACGCGGCGAGGCATGAATTGTTTAGGCGCATGCACGATCAACGGCACACGGGCGGCATTCTCGAAGAATGTCATCTTGTACCAAAGCCCGCGTTCGCCCAGCATGTCACCGTGGTCGGACGTCACGATCACGATGGTGTCGTCGGCCAACCCTGTCGCGTCAAGCGCGTCGAGGATCGATCCGAATTGGGCATCGACGTACGACAGCGCCCCGTAGTAAGCGCGCCGCGCATTGCGCACTTGCTGTTCCGTCGGCGGCGTGCGGTCGTTCTCGCAAACGCGGCGCAACCGCTTCGAGTGAGGATCGCTCTCGTCGTAGCTAAGCGTCGTGTGCGGCAAATCGATCGACTCGTCGGGATAGAGATTCCAGTATTCCGGCGGAATCGCATACGGGTCATGCGGATGCGTAAGCGAAGCGACGACCAAGAACGGCCGTGCATCGGTGCCGGCCTGACGCTCGCGCACAATGTCGTAGAGCTTTTGCCGCACGGTATGCGTGACTTCGTCGTCGAAGTCGAGCTGATTGGTGCGCACGCACGGGCCTGCATCGAGCACCGAGCTCATGTTGTGGTACCAGCTCGGCCGCACGTCGGGTTGCGCCCAATCGGGCACCCAACCGAAATCGGCCGGGTAGATGTCGGTCGTCAGCCGCTCTTCGAAACCGTGTAACTGATCCGGCCCGCAGAAATGCATCTTGCCCGACAGCACCGTGCGATACCCCGCGGCCCGTAGGTAGTGAGCGAAAGTCAGGGTTTGCGCGGGCAATTCCGCCGCGTTATCGTAGGCGCCGATCTTCGACGGCAGCTTGCCCGCCATGAAGGCAAAGCGCGACGGCGCGCAAAGCGGGCTCGCGCAATAAGCCGAATCGAATACCACGCCCTCGCGGGCGAGCGCATCGATGCGCGGCGTCTTCGATACTGTATTGCCGTAGGGACGCAGCGACGCGGGCGTCATCTGGTCCGCCATTAAGACGAGAATATTCTTTCCGATGTTGGGCTTCATGAACGGGTGTTTACAATGCGTTGGATTCGGTGGAACGTGTGAGACATGGGCGACGCAACGCGCGCCGAGTCCATCTTCGTTGCATTGCACGATGGCAATGGCCCCAGCGCGTGACACCAATATGTCGGCCCACAATTCGCGTGTGAAGACGGTCGTTAGTTATGGCCCCATAAGGCGGGCTTATGTCTGAGCAAGATCGTTTGCCACCGCTCCAAATGTTGTCGGTGTTCGAATCCGCGGCTCGTTTGGCGAGTTTCACGGCGGCCGCGCGTGAACTGGGCTCGACGCAGCCAGCCGTGAGCCAGCGGATCGTGCAGTTGGAGGCGCAATTGGGTGCGCCGCTGTTCGAACGCGGGCACCGCGGCGTCACGCTCACAGCCGACGGCCAGCGTCTTTACGAAGCGGTGCACCAAAGCATGGCGACGATTCGCGACGCCGTCACCGATATTCGCGCCGCGCGCGCCAAGGGCGCATTGACGATCGTGACCGATGCCGGTTTTGCCACGTATTGGCTCGTGCCGCGCCTCATGGACTTGCGGCGTCTGTTGCCCGACATCAACGTGAAGGTCGTCACCTCGCAACTGGCGTTCGATCCACGCCGCGACCATGCCGACGTGGCGATCGCATTCGGCGACGGCGATTGGTCGCCCTGCACGGCCACGCGGCTTTTTCCGGAGCAGGTGGTGCCCGTTTGCTCGCCTGCGTTTCGCCGCGCGCATCCCGAGATCGTCGAGCCCGCCGATCTATGCGCCGCACCGCTACTGCATGTGCAGCCCGCCGAACCGGAGCGCTGGCTCGGTTGGAATGGGTGGTTCGCGGCGCATGGCTTGGCCGCGCCGCCCAACGAACATGGATCGACCTTCAACAGCTACGCGCTCGTCATGAATGCGGCAGCCGCGCACCAAGGCGTTGCGCTCGGATGGATGCCGCTCGTCGACGAACTCATTGCCGGCGGTCAACTCGTGACCCTTTTCGACAAGCCGGTGACGACGCCGCGGGGATACTTTTTGGTGTGCCCGCCGGCGCGTCCCGAGACACCCGCTGCGCCGGCGTTTAGAAGGTGGTTGTTTTCGGCCTGCGCGACGAGCGCCTAGCGGTGGTTTTCCGCTTTAGCGCTTAAAGCACTACGCCCTCACAGCGCTTCGACCAGATCGCGCCGTTTGGTCCGGCAATAGGCCGAGCAAGCAAGATGCGCCGCACTCGCGGCTGAATTCACCATCGCACCGGCATTGGTCGGTTTGCAAACCGACACGACGATCGGCGGCGGAACGGGCTTGAGCGGAAGCTCGACGAATTCACCCGTCTGCAACTCGTCGGTAACGAATAGGCTCGGGATACATGCCACGCCGTAGCCATCGCGCACGAGTTGCACGATCGCGGCCACCGAAGGCGAGCACGTTATACGCGTTTGCTCGGGCCGGATCTGCTCTTGCCGCGCAAGCGTCGATACGATGCTTTGCAAGGCAACCTGCGGCGAAGTTCCCCGGCCGAACGTCAAGATCGGCCGTTGCAGCACGCGCGCTGCAAGCCCTGCTGTACGCCGCGAGAGCAAGCCGCGCCGCGCGATCCAGCGCACTGGATAGCTCGCGATCGCGCTCGAAGCGATCTTCGTGCTGTCGATGCCTTCCACGCGGATAACGAGATCGAGTTCGCCGGCAAGCAGCCGCTGCTGAAGCACCGCACTCGAATCGACGGTCAAATCGACATCGAGCTGCGGAAACTTCGCGTTCAGGTGCGTGACGTAATGCGAGAGCCATGAGTGAACCACCGTCTCTATCACGCCCAGCTTCAGCTTGCCGCCGACGACAACTTCCTGCCCCGCGGCCTCGCGCAATGCGCGTGCCGCATCGACGACGTTACGCGCGGCGCCGAGCAAGCTTTCGCCGGCCGGTGTCAACCGAAACTGCGCCGTCGATCGATCGATGAGTTCGGTGCGCAACTCGTCTTCCAACGATTTGATGCGCAACGAAATGGTGGCCGGCGTGGCATGCATGACACGGGCCGTCGCGCGGAAACTCTCGAGTTCCGCCAGCGTGACGAACGTTTCGACGAAGCGCGTGTTCATCGCACTGGCGCATGCGACGCATCGGCTGCCACGCGAAACACTTGCATCGCCTCGCCAAGCTGCTGCGCCTGCTCGTTGAGCGACATGGCAGCCGCCGCGGCCTGTTCGACGAGCGCCGCGTTTTGCTGTGTCGCGCCGTCCATCTGCGAGATCGCGCGATTGACCTCGTCGATGCCGATGCTCTGCTGGGTTGATGCCGCGGCGATTTCATCGACGATCGTCGTGACGCGCTTGACCGCGGCGACGATACCGTTCATCGCCTCGCCCGCCGTTTCGGCCAATGCAGCACCGCTTTCGACCTGCGTGAGCGACGTATCGACCAGCACGCGAATCTCTTTGGCGGCGGCCGCGCTGCGTTGGGCGAGGCTGCGCACTTCGCTCGCGACGACCGCGAAGCCGCGGCCGTTCTCGCCGGCGCGCGCCGCTTCCACGGCGGCGTTCAGGGCGAGGATGTTGGTCTGGAAGGCGATGCTGTCGATGACCGAAGTAATGTCGGCCACCTTTTTCGAGCTCTCGGCAATCGCACGCACCTTGCCGACGACATTGCCGACCACGCCGCCGCCGCGCTCGGCTTCCGACGAGGCGCTCGCCGCCACCTCGGTTGCACGGGAAGCATTCTCGGCGTTCTGCTTGACGGTCGACGTCAATTCATCCATGGCCGCAGCCGTTTCTTCGAGCGAAGCCGCTTGCTGCTCCGTTCGGCTCGACAAATCGCCGTTGCCTGTGGCAATTTCGGCTGCTGCAGTACGTATCGTCTCCGCAGCCGATTTCACGCGGGAGACCGTGCCGGCGAGCGTATCGCGTGTGTAAGCGATGGCAGAGACGATGCTGTCGTCGTCCCCATGAGCCACCTCGATGTGCCCCGTCAAGTCGCCCGAGGCGATTTGGCGCGCCAGTTCAGCGGCTATCGCAGGCTCGCCGCCAACCGACCGGCGCACGCTCTTGACCGCCAGCGAGGTCAGCCATGAAATCGCCGCGCCGAGAATGATTAAGACAATCAACGACGTGACGAGCGTGTGATAGAACGCCGACTGAATATCGTCTTGATAGACCCCGGCGACGAAATCCCAGTTCCACGGCTTGTAGCGCTTGACGAAGCCAAGCTTCGAACTCGGCTCTGTCTCGCCAGGCTTCGGCCACCAATATTCGACGTATCCGATGCCGCTCGGCGAGGCGCCGGCGGTGGCAATATCCTTATAGAGGAAATTGCCTTTGGCATCCTTCCACTCCGACATGTCCTTGCCGTTCAGCTTGGGCGACATGGGATGCATGACGATGACCGAATCGGCGCCGACGACCGTAATGTAGCCGTTGCCGCTAAAGCGCAAATCGGCGATCCGGGCCCGCGCTTGCTGTTTGGCTGCATCGGCATCGATCTTTCCCGCCTGCGCATCGCGATCGAGACCGGTGGCAATCGAGTAAGCCATCTCGACGATGTCCGCAAGCGCATGCTTGCGCTCGGCCAACTGCATTTCACGCATCTGCTGCGCATGCCAAACGGTCAGCGTAAGCAACCCGACCCATGTCAGGAGTAACGGGATCCAGAGCTTTTGTCGCAGCGTCAAATGGGACATGATGTTTCTTCCGACGAATAGGTCTTGTTGATTAGCGGTCATGCCGAGCGAAGGGATCTCGATACCCCGTCCTTCATATCGGCACTTACGGCGTGAATATTAAGCACGACAAAAAACTAGCGCCTAACTTTTTGATGTGCTTGTTCGTGCGTTTCGTACGGGATCAGTCAACCAGGAAAACGGCATCGATCCGTAGGCTCGTTGCCATCGATCGCTTATGTATCAAGCTATAGCTCTTTTATGTATACGCTGAATGGCGCCTCATCGCTCGGGAAAACCCGCATGGAAGCGTTAAGGGAAACTTGACAGCTGCGGGCGGAATAACTTGCTGGCGGGATATTTAATTCAAACCTAATCTCCCATCCAAGCCATCTTCATCCAGGAATGCTGTCATGCCCCACCGCTTTCGCGAGCTAGTGCGACGGAAGGACTTCAAGGGTCCAACGGCCGGCCAGTGCGGCGAGTACGCTCAAGCGAATCTCGTCATCATCCCGAGCGCCTATGCGGAGGACTTCCTTCGGTTCTGCGTGAGCAATCCAAAGGCTTGCCCGCTGCTAGGCGTCGGCGAGCGTGGGCAATGGAACGTGCCCTCGCTCGGGCGGGATGTCGACATGCGCACCGATGCCCCCGGCTACAACGTCTATCGCGACGGCGTGCTCAGCGAACAGCCCGACGACATCGCCGCGCTCTGGAACGACGATCTGGTCGCATTCGCGATCGGCTGCTCGTTCTCGTTCGAGCAAATGCTGACGCACGAGCGCATCCCGCTGCGGCATGTCGACGAGGGCGTCAACGTACCGATGTTCCGCACGCACGTGCCGAACGTGCCGGCCGGCCCGTTCGGCGGCCAACTGGTCGTATCGATGCGGCCGATGACGGGCGCTCACGCGATCCGCGCCGTCCAGGTCACGAGCCGCTTCCCGTCCGTCCATGGCGCGCCCGTGCATCTGGGCAGCCCCGGCGCGATCGGTATCGCCGATCTTTCGCGCCCCGACTACGGCGACGCCGTGACGATTCGCGAAAACGAAGTGCCCGTGTTCTGGGCCTGCGGGGTGACACCGCAAAGCGCGATCGAATCCGCACGTCTGCCGTTCGCCATTGCACATCGCCCCGGCCACATGCTTGTGACGGACATCCCCAACGCATCGCTTGCCGTGCTCTGACACGCGGCTCGTTTTACACACGCACGGGTAGCAAGGAGACCCTAACAATGAATACCGAAGCCCATTTCCCAGACCTGGAACCCACCGACGACCTAGCCGGCGCACCCGACACGGGCAGCGATGGCGGCGGAATGTTCGGTTGGTACGGACACCTTATGGCGAACGAGCGCCGCGCGTTTTGGAGCTGTAAGATCGGCTATGCGCTGGACGCGATGGACACGCAATTCCTAAGCTTCGTCATTCCGGCGTTGATTGCGACGTGGGGATTGACCAAAGGCGACGCAGGGCTCATCGGCACTGTCACGCTGCTGATGTCGGCGGTGGGCGGCTGGCTCGCCGGCATCTTGTCGGACAGGTACGGTCGTGTACGCACGCTGCAGATCACGATCGTCTGGTTTGCCGTCTTCACGCTGGCCTGCGCGTTCGCACAGAACTTCACGCAGTTGCTGGTCGCACGCGGCTTGATGGGCCTCGGGTTCGGCGGCGAATGGACGGCCGGCGCGGTGCTGATGGGCGAAGTAATCCGCCCCCGCGACCGCGGCAAGGCCGTCGGTATGGTTCAGGCGGGCTGGGCCATCGGCTGGGCCGTATCGGCCGGGCTCTATACGCTCGTGTTCTCGCTGATGCCGCATGACATCGCATGGCGCGCGCTCTTCGCCATCGGTATTTTGCCGGCCCCGTTCGTCATTTTCATTCGCCGCTTCGTCGAAGAGCCCGCCGTGCATCGCTTGGCCAAGCAGCAAGAACGCGAAACCCACGTGACGCACTCCTTCCTCGAAATTTTTAGCGGCGGCATGTGGTTGACGACGCTGCGCGCCGCCCTGCTCGCCACCGGCACGCAAGGCGGCTATTACGCGATCACGACTTGGCTGCCGACGTACCTCAAGACCGAACAGCACTTGAGCGTCATCGGTACGGGCGGCTACTTGGCGGTCATCATCGCGGGTTCGTACACCGGCTACCTGTGCGGTGCATGGGTGTCCGACCGGATCGGCCGCAAGTTCGGCTTCATCAGCTTCGCGCTGGCATCGATGGTCATCGCGCTGGCCTACACGCACGTCTCGCTCGACAACACCCTGCTGCTCATTCTCGGCTTCCCGCTCGGCTTCTGCGCATCGGGCATCTTCTCCGGCATGGGTGCATTCATGTCCGAGTTGTTCCCCACGCGAATCCGCGGCTCGGGCCAAGGCTTTTGCTACAACTTCGGCAGAGCCGTCGGCGCGGCATTCCCGTTCCTCATCGGCTACGTCTCTCAACGACTCACGCTCGGCACGGCGATCGGCGCTTTCGCGGCCGGGGCGTACGGCATCGTGATTCTCGCCGCCATGACGCTGCCCGAGACGCGCGGCGCCAAGCTCAAGTCCTAACTCGCAATCCTTATCTGTTCTCTCCGGTCAAAAAAATGACGTACGAAACCACTACCGAAATCATTTCGGACTCCGAAAGATGGCAATTCTGGATCGATCGGGGCGGCACGTTCACCGACATCGTCGCACGGCGTCCCGACGGGATGCTCGTCACGCACAAGGTGCTGTCGGAAAACCCCGAACGCTACCGCGATTCAGCCGTGCAGGGGATCCGCGAATTGCTCGGTGTCCCGAACGGCGCACCGGTGCCCGCGCACTTGATCGAATGCGTGCGCATGGGCACGACGGTCGCGACCAATGCCCTGCTCGAACGCAAGGGCGAGCGTACGGTGCTCGCGATCACGCAGGGATTTGCCGATGCGCTGCGCATCGCGTATCAGAACCGGCCGAAGCTGTTCGTGCGCAACATCGAGCTGCCGACGCTGCTTTACGAGCGCGTCGTGGAAATCGACGAACGTATCGGCGCGCGCGGCGAAGCCGTCCGCTCGCTCGATGAAACAAGCGCGCGCGCCGCGCTGCAGAGCGCTTACGACGACGGCATTCGTGCTTGCGCGATCGTATTGATGCATGCGTATCGCCATCCGGAGCACGAGCGCACGCTGAAAGCCATCGCGCAGGAGATCGGCTTTACGCAGATTTCCGTGAGTCATGAAGTCAGCCCGTTGATGAAGCTCATCTCGCGCGGCGACACGACCGTCGTCGATGCTTATCTTTCGCCTGTCCTGCGCCACTACGTGCGGCAAGTCGAAAGCGAGCTCGGCGCCGTTCCGCTCCAGTTCATGCAGAGCAACGGCGGCTTGACCGATGCGCATCGCTTCCAAGGCAAGGACGCGATCTTGTCAGGGCCGGCGGGCGGCATCGTCGGTGCGGCCCAGGTGGCCGCGCTGGCCGGCTTCGATCGCATCATCGGCTTCGACATGGGCGGCACCTCCACGGACGTCACGCACTACGCGGGTGAATACGAGCGCGAGTTCATCACTGAGGTAGCAGGCGTACGCATTCGCGCCCCGATGATGAAAATTCATACCGTCGCAGCCGGCGGCGGCTCGATCTGCAGCTTTGACGGCGCACGTTTTCGCGTGGGACCGGAAAGCGCGGGCGCGAACCCGGGGCCCGCTTCCTATCGCCGCGGCGGCCCGTTGACCGTGACCGACTGCAACGTGATGACGGGCAAGCTCGACCCGCAATGGTTTCCGACCGTGTTCGGTCCCGAGGGCAACGAACCGCTCGACGATGCGATCGTGCGCGAGCGCTTCACGGCGCTCGCGGGCGAGGTTGCGGCTGCGACCGGCATCGAGCGCAAACCGGAGGAAATCGCCGAAGGCTTTCTGAAGATCGCCGTGGAGAACATGGCCAATGCGATCAAGCAGATCTCCGTGCAGCGCGGCTACGACGTGACGCGATACACGCTCGCGTGCTTCGGCGGCGCAGGCGGTCAACATGCGTGTCTAGTGGCCGATGCGCTCGGCATGACGCGCGTGTTTATTCATCCGCTTGCCGGCGTGCTGTCCGCCTATGGCATGGGTCTGGCCGATGTCCGTGCGTTGCGTCAGCGCGCGCTCGAAGTGCCGCTCGGCGATCGCGCGCTTGCCTCCTGTCAGGCG
The DNA here is from genome assembly GCA_966212065.1 of uncultured Burkholderiaceae bacterium. GTDB lineage: Bacteria > Pseudomonadota > Gammaproteobacteria > Burkholderiales > Burkholderiaceae > Trinickia. The sequence continues at coordinate 26,897 of CBIHOQ010000056.1, forward strand.
GCATTCGCCGAGCTAGCCGTGGCTGCGCGCGGCGAAGTGGCCGAGCAGCGGATCGGCGACGACCGCATCTCGCTTTGCTACAAGCTGCACGTGAAGTACGACGGCACCGACACGTCGCTGGAAGTCGATTTCAACGATGACGTCGCGACCGTAATCGCACAATTCGAGGCCGTCTACCGTACGCGCTATGGCTTCTTGATGCCCAATCGCGCCTTGATCGTCGAAGCGGTTGCTGTCGAAGCGATCGGCCGCACGCAGCAGGCCGACGACGAGCGCTGGCCGCTCGCCGACGCGGCATCGGCCGAGCCCGCCCCCCTTGCGGCGACGCGCGTCTTCACCGGCGGGCAATGGCGCGAGACACCCGTCTACGATCGCGACACGATGGCGCCGGGTGCAACGATCGAGGGCCCCGCGATCATCAAGGAACGCACGGGCACGACGATCGTCGAGCCGGGCTGGCAGCTTGTCGTGACGCGCCACAATCATATGGTCGCGGAACGCACCGTACCGCTCGAAGCCCGCCACGCGGCCGGCACGCAGGCGGATCCGGTGCTGCTTGAGGTCTTCAACAACCTGTTCATGTCGATCGCCGAGCAAATGGGCGTGACGCTCGCGAATACGTCGTACTCGGTCAACATCAAGGAGCGCCTGGACTTCTCTTGCGCGTTGTTCGATGCAGACGGCAACTTGATTGCGAACGCACCGCACATGCCGGTTCACCTTGGATCGATGGGCGAAAGCGTGCGGACGGTAATCGAGCGCCGTATCGGTACGATGCGCCCCGGCGATGCATTCGCGCTGAACGCGCCGTATGCGGGCGGCACGCACTTGCCGGACGTAACGGTCATCATGCCGGTGTTTTCAACCGGCTCGACCGACCCGATGTTCTACGTCGCGGCACGCGGACACCATGCCGACATTGGCGGTGTCACGCCCGGGTCGATGCCGCCCGATTCAGTCCATGTCGACGAAGAAGGCGTGCTGCTCGACAACGTCCATCTCGTGGACGCAGGCCGCTTCCTCGAGGGACGCATTCGCGACAAGCTGCTGTCGGGCCGCTGGCCCGTGCGCAACGTCGAGCAGAACCTTGCCGACCTGCGTGCGCAAGTGGCTGCCTGCACGAAGGGCGCACAAGAGCTCGACCGCATGTGCGGGCAGTTCGGCGTCGAGACGGTACAGGCGTACATGCAGCACGTTCAGGACAACGCCGAGGAAGTGGTGCGCCGTACGCTGTCGGTGCTCAAGGACGGACGCTTCGAATACGCGTTCGATGACGGGGCAAAGATCGCCGTCAGCGTCTCGATCGACAAGGTCCAGCGTTCGGCCGTCATCGATTTCGCGGGTACGAGCGAGCAGCAGCCCAACAACTTCAACGCGCCGTCCGCGATTTGCAAGGCAGCCGTGCTTTACGTTTTCCGCACGCTCGTCGACGAGGATATCCCGCTCAATGCCGGCTGCTTGAAGCCGCTCGACATCCGGATTCCTGAGGGTTCGATGTTGAACCCGCGCTATCCGGCGGCCGTCGTGGCGGGGAACGTGGAGACATCGCAAGTCGTGACGGATGCGCTTTACGGCGCGTTGGGTGTCATGGCGGGTGCGCAGGGCACGATGAACAACTTCACGTTCGGCGACGACCATCACCAGTACTACGAGACGATCTGCGGCGGAGCGGGTGCCGGGGCGACCTTCGACGGTTGCAGCGCGGTGCAGACGCATATGACGAACTCGCGTTTGACGGATCCCGAAGTGCTCGAATGGCGCTTTCCTGTCCGGCTCGATGCATTCGGCATTCGTCGCGGCAGCGGCGGCGCGGGACGCCATCGCGGCGGTGACGGCACCGAGCGGCGCGTGCGCTTTCTCGAACCGATGACGGCGGTCATGCTTGCCAATCGACGTGATGTGCCGCCCTTCGGGCTCGAAGGCGGAGCGCCGGGGGCGTGCGGAGCGAACTGGATCGAGCGCAGCGATGGAACGCGCGAGGATTTCGGCGCACGCCATAAGATGCACATGGCCGAAGACGACGTCGTCGTCATTCAAACGCCCGGCGGAGGCGGGTACGGGGCAGTGTAACTACACTGACTACATTTGCGCGTTGCTCGTCAACGCCAATGCATCAGCGCCGGCAGCGATCCTAATCGGGCTCGACGGATCGTTCGCCGCGCGCCATATCGCTTCAGCTACGTCGACCGAGTGCGTGACCTCGCCCTCGGTCGATTGCTCCATTCCGGCGAAAAAGCGCTGCGCCAACTCGGCGTACGGCTCCGGACACCTGCTTGCATGCGCGCACGAGCGTTCTCGCCGAAGCGCGTTTCCGGTGCACGCCCGGGCAACACCACGTTCACGCGCACATTGAATTGCTTTAATTCCAATGCGAGCGTTTCGCTGAACGCATTGACTGCGGCCTTACTCGCCGTGTACACCGAAAGCAGCGGCAGCCACTTTACGATCGTGCGTATGACTTACGAGCGGCTGCGTGCCGCCGGTGTCGAATTTACGCAAGAACCGATCGACCGCTACGGCAGCGTCGATGCGGGTTTTCGCGACCCGGCCGGCAACGGCTGGAAAATGATCGAGGCGCCGAAGGATAAGGCGTAAATGCGGGCGATAGGCATGCCGTTATTCATGACCATTGCCCTATGACAGCTGTTTCATTGTTCGTCGAGCAGAGCGCGCTATGCCTCGTTGAAGTAGCCGACCAGCTTCCAGGTCACTTGCATTGACTGCGAGCGAAAGCCCATCCAGTCATCGAGCCAGGCGAACAGGCGAGGGCGATAGATCGTCAGCGATGGCAACGCCATGCCCTTCCGGAAATTGCGCTCGGCCTCCGCGACCATGCCTTTGGCGAGACTCACTCGCCATACGCCGGTTTGCGGGCACGGCTCGCCAGTTCGCGCGATGGTGCCGACCGGCAACCTCGTTTCGGCCGGCGGCATGCTTTCCGTCTGCGAGACGTGCTCGGACTTCGCGAGGGGCAGGCCCGTGGCCGGGTCCAGGTGCTTGTCCTTGCTCATCCGTTCGATCAGTTCTTCCGAGGGCTTTTGCGGCGGCACGGCTGCGGCCTGGTCTTTTTCCCACTGGAAGGTGCCGTCCCACGGAGGGAGCTTCGCTGGCGGCAGCGGCACGATCTTGTCGATGTCCGGGACCTTCGCATTGCGACCGTCGTTGTCGTCGATGAACTTGCCGATCAGCTTATAGCGGCTGGAGCGTTCCGGGTCGCTCGGGAGCGCCATATAGTTCAACTGGTCAGACGGAGATGGACCGTTGAACGCATCTTCAAGGAACGAGGCTGCCAGGGTGTCCCCCGACCGTACTCCTTGTTGGAAGGCCTTGACAGCCTCCGGATAGAGTTTGTCTGTTTTTAGGTCAACGCCCAATGTCATGGCCGCTACGCCATGTCCCTGATCGGCCGCGCACTGCCACATCTGCCGGGCAATCGCGGGAGCATTGTCGATCGGGGCGAGCTTTTCCCCCACGTAGTACTGGGCGTCTGGATTGCCGAGGT
>CBIHOQ010000057.1:0-30330 GCA_966212065.1 uncultured Burkholderiaceae bacterium
GCGATCGCCGCTTGCGCGATCTGCGTGAGCCACTGCCGCGACACGCGGATACCACGATGCCAGGAAGAACGGATTGTCGGCAATTCAGGCACCGATGTCGACAGTCCGCAACTGGCTGTTCGCGGCTAGTTGGTGATGTTGTCACGTATCGATGCCGCGTCTTTCGGTTCCCAGTACCCGCCGCTACCGTGATACGTTTCCGCGCGCAACCAAAAAGCTTCATTGCAATGCAGGCAGCGAAAATGGTACTCGACGTAGTCGTCCCACGCGACACCCGCCGCGAGTTTGTCGAATGGGACGGAGACCCAAGGGTTGTCGGGAATCACTTCCACGAGCGTTTTATCCACGATGTTCTCCGCTGCGATCTGTATCGCTTTGCGTAGCTCGCGAGGATGCCTGATCGCATACCGAACGCAAAGGTCCTCGCATCGAGCGCATGCCACAAAAGACTCCTTCGGGGGTTTTCCGCCTTTAACCGGGATGGCCGGACTGATGCCAGCAAAGGCGACGAACCGAATTGTCGACGATTGATGCGTCCATGTCGAACGGCCGGTTGTGGCCGATCGCCGCCAATCCCGATGCGGACGCGGCAGGCAGCGATTTAGGGTGCGCTGAAGAGTGCGTTTTCCGGAGGCGTGACGGTATACGAACCGCAAAAAACCGCCGTATACCGTCAGAAATACCGCCACGAAACGGTAGATTTAGCGAGATTTGATGAGACGACAGTAGCCAGTCAACTCACCAAAAACTCAATCATTTCAACGATTTATAGCCATCCTGAGACGCACTGAGCATCCGCTCCACGTAGCGCGCAATCAAATCGACCTCGAGGTTAACATTGTCGCCGGCCTTCACGTTCTTGAGCGTCGTCACCTCAACCGTGTGCGGGATCAGATTGATCGAGAACTCGCAGCCGTCGTCTCGGTCGTCGACGCTATTGACCGTCAAGCTCACGCCGTTCACCGTGATCGAGCCTTTATAGGCGAGGTAGCGGCCGATATCTTTCGGCGCAAGCACACGCAACTCGTGCGATTCGCCGACAGGCGCAAAACGCGTAACCGTACCCAACCCATCGACGTGGCCCGACACGATATGGCCACCCAAACGTTCATGCGCCGTCAGCGCTTTCTCGAGATTGACTTCCCCCGGCGCGGCCAGCCCGACCGTGCAGTTCAGGCTTTCGCGCGACACATCGACGTCGAACGTGCGTGAAGTTTTCGCCACGACCGTCATGCATGCGCCTTGAATGGCAATACTATCGCCAAGCGCCACATCGGCTAGATCGAGCGCGCCTGCATCGATCGTCAGACGTACGCCCGCCGCATCTTCAGAGCCCAGCGGCTTCACTGCTTCGATGCGGCCAACGGCCGCGACGATTCCGGTAAACATCGTGAGCGTTCCTTTCTAGTTCGTCTCTTTCAATCGATTGCCGACGGTGGCTGCAGCCGCGCCAAGATGCGCAGGTCATCGCCAACCCGGTCGATAGCATGAAAAGCCAGCCGCATCCGCGCGTCGAGCCGCGCCGGTGCTGTCAAATCGAACATGCCGGCCGAATCGGCCCCGAGCAGACTCGGCGCCAGATAAACGAGCAGCTCGTCGACGCACCCTTCGCGCAGCAGCGAGCCGTTCAGCTTATGCCCGGCCTCGACGTGCAGCTCGTTAATGCCGCGCGCAGCCAGCGCCTTCAGCATGGCCGGCAGGTCGACCTTACCCTGCTCGTTGGCGAGCGGAATGAGCTCGACGCCGCGCGCGGCCAGCGCATCGGCATGCACGGCGTTACGCTCGTCGATGCGCCCGCAAAACACGAGCGGCGGCGCGCCGTCGAGCAGGCGCGCCGTCAGCGGCACTTCGAGCCGGCTATCGACAAGCACACGCAGCGGCTGCCGTGGCGTATCAACTTCGCGCACCGTCAATTGCGGATCGTCTTCACGTACCGTTCCAATGCCCGTCAGGATCGCGCACGCCCGAGCACGCCAAGCATGGCCGTCGGCCCGCGCGGCGTCACTGGTAATCCACTGGCTTTCGCCCGTCGGCAGCGCGGTACGCCCGTCGAGCGAGGCCGCGACTTTCATCCGCACCCAAGGCCTTGCGCGTGTCATCCGCGACACGAAGCCGATGTTCAACTCGCGCGCTTCGCTCGCAAGGAGATCGCACCGCACGTCGATGCCGGCATCGCGCAACCGCGAAAGCCCACGCCCCGACACTTGCGGGTTCGGATCTTCCATTGCCGCAATGACGCGCTTCACGCGCGCGTCGATGAGCGCCTGCACGCAGGGCGGCGTACGCCCGAAATGGCTGCAAGGCTCGAGCGATACGTAGGCCGTTGCACCTTGCGGGTCGTGCCCGCGCCGTCGCGCGTCCTTCAGCGCCTGCACTTCCGCATGGTCCTGGCCGGCGGGCTGCGTGAAGCCTTCGCCGATTGCCATGCCGTCTTGCACGAGCACGCACCCGACGCGCGGGTTCGGCGTGGTCGTGTACATGCCGCGCGCCGCGAGCGTGAGCGCTCGCTGCATATGGATGAAGTCGGCTTCGGAGAACATCGCGCGCCGGGGCCTTATGCGGCGCGCGCCGCAAACGCACGACGCGCCGCGGCAACCGTCTCGTCGATCACGGCGTCGTCGTGTGCGCTAGACACGAAGCCGGCCTCGTACGCCGACGGGGCGAAGTACACCCCCGCGTCGAGCATCTGATGAAAGAACCCGTTGAAGCGAGCAGTGTCGCTACGCGAGACGTCAGCGAAGCTCGCGGGGACCTGTTCCGCGAAGTAGAGGCCGAACATGCCGCCCACAGCATCGGCGCTAAAAGCCACGCCGGCCTCGCGCGCGGCGGCGCTCAGGCCGTTCGTGAGCCGAGCCGTCTGGGCGGTGAGGCGTTCGTAGAAGCCCGGGGCTTGGATGAGTTCCAGCGTCTTCAGGCCCGCGGCGACGGCGACCGGATTGCCCGACAAAGTGCCCGCCTGATAGACCGCGCCTTCCGGCGCAAGCAACGACATGATGTCGCGCCGGCCGCCGAAGGCCGCAGCCGGCATACCACCGCCGATGATCTTGCCAAGACACGTGAGATCAGGCGCGATGTCATAGAGCGCTTGCGCGCCGCCAAGCGCGACGCGAAAGCCGCACATCACTTCATCGAAAATCAGCACGGCGCCGTGATGCGTGCAAAGCCGCCGCAACGCTTGCAGAAATTCCGGGTTGCCACGCACGAGGTTCATGTTGCCCGCCACCGGCTCGACGATAACGGCGGCGATCTCGTCGCCGAAGGCCGCGAATGCTTCCTCCAGCGCCTGCGTGTTGTTGTATTCGAGCACGGTGGTGTGCTTGGCGATGTCCGTCGGTACGCCGGCCGAGGTTGGATTGCCGAACGTCAGCAGGCCCGAGCCCGCTTTGACGAGCAGGCTATCGGCATGGCCGTGATAGCAGCCCTCGAACTTGACGATGCGTGTGCGTTGCGTGAAGCCGCGCGCAAGGCGCAGCGCGCTCATTGTCGCCTCGGTGCCGCTCGAGACGAGGCGCACTTTTTCAATCGAGGGCATCAGCTTGCAGATTTCCTCGGCGATCTCGATCTCGGCTTCGGTCGGTGCACCGAACGAGAAGCCGTCTGCGAGGACGCGCTGCACGGCTTCGAGCACTTCCGGATGCACGTGGCCGACGATCATCGGTCCCCAAGAGCCGATGTAGTCGATGTAGCGCTTGCCTTCGGCGTCCCAAAAGTAGGGGCCTTGGGCGCGCTTAACGAAGCGCGGCGTACCGCCGACGGAGCGGAAGGCGCGCACGGGCGAATTGACGCCGCCGGGGATCGTTTGCTGCGCGCGTTCGAAGAGGGCTTGATTCGTGGGCATGGAAATGACGTGAAGTTCGACGAGAGCCGGCGGGCAAAGCGCGTCAATGCGTGCGGCCGGCATGATGTTAGGGATTGTACCCAAAGCGGCGTGCGGGCGACCGGAGTCGGCCGTTCGGATAACGGGTGCGGGCGGGCGAGGGCGACAGCGCTTGCACGATGGGCGGGCAATTGGCGTGACGATCGGCCGCGTGGCGCTGATGATTGCCATGAAAAAAGCGCCCACAAGGGGCGCTTTGAAGGTACTGCTCGTAGCTATCTTCCGGCGGGCCGAAGCCCGGCCGGATGACGCTTTGCTTATTAGAACTTGTGACGGATACCGGCGACGACGACCGTCTGCGATTGGCCGCTGGCGGTGCCAGCCGAGGCGTCGATGGCGGCCTTCATGTTCTTCGTTGCGCGCTGATAGACACCGGTCAGGTAGACGTCCGTGCGCTTCGACAGGTTGTAGTCGGCGCCCAGATTCGTTTGCCAGAAGTGGCCCGAAACACCAGCTTGACGTACGCCCGTGTACGTTTCGCCCACTGCCAGCACGAGTGCCGGGGTCAACTGATAACGGAAGCTGCCTTCGTAGTTGTTGAAGTGGATCGTGCCGCCGTTAGCATTCGCGACCGCAGGCGATGCAGCCGTGCCCGTGCCCGTCGAATACAGCGAACCCGTGTACAACAGACCGAACGATGCCGGCCCGAACGCGTACGTGGTGCCGAGACCCCACTGATGGACTCGCTGGGCAGCGATCGTACCGTTAACCGCGCCGGTAGCGACGGAGTTCGGGTTCTGGACAAACGCGTAGCTAGCCGCCACGTTCAACGGCCCCATCCCGTACGTTGCGCCTACGCTGTAGGTGCGGTCGTTCGCGAAGCCCGTCTGGTTCGAGAAGCCGTACAGGCCTTCCGCTTGGAAGCCGGCGACATTCGGCGATACGTACTTCACCGAGTTGTCGGTGCGGAACGAGTTGTTCAGGTTGTCGTTATCGAACGGATGCGTTGCGTATTGCGTCAGCACCGATGCGATATCGAGCGGAGCGATGTAATCTTGGACCGCGTTGTATTGACGACCCAACGTGACGGAACCGAAGCTGCTGCTGCTCAAGCCGACATAGGCTTGGCGGCCGAACTCGCGGCCACCTTGGCCGAGCGTACCGTTGTTGAGGTTGAAGCCGTTCTCCAACTTGAAGATCGCCTTCAGGCCGCCACCGAGGTCTTCGGCACCGGTCAAGCCCCAACGCGAGCCCGACTCGTTACCGCTGGCCATTGCCCAGGTCGACTTGCCGGCCGCATTGGAGTTGCTCGTATAGGCGATGCCGACGTCGGCAATGCCGTACAGCGTAACGGTGCTTTGCGCGTGAGCGCCGACTGCGAAAGTGCTAAGAGCTGCGAGTGCGAGAAGTGACTTTTTCATCAAACTAGGTCTCCGAGACGAAGAGAGTTGCAGTGTGAGCAACCCGGATTGGTTGAATTTCTTGCCGCGGACCCGGCTAACTTTTGGGTAATCGGTGTGCCGCGGGTCCAGGCAGTCGAGGCGATACTAGGCAACTGCTCTCCGTACCCTTATTAGTGAAAACCCTAGTTGTAAAACTTTATTGCGCTTCCCGTAACACAGTGATGCAATTCGCGAACTCCGCGATCCCTTGACAGGCAAGGCTGACAGGGGAAGCGCCTGCTTAATTCGAGCGAGCAATGTTGCGGCGGTGCAACACTTTTTTGATGCACCATTGTTGCGAATAGGTTGAAGAAAACGCGACGTTTCGCACCGTCGCCGGGGCCGTCATCTCCACGAGACGCGGCCGAGCGCCCTCATTTTTCGCGGCGGCGCTGTTTTTGGGCGCGACGGGCGAATGCAAAGCGACAACTGCGCGAGCGCGAAAAAAAAGGCCCGCGCCTCCAGGAGGACGCGGGCCTAAATCGGGTCCGCAGAGGGCAGCCAACGCGGAAAAGAGCCGCTTCGCCGCGCCGCGGCCTCAATCCGCCGCCGAAGACGCCGCCCCGTGGCTGAGCCAATCGAGCACCGCCGTCGTTGCTTCGTCCCTGCTCGCCGAGCGCACTTTCGCCACGGCTTGCGGCATCTCGGTCGTCGGCACGGCCCGCCGGATCGCCACGCCCACGGCAAGAATGTCGATCATCACCAGGTGCAGGATGCGCGAGATCATCGACAACTGCGACTCGCGAATCTCGATGTGATCGGTTTCGAGCGCCACCGTCGCACGTTTGGCGAGCGGCGTGTTGCTCGAGGTGATCGCAATCACCCGGGCCCCGGCCTGCATCGCTACGTCGAGCACGCGCAGCAGTTCGGGCGCGCGCCCGGACTTCGACACGGCTACGATCACGTCGCCCGTGCCGAGCAGCGCGGCCGAGGCGGCCTGCATATATAGGTCGCCGTAAGCGATCGTCGGTATGCCGAAGCGGAAGAACTTGTAGTGCGCGTCCTGCGCGACGATGTTCGAGTTGCCGAGCCCGTAGAACTCGATCCGCCGCGCGCCGTTGAGCAGTTCGATGGCGCGCTCGACATGGTCGAAATTCAAGTGCTCGCGCAATTGCAGGATGGCCGACACCGTGTTGTCGAGCACCTTCGCCCCGAAATCGGTGGCCGTATCGCCCAAATGCACCTGGCTATGGCTCACCGGGATCGTGCCCGTCAAGCCCGTCGCGAGCTTGAGCTTGAAATCGGACAACCCCTGGCAGCCGAGCGAACGGCAAAAGCGGATGACGGTCGGCTGGCTCACGTCGGCCTTGCGCGCGATATCGACGATCGGATCGCTGATGATCGAGCGCGGATGATTGAGTGCGAGATCGGCGACCCGACGCTCGGCAGGCGTCAGTGCGTCGCGCATCTGGCGAATGCGTTCAAACACCGCCGACGAGCTGCCGCCGGCGCGGTTCGACAACTGCTCGGCGAGAATGGCCGAGACGCCCAGAAACGCCGGATACTCGGCGGTAATGACATACGTGGGCACATTGACCAAATACGGCTCGAAGCGGCCTTTCGCTTCGAAGCGTTGGCGGAACGAGGAGCGCAGGAACAAGTCGCCGAGCTTCGGCACGACGCCGCCGCCTATATAGATGCCGCCCAGCGCGCCGAGTGTCACCGCGAGATTGCCGGCGAAGGTGCCGAGGATTCCGCAAAAGCAGTCGACCGCCTCGAGCGCGAGCGCTTCGCCAGCATGTGCGCGCTCGACGACTTCGGCAGGATCCACCGACGGCGGCACACGCTTCTTGTCGCGAGCGGCGAGCGCACGATAGATGAGCTCGATGCCGGGCCCCGCCGCCACGCGCTCGAAAGAGACATGCGGCCACTTCTTGCGGGCGTACTGCAGAACGATGTCCTCGCGCTCGTCCGAAGGCGCAAAGCTCGCGTGCCCGCCTTCGCTGCCGAGCGCGATCCAGCGGTCGTCGGCGGGGATCAGGCCCGAAACGCCGAGGCCCGTGCCGGGGCCGAGCAGCCCGATCACGCTGTTTTGGCGGCGCGAGCCGCCGCCCACTTGAACGCGCTGCGCGTCGGTGAGGCCGGGCAGGGCCATGGCGAGCGCGGTGAAATCATTGACGATCAGCAGCGTGTCGAATCCGAGCGCGCGTCGCGTCGCCTCGATGGAGAACGCCCACTTGAAGTTTGTCATGCTGACCTGGTCGCCGTCGACCGGGTTCGCAATGGCGATCGCCGCGTGATTGACGCGGCCGACCTTTGTGTCCTTCATGTACTTCTTCAGCACGTCTTCGATCGTCGGATACTCGGCGCACGGGTAGACGCGGATCTGCGAAATCTGCCCCGGCTCCGTTTCGAGTGCGAAGCGCGCGTTGGTGCCGCCGATGTCCGCGAGCAGGCGCGGACCGTCGGGATGCTGGCGTGCGCCGGGTACCGTAGCGGCTTTATTTTGCAGACCAGTAGACATCGAGTCTGACTCCCTTGTCGTTTGCCAGCTTCGAGATGGCGTTTTCTTGCGGCGCGGATGCGGCCGCTTTCAGCACGTGGAGCTTGCGTTCGCCCGAGATCAGCAGGAACAGGTGTTCGATGCCCTTGAGCGCGGACATCGACAGGCTGACGCGTGGGTGAGGCGCGGCGCCGGGATGGACGGCAACGTAGCGCTCCTTGGTCTGGAGCGCATGTGTCCATTCGCGAGCGGGGGCGTCGGCGAACAACGAGGCGGTATGGCCGTCCTCGCCCATGCCCAGCACGGCGACCTTCGGCAGTACGTACGATGGATCGGCGTTCAATGCGGCGATGCGCGCCTCGAGCGAAACGCCGACATCGACGAGCGGCAAAAAGCGCGCCGCGCTCGCAGCCTGCGTGAGCAGCGTTTCGCGCAGGAGGCGGGCGTTGCTCGCGCCATCGGTCTCGGACACCCAGCGATCGTCAACGAGCGTCACGTCGACGCGAGGCCAGTCGAGCGGTTCGATGGCGAGCGCTTCAAAGAACGCACGGGGACTCGTGCCGCCGGAGACGGCTAGCGTGGCGCGGGCGTCGACGGCCGCTGCAAGCGATGCGCCAAGGGCATCGCTGACGGCTTCGGCCAGCGCGCCGGCTTGGGCGCGCGGGTCGTCAAAAGCATGAAGCTCGATCACTTCTCCTCCAGACTGCTTTTTGTATGTCCAACATCGCCGGCAAAAGCGCTGCGCTGCGAAACGTAGCGCCGCCAGCTGTCCATGCATTACCTCGATGCACCGCGCTCGGTGCATCGGTTCAATGCATCGGTTAGTTCTCTTCCTCGAGCCAGCAGGTGTCGTGCTGCGCGAGCATCGCGCTGGCGGCCGCGGGGCCCCAAGTGCCTGCCGCATACGGCTTCGGCGGCTTGTTCGATGCCGCCCACTCGTTCAGGATCGGCTCGACCCAGCGCCAGGCGGCTTCTTGCTCGTCTCGCCGCACGAACAGCGCGAGGCGGCCGTTGATGACGTCGAGCAGCAGGCGCTGATACGCCTCCATCTGTCCTTCTTTGAAGAACTGGTCGAAAGCGAGATCGAGGTGCACGCTCGACAGGTTCATCCCTTCGCCGGGCTGCTTGGCCAAGCAGTAGAGGCGAATCGATTCGTTCGGCTGCAGCCGGATCACGAGCCGGTTCGCACCGGGGCGCAGCGCCGGGGCGCCAAGCGCCGAGTGCGGCACCGGCCGGAAGTTGACGACGATTTCCGCGACACGCTCGCCCAGACGCTTGCCCGTGCGCAGGAAGAAGGGCACGCCCGCCCAGCGCCAGTTTTCGATTTCGACCTTGAGCGCGACGAACGTCTCGGTCGTGCTCTGCGGCTTCACGCCGTGCTCGGTCGCATAGGCCGGCACCGACGTGCCCTTTATGACCCCCGCATGATACTGGCCGCGCACCGCGATCTTGGGGATGTCGCGCGTATCGATCGGCTTGAGCGCGCGCAAAACGCGCAGCTTTTCGTCGCGGACCGAATCGGAATCCATCGAATGCGGCGGCTCCATCGCGACGATCGACAGCAACTGCAGCAGGTGGTTTTGCACCATGTCGCGCAGCGCGCCGGTGTTGTCGTAGAAGTCGCCTCTCCCCTCGACGCCCAGTTCCTCGGCAATCGTGATCTGGATACTCTCGACCCACTCGCGGCGCCACAGCGGCTCGAACAGCGCATTGCCGAAACGCAGCGCGAGCAGGTTCTGCACGGGTTCTTTCCCGAGATAGTGGTCGATCCGGTAGATCTGCTCTTCGGTGAAGATCTCGCCCACCGCATCGTTGATCGCGTTCGACGAGCGCAAGTCGTAGCCGAGCGGTTTCTCGAGCACGATGCGCGCGTTTTCGTTCAGGCCGACGGACGCCAGCGCGCGGCAAATGGGCACGAACAGCGACGGCCCCGTCGCCAGGTAGAACACGCGCGTACCGGCATGTCCGTCGATCGCGTCACGCAGCAGCGCGAAATCCTCGGCCTTGCCCAGATCGAGCTTGACGTAGGCGATGCGCTCGAGAAAACGCTGCCACGCGGCTTCGTCCAGGCCGCCCTTCGAGACGTGCGCCTTGACGTTGTCGTTGACCCACTGGATATAGCCGTCGCGGTCGGCCGCGTGCCGGGCGACGGCCACGATCTTGCCGTGCTCGGACAGCATGCCCGCACGGTGTGCCTCGTACAGCGCTGGGAGGATCTTTCTCATCGACAGATCGCCAGTCCCGCCGAAGAGAACGAAAGTGAAGCCTGAGTCGATTTGCATGAGTCGTGAACCGAAGTCGAAGGGTTGCGGGCGCGAGTCGAGGACCGTGTCGTGGCTGGTGGGCTGCTCGAGTTGCGATGTCTTGTAGCGCGATAAAAATAATTTTGACACTGAATTGTAGTTTAACTACAATCCAAATCAAGAGGTAACGTCGATCGAATGCAAAAACCTTGCGCGCCGGACCGGCAGCGCGGGGTTTCGAAACCGATCGGCGGCAGCGCGCCGCGTGTCCCTGTGTGTCCCTGAGTGTCCTTACTTGTACCGCGCGTGCATGTTAGCAGCGCCGATTTCCGGCCGCTGCCTCCCCGAGCTAGATCCGTGCGACGCGGGCAAGCCGAATTCAAAAACAGGAGACAGTCGTTGAGCTTGGCCGCATTCATTTCCTGACGAATCTTCGCGGTCGCACTCGGTGCGACGGCGCGCATGGGTTCGCGGCAAGCGGCTCGGTCACATCCCGCATTCCCGTATTCCCGTATTCCAGCATTCCAGTGTTGTTGTTCTGTTGCACCCAACCACCGTTCCCCGGCCAGTCGAAGAGGGGATCATCGTTACTTGGTCAGTAGTCTGGAGGAGATAAACAATGAAAGTTCGCGCGATCATGGCTGCACTGTGCGCCACGGGGCTGTTGATGGGCGTGTCGGCGGCTCGGGCGGCTGAATCGGTCGAAGTGCTGCACTGGTGGACTTCGGGCGGCGAATCGAAGGCCATCGGCGTCCTCAAGGACGACATGACGAAGCAGGGCTACACGTGGAAGGACTTCGCGGTGGCGGGCGGCGCGGGCGCCGCGGCCATGACGGCACTGAAGACCCAGGTCATCTCGGGCAACGCGCCCACAGCCGCGCAGATCAAAGGGCCGCTGATCAAGGAATGGGCTGACCAAGGCGTGCTCGTGAACGTCGATTCCGTCGCGAAGGAACAAGACTGGAAGAAGAACCTGCCGCCGCAAATCGACAAGATCATGCAGGCCGACGGCCACTACGTCGCCGCGCCGTTTTCCGTGCATCGCGTGAATTGGCTGTACATCAACAAGGCCGCGCTCGATAAGGCCGGCGGCAAGGTGCCGACGAACTGGGACGAGTTCTTCCAACTCGCCGACAAGATGAAGGCGGACGGCATCATGCCGATCGCAATGGGCGGTCAGCCTTGGCAGGACTTCACGGTCTGGGAAGACGTCGTGCTGTCGCAAGGCGCCGATTTCTACAAGAAGTCGATCGTCGATCTCGACCCAAAGACACTCACCTCGCCGCAAATGGTCAAGGTGTTCGATACGGTCCGTAAGCTCACGACCTACTTCGATAGCTCGCGCACGGGCCGCGACTGGAACCTCGCCACGGCCATGGTCATCAACGGCAAGGCCGGCATGCAGTTCATGGGCGACTGGGCGAAGGGCGAATTCGCGAACGCGAGCAAGAAGTCGGGGGTCGATTACGTTTGCACGGCTGTCCCGGGCACCGCCAAGGCGTTCACGTTCAACGTCGATTCGTTCGTGTTCTTCCAGCAGAAGGGCGAGAAGGCCGCCACGCCGGGCCAGATCGCGCTCGCGAAGACGATCATGAGCCCCGATTTCCAGAAGCAATTCAGCTTGTACAAGGGCTCGATCCCCGTGCGTCTGGGCGTCGACATGAGCAGCTATGACGATTGCGCGAAGAAGTCGTACGCCGACGAGCAAACGTCGATCAAGGCCGGCGGCTACGTGCCGTCGCTCGCGCACGGTATGGCGCAAGGCGATGCCACGGCCGGCGCGATGAGCGATGTCGTCACGAAGTTCATGAACTCGAACCAGTCGTCGCAAGACGCAGTGACTGCGCTCGCGAAGGCCGCGAAGACGAAGTAAGCGTCAAGCATCGTTCCGGGGGCGGGCGCTCGCAACGTGCGGCGTCTGCCTGCGTCACTCAAGCCGGCCGGGCGTAATGAGGTAATGAACGTCCGAAGCTTCAAGCGTTCTGAAGTTCTGAACGCCACGGCCGGTCTGCAAGCACTCAGGAGTCGAACAGTGGCTGCCTCTCTCGGCGGAAAGGGGAACAACGTGGCGCCCGTATCCCACCGCACCTCGTCGATGTCGGCGCTGGCCGATCGCTGGATCCCGAAGCTCGTGCTTGCGCCGAGCGTCGCGATCAGCCTCGTATTTGTCTACGGCTTCATTCTGATCACCGGCTATCTGTCGCTTTCCAGTTCGCGACTGATGCCCAATTACACGTTCGCCGGCCTCACTCGCTACGCAGAACTGTTCGACAACGACGTCTGGTGGACGTCGGCGCGCAACCTCGGCTGGTTCGGTATTCCGTTCATCGCCATCTGCATCGCGCTCGGGCTGTTTATCGCCATCCTGCTCGATCAAAAGATCCGTAACGAAGGCGCACTGCGCGCCGTCTTCCTGTATCCGATGGCGCTGTCGTTCATCGTCACGGGCACCGCCTGGCAGTGGATCTTGAACCCTTCGCTCGGCCTCGAAAAAGTCTTGCACGACTGGGGCTGGACGAGCTTCTCGTTCACCTGGCTCAACGATCCCGACAAGGCCATCTTCTGTATCGTGATCGCGGCCGTTTGGCAATCGACGGGTTTTGTCATGGCGCTGTTTCTCGCCGGGCTACGCGGTGTCGATGCGGAAATCTTCAAGGCCGCGCAAGTCGATGGTGCGACGCTGCCCACGATCTATCGCAAGATCGTCATCCCGAGCATGCGCCCCGTGTTTTTCTCCGTGCTCTTGATCCTGTGCCATATCACGATCAAGACGTTCGATCTCGTTGTTGCGCTGACGGCGGGCGGGCCAGGTACTTCGTCGTCGCTGCCTGCGATGTTCATGTACACGTTCTCGTTCAACCGCGGGCAGCTTGGCGTGGGCGCGGCGTCGTCGATGATGATGCTCGCGACCGTCGTCGCCGTGCTGGTTCCGCTCATGTACCTCGAATCGAGGAGCACTCGCAATGCAGCCTAAAGTAGAACAACCCGCGCGCACGCTGCGTTCGCTGCTTCCCGGCGGCGCGTCCGGCAAGTCTGGGGATGCGGAGGCCGGTACCGGGATGACGGTCAGCCGCGCGTTCATCTACGCGGCGCTCTTTCTGTTCGCGCTGTACTTTCTGTTCCCCCTCTACGTGATGCTGTCCACGTCGTTCAAGGATCTCGACCAGCTGCGCACGGGCAACTTGCTGACACCGCCCACGCATTGGACAGTCGCGCCGTGGGTGAGGGCGTGGAGCGAGGCCTGCACGGGTGTTCGCTGCGACGGCATGCGGCCGTTCTTCATGAATTCGGTTCGCATGGTGATCCCGGCTGTGTTGCTTTCGTCGATCATCGGCGCGTTCAACGGCTATGTGCTGACGCACTGGCGCTTTCGCGGCGCCGACCTCCTCTTCACGATGTTGCTCGTCGGCTGCTTCATCCCGTTCCAAACGATCTTGCTGCCGATGGCGCGCCTGCTCGGGTTCGTCGGCATCTCGAACACGATCTCGGGGCTGGTGCTGGTCCATGTGGTCTACGGGATCGCGTTCACGACCATGTTCTTCCGCAATTTCTACGTCAGCATTCCCGCCGAACTCGTGAAGGCAGCACGCATCGACGGCGCCGGATTCTTCACGATCTTCACGCGCATCCTGCTGCCCGTCTCGCTGCCGATCTTCATGGTCTGCGTCATTTGGCAATTCACGCAGATTTGGAACGACTTCCTGTTCGGGATCGTGTTCTCGGGCGTCGATTCGATGCCGATCACCGTGGCGCTGAACAACCTCGTGAATACATCGACGGGTGTGAAGGAATACAACGTCGACATGGCCGCCGCCATCATCGCGGCCCTGCCGACGCTGCTCGTCTATATCATCGCCGGCCGCTTCTTCGTGCGCGGCTTGACGGCAGGCGCGGTGAAGGGCTGATGGCGCGTTGGGTCGGGTCGGGCGCGAAGCGTAAGTCAAGCGAAGCGCTCGGCCTAGTGCAACGCACGTTGTTCGATCTATTCGAAAGCAGTACTGCAGATTAGAGGATTCTCAGCATGGCAAGCCTTTCCATCCGCGACGTATACAAGACCTATCCGAACGGCGTGCCCGTCTTGAAGGGCGTCGACATCGAAATCGAGGACGGCCAGTTCTTGATCCTCGTCGGCGGCTCGGGGTGCGGGAAGTCGACGCTGCTCAACATGATCGCCGGGCTCGAAACGGTCACCAAGGGCGAGATCAGTATCGACGGCAAGGTCGTCAATAATCTCTCGCCGAAAGATCGCGACATCGCGATGGTGTTCCAGTCGTATGCGCTGTATCCGTCGATGACGGTGCGCGAGAACATTTCGTTCGGCCTGAATATCCGTAAGGTGCCGAAGAAGGAGCAGGCGCAGATCGTCGATCGCGTCTCGCAGATGCTCCAGATCGATCACCTGCTCGACCGCAAGCCGGGCCAGCTCTCGGGCGGTCAGCGCCAGCGGGTGGCGATGGGCCGCGCGCTCGCGCGCGATCCGGTGATGTTCCTGTTCGACGAGCCGCTCTCGAACCTCGACGCCAAGCTGCGTATCGAGATGCGCTCGGAGATCAAGCTGCTGCATCAGCGTCTCGGCACCACGATCGTTTATGTCACGCACGATCAGATCGAAGCGATGACGCTCGGCGATCGCATCGCGGTGATGAAGGACGGTATCGTGCAGCAGTTCGGCGCGCCGCAAGAGATCTACGATTCGCCGTCGAATCTGTTCGTCGCCGGCTTCATCGGTGCGCCGCCGATGAATTTCATCGAAGGCACACTCGTCGAACAAGGCGCCGGTATCGGCATGGAAGTGGATACGGGCGTCTCGCGCAGCGTGCTCAAGCTGCCCTTCGAAGCGAACGGTGTGAAGGCGCATGTTGGCCAGAACGTGATTCTCGGTCTGCGGCCCGAGCGGCTCACCGATGCGCGCGGCGCACACGATGCGAACAGCAGCGATCTGCAATCGCTGACGGTCAACGTCGACGTGATCGAGCCAACGGGCCCGGATACGCTCGTCTTCGCGCAAATTAACGGCAAGCGCACCATCAGCCGCGTTCACCCGGCGTCGAATCCGCAAGTGCAGCAAAACATGACGCTGCTCGCCGATGTCTCGAAGGCCGTGTTGTTCGATCCGAAGACGGAAGCGCGCATCGCCTAAGCGCGATCCCGGTGGCGGCGCGAGCGGGTGCTTCGATGTGAAGCGGCGCGTCCACACCGGTGCATCGACTCTCTTCCTCGTGCCCCATCGGGGTGCGCAACGATCGGCTACTGTCCGCAGACCCCCGCCCAGCGGCCGCAACGACCCGCTGCGCCTAGGTCGGCACGATAGTTGCGTAACGTCTCTCGACCTCACAAACGCGTGCGAGGCAGCATGCGTAACGGGTTTTCCCTGTATCGCGCAATGCCGCGTTGCCCGCTAACTTGAGGGGAGTCCGATCGATTTCGATTGAACCACAGAGGACGGCGGCCGCTTGCCGCCGCCTCATCGAAGAATGCTTGATACCGAACGACTGCGCCCGGAACGGGCGTCAGCCGGGCTCGACCGGGGCCGTGCTTGCTGGCGCTAACGGCCCCGAATAACGAACGGATATATCGGCCATGATGCAAGCTTTCTTCAGCGAGATGTTCGAGTGCAATGGGCCCGCTATCGCGGGCGTTGCGCCGGCCGACTTTCACGCGTGCGGTCTCGCGCGCGAGCACTACCACGAGTATTTTGCGTGGATGTCCGCGCAAAGCGAGCAGCAGATCCGCAATAAGCGTGCGGAAGCCGACCTCAATTTTCGTCGCGTCGGCATTACCTTCGCGGTCTATGGCGAGAAGGATGCGAGCGGGGGCGGCACGGAGCGCACGATTCCGTTCGACGTCATTCCGCGCATCTTTCCGGCGCATGAGTGGGCCGCGCTCGAGCAGGGCTTGCGTCAGCGCGTATGCGCGCTGAATCGGTTCATTCACGATATCTATCACGAGCAGTCGATCGTGCGCGCGGGCATCATTCCCGCTGAGCAGATTCTCGCCAATGGGCAGTACCGGCCTCAGATGCAAGGCGTCGACGTAGCGCGCGATATCTACGCGCACATTGCCGGCATCGACATCGTGCGTGCCGGCGCCGGCGAGTTCTACGTGCTCGAGGACAACTTGCGTGTGCCGTCCGGCGTGTCGTACATGCTGGAAAACCGCAAGATGATGATGCGTCTGTTCCCCGATCTCTTTGCGCGCAACCGCGTCGCGCCCGTCGCGCACTATCCCGACCTGCTGCTCGATACGCTGCGCGCCGCGGCGCCGTACGGCGCGGACAATCCGACGATCGTCGTGCTCACGCCGGGCATGTACAACTCCGCGTATTTCGAGCATGCGTTCCTCGCGCAGCAAATGGGCGTTGAGCTCGTCGAGGGGCAAGATCTCTTCGTCGATGGCGGTTTCGTTTATATGCGCACGACGCAGGGGCCGCGGCGCATCGACGTCATTTACCGGCGAGTCGACGACGATTTTCTCGACCCGGACGTTTTTCGCTCCGATTCGACGCTTGGCGCAGCCGGCTTGTTGTCGGCTTATCGCGCCGGCAACGTGACGCTGGCGAATGCGGTCGGTACGGGCGTTGCCGACGACAAATCGATCTATCCGTACGTGCCGGACATGGTCCGGTTCTATCTCGGCGAGGAGCCGATTCTCAACAACGTGCCGACGTGGATGTGCCGCAAGCGCGACGATCTTCGCTACGTGCTCGATCACTTGGCCGAGCTCGTCGTCAAGGAAACGCACGGTGCAGGCGGCTACGGGATGCTGGTCGGCCCGGCTGCAACCGCAGCCGAGATCGAGGCGTTTCGCGCCGCACTCATTGCGCAGCCGGGCAAGTACATCGCGCAGCCCACGCTTGCGCTTTCAACCTGCCCGACCTATGTGGAAAGCGGCATTGCGCCGCGGCATATCGATCTGCGTCCCTTCGTGCTCTCGGGCAGCGAAGTGCGCATGGTGCCGGGCGGACTGACGCGCGTCGCATTGCGCGAGGGCTCGCTCGTCGTCAACTCTTCGCAAGGAGGCGGGACCAAGGACACGTGGGTCCTCGAGCAGTAATTCCCGCATACGCTCGGCTTAGCCGACCGAATCGCTTCGATAACGCCATTGGCCCCTTGGGGAATGCGAGGCATCATGCTGAGCCGCACCGCCGATCATCTTTTCTGGATGGCGCGCTATACCGAGCGCGCCGAAAATACCGCGCGCATGCTCGATGCGAACTATCAGCTCGCGCTCGTGCCGCAATCCGATGAGTATGCCGCGCTCGGCTGGCGCGCGATGCTCTCGATTTCGGAGCTCGCCGACATCTATGCGGCCGGGCACGCGAGGATGACGAGCCGCGATGTCATCGCTTTCATGTCGAGCGATCGCGACAACCTTTCGTCGATCGTCAGTTGCCTCGGGGCTGCGCGCGAGAATGCGCGGGCGGTGCGCGGTTCGATCACGACCGAGCTTTGGGAAACGCTCAACACGACATGGCTCGAGGCGCAGCGCATGCTTGCCGATGGCGTGCTCGAGCGCGATCCGTGCGAGTTCTTCGAATGGGTCAAGTTCCGCTCGCACCTATCGCGCGGCGTGCAACTCGGCACGATGGTCAAGGACGAAGCGTTTTACTTCATGCGGCTTGGCACCTTTCTGGAGCGAGCCGACAATACCGCGCGCATTCTCGACGTCAAGTACGAGATGCTCGAGCAGCGCGGCGCGTTGGCACAGCCGCTTGCGCAATCGCTCGATTACTACCACTGGGCCGCGGTACTGCGCTCGGTCTCCGGCTTCGAGGTTTATCGCAAGGTGTATCGCGATGTGATCGTGCCCGAGCGCGTGGCCAGGTTGCTGATCCTGTTCGCGGATTGGCCGCGCTCGCTGGCGGCAAGCCTCGACGAGATTCAGCAAATCATCGTGCGTGTGCGCACCGTGCGTTCGGCACCGGCGGAAGCCATGGCCGCGCAACTGCATGCGGATGTGCGCGCTGCGCTGATCGGCGACATTCTGCGCGGCGGGTTGCATGCGTGGCTCACCGAATTTCTGTTGCGCGTCAACGAGCTCGGCAGTTGCATCAGCCGCGACTGCCTCGTGCCGCTCGCGCCCGAGCCGTCGGCAACGCAAGTGCAATCGGCATCGCAGTCTCAATCTCAATCGCAAACACAACCGCATGCGGCATGAGCGTTGCGGCCCGGATCTTTCCGTTTATCGCATTGAGGTTCACCCGTGTCGATTCGCGTCGCGTTAAATCATGTCACGCAGTACCGCTATGACCGCTTGGTCGAGCTAGGGCCGCACATCGTCCGGCTGCGGCCCGCACCGCATTGCCGTACGCCCATTCTCAGCTATTCGATCCGTGTCGAGCCGACGAACCACTTCGTCAATTGGCAGCAGGATGCCTTTGCGAATTACCAGGCGCGGCTCGTCTTTCCCGAGCCAACTCGCGAGTTTCGCGTCACGATCGACCTCGTGGCCGAGATGTCCGTCTACAACCCGTTCGATTTCTTTCTCGAACCCGAGGCGGAACAATTTCCGTTCGACTATGCGCCGGCGCTTGCCGCCGAGCTTGCACCTTATCTCGTGCGTGCTGCCGAGCCGACGCCGCGCTTCGCCGCCTTTGTCGAAAGCATCGATCGCACGCCTTGCCGGACCGTCGATTTTCTCGTTGCGCTCAATCGGCGGCTTGCCGATGAAGTCGGCTACCTGATTCGCATGGAGCCCGGCGTGCAGGCGCCCGAGGAAACGCTCGAGAAACGATCGGGTTCGTGCCGCGACTCGGGCTGGTTGCTCGTCGCCATCCTGCGTCAACTCGGTCTTGCCGCGCGCTTCGTTTCCGGCTATCTGCTGCAGCTCGCGCCCGATGAGAAAGCGCTCGACGGCCCGAGCGGGGCGGAAGCCGACTTCACCGATCTGCATGCGTGGTGCGAAGTCTATCTGCCGGGCGCGGGCTGGGTCGGGCTCGATCCCACGTCGGGACTGTTGGCCGGCGAAGGACACATTCCGGTAGCCTGTACGCCGCAGCCGGGCAGTGCGGCGCCTGTCTCGGGCGCGCTCGACGAGTGCGAAGTCGAATTCGCCCATTCCATGACGATCACGCGCGTGCTCGAGACGCCGCGCGTAACGAAGCCCTATGAGGAAGCCGTCTGGAGCGACATCGAGCGCATGGGCGCTCGCGTCGACGCCGATCTCACGTCGATGGACGTGAGGCTCACGATGGGCGGGGAGCCCACGTTCGTTTCGGTGCGCAATCGCGATGCGCCCGAGTGGAACACCGATGCGCTCGGACCGGCGAAGCGTGGCTACGCGGTTTCGCTGATGGACAAGCTGCGCGCGCGCTACGCTGCGAACGGGTTCTTGCATGTGGGGCAGGGCAAGTGGTATCCGGGCGAGCAATTGCCGCGCTGGGCGCTGTCGCTGTTTTGGCGAGCCGATGGCGAGCCGTGCTGGCAGGATCCGGCACGCTTCGCGGACGAGCGCGAGGAAATGGACTACACGGCGAAGGACGCCGAACGATTCATTCGTCATGTTGCCGCCAAGCTCGCGGTGGACGGCAGCCGCATCCAGCCGGGCTATGAGGACGTCTGGTACTACCTGTGGCGCGAGCGGCGCCTGCCGGTCAACGTCGACCCGTTCGACGCGCGCTTGGACGACGAGCTCGAACGCGTGCGGCTGCGGCGCGTCTTCGATGCCGGCCTTGCCGCGGTGACCGGCTACGCGCTGCCGCTTGTACGCGAGCGCGATACGGCGGCTACGCTAGCCGGTCCGCGCTGGGTCACGGGGCAGTGGACGTTTCGCGACGACCGCATGTACCTGATTCCCGGCGATTCGCCGATGGGCTATCGCTTGCCCCTCGATTCGCTCGCGTGGGTCAGCGCAGCCGACTATCCGTGGCTGCACGAGCAGGATCCCTTCGGGCCGCCGTCGCCCTTGCGCGGCGCGGCGCAACTGCGTGCGCAGTATGCGGCTGAAGCCGAATGCCGCGATCCGGACGCGCCCACTGAGCGCGTGTCCGAGCGTGTGCCTGAGCGCGGCGAGTCGGCGCCCTGGGTGCACCGCACGGCGCTTTGCGTGGAAGCGCGCGATCCTGCGCGCGCGGCCGGGCCGCACGCGGAGGCCGAAGCCGCGGCGGCCGGGCGCAAAGGCGGGGCGCTTTATGTGTTCATGCCGCCGCTGGCTGCGCTCGACGATTACCTCGACTTGCTTGCCGCAGTGGAAGCGACGGCGACGGCCCTGCAGGTCAAGATCGTGATCGAAGGCTATCCGCCGCCGCGCGACGCCCGCCTGAAGGTGTTGCAGATCACCCCGGATCCCGGTGTCGTCGAAGTCAACATTCATCCGGCCGCAACGTGGGAAGAACTCGTCGAACAGACGGAGTTTCTCTACCGCGCCGCGCACGAATCGTATCTCGGGCCGGAGAAGTTCATGCTCGATGGGCGCCATACCGGCACGGGCGGCGGCAATCATATGGTCCTAGGCGCGGCGACACCGGCGGACAGCCCGTTCTTGCGCCGCCCCGATTTGCTCGCGAGTCTCATCGCGTATTGGCACAATCATCCGTCGCTGTCGTACCTCTTTTCGGGCCTTTTTATCGGCCCGACGAGCCAGGCGCCGCGCGTCGATGAAGCGCGCAACGATCAGGTGTACGAACTCGAAATCGCCTTTCGCGAATTGCAGCGTCAGCTCGACGGGCTAGCCGTGCTCGGCGAGGGCGGAGACGAGGAGGCTGGGCAACGGGTGCCGCCTTGGATCATCGACCGCACCTTACGCAACATTCTCATCGACGTGACCGGCAACACGCACCGCGCCGAGTTCTGCGTCGACAAACTCTATTCGCCCGACGGACCCGCCGGCCGGCTCGGCCTGCTCGAGTTGCGCGGCTTCGAGATGCCGCCGCATGCCCGCATGAGTCTTGCGCAGCAACTGCTGCTGCGCGCGCTCGTGGCCCGCTTCTGGCGCACGCCGTACACGACGCGCCTCACGCGCTGGGGCACGCAATTGCACGATCGCTTCATGCTCGGCACCTTCGTGCAGATGGATTTCGACGATGTCCTGGCCGATTTGCACACGGCCGGCTATGCGTTCGATCGCGCCTGGTTCGCCCCGCATTTCGAATTTCGCTTTCCGCTCGTCGGAGACCTGGAAGCGAGCGGCGTCACGCTGACGCTGCGCCATGCACTCGAACCGTGGCATGTGATGGGCGAGGAAGGGTCGCCGGGAGGGACTGTGCGCTTCGTCGATTCGTCGCTCGAGCGCATCGAGGTGCGCGCGCTTGGCCTCAATGAAAACCGTCATACCGTGACGGTCAACGGCGTGCCGTTGCCGCTTCAACCGACGGGCCGCGCAAGCGAATATGTGGCGGGCGTGCGCTTTCGCGCGTGGCCTTCGGCGGCGTCGCTTCATCCGACCATCGGCGTGCATGCGCCGCTTACATTCGACCTGGTCGACAATTGGGCCGAGCGCTCGCTGGGCGGATGCCAGTATCATGTCGCCCATCCGGGTGGACGCAATTACCAGACGTTTCCCGTCAACGCCTATGAAGCGCAGAGCCGGCGGCGTGCGCGCTTCTTCACGATCGGCCATACGCCCGGGCCGATGCACGTGAAGCCGCGCGAGCGCAGCCTAGAGTTGCCTTTTACACTCGATCTGAGGCGTGTAGGGTTAGACGACTGACCGAAGCTAGAGAGCCATTTGCCTTTCCAATCGACCCTGCCGTTCGATGTCGCGGCCGATGTCACCGATGTTCTCGCGCGCCTGTGCGACGTTCCTCCACACGCCGGCCACTGGGACGAGTTGCGCGATGCCGCAGGCGCCCTGCGTTTGCCTTGGCGGCGCTTTTTCGGTCTGCTCGGCGAAGAGGGCGTGGCCGGCCTGGAGCATGCCGCGGCGGCAGTCGCGCGACAGATCCGCGACAACGACGTCACGTACAACGCCTACGCCGATAACGGCGAGCCGCGGCCGTGGGCACTCGATGTCCTGCCTTTCATCGTCGACGAGGACGAATGGGCCGGGATCGAGCGTGGCGTCGCGCAGCGCGCGCGGCTGCTCGAAGCGCTCGTCGCGGATATCTACGGGCCGCAGACGCTGCTTGCGCGCGGGTTGCTGCCGTCGGCACTCGTCTTCGCGCATCCGGGCTACCAGCGTGCGATGAAAGGCTGCGTGCCGCCAGGCGGCCGATATCTGCAGATCGTAGCGGTCGATCTTGCGCGCGGGCCGGACGGCGAATGGACGGTTATGGGGCACCGCACGCAGGCGCCATCGGGCCTCGGCTATGCGCTCGAGAACCGGCTCATCGTCGCGAGCCTGTTCGCCGAGCCGTTTCGCTCGCTCGGCGTGCGCCGCCTCGCGCCGTCGTACTCGCAGCTCATCGCCACGCTGGCGCAGGCGGCGCGCACCACGATGACCGACGACGAGCGCCGCGCCC
This sequence comes from uncultured Burkholderiaceae bacterium, assembly GCA_966212065.1. GTDB lineage: Bacteria > Pseudomonadota > Gammaproteobacteria > Burkholderiales > Burkholderiaceae > Trinickia. Next base: position 22,343 of record CBIHOQ010000057.1, read on the forward strand.
GCGCCGGCTCTCCCCACATCGCTTTGCTAAGCCCGGGCCCGTTCAGCGAGACGTATTTCGAGCAAGTGTTTCTTGCGCGCTACCTCGGCTTGACGCTCGTCGAAGGCACCGATCTGACGGTGCGCGGCGATAAACTCTATCTGAAAACGCTGGCGGGCCTCGAACGGGTGCACGGTCTGCTGCGCCGGCTCGACGACAGTTTTTGCGACCCGGTGGAAATGCGTGCCGATTCCACCATCGGCGTACCGGGCCTGTTGCAGGTCATGCGGGCCGGCAACGTCGTAGTCTCCAATGCGCCCGGTGTCGGCATCGCCGAAACGCCTGCGCTGCATGGGTTCTTGCCCGGCATTGCCGATGCGTTGTTCGGCGAGACGCTCGCATTGCCGAGCGTGGCGAGTTGGTGGTGCGGGGAGACGGCAGTACGCGAGGACGCGTTCGCGCGGCTCGACCAAGCGTGGCTCGTGCCGACTTGGATCGGGCTGCCGCACCCTGCGTCGTCGGAAATGCCGCCCGGCCTCGCGGCGGGCCATCAGCGGCTCGCAGATTGGCGTGCACGCATCGAAGCGGCGCCCGAGGCATTTACGATCCACGCCCCGCTGCCGCATTCGTGCACGCCGCGCTATGAGGACGGCGCGTTGACGCATCGGCCTTGCGCGCTGCGTGTCTACGCGATCGCCGATGTATCGGGCGGCTGGCATGTGCTGCCCGGTGCGTTCACGCGCATGGCCGGCGAACGGCAAACGAGCGTATCGATGCAATCGGGCGGCAGCAGCGTGGATACTTGGGTGCTGTCGAGCCGGCCTGGTTCGACGTTTTCGCTGTTGCCTTCCCCGATGACGCCGGGCGATTTCGCTCATCGCCGCGGCACGGTGTCGAGTCGGGCCGCCGAGAACCTCTTTTGGGCGGGGCGCTACTGCGAGCGCGCCGAAAACAGCGTACGGCTCGCGCGCCTGATTTTGGGCTCGCTCGAGAGCCACGATTCCGAGGGCATGCTCGGTGCGCTCGCGGAGCTTGCCGCACGGTTCGAATTGATCCCGGCCGCCGATCCGGCCGCGCGTGTCACGCGCCATGCGTTCGAACGCTCGCTCGCGGCAGGGTTGCACGAGCATTCGGGCACGGCGAGCGTGGGCCGGGTGATCGCGAATCAGGTCCGGGCGTGCGGCGAAATCCGCGCTCGGCTTTCGAACGATCATTGGCGCACGATTCTCGCCGCGCGCAACGATTTTCGCGATGCGCTGCATGCGTTATCGCTCGCGCCATCCATAGGCGCATCGGAAGAAGACGGCGACGAAGCAGGGCGTGCAGAGCGCTACGAATCGTACGATCGCGTCGCGCTGATGCGGGCCCTGGAGACGCTCGCCATGCAGCTTTCGGCGGTCAGCGGCGCACAGGGCGACCGCATGGTGCGCGACGAAGCGTGGCGCCTGCTGTTCGCGGGCCGGCATATCGAACGCGTCATCGGCACCACGACCTTCCTGCGCGTCGTGGCCGATGCCGGCGTGCTGGCCACGCCGGCGGGCTTCGATCTGCTGCTGCAACTCTTCGACAGCACGCTCACTTATCGATCGCTCTATCCCGGGCGGCTGGAGGTGCCGGCGCTGATCGATCTCGTCGTCGTCGATCCGACCAATCCCCGCGGGCTGTACGGAGTCTACGAACGCCTCAGGAAAAAGCTCGATGAGATCGCGGCGGCCGCGGATGGTCCGATGCGCCGGCCGTTCGGCGAGGCAATGCCTCCCGTGTCCTCGCTGCCGTCACTCGAGCGCCTGTGCAGTACCGATGAGCAAGGGCGCTACGCGACGCTCGCCGAACTATGCGACGAGCTTGCCTTGCATGTTGCGGCGGCGTCGAACGAGATCAGCGGGCGCTACTTCATTCACGCAGCTAATGCGCTGGCCTCGAGGGTGGCGTCGTGAGCGGCGATATCAGGCTGTCGGTATCGCACGCCACGACGTATCGCTACTCGGTGCCGGTCGAGACTGCCCGGCATCTAGCGACCATCCGCCCACGCGATTGCCCCTGGCAGCGCGTGATGTCGCACCGGGTGGATATCGATCCGCTGCCGTCGTACGAGCGGTCGCACATCGACGCATTCGGCAACGAAGTCCGGTACTTTTCTTTCGACGCGCCGCACGACTACCTGCAGGTGACGAGCGAGACGACAGTCGCATTGACGCCTCGCTGGACTGGGTTCGACGCGTCCGCGACCCGCGCATGGGACGATGTCGCCGCCGAACTGCGCTATCGCGCGGGCGGCGTTTATAGGCCCGAAAGCGAGTTCGTCTTCGCTTCGCCGAACGTCGCGCTCGCGCCGGAGCTAGCCGCCTATGCGCTGCCGAGCTTCGCGCCGGGTACGCCGCTCGTCGCGGGCGCGATCGACCTGATGCATCGTGTTCATGCCGACTTCGCTTATCGGCCGCAAACCACGGCATTCGATACGCCCGCGTTGAACGCATTTCATCTGCGCCACGGCGTATGCCAGGATTTCGCGCAGGTGATGATCGGATGCTTGCGCTCGCTCGGCCTGGCGGCGCGCTACGTGAGCGGCTATTTGCGCACGACGCCGCCGGCAGGCATGCCGCGCCTTATCGGCGCCGACGCGTCGCATGCCTGGGTGTCGGTGTTCTGCCCCGGCACCGGCTGGGTCGATCTCGATCCCACTAACGACGTGCTGGCCGATCTCGACCACGTCACGCTGGCTTACGGACGCGACTACAGCGACGTGTCGCTGCTGCGCGGCATCATTCTGGGCGGCGGCGAGCATATCGTCGAAGTGGCGGTTAACGTCACGGCGCAATAGCGCGGGCATCAGACATCGGTCCTCGCGCCGTTCGCTATGGCAGGCTCTGGGCTTGCGGCGAGCGTGCGTGTTGCGTCAATGCGGCAACCGCACATCGAGCTTGAACGTGATGAGCCGCGAGATGAGGATGAAGCCGGTGGCGACGATGACGCTGTACACCGAATCCACCTGGAGGCGGTCCAGCGCCAGATAGAGCCAGCAGCCGGCGAACGCGCACGTGGCGTAAGGGCGCGAGTCGCGCAGCAGCAGCGGCACTTCGTTGCAGACCACGTCGCGGATCATGCCGCCGAACACGCCCGTCACCACGCCCATCATCACGGCGATGAATGCAGGCATGCCGGCATCGAGGGCGATGGACGTGCCCGAGATGCTGAATAGGCCGAGGCCGATCGCATCGGCGATCAAGAGCGCCCGCTCGTTGAACACGCGCGACGCCATCCGCAGCACGAAAGGCGCGAACAGCGACAGGATGAAGATCACGAGGACGTAGGTCTCGTGCTCGACCCAATAGAATGGCCGCCGCTGGAGCAGCACGTCGCGCACCGTGCCGCCGCCGAAAGCCGTCGCGAGTGCGACGAGGAATGTGCCGACGGCGTCGAGCCGGCGCTTGCGCGCTTCGATGAAACCGGAGAAAGCATAGGCGAGGATGGCGAGGCCTTCGACGATGGAGAGCGCGAACGTGAGCCTAGGGTGCACGAGCGGGCCCTCGCTCGGCGGGCGCTGCGCTTTGTTTTACCGAGGGCGGCTGCAGCAGCACGAGCACGGCGCCGGCGCCGCCGTCATGCGGGCGAGCCTGGCAAAACGCGATGACTTGCGTTTTCTGCACGAGCCAGGCGCGCACTCTGCCCTTCAGCACGGGTTCTTTGCCGACTGACCCCAAGCCTTTTCCATGGATCACGCGCACGCAGCGCAGCCCGCGCTTGACGGTCTCGCGGATGAATTCGGCCAGCGCCTCGCGGGCTTCGTCGCGACGCATCCCGTGCAAGTCGAGCTGCGCCTGGACGATCCAATGCCCGCGCCGCAGCTTGCGCACCACTTCCTGACTAATGCCGGGCCGGCAATAGAACAGCGACTCGTCGGTATCGAGCAGCACCTCGGGATCGAATTCGTCGGAGATCGCTTCATGTAGAACGGCTTGCTCGTCGCGCTGCGTTTGCAGCGGCAGCGCGGGCGGCGGCGTGCGGCCATGGATGGCGCGGGCCGCCGCGGCGATCGGCGCCACGTCGCCGATCTCGCGTCGGAACAGATCGGCCTCGGCCGCCGCTTCCCGCGCGACCTTGGCCGCGGCGATGCGCTCGCGTTCGCGTTCGGCTGCGCGTTGCTTGAGCGCATCGCGCAGCGCGGCAAGATCGGAGAGACTGGAGGCGCGTGCGCCGGCTTCGGGGCGCTGGGTCTCGCTCGGACGATGGCGATTCTTCGACATGGCGGTAACGACAGCTACTAAGAGCGAATGCGAACGCGCCCGGAGCCTACCGAGCGGAGCCGGCGGCCGCTATTTTATCGGTCGGCTTCCGCGCTCATCACGTGATCCTGATGGAGTTCGTGGACGCTTTCCAGATAACGCTGCGCGTCGAGCGCGGCCATGCAGCCGGTCCCGGCGCTGGTGATCGCTTGACGATAGATGTGATCTTGCACGTCGCCGGCCGCGAACACGCCCGGCACGCTCGTGCCCGTCGCATTTCCAACCAGGCCGCACTTCGTGATGATGTATCCGTTCTTCATCTCGAGCTGGCCTTCGAAGATGTCGGTGTTGGGCTTATGGCCGATCGCGATAAAGACGCCTTGCAGCGCCAGGTCGGCCGTTTCGCCCGATTGCGTGTGCTTGATGCGCACGCCCGTCACACCGGAATCGTCGCCCGTGACTTCTTCCAGCACGTGATTCCACTTGATGTCGACGATGCCTTCCTTTTGTTTTTCGAGCAGACGGTCGATTAGGATCGGCTCCGCGCGGAACTTGTCGCGGCGGTGGATGACCGTGACCTTGCTCGCGATGCCAGACAGATACAGCGCCTCTTCGACCGCCGTGTTGCCGCCGCCGACCACGGCTACGTGCTGCTGCTTGTAAAAGAAGCCGTCGCACGTGGCGCAGGCGGACACGCCGCGGCCGGAGAACGCTTCTTCCGAAGGCAGTCCCAGGTATTGAGCCGACGCGCCCGTCGCGATGATGAGCGAGTCGCAGGTGTACTCGCCCGAATCGCCGATCAGCCGGATCGGCTTTTCGAGCAGCTTGGCGGTATGGATGTGATCGAACACGATCTCGGTATTGAAACGCTCCGCATGATCGAGAAAACGCTGCATGAGTTCGGGGCCTTGGACGCCGTTCGCATCGGCGGGCCAATTCTCGACGTCCGTCGTCGTCATCAACTGCCCGCCTTGGGCGAGACCGGTGACCAGCACGGGAGAAAGATTCGCGCGCGCGGCGTAGACGGCGGCCGTGTAGCCGGCGGGGCCGGAGCCGAGGATGAGCACTTTGGCGTGTTTGCGCGTGGACATGGTTGTTCGTTCCGTAAATAGAAATGCCGCAAGGGAGCTGCCCGGCGGGGCGCGGCGCTTGGGGTCGGGCGGACGGCGCTGCGCCACAACGCATCAGTTGGGCATACGGGCGTAATTATAAAGGGCCGCCGAGGCCGCTGCTGATTGCGCGCTCAATCGCGGCGATAGCGTTTTGCTCAGGTGCGGCTCCGTTACCGTCATTTACAGCCGGGTGTGCGACGCAACGTTTACAATAGCCCGCATCGAACCCTTGGCGGGTGCGCCCGCCACGCTGCTACGGATTCATGGCTAAAGCTCCTTATTCGGCGCCTGCGCAAGCGTTGCCGCATCGCATGTCGCGCCTGTTCACCGAAATTCGCTGGATCTTGCAGGTCGCGCTCTGCGTGTTCCTCGTGATGGCGCTCGTCAGCTACAGCCGTCACGATCCGAGCTGGACGCATGCCGCGCAAGTCGATCGCATCTCCAATTGGGCCGGGCGCGTTGGCGCCTGGACCTCCGACATCCTGTTGCTGCTGTTCGGCTTATCGGCCTATTGGTGGGTCGTGCTGCTCGCGCGCCGCATCGCCGCAAACTACCGGCGCCTGACCCGGCATGGCGTGGCCGAGGACGAGACGCCGCACGACGGCGCCTGGATTGCCGACGCTTTCTCCTTCGTGCTCGTGCTGCTTGCCTGCGACGGCATCGAGGCGCTGCGCATGTGGTCGCTGCATGTGCCGCTGCCGCGCGCGCCGGGCGGTATCGTGGGCGACGCCGTCGCGCGCGGCGTATCGCATGCGCTCGGCTTCACGGGCGGCACGCTCGCCCTTTTGCTCTCGCTCGCGATCGGTCTGTCGCTCTATTTCCGCTTCTCGTGGCTATCGGCGGCCGAACGTATCGGCGAATCGATCATCTCCGGCTTCACACTCGCTAAGCTGCGGCGCGAGGCGGGGCGCGATCGGCGGCTCGGCGAGCAAGCGGCCGTCAAGCGCGAGGGCAAGGTCGTGCAAGGCCGCGTGCGGCTCGAAGAGCACGAGCCCGTCACGATCGTGCCACCCGTCGCGACGCCGCCCAAATCGGAGCGCGTCGAAAAGGAAAAGCAGGTGTCGCTCTTCGCCGATCTGCCCGGCGATTCGACGCTGCCGCCGATCGCGCTGCTCGATCCGGCACCCCCCGCGCAAGAGACGGTTTCGGCCGATACGCTCGAATTCACCTCGCGCCTCATCGAAAAGAAGCTCAAGGATTTCGGCGTCGACGTGAGCGTCGTCGCGGCCTATCCGGGGCCCGTCGTCACGCGCTACGAAATCGAGCCGGCCACGGGCGTGAAGGGCAGCCAAATCGTCAATCTCGCCAAAGATCTGGCGCGCTCGCTATCGCTCGTGTCGATCCGCGTCGTCGAGACGATTCCCGGCAAGAACTTCATGGCGCTCGAGCTACCGAACCAGCGGCGCCAGACGGTGCGCTTATCGGAAATTCTCGGCTCCGAGGTCTATGCCGCCGCCTCGTCGAAGTTGACGATGGGCCTTGGCAAGGACATCGGCGGCAATTCGGTCTGCGCCGATTTGGCGAAGATGCCGCACTTGCTCGTGGCCGGCACGACCGGATCGGGCAAGTCGGTCGGCATCAACGCGATGATCCTCTCGCTGCTCTACAAGGCAAGCGCCGAGGATGTGCGCATGATCCTCATCGATCCGAAGATGCTCGAAATGAGCGTCTACGAGGGCATTCCGCACTTGCTGTGTCCTGTTGTCACCGATATGCGCCAAGCCGGGCACGCGCTCAATTGGGCCGTCGCCGAGATGGAGCGCCGCTACAAGCTCATGAGCAAGCTCGGCGTGCGCAATCTGGCCGGCTACAACAACAAGATCGACGAGGCGGCCAAGCGCGAAGAGAAGCTGCCCAATCCGTTCAGCTTGACGCCCGATGCGCCCGAGCCGCTCACGCGCCTGCCGCACATCGTCGTCGTCATCGACGAGCTGGCGGACTTGATGATGGTCGTCGGCAAGAAGGTGGAGGAGCTTATTGCGCGGATCGCGCAGAAGGCGCGCGCCGCCGGCATTCACTTGATCCTGGCGACGCAGCGGCCGTCGGTGGACGTCATCACGGGCCTCATCAAGGCGAACGTGCCGACTCGGATGGCCTTCCAGGTATCGTCGAAGATCGATTCGCGCACGATTCTCGATCAGCAGGGCGCCGAATCGCTGCTCGGCATGGGCGACATGCTTTATCTGCCGCCCGGCTCGGGGCTGCCCGTGCGCGTGCACGGCGCTTTCGTCTCCGATGAGGAAGTGCACCGCGTGGTCCAAAAGCTCAAGGAACAGGGCGAGCCCAATTATGTCGAGGGCCTGCTGGAAGGCGGGTTGGCCGGCGAGGGCGACGAGGGCTCGGCGGCGAGCGGCGGCCAGGCGGCCGAAGGCGAATCCGATCCGCTGTACGACCAAGCGGTCGAGGTCGTCGTCAAGAACCGGCGTGCCTCGATTTCCCTCGTGCAGCGGAATCTGCGCATCGGCTATAACCGGGCGGCGCGGCTGCTCGAACAAATGGAGCAATCGGGGCTCGTCTCGACGATGTCGTCGAACGGCAATCGCGAAATTCTCGTTCCGTCGCGCGAAGGCGATTGAGCGCGGTGCCAGCCGCACCGCAAATCGCAGCGGCAAGGCGCATCGCAAACCGCACCGCAAACCGTTTCCGCGGCGAACGTTTCCCGTCCCATCACGGA
>CBIHOQ010000058.1:0-30013 GCA_966212065.1 uncultured Burkholderiaceae bacterium
AATGCTCGGTCACGTTCGTCCGGAATCGTCGGTCACGTTGGGCCGGAATACCCACTACGAGTCTGGCCGTTGCGGCTCAGCGGCTCAGCATCGATCACTCGACGGCGTTCCGTCGCTTGAAGGCGTTAGAGACGCGCTTGGGCGTCAGGCTCTTCGAGCGGCTTTCGGGCGGTGTCTACCAGGCCACCGAGGCGGGACAGCGCATGGCAGTCGCCGCCGAGCGCATGGAAGACGAAGTGCTCGCCCTCGATCGCGATCTGACGGGCCAGGATCACAGGCTCAGTGGCCGGCTGCGCGTGACGTCGTCCGAGACGCTGGCATACAGCCGATTGACGCGGCATCTAGCCGCCTTACGCCAAGCTCATCCTGGCGTGACGGTTGAATTGGCCATCGATAATCGCGTCCTCAATCTCTCGCGCCGGGAGGCCGATGTCGCATTGCGGCCCGTGCGGCCGAGGGACGGGGATCTATGGGGGCGCCGGCTCGCGCAAGTCGCGTGGGGGTTCTACGCCGCGCCCGACTATCTGGCCGCACGCGGAGGCACGCTTCCCAGCGTTGACGCACTCGCCGGTCATGCATTGATCGGATGGGAATATGGGGTGAGCGCTATCCTCGCGGCCGATTGGTTGTCCCGAATGGTCTCCGACGATGTCGTCGCTTACCGCGCGAACAGCCTCGTCAATCAACTCGTCGCCGCGCGCGCGGGCATCGGGCTCGCCTTGCTTCCATGCTATCTCGGCGACAGCGAGGTCGGTGTCATGCGCGCCATGCCCGAGCCGATATCCGATCTCGAAGGCGAACTATGGATCGTGGCGCACGCCGATTTGAAGGGAACGGCCCGGGTCAGGGCTTTTTTCGACGTGGTCGGGGATGGGCTCGCGCGCGAGCGCGATCTGTTCGAAGGGCGCCGTGGTAGGTGAATACTGAATACACCTAATACTTTATCCGGCGGTACGTCGGGTGTGGTCCGGCCAATTAGCGCATCCTCGAATGGCGCTTTTCTGGCACTTTTTTTATACTTTCGTGACAGTTTTGTGCTGCGATCATACGAGGTTCCCTGACTGGCACCACGTGACGCGCGGCGGGGGAAGATTCGAACGAATACGAATACGCTAAGGGGAAGGGCGCAGTGAACGGCTTCGACAATGCGATTCTGATTTTTTTAACGCAACACGCGTTTCACTCCGAGTTCGTGAACCATGCGATCCGGGACTTGACCCAGTTCTACACGATCAAAGGCCTCGTCTTGATGTCGATGCTGTGCTGGATGTGGTTTGGCTCCGGCAAGCGCAACGGTAAATGGCAGCTCGAGATGGTGATCGCGATCATCGCAAGCGGACTGGTCGCGCTCATCGCGGGCAGGTTGCTCGCCCACTACATGCCGTATCGGATCCGGCCCATCCATACGCCGGACCTCCATCTGCATTTTCCGGAGTCGACGTACACGGAGCCCACGCTGCGTTTTTGGAACTCGTTTCCGAGCGACCATGCGATGCTCTGGGGCGCCATTGCGACAGGTATTTTTCTGGTCTATCGCGTCGCCGGCGCGTTCGCCATGCTCTACACGCTGCTTTTCGTCTTGCTGCCGCGTGTCTATCTCGGCTTGCATTACCCCACCGACGTCCTCGCAGGGCTCGCGCTCGGTATCGTCTTTGCCTGGCTGATGACGCGCGACGCCGCCCGAGTCAGAATTGCAGCGCCGGTGCTGCGTGCGTTCGAGCGGTGGCCGGCAGCCAGCTATACGTTCGCGTTCATCTTGTGCTTCGAACTGATTACTCAGTTCGACGACATCAGAATCGTCCTCGGGGCGATCCGAAAGGCGGTCTTGGGCGACGCCGCATAAAGGCATATTGCCTGTCGGGGCTCAAACCCCTAAAGTAGCGTCTCGACGCGCTGTGCAGGCGCTCGGGTGGTCGCGGGTGGTCGTACCGTTCTGCCCGAAGCCGTGCGCGCAGGAGATGGCATTCCTCCTTGAACCGCCCTCGTGGCTGATGATGCCTACCCGTTCCCCGAGCCGGAATCGGTAGGCGTTCGCTCGTGCGTCACGCCTAGCCTTCTGGTTCGATCCAACAATACGATTCGAATCAGGACGCGACGTTGATCTACTCGATTCTCTCCATCTTCATCGGTGCCGGCCTAGGCGCATTGCTGCGCTGGGTGCTGGGCCTCGGCTTGAATGCCGCCTTCCCTACGATTCCGCTCGGCACGCTGGCCGCCAACTTGATCGGCGGCTACCTCATCGGCGTCGCAGCCGTATTCTTCGCCGCGAAGGCCGGCCTACCGCCGGAGTGGCGCCTCTTTGTCATCACGGGGTTCATGGGCGGCTTGACGACGTTCTCGACGTTTTCCGCGGAAGTGGTCACGCTGCTGTTGCAAGGCCAGTTCGGCTGGGGAGTGGCGGCTGCGGGCGTCCATTTGTTCGGATCGTTCTCGCTGACCGCGCTCGGGATGTGGACGGCGCGCGCCTGGCTAGCCGCCGCTTGACCGGCACAACAAACAGCCGTCAATCGGCATAACGCTTGCTGCTGTCGCGTCGCCGCCGTTGTAGCGCCGCCAGGCCCGAGGCACAATGGTTCAACATCGTATCGGCGTCGGTCGGGAGGTCACATGCAGTCGGAACAATACGTATTGTTGAGATTCTACGTCCATGAAAGCCACCGTTTGCACGGCAGCCCGCTCTGGGAATGGTTGCTCTCGAACGCGAAGAAGATGGACATCATGGGTGGATCGGCGTTTCGCGCCATGGCCGGTTTCGGCGCGCATCGCGTTTTGCACGAAGAGCGCTTCTTCGAACTCCAAGGGTCGCTGACGGTCGAGGTCGAGTTCATCGCCACGCAGGCCGAGGCCCACCAGCTCATCGAGCGCGTATCGCAGGAAAAGGTGCGGGCCGTCTATACCATGATCCCGGCCACGTTCGGCGTCATCGGACCCGACGCGTGACCGGCATTTGAACTCGGGCGTGCTGCCCGATTCGGGCTAGATGCCGAACAACGTCAGCGACACGGCCGCCCGCGTGACCACCATCAACAGAACCTGCACGATGACGAACAGCAGGATCGGCGAAAGATCGATGCCGCCGAGATTGGGAATCACGCGCCGCAAGGGGTTCAGGAATGGCGCCGTCAACTGATAAAGAATCGGCATTGCTGGCGAGTGGGGGTTCAGCCACGAGAGCAGCGCCATTAAGATCGTCAGCCAGATGACGAGATTCAGCGCCCATTTGATGACAGTCAGTAGCGATACGATGGCGATCACCGGGGTGACGCCGAGCAGATCGACACCGGCGATCGCCATCATCGCGACCACATAAACGATCGACGCGATCAGCGCGGCGACCAAACTGGCAACGTCAACTCGGCGTGCGCTTGGCAGCACGCGCCGAAGCGGCAGCACGAGCCAGTTCGTTGCCTGAAAAATGGCGTGCGAGACCGGGTTGTAAGGCGGCAGGCGAACCACCTGCATCCACGCGCGCAGAATCAGCGCGGCGCCGAACAACGTGAAAACGGTATTGAGCAGAAAGCGGGCAATATCCCCGAACATCTTCGATCCTTTGCTTCTATTGAGCTTCTATTGAGTGTGTAGACCCCAGCACCGCACGATGGGCGCCAGCGGTCGTCGCTGCATACAACATCGCACCGTCAAATGCTCGTCACGACTTCACTGACGAGAATCTGCGGCGTGCTGTCGGTGTAATTCGGAATATCCGCAACGAGTTCGCCGGCCACGGGAGCGAACACCTTCTGGAACGCTTCGAACGAATCGAATAGGAAATGGCCTGCGGCCGCGAAGCCCGGTGTCGAGCCGAGTTCTCCGCCGCTCACACCCCTGTCGATGGACCATCCCTTCAGCGCCGTCCCGAAATGCTTCGCGGCGAGCGTCATGTGCTTGTCGCGATAGTAGTCCATGTCGAAGCGGACATTTTCGCGATAAGGGTAGAGGATGCTGACTTTGATCATTCTTGAGTTCTCGTCAGGTTGCTGGGCGGCCCCGGCGGCACATCCGCCCGTCGGCGCCGGTCGTCACCATATCACGGCTGACTTGGCCCTTGCACTCGTGAGAGCGAGCGCTCTAGCGCAGCTTCGACTGCGTCGGTCATCCGATCGATCGCGGCGGGCGGCTGCGCCCGCCGGCGCGCGAGCGAAAGCGCGCGGCGCGTGAGCAGCCCATACAACGCCGCATGGTCCCCGCCGAGCGCCTCAAAAGCCGCGAGCTGCCGTTCGAGGACGCCGGCGTCGCCGCGTGAGACAGGGCCAGCCAGCGCACCCGGCAAACCTTTCCCGCGCGCGGCTTGCACGGTGCCGGCCAACATCGGCAAGAGCGCCCGCAGCGATTGGTCTTCATCGAAGCCTAACGTTTGCCAGACACTGGCGGCTTCAGCCAGCGCGGCAAGGGCGAAGCTCGCCGCGTAATGGGCCGCGCCGTGGTAGAGCAGGCGGTGTTCGCCGGGGAGCGTCAGTACCTCGCAGCCAAGCGAGCGCGCAAGCGCGTCAAGCACGGCAGCGAGTTCGCCCTGTGCCTCGATCGTGATCGAGCAGCCGGCGATTCGCTCAACATCGGCGTCGTCGCCGGTAAACAGGTACAGCGGATGGAATCCCCCGATCAACGCCCCTTGCCTCTGGGCCGGCGCGAGCACTTCGACGCTCGTTGCACCGCTGCAGTGCACGAGCGCGACCGAGCGTTCATTGGCGCCATCGAATCGTAATATGTTCGCGATCGTACCGATACTGTCATCGGGAACGGCTACAAATACAACCTCCGAGGCATCGACGACGGCTTGCGCGTCGGCCACGGCACGGCACTGCGGTAATACTTGGGCGAGGCGCCGAGCGGAATCGGGGGTGCGCCCCGCAACGGCTGATATGGGATAGCCCGCGCGGGCGAATCCGACGGCGAGGCAGCGCGCCAAGCGGCCCGCTCCGATGAAACCGAGACGCGTACGAGCAGAGAACGACATGGTCAAACGGACGAAGCGCGGCACTGCGCATTCGAGGAAGAGCGACGAAGCCGCCAGTATGGCGCATCGGCGCGGCGGTGGGCACGACCGGTCTTGTATAGGGGCGCGGTGCGATTGGCATACCCTGGCGTGCGCCATTGCGCAACGGGGGTTCGTGCTGATTTTCGTCAAAGTTTTTACAGCGTCGTATTGTGAGATGTGTCGTCGGCGTAGTGCTTACCGTCGTCCGTCCGCGCCTTTCGTTCTTCGTTTCTTCGTTCTTAACGTTGCAGCCATGCATGGGGGGTCACGATGAACTTTTTTTCCTACCGCAAGCATTTGCGGTTTCTTAGCCGCACCCAGCGGCGTCTTTGGTGGGATCAGAAAAAGCGGCTGACGCCGCGCGTCAAGATCGGCGAGGCGTATGTTCCGCGCAGCATCACGCGCGAGTTCACCTACGTCAAAGTCGGATGAGGCGTGGCGGCGGCCGTCGCCTTGCACGGTGTCGGCTGAATGAATTTTGTAATTAAACATTACCGACGGCGCGCAGGGAGATGGCCGCACAGCGGTAAAATCTCCTTGATCGCGCCTCGTCGCGCTCAGCCGGCCGATGTCTCGATGGCCGGCCGTTGGTGCGAGGATTGCAATTTGCAACAAATGCTCGGCCCCCTGGCGGTGCTTTTTAGATACATTTGAAGTGTAGGTTGCAGGCCGTAGCGCCCGGGCGTTTCGGCGGCGCGTCTGCACATTCGCCAGAGGAACATTAATATGAAAAAGCTCGCTTTATTGGTTGCCGTTGCAGCATTGAGCGCGGGGTTTGCCGCGACGGCACAGGCGCACGTTTCGGTTGGTATCGGCTTGGGCGTGCCGGTGTATTCGGCGCCGCCCGTCTACTATGCGCCCCCGCCGCCCGTCTACTACGCGCCGCCACCGGTCGTTTATGGTCCGCCGCCCGGCTACTACGGTCCGCCGCCTGTGTACGTCGGCGATGGTTACTACCGCGGCTACGGCGGCTATTACGGCGGCTGGCACCACCACCACCATTGGCGCCGCTAGGAGGCGCTTCGCACCGAGCGCTCATCCACGGATGAGCGCGAAAACCGCCTCTTCGACGGCGCAACGCCGGCTTCCCGCCGCGTTGCGCCGTCTGCGTTTACGGCGGCTTGCGCGACCGGTCCATCGTCTCGCAAAGCGGCGCTGAAGCTGGGACAATGCGCGTTCACCCAACAGCGCCCCATTGCGGGTCCCATCGTTCATGCAAGCGCTCGCTCTTCCCACTTTTGATGATGTCGTCGATGCAGCCTCGCGCATCGCCGGCGTCGCGCATCGCACGCCCGTTCTCACGTCACGTACGTTCGACGAACGCGTGGGCGGCTCGGTCTTCTTCAAGTGCGAGAATTTTCAGCGCATGGGGGCGTTCAAGTTCCGCGGCGCCTACAACGCCCTCTCGCATTTCGATGCCGATGCGCGTGCGGGCGGCGTCATCACGTACTCGTCGGGCAATCATGCGCAGGCGATCGCGCTGTCGGCCAAGCTCGCCGGTATCCGCGCGACGATTGTGATGCCCTCGGACGCACCGGCCGCAAAAGTCGAGGCGACGAAAGGATACGGCGGCGAGGTCATCTTCTACGACCGCTACACGGAAGACCGAGACGCGATCGGCCGGCGTCTTGCCCAAGAGCGCGGCATGACGCTCATTCCGCCCTACGACCATCCGCATGTGATGGCGGGGCAGGGCACGGCGGTGAAGGAGCTCATCGAAGAGACCGGGCCGCTCGACGTGCTCGTCGTGTGTCTCGGCGGCGGGGGGCTGCTCTCCGGCTCCGCGCTGTCAGCCGCGGCGCTGAGCCCTTCGTGCGAAATCATCGGCGTCGAGCCGGAAGCGGGCAACGATGGGCAACAATCGCTTGCGCGCGGCCAAATCGTCCGGATCGACCCGCCGCGGACGATCGCCGACGGCGCCGCCACGCCTTATCTGGGCAACTTCACATTTGCCGTGATTCAGCGGCTCGTCTCGAAGATTGAGACGGTCAGCGATGCGCAACTCGTGGAGACGATGCGCTTTTTCGCCCAGCGCATGAAGATGGTCGTCGAGCCGACCGGGTGTCTCGCCGCCGCGGCCGTGATGCACGGCATCGTGCCGGCGCAAGGCAAGCGCGTGGGCGTGATCGTGAGCGGCGGCAACGTCGATCTGCCGCGCTACGCTCAATTTCTAGCGTAGATTCCCGCCCGCGAGGGTAGCCGGTGCGCTCGCCAACGGTCGCTTGATGCTCACTCGATGTCGCGGCACGAGGCGCGCCGCTCCGCTTCAAAATAGCGCGCGCATGCTTCGACACTTATCGGCCGAACCCCAGCCGTTCGTATAAGGCGTCGACGCGCGCCTTGACGGCGGGATCCATTGCAATCGGACGTCCCCATTCGCGATCGGTCTCGCCCGGCCACTTGTTCGTCGCGTCGAGCCCCATCTTCGAGCCTAGGCCCGCGATAGGGGAGGCGAAGTCGAGGTAGTCGATCGGGGTGCGTTCGACGAGCACCGTGTCACGGGCAGGATCGACGCGCGTCGTGATCGCCCAAATGACTTCTTTCCAATCGCGTACGTCGACGTCTTCATCGACGACGACGATGAACTTCGTATACATGAATTGGCGCAAGAAGCTCCACACGCCGAACATCACGCGTTTCGCGTGCCCGGCGTAGCTCTTCTTCATCTGCACGATCGCCATCCGATAGCTGCAACCCTCGGGCGGCAGATAGAAATCGGTGATCTCCGGAAACTGCTTTTGCAGGAGCGGCACGAAGACTTCGTTCAGCGCGACGCCGAGCATCGCGGGCTCGTCGGGCGGCTTGCCGGTGTATGTCGAATGGTAGATGGGGTCGCGCCGCATCGTGATGCGCTCGACCGTGAAGACGGGGAACCACTCCTGCTCGTTGTAGTAGCCCGTGTGATCGCCGTAGGGGCCTTCCAGCGCGTGCTCGTAGGAAGCTGTCGCGCCGCGGGAGGGCCGTGGGGGCGCACCGGCGGGCGCCGCGTTCGGCTCGCCGGCTTGCGGGTGGATGAATCCTTCGAGGACGATCTCGGCGCGCGCGGGCACTTGCAGCGTATCGACGCCGGGCGTTAGGCACCGCGCGAGCTCGGTGCGCGCGCCGCGCAGCAGGCCGGCAAATTGATATTCCGATTGATTGTCGGGCACGGGCGTCACGGCTCCGAGGATCGTAGCCGGATCGGCGCCGAGCACGACGGCTACGGGATACGGCTTGCCGGGATTGGCCAGTGCAAACTCGCGGAAGTCGAGCGCGCCGCCGCGGTGTGCGAGCCAGCGCATGATGAGCTTGTTGCGCCCGATCAACTGCTGCCGATAGATGCCGAGGTTTTGCCGAGCCTTGTTGGGTCCGCGCGTGACGGTGAGGCCCCATGTGACGAGCGGCGCGGCGTCTCCGGGCCAGCAGGTTTGGATGGGCAGCCGGGCGAGATCCACATCGGCGCCTTCCCAGACGATTTCCTGGCAGGGTGGTGCGCTGACTGTCTTCGGGGTCATGTCCCAGACTGCCTTGGCGAGCGAGAGCAGTTTGCCGGCGTCTTTGAGCCCCTTCGGCGGCTCGGGCTCCTTCAGGGCCGACAGCAGCCGTCCGACGTCGCGCAGCGAGCGCAGGGCCGCTCCTTCCCCGGGCGCCGCCGTCTCGTCAATGCCCATGCCGAGCGCAATCCGCCGTGTCGTGCCGAAGAGGTTGCCGAGGACGGGAAACGCATGGCCCGTAGGAGACTCGAACAGCAGCGCAGGACCGCCGGCGCGTAAGACGCGGTCGCAGAGGTCGGTCATTTCGAGCACGGGCGAGACGCTATCCGGGACGCGCCGTAGCTCGCCGATGGCCTCCAGGCGACCGGTGAAGTCCCGCAAATCCTTATATTTCATGACGTTATGTAGACCAGAGAAAGCTGCTGCGCCGCATCGAGGCACCCGCTGCGCGGCGGAAGGCGACGATTTTACCTTTCCGATGGCAATGACGTCCGTCCGAGCGCGCATCCTCCAAACCGTGCCAACGCGCGCGGGGCGCGGATTTTGGGCCCGGAGCCCTCATTCTTTATTACATCTGGTTATGACTTTTAGTTTTTGTAGCATTGACGATCTATAAAAGCCTGCTAGAATCCGTTCCACATTGGCTGCAGAGCCATGTAGTTTTGAGTCACTACCCCCCGGTCCGCAGCTCGCGACGCTTAGTGTCGCGTCGCCGTACGCCGCCCTGCACGGCGTTCTACGGTCCTAACTAGTTGTCTTCCGCCAGCGCGTTGCCGCTGGCTTTCGCGTGAGAGCCACTGCGTGCATGCCCTAGGGCATGTGGCCGGTCCTTTTGCTCCGACGTGGCCCTCCACACGGTGCGTTGCCGTTTTTTACGGTAGCTTTCCGTATCCCGGCGTTGCCGCGGTCCAACCAAGGCCCGCGACGCCTTGGCTCTCTTGATAGGCGCTTGCGCCGTCGTACCCGTCGAGACGAGCCATGCTCTTGGGAGAACTGAATGAATACTTGGTTATCGTTGGGTTCCGACGGCAGTATCGCGGCAGCGGTTCGTAGCGCGTTGCGCCGCGGGACGCGTGTCAGTCATCATCTGTTCAGCATGGTCGGCGCATGTGCTGTCGTCGTTGCGCTCGCACTCTGGCTGTTGCCGACGGTGCGCGGCACGTTGGCCGCGCGCTTGATGCCGGTCGTCTCGGCCGCCGTCCAAGCGGGCCCCGCGCGACTCTTGAGCGGGCATCCGCTGCCCGCGTTCGGTCCCGCCACGCCCGATAGCGGGGACGACGCACCCGGCGCCATACTTGGCGCGGACAACAACACTAGCTACGACGGCGCGTTCGACGGCAGCGGTACGAGCGGCCTTGCGCTGGCCGGCGCCGCGAGCTCGGGCGATACGCGTCTGCCGACGAGCTTGACCCCGTCGAATCTGTACCTGCTGGCGAAGATGATCTCGTCGCAGCACGTGTCGGCCGATGCCCGCGATGATCGCGTGCTGGTCTCGGCGCGCGAGCAGGCGCTCGTCGCATCGTATTTGGCGCGTCGCTACCATGTGGCGCAGGAGCCTGTCGGCGAACTCGTGAAGGCGGCTTTCGATACCGGCCGGCAAGTCGGCCTCGATCCGCTGTTGCTGCTCGCCGTGATGGCGATTGAATCGGGCTTCAATCCGTACGCCGAGAGCGGTGTCGGCGCACAGGGGCTCATGCAGGTGATGTCGAAGGTTCACTCGGACAAGTTCCAGTACTTCGGCGGCCCCGGCGCGGCGCTCGAGCCGCTGGCCAACATTACGGTCGGCGCGGTCGTGCTGAAAGACTGCATCGCGCGTGGCGGCTCGCTAGCCGATGGCCTGCGTCTCTATGTGGGCTCGACCTCGCAGGACGATGGCGGCTACGGCGCGAAAGTGCTGGCCGAGCGAGGCCGGTTGCGCGGCGTGGCGGGTGGCCGCTCGGTGCCGATCAATGTGCCGCAGGCGCCCCAAAAGCAAGTGGTGGTGGCGACCAAGCGCGTGCAAGTGGCGCTCGACGGCCATACGGCCGGCGGCGTTCAGCCGAAGGCGGGCACGGCCGGTTCCCCGGCTTCCGATTCCGATGCTTCGATGAATGCCGGTGCGCCGCGACGCGGCGGGCAAACGGAGTTCGGCGCGTAAGTCGCGCGCCAGCAGCCGAAAAAAGCATCGCGCATGGGGCGGACTGGAATGACTGGGCGAGAGCAAAAAACAGGGCGTAGAAAGGACAAAGGGCGCCGAAGCGCCCTTTCGCAGTAACGGCAGGCTTGTCATCGCCGTATTGCCGTACTGGCTTCCTCGACGCCGAAGCGGAAGAAGTCTCGGAGGAACCTCTTTCGAGGCACGTGGCCCTGTGTAGTCGCACGTCACAACAGCTCGTAGTCTCGGCTGATAACTCAGGCCGGTAGCGTTCTCTTTCAAGCTATTCCCGTGCGAATGATCGAATGGGCTGAGGCCAGTCCCACCACCCACCCAGTTGGCCGTCTGCGACGCTCAGATGCGGGTCTTGGCGCCTCCCAGCCCGTCCTGCAATTCAATGCCCAAACAATCGCGCGAGGCGTTCGACTGCTTCTTCGAGCGACGCATAGGCCGTGGCATACGACAGGCGGATGTACTCGCGCGGCGCATGCTGCCCGAAATCGAGCCCGGGCACGAGCACGACGCCCGCCTCGTGCAGCATGGCGTGTGTCAGCGCAGCACTGTCGCCTGCCGCGGGATGCGGAACGCCGCGGCAATTGGCATAGACGTAAAACGCGCCGTCGGGCGTGACCGGCACCGAAAAGCCGAGCCGCTCGAGCGCGGGCACGATGAAGTCGCGCCGACGCTTGAATTCGAGACGGCGGCCCTCGTAAATCTCGATCGTCTCCGGCTCGAAGCAGGCCAGCGCCGCGTGTTGCGCCAGCGCCGACGCGCAGATAAACAGGTTCTGCGCGAGCTTTTCGAACGCGCCGATCATCGAGGGCGGCACGACGAGCCAGCCGAGCCGCCAGCCGGTCATGTTGAAGTACTTCGAGAAGCTGTTGACCGTGATGACGTCCTCGCCGAACGAAAGCGCTGACACGGGCCGCGCGTCATACGACAGCCCTTGATAGATTTCGTCGATGATCGTGAAGCCGCCGCGTGCGCGCACGGACTTGACGATGCGCTCGAGCTCGGCTGGCTCGATCGAGGTGCCCGTCGGGTTCGACGGCGACGCCAGGAGCACGCCGCGCGTTTTATCGTTCCAAAGGCGTTCGATGTCGGCCACCGTCAACTGAAAGCGCGCCTCCGGGCCGCTCGGCACGAGCACGGGCTTGCCTTCCATCGAGGCGACAAAATGGCGATTGCAGGGATAGGACGGGTCGGGCATCAACACTTCGTCGTCGCGATCGACGAGCGCTGCGCAGGCCAGCAGCAGCGCAGCCGACGCACCCGCCGTGATGACGATGCGCGCCGGATCGACGACAAGCCCGTAGTTGCGCTGGTAATACGCGGCGATGGCTTCACGCAGCGGCGCGATCCCGAGCGCCCCCGTGTATTGCGTCACGCCGCGCCTCAGGGCCTGCGCAGCCGCTTCCACGACAGGCTCGGGCGCCGTGAAGTCGGGCTCGCCGATACCCATGTGAATGATGTGGCGCCCGGCAAGCTCGAGCTGGCGTGCTTGCTTGGCGAGTTCCATGACGTAAAACGGCGCGATGGCATCCACGCGCGACGCCAGCTTCGTGAGCGGTTCCGCGGCGATATTCATATTCGATTCACTCCGTATCCGGCTTCGATCGACGCGGCCGAGGTAGCGGCGCGCGCGATGGAGGACGTAGCGGCGAAGGCTCAGCTGTTGGCTCGCCCCGCCTGTGTTTCGGTGTTCCGCAGCTTCAGTGCGAGCTTGTCGAGCACGCCGTTGACGTACTTGTAGCCGTCCGAGCCGCCGAAAGTCTTCGCGAGTTCCACGGCTTCGTTGATGACGACGCGATACGGAATCTCGACGTGATGCTTGAACTCGTACGCGGCGACGAGCAGCACGGCCCGTTCGACGGGCGAGAGTTGCTCGATCGGCCGATCGAGGCAGGGCGTGAGCTCGGCCGACAGCGCGTCGCTTTCCCGAATGACGCCGTTGAGCATCGCGTCGAGGTGTTCCTTGTCGGCTTTGTCGTAGCCTTGGGCCCCGCGCAACTGGGCATCGATCTCACCAGCGGGCGCGCCCGACAACAGCCACTGATACAGCCCCTGCGTGGCTAATTCGCGGGAGCGTCGGCGGGCGCTCTTCATGCCTCGTCCTCTTGTTCTTCGTCATCTTCGTCTTCGTCGCCGCCGAGCTGCTCGAGCGCCACCGACAGATTCGCCATCTCGATTGCCACGCGCGCCGCGTCGCGGCCCTTTTCGGTCATGCGCGCGACGGCTTGCTCATCCGTATCCGTCGTAAGCACACCGTTGGCGACCGGAATGCCGAAATCCAGCCCGATGCGCGCAACGCCGGCACCGCTTTCGTTCGAGACCAACTCGAAGTGGTACGTTTCGCCGCGGATGACGGCGCCGAGCGCGATCAGTGCGTCAAATTGGCCGCTCTCGGCCAGTTTTTGCAGCGCGAGCGGAATTTCGAGCGCGCCGGGGACGCTGACGAGCAACACGTCTTCGCCGGTGACGCCCAGGCGTTCAAGCTCTTCGATGCAGGCATCGGCGAGGCCGTTGCAGACGGGTTCGTTAAAGCGCGATTGGACGATGCCGACGCGCAGGCCGTCGCCGTCGATGTTCGGTTGGTATTGTCCGATTTCCATGGGGGAGTCCGTAGTCAGTGGGGAAAAGGCGTGTGCCGACGTGTTGCGGCGATTATGCGCCGGGGCGCGCGGGCGCACCCGGCATCGGCACAAAACCCGTCACTTCGAGGCCGTAGCCCGACATGCTGCCGAGCCGGCGCGGATTGGACAGCACCTGCATTTTGCCGACGCCGAGATCGCGCAGGATCTGCGCGCCGACACCGTAGGTCTTGAAATCGACCGGCCGCCGCTTCAGGAGGGCCGCTCTTTCCTCCTCATCGAACGCCTTGAAGACGTCGATCAGGTGATCCTTCGTATCGCCGCAGTTCAGCATCACGATGACGCCTACGTCGCGTCGGGCGATTTCTTTCATGGCGGCATCGAGCGTCCACGAGTGCGTGGACGTACCCACTTCGAGCAGATCGAGCACGGAGAGCGGTTCGTGCACGCGCACCGGCGTTTCGCGCTCGGGCGACGGCGTGCCGCGCACGAGCGCGAGGTGCGGCGACCCGCTCGGCTGGTCCTGATAGAGGATCGCGCGGAACGTGCCATGCGCCGTTTGCATCGTGCGCTCGGCGACGCGCACGATAATCGATTCCGTGCGGCTGCGGTAGTGGATCAAGTCGGCGATCGAGCCGAGCTTCAAGCCGTGCTGCGCCGCGAACTCGACCAGATCCGGCAGGCGCGCCATCGTGCCGTCGTCGTTGATGACCTCGCAGATAACGGCGGCCGGCGTGAGCCCGGCAAGCGACGTGAGGTCGCACCCGGCTTCCGTATGACCGGCGCGCACGAGGACGCCGCCCGGCTGCGCCATGATCGGGAATACGTGGCCCGGCTGCACGATTTGCTCGGGCCGCACGTCGCGTGCGACGGCCGTGGCGATCGTGCGGGCACGGTCTGCCGCCGAGATACCCGTGGTAACGCCCTCGGCCGCTTCGATGCTGACGGTGAAGGCCGTGCCGTACTGCGTGCCGTTCCTGTATGTCATGAGCGGCAGGTTCAGTTGCTTGCACCGCTCCTGCGTGAGCGTCAGACAAATAAGGCCGCGGCCGTACCGCGCCATGAAGTTGATCGCTTCCGGCGTGACGAAATCGGCCGCGAGCACGAGGTCGCCTTCGTTTTCGCGGTCTTCTTCGTCGACGAGGATCACCATCCGGCCGGCTTTCAGTTCGGCGATGATCTCGGGAGTGGAGGCGAGAGACATGTCGTTGGATGTATTCGAGAAAGCGCGTATTTTACGCCACGGCGAGCGATGCGGCCTCGGATCGACTCATTCTCCCGGCCGCGTCAGCACCGCAAGCTTCGTGATACCCGCGCGCTCGAGCGCGGCCAGCACCTTCGCCACGTTGCCGTAGGGCGTGCCTTCGTCGCCTTGAAGGGTGACTTGCGCGTCGGGCTGCTGTGCATGCAGCCGTGCAAACTCCGCGTCGCGCGCCTCCTGGGCGATGCGCCGCTTCTCGATGTACACGTTGCCCGCCTTGTCGACGCTGACCGTCACGGGACGATCGGGGGCGCTCGCCGTTGCTTCGGTCTTCGGCAAATTCAAGTGGATGGCGTTATTGAGCAACGGCACCGTGACGATGAACGCGACGAGCAGCACCAGCATCACGTCGACGAGCGGCGTGATGTTGATCTCGCTGACGACGTCGTCGTTGTCCGATTCGGTCGAGAAAGCCATTACGCCACCGCCTCCCGCGCCGAGTCTTTGCGAAGCGGTGTCGGCGCGGCGGGCGTCGTGCTTTGACGCTGCTCGGCACGAAGCTTGAAATCGCGCTTTTCAGCGAGGATCAACAAATCGTTTGCGAAGTCATCGAGGTCCGCGTTCAACGATTTACTCCGGCGCACGAAGAAGTTGTAGGCGAGCACAGCCGGTACGGCAACCGCGATCCCGACGCCGGTCGCGACGAGCGCCTCGCCGATCGGGCCGGCGACCACGTCGATGCTCGCCGACGCGCGATGCGAAATCGCGCTCAACGCATGGATGATGCCGAACACGGTCCCGAACAGCCCGACGAACGGCGCGGTGCTGCCGATCGACGCCAACACGGCGAGACCTTTGTCCGATGCACGGCGTTCTTTGCGGATACCCCGAGTCAGTGCGCGCTCGCAGAGGTCTTTACGGTTCGGGCTGTGCTCGTGCTCCCGCTCGTGTACGTCACGCACGTCACGCGTGAGCGCACCGAAGAATGCGGCGGCGACGAGCGCCTTCGGGCTGTCCGCTTCGGCGGCATGGCTTAGGTGCGCAGCGGTGTCGAGATCGGCCGCTTGTCGAAACGATCGGTCGAAGCGTCGATCGGCGCGACCGGTGCGCATAGCTTGCAACACCTTCAGCACGATGAGGGCCCAGCTCGCGACGGAGAACGCCAACAAAATCCATAACGCCGCATGGGCGACGTAGGTGGAAGCAAATTCGGACATAGGGGGTACTCCTTCGGACGGAAATCAGTTCAAATGAAAATCGAGCGGCACGTCTACCCAGCCGTCGACCGCCACGGTGCCGCGCTTGGCGGGCACGAACGTCCAATGGCGCACGGCGGCCAGCGCTGCCTTATCGAGTAGGTCGTGCCCGCTCGACGCGTGCAGTTCGACATCGACGGGACGCCCGCTTGCATCGACGTGAACGCGCAGTATGACGCATCCCTCCCAGCCTTCCTCCTGCGCGGCTTGCGGGTAGTGCGGCGGCGGGTTGCGCAGATAGGCGGCGTTGCCGATCGGCGGCGTGACCGCGGGCTCGGGCGCGGGCGCGGGTGGTGGTGCTGCTGTGGCAGCCGCAGCCGCAGCGGCGGGCGGTTGCGCCGATGGCCCGGCAGTCTGCTGCGCCGATGCGATGTCCGGCATCGGCGTCGCCTTTGAGTTCGCGATCGCCGGTGCCCGCTCGGGCTTGGCGATGGGCGGCTGCGGCGTCGGCGGCGTGATCTTCTGGATTCGCGGCTGCACCGGTTTTTGCGATGCTGCCGGTTGATGCTGGCGTTCGGACGCGGGCGCGGCGGCGGGCGCCGGCATTGCCGGCGTCACAACCTCGATCGTGATCGGCGGTACGACCGGCGGCGTATCGGTATCGGTATCGGGCGTCGCGCCGAAGCGACTTGCGATCACGATCAGTGCGGCAGCATGCGCCAGTGCCGATACGCCCCATACCACGACGCGCGCGGTGCGTCGCCGCCGGGCAGACGTTGCGGGGTGCGCCATGTCCCGTGCATCCCAGTGCGCGGTGTCGTGTAGCGCGCTCACGAGAGTCCCGCCCATACGGCTAGCATGATCGAGCCGACAACAAGCACGGCGGCGAGCGTTTTCGTGCGGTGCAGTTGCGTCCACAACAGCACGCCCGTCAACGACAAGAGCACGATCGAACCGGCCAGCGTATCGATCAGCAATATCCATCCGATGCTGAGTCCGACACCTTTGTGCAGATTCGTTAATGTCGCGACGAACGAGTTCTCGCTGCGCTTGAGGGTGGCGAAGTCATTGCCCATCCAATAGTCGGCTGCGACGTTTTCGTGCGGCGTCGAGAACGTCATCTGCCAGTGCTCGGGCTGGACCGTGTCGCGCTCGCCCCATGCGACCCGGTGTTTGGGCTCGCGCTGCACGCGGCCGAGCCGGCCTGCAACGTCGAATTTTTCGCGCAGCCATGCCGCGAGTTCTCGCGGCGTTTCCGGTGCGGGGCTTGGCAATTTAACCTGCACCGTGGACACTTGCGGCGCACCGGTCGAAATCTTCAGCGGCTCGCCGCGATGATTCAGCACGAACCCTGTCGTACCGAACAGGAGCCCGAGCGCCGCGCCCCATAGCCCGACCCAACCATGGATGTCGCGCAGCCACTTGATGAAAGTCGCGCGCCACCCGCGCTGCGCGCGCGGTGCCGCCGCGGTAGGGGAGACAGCGCGCAGGGAAGCGGCGGCTTCCGATACGGTCATGGTTCGCTCCAGAGACGCAAAAGATTGTGGTAACAGCCGACCAGGTGGCGGCGTGCGACTTCGTCCGCATCGGTTGCGTTCAAACGCTGAATCGCGTTGTCCATGTCGAACAGCAGGGCGCGCTGTGCGTCGCTGCGCACGAGGCTTTGCACCCAGAAGAAGCTTGCGACGCGCACGCCGCGTGTGACGGGCGCGACGCGATGCACGCTCGTTGCCGGATAGAGGACCATGTCGCCGGCAGGCAACTTCACGGCGTGGGTGCCGTACGTGTCTTCGACGACGAGTTCTCCGCCGTCGTATTCTTCCGGCTCGGACAGGAACAGCGTGGCGGAAACATCGGTGCGCAGCTTGATGCCGTTCGGCAGCACGCGTACCGCGCCGTCGACGTGGTTGCCGAACGTCATGCCGCCTTCATAGCGGTTGAAGAGCGGCGGGTACACTTGATTCGGCAGCGCGGCGCTGATGAACAGCGGATGCCGTTCGAGCGCCCCCAGCACGATATCGCCGAGTTCGCGCGCGATCGGCGTATGTTCGGCGATCTGCTGATTGCGCTTCACGGGCGCGCCTGAGTATCCGGCCGTCGCGCGGCCGTCGACCCATGCGTCGCCCGCGGCGTCGAGCCGGCTACGCACGATTCCTATCTGCTCGGCGCTCAGCACGCCGGGGATCTGCAACAGCATGGCGGTATGTCCTTTGGGCCGTCAGACGTATCGGGCGCTCGTTTACCGAGCAGCGGGCGATGTGTCTGACGGCGGTTTTATCACAGGCGGTATTCGAGTGTCGCGAGCAGCGTACGGCCGATGCCCGGCACCGAGCGGCCGCCGTCGGATGGAATCAGCGCGTCGTAATAGGACTTGTTCGTCACGTTCAGCAGGTTCAGGC
Organism: uncultured Burkholderiaceae bacterium; assembly: GCA_966212065.1. Classification (GTDB taxonomy): domain Bacteria; phylum Pseudomonadota; class Gammaproteobacteria; order Burkholderiales; family Burkholderiaceae; genus Trinickia. Next base: position 17,970 of record CBIHOQ010000058.1, read on the forward strand.
GCAGGTCCCACTTCTTCGCGTGATAGGCGGCCATCGCGTCCCAGCGCGTGTAGCCGCCGGCCTGCACGTAGTTCGTATTCGACGCGTAGCGTGCCGACATGTACGTCGGGCCGCCGCCGATCTCCCACTGGGGCGTGACGTTGTACGTCGTCCACAGCGTTAGCGTGTTGCGCGGGGTGTTCGCGGGCGTATTGCCTTGTGTGCCGTCTCGTGCGCGCAGAATGGTCGCATCCATGTAAGTGTATCCGCCGAACAACTGCCAGTTCGGCAGGATGTGACCGGTCACGCCCGCCTGGAAGCCGCGCACGCGGATATCGCCGTCGAGCGTGTATTCGGTCGAAGACACCTGCGTGCGCGCGTTGTCCATCTCCTGGTTGAAGAGCGCCGAGGTGACCGAGAGGTTACCGCCGAGCAGATCCCACTTGCCGCCCACCTCGTACGATTTTGTGTGTTGCGGCGCGAGGTTCTGCGTGAGGTTGGTGACGGTCAGTGCTTCGAGCGACGGATTGAACGACGTTCCGTAAGAGACGTAGTACGACTGCCAATCCGTCGGCTGGTAGATCGCGCCTGCACGTACGCTGGTGAAGTAGTTCGTTTGATCTGCGTAGCCCGGCGCGCTGCTCGAGTTACTGATGTGCGCTTGGAAGCGATCCCAGCGCACGCCGCCGATCACTTTCCAGTGCGAGCCGATCGAGACTGTGTCGTTCAGGTACGCCCCGAGCGACGTTGCGCCGGAGTCCGCGCGGTTGCCGATGGTTTGCGTGACGTTGGACGGCGTGCTCGTGTAGGCGGGATCGAGCAGCGACACGATGGGCATGTTGTTGCGCGTGTAGGCTTGATTGCCGTAGCGCTCATAGCCTATCTGCGCGCCGGCGATCAACTCGTGGCCGATCGATCCCGTGTTGAATTGGTAGCGCAGCATCGACTCGTTGCTGATCGAACGGTTCTGAATCACGCGGTCATGACTCTGCAACTGCACGTAAAGATTCTGCAGCGGCAGCGTGGTGAAGTTGCCGCTCGACAGTGGCGTGCTCGACGCGAGCGGGCCCGTAAGCACCGAGCGTGCCGCGGTTTCTCTCGCGTCGGTCATCGAGTGCGAGATCTGCGTCTGGTTCGATATCGACAGCGAATCGGAGAGCTTGTGGTCGATGCGCGCCCGCAGCGACTGCACGTCTTGGATCGTGCGGTCGTCGGTCAGCCCGTAGTACGTATGCTTCGATGGGGCGAAGGGATGACCGTTGATCGACTGCACGCCGTAGTCGGGCATGTCGTAGTTGTGCTGGATCAGCGCGGAGATCGTGACTTCGGTGGGCGTGCCGATCCCGAAACGAATGGAAGGCGCGATCCCGTAATCCTTGTTCTTCATTTCGTCGCGTGTCGAGCCGATCGACTGGCCGAATGCGTCGATGCGCATCGCGGCGGTTTCTGTCAGCGGATGGTTCAGGTCCACCGACGTTCTATAGCGATCGCCGGTACCGATCGTCGTCGAGACTTCCCCGGACGCCTTCAGCGTGGGCCGCTTGCTGACTTGATTGATGACGCCGCCAGTCGAGCCGCGTCCGAACAGCATCGACGAGGGGCCGTACAGCACGTCGATCGATTCTAGGTTGAAGGTGTCGCGATAGTACTGATTGCGATCGCGGAAGCCGTCCAGATAGATGTCGTTTTGTGCGCTGAAGCCGCGCAGGTTGATGTTGTTGCCGATCTGTCCGCCCTCGGCGCCGCCGATCGTGATGCCCGGCGCATTGCGCAAGCTGTCTTGAAACGACGTTGCGCCTTGCGATTGCATGAGCGCCTGGTTGATCACGGTGACCGATTGCGCGATGTCGCGCTGGGCAGTGGGCACCTTTGCGCCTACGGTGGCCGTTTCGCTGCGGAAATCGGTGTGCAACGCGTTGGCGTCGACCGTGACCGTCGGCAGTGTCGCGACGGACGCCGAAGCAGGCGCCGCAGCCGCAGTCGCTTTCGGCGAAGATGCCGCCGCTGCTGGCCCCGTGGCCTGCGCGGCGCCTTTGTGCCGCTGGCTGTCCGAATCGGCGGACGCCGAAGAAGCTTGCGCCTGTGCGGCGAGCGGAAGCGCCGTGACATGCAGCGCGAATGCAAGTTGAAGCGCACGCGCGAGCGGCGTCTTGTGCAGCATGGAAACCCCTACGTGATGGTGGGCCTTGCCGTCTACGCGACAGAGGCCTTCTTTACAGGCAGCGCTGGGGGGGCGCTTTCTCGTGCTAAGAATGCGAATGATAATGATTATCATTAAATATGTAAACGACGGTTTCAGGCGCTCGGGCGGGCGGACCTCCGCCGATGTGTCGTGGGGCACTTAAAAATAGATCGCGACAGCGGCTCCGAATGCGCCCACACTGCAAGAAGTATCGGCCGCCTCGCGGCCGTCGAATCGGGAGCAATATGATGGCCAAGGGTCAAGCGCGCAGTAATCGCGAAGCGAAAAAGCCGAAACAGCCCAAGAAGGTCGTGGCTCCGGGCGCAGTCGTGTTCGGGGGCACGACGCCGAAGACCAATACGGCCGGCGCGGCAGCAAAGAAAAAATAACCGTCGCGCGCCTACGCGGAGCGTTTATCCCGCTCCCGTTGCGCTGCTGATAGCGTGCCAAACCGGCACGCCGATATCTTCATTCCTATCCCTCGCTCACTGCCCCGCACCGTTCATGGGGGCGGCGAGCGTCCCGTCTCTCTCGCATCGGCATCGATCCCCAGCGGCCGTCTTTGACTGTCCGCCGATAACCGGCCTATCGCGGTTGCGGCTGAACGCGCCTCCTCGCGTACTGCGCCGCCGCGGCGGATGTCGACGCTCTACGCTCTCCTATGAATCCAATCCTTCGCCGTATCGCAATGCGTCGGGAGCGCTCGGTCCTGTGGGCCGACACCGCACCGGTGCGCGAAGAGCTGTTCGGCATCGAGCGGCTCGAGCAACATGCGCAAAGCCTCGCTGCCGCGCAACCGGTGACGAAGACGCCGCCGGTCGTCCTATCGCTGCACACGAGGCTCAGTGACAACGCAGCGGTCCTGCTGAAAGCCTATCGCGCGAGCGCGGAAGAACTGACGAGCGGCGCGGGGGTGGTGCCCGCTGCCGAATGGCTGCTCGACAACTATCATCTCGTCGAGGCGCAAATCTGCGAAATCCGCGAGGACTTGCCGCCGGGCTACTACCGCCAGCTGCCCAAGCTCGCGGCGGGACCGTTCGCGGGCTATCCGCGTGTCTTCGGCGTGGCCTGGGCCTTCGTGGCGCATACGGACAGCCATTTCGACCCTCAAGCGCTGCGGCGCTTCATCGATGCCTATCAGAGCGTTCAGCCGCTGACCATCGGCGAATTGTGGGCGGTTGCGATCACGCTGCGTATCGTACTGATCGAAAATCTGAGGCGCCTCACCGACCAGATCACGGCGGGACGCGCCGCGCGCGCGGATGCCGACGCGCTGACCGAGCGCCTGCTCGCCTCGGGCAGCGCGCGCTCGGCGCTCGAAGCCGACATCGCCGCGCGTTCGTCGGGCTTTCTGTCGGAGCTGTTTGCCGCGCAGCTCGCGAAACGTCTGCGCGACCAGGACCCGCGCACGATGCCGGCCCTCGGCTGGCTGGAAGAGCGGCTCAAACTGCAAGGCGTATCCATCGACGCAGTCGTGCAGCACGCGCAGCAGCGGCAGGGCGCATCGAACGTCACAGTGCGCAACGTGGTCACGAGCATGCGGCTGATTTCCGATATCGATTGGGCCGAACTGGTCGAAAGCGTGAGCCTTGTCGACGGACGACTGCGCGCTGCAAGCCCTTTCGCCGCGATGGATTTCGCCACGCGCAACCTGTACCGCAGCGCGATCGAGCAGCTCGCGCGCGGTTCGGCGTTCACGGAACTCGAGATCGCGAATCTCGCGCTGCGCTCGGCGCAAGCCGCCACGGTGCAAACCGGCGATCCCGCGCACGCCGAGCGTGCCGGCGATCCGGGCTACCACCTGATCGCAGAAGGTCGCCCGGCGCTTGAAAAGGCCATTGGCTTTCGTACGCCGCCGCGGCTTCGGTTCAAGCGGTTCAGTGTGCGTCTCGGCATCAACGGCTATGCCGGGGCGATTCTGATGGCGACCGGCGCGTTGCTGGGGCTGGCGTTGTGGTCGCTTGAGTCACTCACCCCGCAGGGTCTCGACGCGCCGCTACTCGTGCTCTTTGCCGTATGCGGATTCCTGCCCGCTACCGAAATCGCGACTGCCCTCATCAACCGCATCATTACGGGGGGGGCCGGCGCGATCGCGTTGCCGGGCCTGGAGTTGACAGCCGGCGTTCCCGCATCGCTGCGCACGCTCGTCGCGGTGCCGACGCTTCTGACGGGCGAAGCCGACTTGCGCGAGCAAATCGAACGCCTCGAGGTGCATCATCTCGCGGGCGCGGGCGGCGACCTGTCGTTCGCGCTGCTCGTGGACGGTCTCGATGCGGATCGGGAAGTGGTGGCTGGCGATGCGCATCTGCTCGCCATCGCCGCGGATGCGATCGACGCGTTGAACGGCCGCTATGAGCCGGGCCCGGGCGGTAGCCGTTTCTTGCTGCTGCACCGTCGCCGCGTGTTCAATGCGAGCGAAAACGCATGGATGGGATGGGAGCGCAAGCGCGGCAAGCTGCATGAACTCAACCGGCTGCTGCGCGGCGCGACCGATACGACCTTCACGCCGGTTGGCGGGCGCGCGCCGCAGGTGCCGTCCGATGTGCGCTACGTGATTACGCTGGATGCCGATACGCGTTTGCCGCGCGACGCCGCAGTGCGGCTGATCGGCAAGATGGCGCATCCGCTGAATCGCCCGAGATTCAGCGACGTCGAGCAACGCGTCGTCGCCGGGTACGCGATTCTTCAGCCGCGCGTCACGCCTTCGCTGCCGCTCGGGCGGGAGGGCTCGCTACATCAGCGCATCTTCTCCGGCCCCGGCGGAATGGACCCGTACGCGGCGGCGGTGTCGGACGTCTATCAGGACCTCTTCGGGGAAGGGTCGTATACGGGCAAGGGCATTTACGACGTCGATGCATTCGAAGCGGCGTTGCAGGGGCGCGTGCCGGAAAACGTGCTGCTCAGTCACGATCTGTTCGAAGGGGTGTTTGCGCGCGCGGGGCTCGCGTCCGATGTCGAAGTCGTCGAGGACATGCCGTCCCGCTATGACGTTGTGGGCAAGCGGCAGCATCGCTGGACGCGCGGCGACTGGCAGTTGCTGCCGTGGATATTCGGCCGTCGGGAACGCAACCGTCTCGCGATGCCGCCGCTCGGCCGCTTCAAGATGATCGACAACCTGCGCCGTTCGATGCTCGCGCCGTTCATGGTTGCGGCGCTCGCGCTGTGTTGGCTGATGCCGTTGCGCGCCGGTCTCGCGGGTGCGTCGTTCGTGCTGGCGGCGCTCGCGATTCCCGCCTTCCTGCCGACGGTGTTCGCGATCCTGCCGCGACACGCCGGTATTCGGCTGCGCAATCATCTGAGCAAGCTTGCCGGGGACCTGCGCGTTGCCGGCGTGCAAACGCTTTTGTCCGCCGCGTTTCTGATCGACCATGCGTGGCGCATGGGCGACGCGATCGTCCGGACGCTGATACGGCTTTACGTGACCCGCCGGCGTCTGCTCGAATGGACGACTGCCGCCCAGTCGCAAGGCAAGCCGCGCCTCGATTTGCGCGGGTTTTACTGCCGCATGGCGGGGGGCACTACGCTCGGATTTGCGCTGTCGGCCGGCGTCATCGCGTTTGCGCCGCTGCACTGGCCGCTCGTCGTGCCCTTCGCGTTGTTGTGGCTGTCGGCTCCTGCGTTGGCGCTGTATTCGAGCCGGTCGCCGGCCGTCGCGCGCGGCCTGGCGATGTCGGATAGGCACGCGCGCGATCTGCGCCTGATCGCACGGCGCACGTGGCGTTTCTTCGAGACCTTCGTGACACCGGCGGAGAATATGCTGCCGCCCGACAACTTTCAGGAAGATCCCAAACCGGTAATCGCCCATCGGACTTCGCCGACCAATCTCGGCCTTTACTTTCTGTCGGCGATTGCCGCGCGCGATTTCGGCTGGGCCGGCACGACCGAGACCGTCGAGCGGATCGAAGCGGCATTCGCCTCGATGCAGAAGCTCCCGCGTTTCAACGGACATTTTTACAACTGGTACGGGACGCTGGATCTCCAGGCGTTGGCACCGGCTTATGTTTCCTCGGTCGATAGCGGCAATCTCGCCGGCCACCTGATCGTGCTCGCCAATGCCTGCGATGAGTGGCTGCACGCATCGCTCGCACCGGCTGCACGGCTCGGGATGATGGACGGCCTGCAGCTCGCGCGTGAGGCCGTCGGTGCGCTGCCTGCCTCGGGCGGTGAGCGCGGCGCGCAGCTTGCCGCGATCTTTGACGAGATCGCGGCGCACCTGCTTGGGCCGCAGACGCTGGAAGCGGTGTCGCCGTCGTTGGCGCGCCTGACGGAAAAAGCCGCGAAGACGACGCGCGGCATCGTGCCCGCGAGCGGCGACGATACGTCTACCGACCTGATGTTCTGGATCGATGCATTGAGCAAGAGCGTGGCCGAACATGGCCGCGACCGCCGGCAACACGCCGACGCGCCCCATCTTCTGCAGGCGCGTCTGAAGTCGCTCGCGGAAAGGTCGCGCGCGATCGCGTTCGAGATGGACTTCGCGTTCCTGCTCGATCCGGAACGCAAGCTGTTGTCGATCGGCTATTCGCTGCCCGACAACAGCCTCGACCCGAATTGCTACGACTTGCTCGCGTCGGAAGCGCGGCTCGCGAGCCTCTTCGCGATTGCGAAAGGCGACGTGACCACGCGTCACTGGTTCCGCCTTGGCCGCTCCGCCACGCCGGCCGGCGACGGTTCGGCGCTGATCTCCTGGTCCGGCTCGATGTTCGAATACCTGATGCCGTCGCTCGTCATGCGCGCGCCGGTCGGGAGCCTTCTCGAACAATCGAGCCGCCTCGTGGTCGATCGGCAGATAGCGTACGGAAAATCGTTAGGCATTCCATGGGGCATTTCGGAGTCGGCGTATAACGCCCGCGACATCGAATTCACCTACCAGTACTCGAATTTTGGCGTACCGGGCCTCGGCCTCAAGCGCGGTCTCTCGGAGGATCGCGTGATCGCGCCGTATGCGACGGGGTTGGCCGCGATGGTTGATCCGCAGGCAGCGCGAGAGAATTATGCGCGACTCGCCGCGATCGGTGCGCTTGGCCGCTATGGCTTCTACGAAGCGCTCGATTTCACCCGTTCGCGATTGCCCGACGATGAGGAGTTTTGCATCGTCCGCAATTTCATGGCCCATCACCAGGGCATGACGATCGTCTCGATCGCGAACACGTTGCTCGACTCGCCGATGCGCGCGCGCTTCCATCGCGAGCCCATGATTCAGGCCTGCGAACTGTTGTTGCAGGAGCGCATGCCGCGCGACGTCGCCGTCGCGCGGCCGCGGGCCGAAGAAGTGAGCACGGCCGCTGCCGTCGCGGGCGCGTTGACGCCGACTGTCCGGCGCGTCGATGCACCCGCGATGGCAGACAGCGCCCCGATTACACATCTGTTGTCGAACGGGCGCTATGCGGTGATGCTGACTGCGACCGGCGGGGGCTACAGCCGCTGGCGTGACATTGCCGTAACGCGCTGGCGCGAAGACCCGACCCGCGACGACTGGGGCTCGTTCATCTACGTGCGCGATGTGCAAAGCGGCCGCGTATGGTCGGCGGGCGGTCAACCGACGGGCCGCGATACCGATCACGAGGAAGTGGTGTTCGGCGAGGACCACGCGCAATTCATCCGTCGCGACGGCTCGCTTACGACCACGATGGATGTGCTGGTTTCGGGGGAAGCCGACGGCGAAGTGCGACGTGTGTCGCTCGCGAACAGCGGACGTCGTACCTGCGAGATCGAACTGACGTCGTACGCCGAAATCGTGCTGGCGACGCCCGGCGCGGACAACGCCCACTCCACGTTCTCGCGCATGTTCGTTCAGACCGAACATCTTGCCGAATTCGGCGCGCTGGTGGCAACGCGCCGCTTGCGCTCGCACGACGAACCCCAGGCCTGGGCGGCGCATTTCGCGGTGGTCGAAGGCGAAATGATCGCCGAGCCGCAATACGAGTCGGATCGCGCCCGTTTTCTAGGCCGCGCGCGCAGTGGGAGCACCGCGCAGGCGCTGGTCGGCGATCAACCCCTCACGAACACCGTGGGCACTGTGCTCGACCCCGTTTTTGCGCTCCGGTATCGCGTGCGGGTGCTTCCGGGCAAAGTGGCGCGCGTGACGTTCTGGACCGTGGTCGCGCCATCGCGAGTGCAGCTCATGAGTCTCATCGACCACTACCATGACCGCAACGCCTTCGATCGTGCCAAAACACTCGCGTGGACGCAGGCCCAGGTCCAGTTGCGCCATCTCGGTATAGACGCCGACGAGTCGGCGGATTTTCAGCGGCTCGCCGCCCCTCTCATCTATTCCGATCCGCGTTTCAGGGCGCCGTCCGCCGCGCTCATTCGCGGGGCGGGGATGCAGTCGGGCCTATGGCCCCACGCCATTTCCGGCGACCTGCCGATCTTCCTGCTGCGCATCGATCACATCGACGACATCGCCCAGGTTCTGCAGCTATTGAGCGCGCACGAATACTGGCGAATAAAGCGTCTCGCCGTCGACCTAGTGATCGTCAACGAGCGGACCTCGTCGTATTTGCAGGAGCTGCAGGGCGCGATCGAAGCTGCCGTGCGCAGCAGTCAGTCGCGACCGCGCTTTGGCGAAGAACTTGCGCAAGGCGCGGTCTATGCGCTCCGCTCGGATTTAATGAGCGTGCAAGCGCGGGCGTTGCTTCGGTCAGCGGCGCGTGTCGAGTTCGTGGCGCGCCGTGGCTCGATTGCCGAACAACTCGCGCGGCTAGCGCAAGAGCCGGCTAAGCGGTCGGCGTGGCTTAAGACGAAGCCGGCTCTGCTGCCGCCTCCGACCGCGCCGGCGAATACACCGGCCGCGCCTTCGGCAACTGCGGCCGGGCTCGAATTTTTCAACGGCCTCGGCGGCTTCGACAAGAACGGCCGCGAATATGTCACCGTCCTTTCGGCGGGCGCAACGACGCCCGCGCCGTGGATCAACGTGATCGCCAATCCCGGGTTCGGCTTCCAGGTCTCCGCGGGAGGCAGCGGCTACACATGGGCTGAAAACAGTCGCGACAACCAGATCACGCCATGGTCGAACGATCCGGTTGGAGACCCTGCGGGCGAGGCCATCTACGTGCGCGACGAAATGAGCGGGGCCTTATGGTGCGCCACCGCGCAGCCGATCCGCGACGACGGTACGTACGTCGCGCGTCACGGATATGGCTACAGCCGGTTCGAACACGAGGCGAACGGCATCGCGCTCGACTTGCTGCAATTCGTGCCGCTAGCCGATCCTTTAAAAATTTCTCGGCTCACGTTACGCAACCGGTCGGGTGTGCCGCGCCGGCTGACGGTGACGGCATGGATGGAATGGGTGCTCGGTACTTCGCGCAACGAGTCGGGGCCGTTCATCACGACGGAGATCGACCAGCTCACCGGCGCGATGCTGGCGCACAACCCGTGGCGCATCGTCACGTCCGGACGGGTGGCGTTCGCCGATCTGCGCGGCGAGCAGGATGCATGGACCGCGGACCGCACCGAGTTTCTTGGCCGTCACGGCGGACCCGCGGCGCCAGCCGCCCTGACCGGCAAGACCCCGCTGTCCGGCACGACCGGCGCTGGCCTGGACCCGTGTGCGGCGCTGCAGGCCGTCATCGAACTGGGCATCGACGAGACTGTCGAGGTGGTGTGCTTCGTCGGGCAATGTGTTTCGGTCGAAGAGGCGCAGCAATTGATCAAACACTATCGCAAGGCCGATCTCGACGCCGTGCTTGCCGAGGTGACGAGTTATTGGCAGACCGTGCTCGGCACAGTTCAGGTCAAGACCCCCGACCGAGCGATGGACCTCATGCTGAACGGCTGGCTGCTGTACCAGACGCTTGCCTGCCGTATTTGGGCGCGCTCCGCGTTTTATCAGGCGAGCGGCGCGTATGGGTTCCGCGACCAGTTGCAGGACGGCATGGCGCTGACTCACGCGCTGCCTGGCGAAACGCGGCAGCATTTGCTGCGCGCCGCGTCGAGGCAGTTCGTAGAAGGCGACGTGCAGCACTGGTGGCTGCCGCATTCGGGGCTGGGGGTGCGCACGCGGATTTCCGACGACCCTGTGTGGCTTGCCTACGCGAGTGCGACCTACATCGGTTGCACGGGCGACGTCGCGATTCTCGACGAAATCGTCCCTTTCATCGAGGGCCCCCCGCTGTCCCCCGGCCAGCACGATGCTTTCTATCAGCCGATGATCGCGGATGAATCGGCGACGCTCTTCGAGCATTGCGTGCGCGGCGTGGATCGAAGCATCGAACTGACCGGCGAACACGGTTTACCGCTGATGGGCTCGGGCGACTGGAACGACGGGATGAACCGCGTCGGCGCGGGCGGACAGGGGGAGAGTGTCTGGCTTGGCTGGCTGCTGCTGCGGACCATCGACTTGTTCGCGCCGCTCGCGCAATCTCGCGACGGTGAGCGCGTCGCACGCTGGCGCGCGCATGCGGCCTTAGTGCGCGAGGCGCTCGAGCGCGATGCATGGGATGGCGAATGGTATCGACGCGCGACATTCGACGACGGTACGTGGCTCGGTTCGAAGCAAAGCGACGAGTGCCGCATTGATTCGATTGCACAATCGTGGGCCGTGCTGTCAGGCGCAGCCGATCCGGCGCGCGCAGCGCTGGCGATGTCGTCGCTGGAGGAGAACCTGATCCGCCGCGACGATGCACTTGCGTTGCTGTTCACGCCGCCATTCGATAAAACGCCGCACGATCCCGGCTATATCAAGGGCTATCCGCCCGGCCTGCGCGAGAACGGCGGGCAGTATAGCCATGCGGCGATGTGGGCGATGCTCGCGTTCGCGAAGCTCGGGGCGGGCGACAAGGCCGCAGCCTTGTTTTCGCTTCTCAATCCCGTGAACCATGCGCGGACGCCGATGGAAGTCGATCGCTACAAGGTTGAGCCTTACGTGGTTGCCGCCGATGTCTATTCCGTGGCGCCGCATGTAGGGCGCGGCGGCTGGACCTGGTACACGGGATCGGCGGGGTGGATGTACCGGGCGGGCGTCGAGGGCATTTTGGGGATTCGTCGCGAGGGAGACTTTCTGGTCATCGATCCGTGTATTCCGGATGCATGGCCGGGATTTCAAGCGACGGTCGACATGCAATCGACGCATTACGAAATTCGCGTGGAAGCGGAGGCGGGGCGCCGTATGACCCATGCGCTGCTTGACGGCGCGGGCGTCGATTGTGCCGATGGCACCGTGCGCGTGCCGCTCGACGCGAAATCGCACAATCTCGTCATTTCGCTTCGCGCAGCGGTGCGTGCTTGCGTCGCGGCGGTATAGAGCGCATCCTTATCGGATTCGATTATTTTTTTCCCGTGGCAGCACATCGCGACGGACACCGCTATTGCACCCTCGAACTGGAACAATTATGTCCACGCGAATCAAAGTTAATTCCGCTATCACTGGCAGGCAAAGCGAGTTCGTCGTCGCGCAGAAGGCCCGCGCTTCGGCGCTGGAGCGTGCGGACGAAGAGCGTGCGCAGAAACGGCGCGACAACGATGCGCGCCTGGATGTCAACGCGAGCAAGTGGCGTTACGTCTGCCCGACGAGTTGACCCGCCTGTTCAAGGGTGGCGTCTTGATCCTGAATCGAGATATCTCCGATAGGCGAGCATGGCCCGCTCCTGTGTGGAATACGGTGCGGCCGATGCGACTTCGAGACCGCAAACCAGCGAGTCGGTGACGAGGTGGTCGGACCGTGCGGCGGCTTTTGGTCCGGGGCGGTAGAGGTCTGCGTCATGGAGTGAGTTCGGGTTCTCGGTGGTGGGCTTCACGATGCCCTGCAGAACCAACCAATCAATGCCTCGCTGCGCAAAGTCTGATGTTTCTTCGATGGTTGCGTCCACAGCTTGGAGTCGATTGCCGGCGCCCGCCGGGCAACCCCGTCGAAAGCATCCGCTCCACATACCGCGCAATT
>CBIHOQ010000059.1:0-28219 GCA_966212065.1 uncultured Burkholderiaceae bacterium
TTGTGCGACTCCCTTTACGCGAGTTCTATAACGCCCATGGCTTACCGCTTACGGCCGTCCTTCCGATTGAATAAGACTGCGGGCGCAGCGAGGATATCCCGCAGATTCAGCCCTTGCGCAAAATTAGCTTCAACGAAGGACGGGCTCGCCACACATTCATATTCCATCGCACCGATCGGTTCGGCAACAAAGCCCGTCGGCGCGGTCTGCGCCGTCGAGACGCATCCCATAGCCTCTCCGCGCGCCAACACAGCTAGCGTGTGATCCTGATCGTCCACGATCAGTTCCAAAGCGACATTTTCCTTTGCAATGGCGCAGGCAACCGGGCCAAACCACGTCGCCAGAGAATCTGCGTTGATCGCGATTGCAACCTTTGTTCGGCTGCTGTCATCGGTATCCAAGCGACTGGCGATCTGATTGACTTGGAGTTCCATGTTCTCGCTTCCATAGATCTGGATCAGCGCTTGGTGCGCCAGCGGATCAATGCCATATTTCTTTGCCTGGTCCTCAACAATCCGAAACACCTTACGAATCACATAACGCGCTTCCGCGACCCCCTTGAAGTACAAGTGCTTATCTTCCGTTTGCCGGGCCTTTTGAGCGGCAACCCCTTTCTTTCGGATCCGCTCCACGTCCAACGGTTGAGGAGCCGATGGGACGGCGATCCCCGAGTCGCGTGATCGAGCAGAACTCTGCTTAGATTTGGATGTGACCATATGTATCGCTTCCACCCCAAAAAACGGCTCCGATCCCCAGCGGATCGACCGCTATTGGTTAGGAAAGATACTTTCTTAACAGAGCCTTCCGATGCTTTCTCGAACGCTGGAGGGTGACTGGCGCGCACTCGTACTTTTTGCTGAGTCCTATACAGTAGGCGTCCTCCGTAAAGCCCGGAGCACCACATCAGACACACCTCCGGCAGACGTGCCAGCCCACGCTCGCATGAGAACAGGGGCGCTCTTTTGACGGGGCCGGGTCAGATCCCGCCTACGCATTGTATTTGACGACCATATATTCGTCGATTCCATAGTGAGAACCTTCGCGGCCCACACCCGACTGTTTGACACCGCCGAACGGCGCTACCTCGTTGGAAATCATACCGGTGTTGATGCCGACCATTCCATACTCGAGCGCCTCGGCTACGCGCCAAACGCGACCGAGGTCGCGGCTGTAGAAGTAGGAGGCAAGTCCGAACTCCGTGTCGTTCGCAAGTGCGATCACTTCGTCGTCGCTATTGAAGCGAAAGGTCGGAGCGAGCGGCCCGAACGTCTCCTCGCGCGCAAGCAGCATCGATGGCGTGGCGTCCGCCAATACGGTCGGCTCGAAGAAGCCGTGGCCGAGCGCATGACGCTTGCCGCCGGTCAGCAAGCGCCCGCCTTTGTTCAGCGCATCCAGAATATGTTCTTCGACCTTCAGCACTGCTGCTTCGTTGATCAGCGGCCCCTGCGTAACCCCCTCGCCGGTGCCGCGCCCAACCTTCAATCGCCCGACCGCCTCGGTGAGTTTCGACACGAACTCATCGTAGACTCGATCGTGCACGTAGAACCGATTCGCGCAGACGCATGTCTGCCCCGAGTTGCGATACTTCGAAGCCATTGCCCCTACCACTGCTTCGTCGATGTCCGCATCGTCGAACACGATAAACGGCGCGTTACCGCCAAGTTCGAGCGACAGTTTCTTGATGGTCGGTGCGCACCGTGCCATCAAGTCGCTGCCCACCGGCGTCGACCCGGTGAACGAAAGCTTGCGCACCAGCGGGTTACCCGTCATTTCGCCCCCAATGACGCGCGAACTTCCGGTCACCACGCTGAACACACCCTTCGGCACGCCCGCGCGCTCGGCCAGCATCGCCAGCGCCAGTGCAGAAAGCGGCGTCGCGTCGGCGGGTCGCACGATCATGGGACATCCTGCCGCGAGCGCAGGGCCGACCTTTCGGGTAATCATGGCGGCGGGGAAATTCCATGGCGTGATTGCCGCGCAAACGCCGATCGGCTCCTTCGTGACGACGATGCGCCGGTCGTTGGCGACGGTAGGAATCACATCGCCGTACGTACGCTTGGCTTCCTCTGCGAACCACTCGATGAAAGATGCTGCGTATTGGATCTCGCCTTTCGCCTCAGCGAGAGGCTTTCCTTGCTCCGTCGTCAGGATCAGCGCGAGATCATCTACGTTCGCGATCATCAATTCATACCACTTGCGCAGGATCGCAGCACGCTCCTTGCCCGTCTTCTTTCGCCAGGCGGGCCAAGCGCGATGAGCAGCGTCGATGGCACAGCGCGTCTCTGCTTCGCCCATCTTCGGCACCTTGCCGATTACCGCGCCGGTCGCCGGGTCGGTCACATCGAACGTCGCTCTCGTGTCAGCATCCTGCCATTCACCGGCGACGTAACATTTCGTCTGAAGCAGTGACGGATCTTTGAGCTGGATAGTCGTCATGATTGGGTACCTTATAACGTCCGATACGCCGCGTTAGGCCGTTTCCGCTGCTGTTTGCTCGACGACGTCTTCGAGAATCGCGATTGCTTCTTCGAACACAGCATCTTCGATCGTCAACGGGAACAGGAAACGGATCACGTTCGAATAGACGCCGCAAACGAGCAGCAGCAAGCCGCGCTCGAGTCCGCGCGTCTGCACACGCTTTGCAAACGCCGCATCCGGTGCGTCTACTGCGCCAGGCGCGCTGAACTCTACCGCGGTCATAGCGCCCACGCTGCGCACGTCCGCGATCTGCGGGACCGTCGAACGCAGCGCCGTCAGTTTCGCCTTCAGACGTTCGCCGAGCGCAGCCGCGCGATCGCACAGCTTCTCACTATCGATGATGTCAATCACAGCGTGCGCTGCGGCGACGGCGAGCGGATTGCCCGCATAAGTGCCACCTAGGCCGCCAGGGGCGGCCGCATCCATCACCTCGGCACGGCCCACGACGCCCGACAGCGGCATGCCGCCCGCCAGGCTCTTCGCGATCGTCATGAGGTCGGGTACCACATCGTAGTGTTCCATCGCGAACAGCTTGCCGGTGCGTGCAAAACCGGTCTGCACTTCATCGGCAATCATCAGAATGCCGTGCTTGTCGCACAGCGCACGCAGTTCGTGAACGAAGTCCGTGGGGGCCTGATAGAAGCCGCCCTCTCCCTAGACGGGTTCGAAGATGATTGCAGCCACACGCTGCGGATCGATGTCGGCTTTGAACAGATGCTCGAGTGCCTTCAACGAGTCCGCTGTCGTCACGCCGTACAGCGGGTTCGGGAACGGCGCGTGGAACACATCCGACGGGAATGGACCGAAGCCGATCTTGTACGGGGCCACCTTGCCCGTGAGTGCCATCCCCATCATCGTGCGGCAGTGGAAGCCGCCGGTGAACCCGATGACGCCAGGGCGGCCAGTTGCGGCACGAGCGATCTTGATCGCACTGGCGCAATGCCTCGATCGCAACAGCGATCAGCCGCTATACCGGCAATTGCACCGGCTGCTGCAGAAGGCGATTTTGTCGAAAGAACTCTCGGCGGGTACCCGGTTGCCGCCGTCACGTCTGCTTGCACAGGAGTTGGGGCTCGGGCGCAATACGGTCACACAGGTCTACGAACAACTGGCGCTGGAAGGCCACGTATGGTCGGCGACCGGACGAGGTACATTCGTCGCGGACACATCGCCGGATGAGATCGACGGAGAAATCGACAACGTGGTCGATCGTGGAGACAAATCGGGCACTTCCCCCAGGATCCGAGGTCGGACAGAAGTCGGAGACCGCCCCTCGCGACCGTCGCCGCGGGTCTTGTCTGCACGCGGTGAGCGCCTTCTCGCGGGCGTGGGTGTTTCAAAGCGCCAGTGGGGTGCGTTCATGCCGGGCGTGCCCGATGCCGGGCGTGCCCGATGTCACGCGTTTCCCGGCGCGTGTGTGGACTCGTCTACACAATAAGTACTGGCGACGCACTCGGCATGATCTACTGACGTACGCACCTGGCGGCGGCCTACCGCTTCTACGGCGCGCATTGGCTGATTATCTCCGCGCGTCTCGCTCGGTGCGCTGCGCGCCTGAACAGGTAGTCATAACAACCGGAATCCATCAGTCGGTCGATCTCGCGGTCAAGCTCCTGTCGGATCCCGGCGACGTGATCTGGACAGAAGATCCGTGCTATTGGGGCGTGCGCAGTGTGCTGCAGGTGTCGGGCCTCCAACCCAGGCAGATACCGGTCGACGATGAAGGCATCAATCCTTCCGCTGCCGATCTGGCCCAACCGCCGAAGTTGATGCTCATTACGCCGTCGCATCAGTATCCGCTCGGCATGGTGATGAGCCTTGCCCGACGACGAATGTTGCTCGAGTACGCGCGACGAAATCAATGCTGGATTATCGAAGACGATTACGACAGTGAATTCCGGTATGGCAGTCGACCGCTGGCATCGCTGCAAGGGCTCGATACTGCCGGACAGGTGATTTACGTCGGCAGTTTCGGCAAGACGCTCTTCCCGGGGCTGCGCATTGGCTATATCGTCTTGCCCGAGAACCTAGCAGAAAGCTTTGCTACCGCCAGCGCAGAGTTGTATCGCGAAGGCCAGTTACTGCAGCAGGCCGTACTTGCCGAGTTCATCACGGAAGGGCATTTGGCGTCTCACATCCGGAAGATGCGAACGCTTTATGGACAACGTCGGGGAATCCTGCTCGAAGCTGCGGCGCGACGTTACGGCGATACATTCGCTGCAGTGGGCGGTGACGCGGGATTGCACCTCGTCATGCGCTTACCAAGTGAGATCGACGACCACGCGGTCGCCCGTGCTGCACTCGAGCGGAACGTTGTTGTTCGCCCACTGTCGGGCTACTACGCGGATCGGGCGCACGCAGCAGGAGGCTTGTTGCTCGGTTATGCATGCGTGCCCGACGACGAAATAGCGCCCGCCTTCGATACGCTCGCACAGGCTGTCGATGCGGCGAAAAACTGAATCCCGGAACACAGGCCCCCTCGATTTCTTCTGCATGGCAAGTGCCGTGCGTATTGAATCGAATCCGTCGTGGTCCACGAGGACATACGACGCCCCCGCAGACAGCCCCGGCAACCCGTCCCCGCGATTAGTTCCAACGCCCCCCTCATAGTTGCAGGGTGATCCTGTCGCATCGGCTAACTGTCCGTCAAAAATATCTTCTTGACTTTTCAGTATCTTTTAAAGACCATAAATACTATTTCCAGAACTACCGGTACTCATGACCATCAACAGGAGTCATGGGCAAGCCGCACTCGGCTAAGACAAGATTCCCACGCTAGGAGCCACGGTTGTGAACATCGGCGTAGACGTAAACGCGGAAGCAAGAAAAGATGAAGGCCATCGACGTGCGGGAGTCACCCGTCGAGTCGTCTATGCGCGAGTCTCGGCTGCCGATGTGCCGGGATTCGCGCGCGATGTACTCTTGTGGTGGATGAGTTCGCCACGCGTCGACCGATAGGCCACAAAACGCGCATCCTTTCGACTAGCAGAGCAGAATGAACGACAAATCAAAGGTTGTATTCGACTACATCAAGAAGAAATACAAGGTAAAACCAGATTTCCCGTGGAAGACATTCACTTCGTACGCAGTGTTCCGACATTCAGACAACGAAAAGTGGTTTTGCTTGCTGATGAATGTTCCGCGAGCGAAGCTTGGTCTCCGGGGCGAAGGAGAGGTCAATGTCATCGACGTGAAGGTGCGTGTGGAACTCGTTGGCGCTCTGCGCAGACGGCCGGGCTTTTTGCCGGCCTACCACATGAATAAAGAGCATTGGGTCACCGTTGTTCTCGACGGTTCGGTTCCAGAGGATGACATATTCGAGGTAATCGACGACAGCTTTGAATTGACCAAGCGTTAGCGCGTCGTCGGTACCGTTTCGACGTTGTAACGGGAAGTATCACGACGCTAAGGGGAAGGTATCGACTGCCTCGTTCAGGTTGCGTGCTTGCATTATCTCCGTGCCGTGGACCGAAGTGCCTCTTCCAGCGCCCGCGCCATCGCCAGCAGGTCCCAGTCCCGTCCATTCGCACAAGCAAGCGTCAACCCCACGGGGGCCTCGCCCGACTCATGACACGGTAGTGAAACGGCACAGCCGTCCATCGCGTTCACTACAGTAGGATTACGTAGCATAAGTGAGTTGATCCGGCCGTAAACGCCATCGTCGGTGAGTTCATTCACCATCGGCGCCACGATGGGAACGGTCGGAATCACAACCGCATCATAACCCCTGATCTCTTCATGCCAGCGAGTAATAAACTTACGACGCAAACGTTGAAGAGAGACATAGTCCGCTGCCGATAGCAAGGCGCCACGACGTATGCGCACGGATACGCGCGGGTCGTACTCTCGCTCTTGGGAAGCGAGCAACTCACGATGCCACTCGTACGCCTCCGCAGCAACGAGGCCGCCATTCGTGAACAAACACGGCAATTCGCCGAGCACGGGCAGTGACACGTCTCGCAACGTCACGCCAGCCCGCGACAGGCGTCGCAGGGCGGCCTCATAAGTCGCAGCCACGACGCCATCCATCTCCTCGAGGACGTAATTTCTTATCACCCCCAGCGTGAGCCTCTCGGCCGCGACCGGGCGCAGCGCAAAAGGTGTATCGCTTAGGACCGCATAGACTCGAGCACACATCTCGACGTTTGCTGCCAGCGGGCCGATGGAATCATAGCTCGCCGACAGAGGCAGCGTGCCAGCCATGGGCACCGTAGAAGCGCTCGGCTTCATCCCGACGATGCCATTCAGTGCTGCGGGGATTCGGCACGACCCCCCAGTGTCCGTTCCAATCGCGGCAACAGCCAAACCATCTGTGATCGAAATCGCGGCTCCGGACGACGACCCACCGGGAATGCGCGCGTTCTCCCTATCCCACGCATTAAGCGGTGTCCCATAGTGGGGATTCAGTCCCAATCCGCTAAACGCAAACTCGGTCATGTTCGTTTTGCCGACGATCGCCGCACCCGCTCGACGCAGGCGGCGAACGATCTCTGCGTCCGAGGTGGCAGCTGCATCGTTTGCCAAGACCAGCGACCCTGCGGCGGTCGCTTCGCCCCGTACGTCGAACAGGTCTTTGATGGAAATCGGTAGCCCCGCCAACGGGGGAAGTTCGATTGCGAGCCGAACCATCGAATCGGCGACGTCGGCGGCAACACGTGCTGCTTCAGCGTAGACGCGTGTGAAGACTCGGCTGCCTTCGCCGTGCGGATCGCGGACTCGCGCGAGAACGTCATCGATCAAACGTCGCTTGCCCGTCGAATATGAATTCAAATCAATCGGATCCATGGATGGTCCTCGCGTCACCAGCCATGCAGCCACAGATTGTCGGCCGGAGGCCCGGCGTCGCTGTCGAGCGCCTGCAGGTGGCGATATTTGCCTAAGAAGAAGATGAGCGAAGACTGAGCCCCCGCCTTCACGTGAAAGTCCGTGACTCGGCAGACGAAGATCTCGTGATCGCCACCGTCGCAGACCCTCTCGGGCTCGCACTCGAAATAAGCGATCACACCCGGTACCATGGGCGCGCCGTTTCGCGCGTCCACGATCTTCGTGAGGCCATCCCATTTGTCCTTGCCTGCCTTGGCGAAGCGGTTTGACAAATCCCTTTGGGATTCGCTCAGTATCGAGATGCACAAGGCCTTTGCCTTCTTCCATTGCTCGAAGCCCAGCGACTTTCGGATCAGGCTGAACAAGACTAGCGGTGGATCGAGCGAAACGGAATTGAACGAGGTGATCGTAGCGCCTAAGCGCTGCCCATCGACGGCGGCGGTCACGATTGCGACCCCCGTCGCGAACTGCCCGAGGGCATTGCGAAACTCGCGTTGGTCTTCAATCATCGCGTTTTCCTCTCACTCAGCTATCAGGCTGTCCATAACGGCCGAAATTGCGCGGCAACGACATCGCTGTAAGCCGGGTCGCCATGGAGAATTCCAAATCGACGCGCGAAGTCATTCATACCAGCAACGGCAGCCTCCGAAATCTCCGCGTCGTAAAACGGAAGGTCTCGACGCACGACTTCGGCGATCAGCGCTGCCTCCGCAGGCGGGAAAAAGCGTTGACCGACGCGCGTGGCGAGGGTGTAGTCGTGCTTCAGCGCGTTCTGCGTTTTCACGATCGCGCGCACTACGGCGGCTGCGGCCTCGGGCGAGCGAGCGATAAAGGCTTCCGTTGAAGCAACCGACGCAAACGTATAGTCGAAACACGACTTCGGCCCGTCGCCGCGACGAACGTCGAGCACGACTGTGCCTACGCCGCTCCGAACGGCGACTTCCGTGCCCATCCCATTGGCCCAAAAGCCGTCGATCTTTCCATCCTCCAACGCCTTCGCGGCCGTGAGCCCGAAATTGACACCGGCCGCCAACGCGCCCGGCACCGGTGCGATCTGCACCTGATCACGCTCGATGTCGATGCCGCTGTCCTGCAGCAAGCGCCGCAGTCCCATCTCGACCCAAGGCGCGGCTCCGATCCGTCGGCCTTTGACGATACTCAGGTCGTTTCGTCGAGGCGACAAATCGGACCGCATCACCAGAAACCAATACATGCCGCCGCTCTGAGCGCAGAGCAGCTTCACGCCTTTCCATTCCGGAAACGTACCTAGCGCCGAATGCGCAGAGCCGCCGACCAGATCGGCGTGGCCTCCACGCAGTGCGGCATAGGCTTTATCTACCGGAAAGATCAGATCGAGTTCCGCGTCGAGCCCTTCTTCCTTGAAGAAGCCGAGTTCAACTGCGGCTTCCATGGGAAAATACGAATTCGAAATTAGATCGGGGACCGCGATTTTCAAGCGCATGGATCGCTCCTTCTACTTCTTGCTTTCGTCGTAGTAGTGGATCTCGAACAGCATGCATCCGCCCTCCGACTTGAACGGCCCGTGATATGCGCCGGGCGGCCGACAAGCGTAGGTATGAGGGGGGAATGACTCGCCGCCCTTCCCCTCCTTATCGTTGCCGACAGTGAGATCGCCCGACATCAGATAGACCTCTTCCCAATGGTCATGCACGAACTGGGCAGTCGTGAAGACGCCCGGATCAAAGCGCAGCAGCCGGGTACGACTGCCCATCTTTTTCTTCTCGTCGATATCGCTGGCAAGGATCTTCTGCTTGATTCCGGACGGATACCCTGTCGGCGTTTCCCAGCCCTCGTTCATGTCCAAGCTATGGAACTCGAGATGCGGTTTGTTCATCGGCATGGCGAAATCTCCTTTTTAGCCCTCGATGGGCAGTTCGGTGGGAAGGTAGCTGTGCGCGATCTTGCGATTGAGCACGGGGTCTTCGATTTCCATCTCGAAGCGTTCTGCGGGAGCGATTTCTCCATGTACGGCCAGCGTTCCGCAGAACATGACCGTGCCGGCAGGGAGCATGTACCCATCGCCGCCGTAGAGCTTCATGAGGTCCATGGGATGGCGCATTTTCGCGAGCGGGCCCTCCTGGTAAAGCGTGCGTTCTCCGCCGCGCGTCACCCACGAGCGAACGATAAGACGGTCCCAGTGGCCGGCGATGTCGCCGAAACGCCAAAGCGAGCCCGCGACGGGCTTCGCACATAGTTGCTTCGAAATCGTGATCCCGACCGTCTCCACCTCGCGGTCCGTGTGGTCGGATCCGACACCGAGCCACAACCCATCGGCGGTACTGACGACCACCGGCTCCACCTCACCGCTCGACTTGTTTCCTACGACGTCGATCTCCTGAGATTGCGTGAGCAGCGCGGCGGATCCGCGATAGAAGATCGGCGTGGACTTCGGCCGGGGCACACCCAGCTTCTCCAACTCGACGATATGAGCTTCCATGGCCTCGGCGTCGCGCCCGGTCCATCCGGCAATGATTAATGCATTCACCGGAACCTCGAGCGAACGCTCGGCGCCTCCGTTGTGAATGGTGAACTGCAACGTCGTCTTAGGGAGCAGCATGGTGTCCTCGTCGAAGTCTGAGATGCGACACGACCCCCAAGACCGGACGGCGTCCGCGCTCGGTGTCGCGTAATCCCTTTTGCTCTATCAGTTGCCTTAGTCACAAGGGTAAGCTAACATACCTATGTGACTTAGTATGATGCGTGGTCGATGATCCGTCAACCGGAATCGAGAGGCACCGCCGCACTGAGCACGGTCACGTCGACCCGCAAGGGCGGCAAAGAGAAAACTGACGAAGGAGCCTATGGTGCTGAACGCAAACTTGCGAACGGGTGACGACTATCTACGTTCCCTGCGTGACGGCCGCTGTGTTTATGTAGATGGCAAACGCGTCTCTGACGTGACCAGCCATCCTGCATTGGCAAACGCCGCCCGATCGCTGGCCAACCTGTATGACATCGCCGCGGCCCCGGAGAACCGGGAACGTATGACCTTTACATCGCCAAAGACCGGCAATCCAGTGCTGCGCGCCTATCAGATCCCGCGCACGCACGAAGATCTGAAGACGCGGCGTCTTGCCGCCGAGATGTGGGCCGAATCCACCTTCGGCCTGATGGGACGTTCGCCGGATCACGTGTCATCTTTCTTCTGTGGATTCGCGGCCGTTCCGAGTGTATTTGCCGCGGGGGGGCAACACTTCGCCGACAATGTCGTGCGCTTTTACGAACATCTTCGCGACAATCACCTGTACGTCAGCTATGCGATCGTTCCGCCGCAAATCGACCGTAGCAAACCCGCCCATCAGCAAAGCGACCCGACGTTGTATGCCGGCATCGTAAAAGAACGCGACGACGGGATCGTTCTCAAAGGTGGACAGCAACTCGCCACCGCGGGTCTTTATTCCGATTACATCTATGTCAGCACGATCCACCCGATGCAGCCCGGCGATGAGAACTACGCTTTCGGTGTAGCCATTCCCGCCAATGCACCGGGGCTAAAGCTGTATCCGCGCCGGCCGTTCGGGGCGCAAGCGACCAATTCGTTCGATTACCCGCTGTCGGGCCGATTCGACGAGACGGACTGCTTTGTCGTCCTCGACGACGTCTTCGTCCCCTGGGAGAACGTGTTCATCCATCGCAACATCCAGGTCGCCCGCGATCAATGGTGGAAGACGCCGGCGCACCTCTACGGCAACCACCAAGCTCAGAGCCGCTACGCCACGAAACTTCGGTTCATGATCGGGTTGGCCAAGCGGATGAACGAGTTGACGGGCAACGATGCCAATCCTGCCGTGCAGATTCAGATGGGCGAACTGGCCGCGCTGGTCTCCATTGTCGAAAATGCGCTCCTTTCGCAAGAGGTCGTCGCCAACATCGACGAGAACGGCGTACTGTGGCCCTCGCGTACCGCGCTCTACTCAATCATGGCGCTGCAGTCGGAACTCAACGCGCGCATGATCGAGATCATCCGGGAGCTGACCGGCGCCGGCATGATCACGCTGCCTTCGTCGCTCGCGGACTTCGACAACCCGGAAACCCAGGCGGATGTGGAACGCTACTATCGCTCGGCCTCGAGCGGTGCTCGACAGCGAATTGCCGTGATGCGCATGGCGTGGGACTTCATCGGCTCGGAATTCGGGAATCGCCATCAGCAGTATGAGAAGTTCTACGGCGGGGCGTCGTTCGTCGTGAAGCAAAGCGTGAATCGCAGTTTCGACTACGCACGCGCTACGAGCATGGTCGACCGAGCACTCGCACTGCCCCCTTTCGACAACGGCCCGCGCGGCTCTCTCTGATCGCACTCTCCGGGCGAACTGTTCGGTCACGACAGCCCGCCCGGATCCACCGCTGATAGATCTTTCCGGTGCCGTTGGACTTTCATACGGCAACCCGGCGCACTTGCGCCAACTAAGGCGCGCGCGATCGGAAAAAAATGAGTAAAATACCTATGCTAACTTAGCAAATAACATCATCTATTGAATGGGCATGGCAACTAAGCGATCTGCGGTGAAAGTCCAGCCGGTCACCCGAACGACACCGTACGCGCCTCAGGCGCTCGACGTCGAGCGCCTGCGCCGAAAGGGCATCATCGCGAAAAAGTCTCGCGAAAACGAGGACAAGCATGCGTACTTCGTAGGCGTAGCCGAGGCGCGGTACGTTCTGCGCAAGGTTTCTCGCATCGTCGAGGATCAGGCCAAGAAGTTCGGCATCGATCCACTCGCTCATCAGGCACTGATTCAGATTTACGGAAGTCCCGACCTGGAACTCCAGGTGAACCAGATCGCCAATCGCCTGGATATCATTCCGAACTTTGCGTCGAGCCTGGTTCGCATCTTGGTCGAGAAAGGCTACGTCGTCCGCAGGCGGGACGAAAATGACCAGCGGGTCACGTACGTCGCGATCACCGATAGCGGCCGAGAACTCCTGCACACGATCGATGAGAACGTGAAGTTCCACGTCGATTATTTCGCGAGCCAGTTGACGGTTGAAGAGCGCGAAAGCGCCCTTTCGATTCTGGTGTTCTACGTCGGTGGAAAAATATAGAAGTCCCGCAACCGGGCTGCTACCGACATCCACGCGTAGCGATCAAGACGAATGGGAATTGGAATCTCCTTCGTCTGCCTTGTCCGCCTCATCGACATAGGAAAATGTTTCGCTGAACGTCAGCAACTCGGGCGTCATCGGGGAGTGTCTCTCCTCGTGAATATGAGCGACGAGCCCGGCGCAACGCCCTACCACAGCGACCGAGCGCATCGCATCGACCGGGAACTGGATTTCGTGGAGCACTGCGCCAAGCGCGCCGGTGACGTTAAGCGTGACGTGCTTGTTAGCGTCCTTGTCAATCGCTTCGCTCAGCAAGCCGAGAAGCTCGATGTACTCGCCCTTCAGGCCGGCGTTGCGCGCAATGCTGAAAAGCCGGTCGGCGCGGGGATCCGTGCCTTTGTAATGGGGATGGCCAAAGCCCGGAATCCGGAGCTTCGACTGACGGAATTTCTGCACGACTTCATGCGCCCAGGCGCCCTTGTCCCCAGAATAAGCCATCCCCTCCGCCAGGATACGACCGGCACCCACCATCGTCCCTGCAAAACGGTTGCCGACCATCAGCACGCCGGCGGCCAGCGGAACCTGGATATCGTCGGGGTTGGAATCGGCGACCAAGCGTGCAACAAGTGCACTAGGCGTGAGCCCGTGGTCCATCAGTATGAGCAACGCCGCGTCCATGACGCGAATTTGCGCCGCCGAGGGCTGGCGCCCGGTCACGATGAAATAGAAGCCTTCCGTGAAAGTCATTTCACCTACGACTTCGGACAACGTATCGCGCCCCCGCATACGCAGGCGTTCGGTGTCGTTGAGGTGGCTTCCGATCTTTGTGGTGGCCATTTCAGTATTCCTCGATGAATATGCTATTGCGCCGGGCGATCATTCGCCGCGCTGAACTGCTGCGATGATCTCTTCCGAAAAGCCGAGCGCGCCTAACACCTCGACGTTATGCTCGCCCAAGTCCGGGGCTGCGTTCAAAGGTTGGTCCGCGCGCTGCCCGTTGTAGAGAACCGGGCGCCGAATCGTTTTCTGGGGGCCGTGGACCGGATGCTCGATGTCCACAAAAGTCCCAAGGTGCCGGACCTGTGGATCGTCGATGACTTCGGGCAGCGTCAGGACAGGTGCGTGCGGAACATCGTTCTCGACGAGCCGAGCCATCCAATAGTCTCGCGTCTGGGTCCTGGATGTCTTATTCAGTTCGATCGCCAATTGCTCGTAATTCTCCAATCGTGCCATGCGCTCGCTGAAGCGCGGATCCGACGCCAAGTCGAGCCGATCGAGTGCAGTCAACATGCCCATCCAAAATTTGGTAGGCGACGACATGTGGATTGCGAGAAGCGTGTCGTCGGCGCAGCGCAGGGCGTAGGACTGAGACGCTCGCACGCGCATGAGAGGCTCGGGCTTGATGCCGGCCATGGTGTAGTTGGCGAACGGGTCGCCGATGAATGCGATGGTCGACTCCAGCATGTTGATCTGGATCGTTTTTCCTTCGCCAGTGCGCTCACGCTCGAACAAGGCACCGAGAATGGCGTAGCTGGCGGTCATGCCGGTAAGGTTGTCGGCGATCGAGGGCCCTGTAATCTGGGCATCCTCGCCGAGAAACAGGCTCGAGATGCCGCTGATCGCCTGCCCCACCGCGTCGTACGCAGGGCGGTCGGCATAAGGACCGGTCTCGCCGAATCCGGTGATCGAGCAGATGATCAATTTCGGATTCAGCTCGCGCAATCGCTCCACGCCGAGCCCGAGGCGCTCCATGACACCAGCGCGGAAGTTTACGATCAGGACATCAGCGATGTCGACCAACTTCAAGAACGCCTCCCGTCCGCGCTCGCCTTTCAGATTGAGCGTGACGCCCTTCTTGTTCCTGTTGTAGGCGCAGAAGTACGGGCTGTACTTGCCGCCGCGGAAAGACCGGAAGGGGTCGCCGTCAGTTGGGTTCTCGACTTTCACGACCTCCGCGCCCAGATCGGCGAGCAGCGTGCCCGCCAACGGACCGGTGATCATTGCCGTGAGCTCGAGAATCCTCACACCAGACAAGGGACCTAGCACCTGATTGCTCATTTCTTGCGCTTCCTTCGCTGTCCTGATGTGTGCAACAATACGTTAGCCAAATGCGTTTGTCTACTAACCTTTCTCCAGAGAGAGACCATGCAACTCGAATCGCGTGATGTGTTGATTCCAATCGGTCCGTCGGCGATGGGCGGCTATCTCACGATGCCCTCGACGCCCCCGCGTGGTGGGCTCGTCATGATTCAGGAGATCTTTGGCGTGACCCCCGCCATGCGCGCTATTGCCGATGACTATGCGTCGGAGGGCTATGCGGTGCTGGTGCCCGACATTTACTGGCGGCTCGAGCGCAACCTGAACCTGGGCAACGGTGAGGATTCGCACGAGCGCCAGGTAGCCGTGGACTACGCCGCTCGTTACGACGAACTGCAGGGCACGGTTGACCTCATTGCCGCGATTGATTGGCTCGCATCCATGCTGCGATTGAACGCTGCACCGGCAGTGCTAGGATTTTGTCTTGGGGGACGTATGGCGGTTCGACTCGCCGTCGAGGCGGACCTCGCGTGCATGGTTTCGATGTATGGCGTCGGGCTGGACAAGCTGAGCTCAGAGATGGCCGCTATCAACTGTCCCACGCAATTCCATTTCGGCGAAAAAGATAATCACAATCCGCCGGCCGTCATCGAAGTGGTTCGTGCAACGGTCGACAGCAGGCAGCGTACGGGTGACGAATTCTTCACCTATCCCTCGGCGGAACATGCCTTCTACAACCGCTTCCGGCTCGATCGATTCAACGCAGAGGCACACGAGCTTGCCCGCAGGCGTGTTCTTGCGTTCTTGCAGCAATATACGCAGACGGCCCCATCTCAGCCCGCCGCCTGACGCAATCTCCCTATGAACCGAAACGTGGAGAAAGTCATGAGCAATGTTTCTGGCAGAACCGTCCTGATCACCGGAGCGGCCTGCGGTATTGGGCGATCGCTCGCCATCGGCTTATGCGAAGCAGGGGCCAACTTGGTTCTCGTCGATGTCGCGAAGGACGCGCTCCGCGAAGTCGCGGCGGAAATCGAGCGCCTCGGGGGACGGGTCCACTCGAGCGTGACGGACATCTCGGATGCAGCAGCAGTCGAAGCGCTGCGCGAGGAGGCAGAGGACCGGTTCGGTGGCGTCGACGTTCTCGTCAACAATGCCGCGATCGGACCGGAAAGGAATTCCCCGCGATACCTGATCGACAAGCCGAAATTCTGGACGACCGCCGATGAACTCTGGCTCGCCATGCTCCGGGTCAATGTGTTCGGCGCGCAGTTGATGTCGCGCGTGTTCGTGCACGGGATGCTCGAACGCAAGTGGGGGCGCATCATCAACATCACGACGAGCCTGGACACCATGTACCGCCCTGGCATCGGCGCCTACGGCCCATGCAAGGCCGCGTTGGAGGCGGCGTCGCGGATCATGGCGCAGGACTTGGAGGGCACGGGAGCGACGGCCAACGTCCTCGTTCCCGGCGGCCCCGTTAATACGCGGATGGTGCCCACCGAATGCGGCCTTTCTCAGGCTGAGCTGATCCAGCCCGAACAAATGCGTGACCCGCTGCTATGGCTCTGCACCGATGAGGCGAACGGCATCAACGGCGTTCGTATCATCGCGCAGAAGTGGAGGAGCGATCAGCCGATCGAAGCACGTCTTCGGGATGCTACCGCGCCCGTGGCTTGGCCTCAGTTGGGGACTCAGTCGGTTTTTCCAACAACGGTTTGAGTGGTCAGAGGCTTCGCGATTCTGCCGAAGCCTCGTGAACTTCCGAAGAGCGCCCCGATTCTTCCGGCGCGAGCGTCGAAACGCTCTGTGCACGCGCAGGACCTTCTTGACGCTCCTCGGTGGCTACCGCATGCGCGTCGCTCGCTTCGTCACTTTGCGATGCCAGGCGCGCGAAGGCGACACGCGCACAGAGGCCACACATGACTACCCCCGATCAGGACGGAATCAGCGTAATGTGCACCGCGTCCTTGCCGTCGCAGATCTCACGACCCAGCGTACGAACGGCATCGGTGCCCTTATCGAGCGCAAACGAATGCGAGCACAATGCTTTCAGGCTATCGCCATCGTTTCGAATCATGTCGATGGCAAGCTCGGTAGACGTCCATCCGGCGCTCAGTACCCCGATTAGCTGAACCTCGCGCAACACCACCTTGTCGACGGGAAAGCCATCGAGCGCATGCTTTCCCTTCAGGCCTGCGAGCACGATGCGCCCACCCCGCTTGACCATGTCGACGCCCTGTACGATCGGCGCGACCGCTCCGGCCGAAACATCGAGCACCACGTCCGCTAGCGCGCCGTGCGTCAGTTCGGCAACCCGCGCAACCGGATCCTCATTGGTCACATCGACAACGGCCGTCGCACCCAGTTCGAGCGCGAGGTCCAGACGAGATTTGTCCGAAGACGTGCCGGTCACAATGATGTTCGAGGCGCCCGCCTTTCTGGCCGCGGCGACAGCCAAGAGGCCACGTTGCCCCGGACCTGCGATGACAACCGTCTTGCCGATGCCGGCCCCCCCCACTTCATAGACCCATCGAAGGGCGTTCGACAACGGATTGACCAGCGTCATCGTCTCAGTCGCAATATCGGTAGGCAGTTTGTGCACCATCGTCCGCGGGTGCAGATAGACGTGCGTGGCATAGCCGCCCCAAAGACTCGGTGCGACCTTCGTGCCCTGATAGAGCCCGTAGCCTAGATCCGACTGGCAGCGCGTGTAGGCGCCCCGTACGCAATCTTCACAATGGCCGCATGGGATGATGGGTTCCACCGCGACACGGTCGCCTTCCTTCACTTTCCAACGTTGCGCCGCCAGGGGTCCGATTCGCTCGATAAACCCCATGATTTCATGGCCTGGAATAATCGGCATGCCGCCGCCCCAGTCCGCCATATGGCCCAGCCACTGCTCGTAGTCAGTCCCGCACAGGCCGCAAGCCTCGACTCGCAGCAATGCATCGTCCGCTCCGGTGTCGGGCATCGGAAACTCGCGCAACTGAAAGTTCTTCGGTGACTCCAGGACCAATGCCAATGCGTTGCTCATGTGCTGCCTCTCATTAGGATTCGTTCAATCGACACACGTCACGGCAGTCAGCTCTGCTGTACCGAACGGCAGTTGTCCGGCCATCGATCGCTTGGCCTCACGCAGATCGCGCGGGCTGTTGATAGCCGCAACCGCGCGGAGCCGATCCCCTTCGACAAAGTATTGCGTGAAGGCGCCGGAAGCCGGATCGCCTTTTTGAAAGATCCCGCACGTGCTCGAAGGGATCCCCAGCATCTGAAAATTGACGTCGTATTGATCGGACCAGAACCACGGGACGTCCCGCTTGGGCGGTTCTTGATCGAGCATCGCCTTAGCGACTGCAATGCCCTGGTCTTGCGCGTTCTTCCACGATTCCAGCCGGATGCGGTATCCGCCGTAGGGCTGGTTGGTCACATCGCCGGCAGCGAAAATGTTCGGGTCCGAGGTGCAGCCACTTTCATTCACCACGACGCCGTTGTTCACCTCGAGCCCGCATTCGACGGCCAACTCGACATTCGGCTCGATCCCGATGCCGATGACCACCGCGGACACATCGAGGGTAGCGCCATCTTCGAACACAACGCGTTCGACCTGCCCTCTGCCTTCGAAGGCGACCGGCTTCGCTCGCAACCGGACATCGACACCCCGGCGCGTGTGCAGGTCCAGGAAATACGACGATAGCGACTGGGATAACGACCGGCCGCAGAGACGATCCGCGGTTTCGACGAGCGTTACCTCCGCACCTTGCAATATCGCGCTGGCAGCGACCTCCAGCCCGATCCATCCTCCTCCGATGACGAGCAGACGCTTCGCCGCGCCCATGGAATGGGCGATGCCCAGACAGTCGTGAATAGTGCGCAGGTAGTGAATGCGTTGGAGATTCGCGCCTGGGCAGTTCAAGCGGCGCGGCCGGGCGCCTGTTGTCAGCAGCAGCCGTTGATAGGGCACCGCACGGCCGTCGGCAAGCAGGACCTGGCGACGGCCGCGTTCGATCGCAACGGCGGACGAGCCCGGCTGGAAGTCGATTTCCAACTCGTCTAGCTTGCCCGAGGGCCACAGGTAGCAACGCTCCGGCGCTTGTGCCCCCGTGAGGACAGCCTTTGAGAGCGGCGGTCGCTCATAAGGCGGATGTCGCTCGTCACCGAGCAGGACGATACGGCCCGCGAAGCCGCTATCTCGGAGCGTCTTCGCAGCCCACCCGCCGGCCTGGCCCGCGCCAACGATGACAAATTGCGCTGACTTTGTGATGTCCATCGGAAAAAGTGCTCACAGGTCGACAAAGATCCGGTCCTCTTCCACCTTGATCGGATATGTCTTGAGATCGCAATCCGCCGGCGGCGCAAGGCAGCGCCCCGTCGGGATGTGGAACACGGCCCCGTGCAATGCGCACTCGACCTTGTCCCCCTCTACGAATCCATCGGTCATCAACGCATAAGCGTGGGGACACACGTTGTCGGTCGCGTAATACTCACTTTCAACCTTGAAGACAGCGATCTGCTTGTCACCATCGGAATACGCGGCCGGGGTATCGGGTGACACCCTATCGCACGTCGTCACTAGTCGCCACGTCATGATCGTCCCCGTCAGGCGCTCGCCTGAGGCGAGAGTTGATCCGCGTATCGCTCCACGAAAGCGTCGAAATCGGCCAGTTCGCAGACGACGTCGAGCGGTACCACCGAGTATGCGGTGCCGTCCTGAATCATCCGGCGGAACTCGGCCAAGCTTTCCTCCGTTGCGACGATGTCGAGAATGCGCCTACGCCCGCGTACGATCGCGATGTCGGTGGCGACCAAGAATTCTTTGGCGCGATCGACGATGCGCCCCTCGGTGCCTTCGGCCGCCAACATCCCTTCCTGCATCGCGCGATCTTGGTCATTCAAGCCGTGGATGCCGGTGGGGCTCGAGTGGCTTTTCGCCTCGCGGTCGATCAGATAATTGTTCGCGGCGGTACGGGTCGGCACGAACGTATCGATGATCGTGCCTGTGTTCAGGCGGTACGCGTGGTAACTGCTGTCCGGCGGGAAGGCGAGCCCCTTGCCCACATAATCGAGAAACGCTTGGGGCAAGGCTCCCTTCGTGTAGTAGTTGAAGTCCCAGGTGTAGGTGTTGTAGTCGTCGATCGGGATAAACGCTCGCCCGCCAATCGGAAAGTCGACGCTCGGGATGGAGCTGAAAGCCGGCATCATGAATTGCGCGGCGCGCCAATAAAATTCACCCTCGTCTGCATTACGCCGTGCGACAGCGAGCACGCCGATGGGCGTGTTCTTGGCGTACAGCTTCGGCGTGATATCCACCGCCGAATAAGGACGATGGACCGGCGACGTAGCCATCGTCGCCGGATTGGTGTGAAGGATCGAGACATGCGAGCTATCGAGTTCGCCTTCGAGACCCTGCAACCAGTTCGACTCCTGAATCCAGACCGTCGCGTTGCGCTGCGACTTGGGCAGGTCGATCCAAGGAAACTTCGGGAAGGCGGGCGGTTCGGCCGTACCCATATAGACCCAAACGATGTCCGCCTTCTCGACTGCCTTATAGGACTTGATCTTGACCTTGGCGCAGATCGACTTGTCCGCTTCGTTCTGCATCTCGAGGCATTGCCCGTTGGCCCCATAAAGCCAACCGTGGTAGCTGCAGCGAATGCCTTCTTGCTCGACGCGTCCGTAGAACAGCGGAGCCAACCGGTGCGCGCAATTGGCTTGGACGATACCGACTTCCCCTTTTCCGTTGCGAAACGCCACCAGTTCTTCGCCGAGCAGCTTCAGCCGCACGGGCGCACCACCAGGGCTGGGAAGCTGCGACGACAGCAGGGCCGGCAACCAGATCGACCGAAAGAGCGCACCGACCTTGGTACCGGGACCCACTCGCGAAAGAACCTCAAAACGACTTTCAGCTGACATTTTGTTTTCCTTTGCAGATTCGATTAAAGGGTGAGAAACCCACCGTCGACTGGCAGCACCACGCCATTGACGAAACTGGCTAACGAGGACGCAAGGAAGACTACCGGCCCTGCCATTTCCGCCGCTCGTCCGATGCGCTTCATCGGCGTATGCGAAAGCACGAACGCCAAACGCTCGGGATTGGCGCGCGAGATTGCGGTCTGCGGCGTATCGATGAAGCCCGGTGCCACGGCATTGACGCGGATCTCGTATCGAGCGAACTCCACCGCCAGCGCTTTGGTGAGCATCGCCACAGCTCCCTTGCTTGTCGAATAAGCCGTTGTGTCATTTGGCGCCGCCGTGAAGGACTGGATTGAAGCCAAGTTGATGATGTTGCCGTGGGTGCGTTTGAGTTGCTCCAGAAACGCCGTCACGCAGTACATGATCCCGTCGACGTTCACCGACATGACTTCATGCCACGTGTTCAGGTGCTCCGGCGCACCTACTTGCCCGCGCCGATGAATACCTGCGTTGTTGACCAAGATCGAAACGTCGCCGGCGAGTGCCTGCACCTCAGCCGCGACGCGAGCCGCCGCTTCGGGATCGGCTACGTCCCAAACGATGGGCCATGCTTTCCCGCCCGCTCGGGTGATTTCTTCAGCAGTTGCCGAAGCCGTTTCCGGATTGACATCCGCCGCGACGACAGCGGCGCCCGCCTGCGCAAGCCCAAGCGCGATTTCGCTACCCATGCCCTGACCGGCACCGGTCACCACCGCAACTTGACCGGCCAACAAAGGCGTTCCGCTCATATCGATCATTCGACTGTCCTCGACGTTATGTGCAATATCTCAAATGGTGAGCCACTGGTGATGGATTCGCTCTTCCTCGCGCCTGAACTGATCGATCGGGAGCGTCTCGACGATCTTTCCCTTTGACATCACGAGGATCCGATCCGATACATTGCTGGTGAGATTGAGGTTCTGCTCCACCAACAGGACCCCAACGCCCTCGGCCTTGAGACGTTGAATCACCGCGCCGATCTGCTCGACGACCAGCGGCGCGAGCCCCTGGGTGGGCTCATCGAGCATCAGCACTTGGACGTCCGTCACCAGCGCACGAGCAATGGCCAGCATCTGCTGCTCACCGCCCGAAAGCGCGTATCCGAGATTCTTGGCGCGTGCGAGAAGATTCGGAAACAGTTCGAGCACGCGTTCCTCGGTCCACACCTTAGGGGCGTGCCGTTGCCCTACTCTCAAATTCTCCAGTACCGTCAGCCGGGGGAAAATCTGGCGACCCTCCGGTACATAACCAACGCCGGCGCGCACGATGGCATGAACCGGCCTATCGCTGAGGTCCTGCCCCTGTAGCATCACCTTTCCCGAGCGAGACGGCAGCAGACCCAGGATCGACTTCAACGCGGTCGTCTTACCGACTCCGTTGCGGCCAATGATGGAGGTGACTTCACCGTTGGGGACATCGAAGTCGATGCCGAACAAGACCTTGCCCGAGCCGTAGCCCGCTTCGACGCCTTCAACCCTCAGCATGAGCAACTCCCAGATAGGCCTGCTGAACCGCAGGACTGGCCTTCACCTCTTCCGGGACACCATCCGCGATCTTCCTACCCTGATCGAGCACGACTATGCGGTTCGCGAGCCCAAAGACGACTTCCAGATCGTGCTCGACGAGCAGCACCGCCATGTCCGTATCCTGAAGCAGCGAATGAAGCAGCGCCACCGTACCGCGCGTTTCGTCTACCGACATGCCTTGAGTCGGCTCGTCGAGGAGGATCAGCTTCGGCTTCATGGCAAGAGCGGTAGCGATCTCGAGCAGCCGCTGGTCACCGTGGGAAAGCACGCCTGCCACCGTGTCTACGTGGCTGGCCAAACGCACGCGGGCGAGCCAATCCAGCGCCTCGTCCGTCTCGCGCCGCACCTGGGCCCTCGAAGGCACGGGACCAAGGCGAGCCGTTCCGCACGCCTGCAGCGCGAGCCGGACATTCTCGACCGCGGTCAGTTGCGGAAACAGGCAGGTGATCTGGTAAGTACGGCTCAGACCACGGCGGGCCAGGGCAACGGCGGGCAAGCTCTCCACTCGCTTACCGCCGAAGACGACGCGGCCGGAGGTCTTCCTGATTGCGCCGGCGATCAGATTGAAGACGGTGCTCTTGCCGGCCCCATTGGGCCCGATCAGCGCGACCACCTCGCCGGCATTCACCGCGATATCGACATGGTCGACGGCGGTCAGCGCGCCCCACCGTTTCGTCAGTCCCACGCACTCAAGGAGTGGCATTTCTCGCTCCAAAACGATTGGCCTTGCGGGCAGCAAGCCGAGTTTCGACTGTAGCCTTGAGTCCCCACAGCCCCTGCGGTGCGGCGATCACGACGACGATCAGCAAAACGCCCATTACGAGCGGCCAGCTGTCCGTCACCGCGCTCAGCAGGTGCTGGGCCACCATGAAGAGGGCCGCGCCGATCATCGGTCCGATCAATGTACCGGCGCCGCCGAGGATGACGGCGATAATGACCTGCCCCGACAGCATCCAGTGCAGCAGTTCCGGCGATACGAACAGCAAGAACCCGGCATGCAAGGCACCGGCAACGCCTGCGAGCGCATGAGAGATGACAAAAGCAACGATACGAAGCGACCGAGGCTCATAGCCGATCGCCACGGCTCGGCGTTCATTCTCTCGAGCGGCAACGATCGCCGTGCCCATCGCCGATCTCATGAAGCCTCGCATCAGCAGGAGCAGGCCCATCACGATGCAGAGGGTCAGCCAATAAAAGCCGTCCCGCGACGCGAACCCGCTAAATCCAAATGGCCCCGGATTTCGCGCGAATCCTGTCAGCCCGTCCGAACCTCCGGTGAGGTTGGACCATTTGAAAATAATCGCAAAGCCAAGCTGCGCGAAGGCGAGCGTCAGCATCGCAAATGCAACACCGCTTGCTCGAGTGCACAGCCACCCGATCGGGATAGCGATCAGAGTGACCAGCACGATCGCAACAACGATCGCCGCCGGCAGCGACCACCCGTTCACGAGTGCGAACGCCGCTACATAGGCTCCCGCGCCATAGGGAGCCACCTGTCCAAACGAGAACATGCGGGCATAGCCGAGTTGCACGTCGAGGCTCATCGCGAAAAGCGCGAAAATCAGGATCTCGGTCAGCAGGGTTATCTGAAACCCGGGCAGGACAAACGGAGCAGCGACCATCGCTGCGGCCAACGGAACGGCGAATTTCATCACTCTTCCTCGCCAAATAGACCGCCCGGGCGGTACAGGAGAACACCAATCATCAAGACGTACGTAATGACCTGAGCCAAGTTGGGCAAATAGAAATTGCCGAAGGTCTGCGCAGCAGCAACGAGCACACTGCCCGCGGCGGAACCAAGAAAACTACCCATCCCGCCGATCATCACGATCACGAACGAATCGATAATGGCTGTGCTTCCCATGCCGATGTAGCCGGTGATGAGGGGCACCGCAAGGTAGCCGCCGAGCCCGGCGAAAGCGCAGCCCACGGCGAAGGTGAGCGAACGAATGGCGCCGACGTCGATGCCCAACGCGTGTGTCATTTCCGCGTTTTGCGAAATAGAGCGGATCAGCAGGCCCAGCCGTGAGCGCAAGATGATGAGGGTCAACAGCAGCAGCGCCGAGAACCCGAACGCAATCAGAAACAGCCGATACATAGGGAACGGCTCGCCGGCAATCCAGGCCACGCCGGCGAGGCTATCGGGTAGCGGCACGTCCCGGGAATTCGAACCCCAGATCAGTCGAGTCAGTTCCGTAAGGACAAGACTCCAGCCGAACGTGATCAGCAGGAAGCTTCCGCCGTCTCGGCGATAGAGCCGCCGCAGCAGGAAGTACTCGAAGACGCTCCCGACCAGTCCCGCAACGAGTGGCGCCACCAACAGCCCGACCCAAAAGCTATCGACGATCCTTGCCGCCGAGATGCCGGCGTAAGCGCCGAACATATAAAGCGCACCGTGAGCAAAGTTCATGATGCGCATGATCCCGAAGATCAGCGTTAAACCGACTGTCAGCATCGCAAGTAGTGAAGCGACCGCGAGCATGTTCAGTGAAAGACCAAGCAAGACTTGCCAGAACATCATTCACACCTGAGGCGGTTCCGTCCATGGAGGACCGAGCTAGAAGAAGAGCCGAGTTTTTACGGGGAATCACGCGGATGATCGACCCACATAAATAGCCAAGCTCACGATGACTATGCGACTTGCTGGTACGCTTGCGCCATCGCTACCAGCGCGGTTCTGGGTGGGAACACACGCCAGATGCGGTCTTCGTGATAGAAGAAGGCAATGGTCAGCGGATCGCTCGGTCGCAGCACTCGAATGGAAACGAAACGGACACCGTTCGCGGTCCGTCCGAACCGGGTAACGCGCAACGGTCTCGTGGGCGTCGGCGCAAGCCATTTGTCTGCCAGCGCACGCAAGGAGATCCTTTCAGTGTCCATTTTCGTCACCTGATGTCACGTAATACTTAAAGCTCAGTCGTATGTGTCTTTGCGGCAAGCGGGCATCACCTTGTCGGCCGGTAAGGTCTCTATGATTCTCGGCGTCGGGTAAGCGATCCCGGGAGCTTTGACCAGTCGCGCCACGAACACGGGCTGCTCGGCCTGGTGATCGCACGCGCGCATCTTCACCTTGCCTTTGACGCTGTCGATTTCCAGGCCCTCGAGCGCGGTGCGAATCGCGGCGGGATCCGTCGACTTCGCGCGGCGAATGCCCTCCGCCAGAAATTCCAGGCACTGCCACATCTCGCCCTCCCAGGTGTCCGGGATGTCGTTGTACTCGGCCTTGAACAAGCGGACGAATTCAGCGTTGCGGGGCGCGTCGTAAGCGTAGTTGTACTGACTTACGCCATACAGTCCCACGCCTGCGTCGCCCAGCGGCTTGGTATTGAATAGATCCAGCGTCTCGGTGACGATCACCATGCTGTCCGGCAGCCGATACTGGGCCGCCTGCTTCAGGAATGCCGTCGCATCGTCGCCGCTCATGGCCACGTACAGAACATCCGGCTTAGCCTCGCGGATGCGCGCGATATAGCTGGAGTAATCCTTCGTACCGAGCGGCGTCAGAACGTTACCCACTGATTCCTTCTTTATCTCGACAATCAGTTTCTCGAAGGTCGCCAGACTGGATTTACCCCAGGCGTAATCCTGCGCGATCGTGAAGAAACGCCGCTTGGGGGAATTCGCCAGCCACAGCGAGATGGTTCGCGCACGCATCGGCCCGGAGGTACAGGTGCGGAAAACATTCGGAACGAAATTGGCCGCGGTCAGCGAGCCCACGCCGCTAATGGGCGCGAGATACAACGCATTCCATCCGGCCAGGCGCGGCATGATCGCGAGCGATTCGGGGCTGGAGATAATCCCCGTGATCAGCTTGACTCCGCGGCTTTCGACGAGTTCGGTCGCTTTGCGCACGCAGGCAGCCGGATCGCCTTGGGTGTCCTCGTACAAGAATTCGACCGGGTGACCGTCGATACCGCCTTTCGCGTTGGTGACCTTGGCGAACAGGCGGCAAGCGCGTTGAATCTGCGCACCCAGTGCCGACCAGTTTCCGGTAATGCCGGTGGGCACGCCAATCCTGATCGCGTCGGTCTGCGCGAATGCCGGCTTGACCTTGACGACGGCCGAGAGAGCCACACCGGCAACGCCGGTCAGAAAGGTTCTGCGATCGACGGACATTTTGTTCCCCGGGTTGTTGACGCTTTCATGCTAGGTTAGCCATATAGCCTTGTCAACTAGCTTAGTCAAATTAGCTATTTATCGATGTTTTCCTAGGTAGAAATACGGATGCCAAGCTCGCAGGCCGCCCTTGGTCCAACGAGCAATCTCGATAGCAGCGGCAGCAGATGGGGACTTGGGGAGGGTGCACGCGCCACACCCTATGTGTGAGCTTGGGGGGAGATAGCCAGCATGAAGCGGGGGACCAGTTGCGCCGGCAAACGCAACTTTGCGCTCAATCCTCCCGAGAAATTCGGGCCTTGGGTTACCCGCGGTTCGCGAAGCGCTTCCGCACCTCGGCATACTCGACCGGGTCGTGTTGTTGCAGCTGCTGGTAGTAGCCGCTACGACTTATCTGATAGATTCCTTGGCGCTTGAGATCGGCAAGGGACTCGGCCATTTTGAGCGCAAACGTATTCGGGTTCAAAACCGTGGCATTGCGCCTCTCACCCGTCTTTCGAAGCCATCGCTCGTAGCTCGCGGATATGATCGTGCAACCTAGGATGGCGGTCTCGGCACCCCTCTCCTTCATGGCGTTCGCCGCGGCAGCGATCGCATCTCTCGCAACTCCATCGGGGTCCTTGATCATGTCCGTGACAAACCAGTTGATACATGAGACGTCGCGACAATTCGCATCCTGTCCATACAGACGAACGAGGTCGCGAAGGTACGGAACGGCCTTGTGGTGGTCCGTGACAACGACGTAATCGTGTCCGAAGTACGGCGCGAAATACATTGTGGCTTCGAGCGGGACGATGACGGGAATATCCACGAGCTCGCGGGCCACTCGTACGCCTGGGTCGTAACAGCACCCTACGATGGCAGCGTCGAATCCCTCCGACTCCGCCTTGATGACCTCCTCGAAAATCGCTTCTTCGATGAGGTGCTTGCTGTAGTAGTAGTCGATGTTCTCTGGGCAATGGCTCGTGTTCACCACGACGAGTTCCGTTCCCTCTCGCAAGTACGGAGTCAGCGTCTCCATGATCAAGCCGTTGTATCGGGGCGTACCGAACGGGTTGATGAATTTGATCTTGATAGTCATCTCATCTCTCGCTGTTCTCGGTCGTTGGCGTTTAACTTCCCGGCCGGCAGGTGACAAAGTTCGACACAGCCGACCGGGCGCAAAAGAAAGACGAGGGTTTCGCGGCAGGCGGGACTACGCTAATGCCTCACACTTGGCCCCTCACTTGATCAGACGCGCCGGTCCGACGTCGGCGCTGCGCGGATCGAGCCCGTATGATTTGAGAATTTCCGCAATCGCGCCGCTCTTGCGGAGACTGACGATGTCGGCACTCAGTGCCTCGCCGAACTGAGCGCTACTCTTCGGATAAAGAAACACAATCTGTGCGGGCTCGACCGATGCGCGGATCTTCGGATCGGGATCGGCAATCTTGATCTTGATACCCGGATATCCGCCCTTCTTCTGCGCGTAAACACCCCCGCCTGGACTGTCGACCCCTGAATCGACACGTCCTGCCGCAAGATCTTGCTCGAGGGCCACAGGCGTCGGGTAAAGCTTCAGATTGTCGCCGTACATCGTCTGCAGATCGCCGACCCAG
The DNA here is from genome assembly GCA_966212065.1 of uncultured Burkholderiaceae bacterium. GTDB lineage: Bacteria > Pseudomonadota > Gammaproteobacteria > Burkholderiales > Burkholderiaceae > Trinickia. The sequence goes on from CBIHOQ010000059.1 coordinate 27,593, forward strand.
TTGTAGCCTTGAACCGTCCCCACTGTCTTCCCCTTGAGTTGGGAAAACTTCGTGAATCCCTCCCTGGAAAAAATGCCGGCCTGATCGAGATAAACCGGTACGGTGAGCCCAAGCACGTTCGCCCGTTCCGCAGTGGCATACCAGTTCCCAGCGCTCATGTCAGCCTTGGCGGTCATGACATACTGGATCTCCGCAGCGGTATCGACCTGTAGAGCATGAATCTTCAGGCATTCCATATCGCCGATCTTTTTGAGAATGTCCCCTTCGACGCCGGACATCGAGCCATCGCTGCTCGGGATGTTGTAAGGCGGCAGCATCATCGTCGATATTGTCAACGTGCCAGGTGTCAGCGTTTTCAGTTGATGAGCGGGCTTGCAGTCTGCATAGGCGTCGGAGGCGATACCGCCCAAGCCAAGTGCGATCGCGGCGGTAGACCAAAGAATGGTTCCGGTGAACTTCATTTGATTCATCCCCATCGAGAGCGTGTGAAAAAACGGACGACTATTTCCGGTTGCTGAGCGGCCGCCTCGATACCCGCCCGGTGCAAACTCGCGCCGATATCGTCAGCGCATCGTAAGCGGTAAGCCATGGGCGTTATAGAACTCGCGTAAAGGGAGTCGCACAATG
>CBIHOQ010000060.1:0-27289 GCA_966212065.1 uncultured Burkholderiaceae bacterium
AATGCGCAATAAACGCTTGATCGTAGTTGCCTTGCGAACCGGGCATCGTAGGAAGCGTGCTGGACAATTGTGTCGGGCCCGCGAACGAGTGCTGCGCGCCCTTGATGTCGATCTTGCCCGGCGCATGAATCTCGATGTTGCCGTCCTTGATGCGGATATAGGCGCCGCCCGATGTCAGCAGAATTTCCTGCTTCGCGGCCGCTTCGATGTTGCTCGCGACGGAGGCAAGCCGCACCGCTTTCTGCGCCGTCAGTTCGATATCGTCGCTGTGCGCCTGCACCTGGATCTTGCCGCTGGCCGCGACCAGCTTCATGCCGAGGCGCTGCACGAACAGCGAGAGTTTTTCTGAAACGCTCGCAAACAGCGATCCGCCGCTCGCCACCGAGACGTTCACGCCGGACGTGATCGCCACGTGCTGGCCCCCGGCTACGTGCGCGGTAGCCGGCGTGGTCATCGCGATGCCGGCCGCGCCGGCCAGCAGCAGGTGCGCTTCGTTCAGTTCCGGGAAGGACCCATCCCCAAGGCCCGAGCCCTTGATGCCATCCGCCTGCGATTTGAGTTCATCGGCAACGCGACTCTGGTCGCCGCCGCTGTCCTGCGCCTGATGCAGTTGAGCCTGCTGGGCCAGCTGCGCCTGCAAGGCCTGCGCCAGAGTAAGCCGCGACGCCGGCTCACTGACATCCGCGATGTGCGATTTGCCCTGCGCACGAGCCTCGGTGCTCAACAACATGCCCTTGCCCGAGCGAATGGCGCCCACGGCATCCGTGCGTAACTCGAAGCCTTCGCCGCGTGCCTCTTGCCGACCGTACCAGTTCTCGATGCGCGTGATGCTTCCGAGCGACAACTGAGTGGCAGCATGGTCGGACCGTAGCTGCGCTTGAATGGCCTTCGCCGTGTCGTCAAACACCAGGTGATTGCTGCGACCGCCCCCGCGATTGCCCGCATCGCCCACCAGTTCACGGCTGCGAATGCCCGTCAACGCGCGCTGATGCGGCAACTGCCACGCCGACGGGTTTAAGGCGTTCTGCATGCGGCCGATCACGATCGGATGGTCAGGATTGCCATCGAGCCACATAACGAGGACCTCGGAGCCGATCCGCGGCAGCGCGCTCATGCCTTGATCGCCCCCGGCCCAGCCGCTCGACACCCGCACCCATGTCGTATATTTGCCCTCGCGGTCCCAGTGGAATTGCACGAGGCACCGGCCGTACTCGTCGGTGAAAACACTCTCGCCCTTGACCCCCACGACGATCGCCGTCTGCGGCGCCAGGATGCGCGTGTTGACGCTGTTGTACCCGCGCATCGGCCGCCAAGGCGTGCGTTTGCTCACGCACCTGAATCGGTTGCTGTACGCCGACTTCGCGCCGACACCCTGCAGATAGTTATTCGTCGCAACGTGGTGCGCGAAGGTAATCAAATATTGATCATCGTAGCGGCTGGCACTGATCGAGCGGCCAAAGTGGTCCGTCAGTTCAAACCAGCGTCCGGGCATCACAAAGCGGTTGTTGCCGGTGGCTTCGTATTGCCGCGCCATTGCTTCGACCGCTTCGATGCCTCGGTTGGCTTGCCGCTGCCCATCGTCGGTGTCGCGATGCCCGTACGCGCCGGCGTACTTGTACCATTCCAGCTTCGGCCCGCCACGGGCTTTCCATGCATAGGTTCGCCCATAGACGAAGCCGCCGGTCCGCGCATTCCGCTCCGGGTCCTTGAAGTCGGTGGGTGATTCCGCAACGTGCGTGGACGTGACTTGCTCAAAGGGCGACCATGATGCGATACCGTCCGCTTCCTGCGAGCCCGCCTCGCTTTGGTAGGGAATCTCCGGGCTCTCGCCGTCGATGGCCGGTTCGGTGCGGATCGGATCCGACACGATCAGCGTGTGCCCCGTTGCCGTGTGCTCGTACCAGTAACAGAGCCCCAAATGCTCCCAGCGACGGTGCACATAGTTATGGTCGTGCTCGTCGAACTGACACGCCATCGACATCGAGGCGTCCTTCTCGCGGACCTTCCACTTCCACACCGGCAGCGTGCCGTAGTCTTTGAAGATGATGCCCGTCTGACCGCAAATGTCCTGATCGAGGAACAGCCGGTTGTTTTTGCGCAGCGTCAGATATCTAAGCCACGGGCCCACCTCGGCCTCATAGAAAACGATTCCACCGTCTGTTTTAACCAGCCGGAAGGCAAAGACATAACCGTTGAAATGCCGAAAGCTGCCGTCGTTGCGCAGCAATTGCACCGAGATCAGCTTGCCGACGAAATCCTTTGGATCGAGCTTGGCGTTATCGGACAGTATCTCGATAACAAAGCGGAAATCGCGCGACAGAGACTCTTCGCCTTCAAGGCGGTTCACCAACAGAACGCTGTACGGCGCATCGCCCTCGGGGAACGACAGCGTCAATAGCCGATTGTTCTGCATTCCGGTGGCGATTTTCCGGAGATCTTGGACAGACAGGTTGGTATGCATTGGCGGGCCCGGCGGATAATCCGGCATTTAGGTCGCGCAATTCTACACAGGTTCTACCTGTGACTTAACAGAAAAGACTGCAATTGAAATCAGAAGAAAAAGTTACCGAATGCAAATCGCATTTAGAGAATTAATTACCCGCCAAAGCGTCGTCAATGTTTGACGGCCCGATGAAGCGCCGTCGTCAGTGCATGCGCGCGCATACAATCAAGCCGCGCACGGGAAGGTCATCCCCGAATGGGACCGGCGGTGCCGACCGCCGGCTCTCAGAACGCAGTGGCCCGGTGAATGCCTTCCGTTCGATTACTCAGCCCTGCACGCCAACGCGATACTTCGTCACCTGCCGATACGGCTTATCGGGGCGCGAGATCACGTCTTCGCGATCAGCCATGTTGATTTGGTTCGGAAATCCGCCGGCCTCGAGACAAAGCCCGGCATGTGGCGTATAGGTGGTGCCGTTGCGCCCCCGCACACCGTCGAGATAATTCCCCGTATAGAACTGCAAGCCGCGCTGATCGGTCGACACCGTCATCACGCGGCCGCTCGCCGGGTCGTAAAGCCGCGCCACTTCACGCACGGGCCGCTGGTCCCCGCGGCCACCGTTGTCGTCGCCGTTACCATTCACCGCCGCGGCTTCGCGCAAAATGTAGCAATGATCGAAACCACGCGCGAGCGAAAGCTGTTCGTGCGGCCAATCGAGGCGCGCCCCGATCGGCGCCGCCTCGCGAAAATCGAACGCATTCCCGGCGACGGCGGCCTGCCTGATAGGAATCAGCGTCGAATCCACTTCGAAGAATGCGTCGGCATCGATCGACAGCACGTGCCCCAAAACGTCCGCGCCCGCCTGCGCCGCCAGATTGAAATAGCCATGGCTCGTCAGATTGAGCGGCGTCGGCGCATCGGTGCTCGCGCGATAGTCGATCGTTAGCTCGCCGTCATCGTCGAGCGTATACCGCACTTCGACGTGCACGTTGCCCGGAAAGCCCGCGTCGCCTTCTTCCGAATCGAGCGTCATTAACAGCGTGCAGTCCTCCTCGCGTGCTTGCCAGATCGCGCGATGAAAACCCGTCGCGCCGCCGTGCAGCAAATTGCCACCCTCATTGCGATCGACGCTGTACTCAATGCCGTCCAGCGTAAAGCGCGCGCCGGCGATGCGATTGGCCCAGCGTCCCACGAGTGCGCCCATATAGGACGTCGCTGCCCAGTATTCCTCCGGCGTATCGTGCCCGAGCATGATGTCGCCTAGCCGCCCCGCGCGATCAGGCGTGTGCCAGGAAACGATCGTGCCGCCGAGTTCGCTGATCGACACGCGCATGCCGTGCGCGTTGCGCAGCGTGAAGAGATGAACGGCTTCGCCGCCAGACAGCGTGCCCCAAGGTTCATGCGACAACGTAGCAGGACTCATCATAAGGAAAAGTTTTAAATTCGATTAAAAAACACGAAGCATGGTTGCACGCGCCTCGTTCACGCGGTCTCTCGCGCTTTCTCGCGTTCTTGGTATTCGCGCGGCGTACAGCCGAGTTCGCGGCGAAACACAGCATGAAGATACTGCACGGATTTGAAACCGCAGCGCACCGCCACATCGGCGCTCGACATATCGCGTTTGACTAGCAGCGCTTTCGCCGCATCGAGCTTTTGCCGAAGAATGTCTTGATGCACCGTGCATTGCAGCTCGCGGCGGAAATACTCTTCGAGCGATGAGCGCGACACGCCGACATAATCGGCCACTTGCTCCGTGCGGATGCCTTGGCACGCGTATTGTCGAATGAAGTGCCGGGCACGCGCCACATAGGGGCTCGCGAGCGGCTGGTGCTTCGTCGAATCGAGCACGTTGATGCCGACCGGCGGCACGAGAATCGTGCGGCCCGGAAAGCGCGCGCCATGCAGCATTTGGTGCAGCAAGTGGGCCGCGGTGCGCCCCATCTCCTCCGTCCCTTGTATGACCGACGACAGCGGAATGCGCGTGAGCGTCCGCGTAAGCGGATCGTTATCGATGCCGATGATCGCGACGTCCTCGGGCACCGGAATACCGGCGATCAGGCACGCCTGCAGCAGTTGCCGCGCCCGCGCGTCGGTCACGGCGATAATGCCGACCGGCTTGGGCAGTGCATCGAGCCACTGCGTCAATTGCTCGATCGCTTGATTCCACGTCGGCGCGCTGGTGGACAGCCCCCGATAGATTTCGGCATCGATCTGTTCGCGCGTGCGCCCTTCGGCCCCGCGCAGGCGAGCAAAGGCAAGCTCGCGCTGATGCGCCCAACGGTGTTCGTTAGAAAGCGGCAGGCTGTACAGCGCGAAGTGCCGCAAGCCCGCGCCGATCAAATGCGTATAGGCGAGCGAAACGAGCTTGAGGTTGTCCGTCGCAATATATGGGACGCCGGCCGGATAGTGCGAAGGGTCTTCGAACGATGAACCCACTGCCACGACCGGTAGCCGGCAATCGGCAAGCGCATCGGAGACGGCCGGGTCGTCGAAGTCCGCAATGATGCCGTCGCCGTCGAAACGCTCGATGCCGGCCAGGCGGCAGCGGAAATCCTCTTCGAGAAACAGATTCCAGCTCACGCGCGTGGACAGCAGGTATTGGCCGACGCCCGCAATGATCTCGCGATCGTAGACCTTATTCGCGTTGAACAGCAGCGCAATGCGATGCGCCTTTTGCGGCGCGACCGGCTTGGTCATTGCCCCGGCCTCGCTAAGGGACGCTGCGCGGGTTTCCCGGGTGCGGCCTGGCGCATGGGGTTGTCTCCTATCGTTCTCGCGTTTTTCGGTGCTCTAGCGATTCTAGGCCCGAATGCCGCGCGTGCGGGCGCCGGCGCGCGCGTCGGCAAGAAACGTTAGCGCCGCTGCGCAATTTCGCAATTGTGGCCAGCCCGGCGCCGCTGGCACCATGGCCGCACTCCGATGACCGGCCGCCGCGAGTGCAAGGATACGCGGGCCGGGCACGGCATGAAACGCCCCGCGGCCGCGCGAGTCGCCCGCGCACCGGCCGCATTATCGGCTGTCATAGCTGACTAGGCGACGACCAATAGACAAAAAAGGAGTGGAGACATGGCATTCGCAAAGCGTCGTTCCGTTTTAGGCTCGCTCGTCGCGGGCGCAGTGTTGGCCGGCATGGCGTTGGCCGCACCCCTCGCTCACGCGAGCAAGGATCATCCCGTCATCGGCTTTTGCATTGACGATCTGCGCGTCGAACGCTGGTCGCGCGATCGCGACTACTTCGTCGCCGCGGCGCAAAAGCTCGGTGCGACCGTCTCCGTGCAATCGGCCGACGCCAGCGAAGAGCGCCAGATCTCGCAGATTGAAAATCTGATCTCGCGCGGCGTCGACGTCATCGTCATCGTTCCGTTCAATTCCAAAACGCTCGGCAATGTCGTCGCGGAAGCCAAGAAAGCCGGCATCAAAGTCATCTCGTACGACCGCCTGATCCTCGACGCCGACGTCGATGCCTATATCTCGTTCGACAACGAGAAGGTCGGCGAGCTGCAAGCCAAGGGCGTGTTCGATGCGAAGCCGAAGGGCAACTACTTCCTGCTTGGCGGTGCGCCGACCGACAACAACGCGAAGATGCTGCGCGAAGGCCAGCTCAAAGTGCTTAAGCCCGCCATCGATCGGGGCGACATCAAGGTGGTCGGCCAGCAGTGGGTGCCGGAGTGGAGTGCGGCCACCGCGCTGCGCATCGTAGAAGACGCCCTGACAGCCAACAACAACAAGATCGACGCGATCGTCGCCTCTAACGACGGCACGGCCGGCGGTGCGATTCAAGCCCTGGCCGCGCAAAAGCTCGCGGGCAAGGTGCCCATCTCGGGCCAAGACGCCGATCTCGCGGCAGTCAAGCGCGTCATGGCCGGCACGCAGACCATGACGGTCTATAAGCCGATCAAGCTGATCGCTGGGGAAGCGGCCAAGCTCGCCGTCGACCTGGCCCAGGGTCAGAAGCCGGCGTTCAATGCGCAATACGACAACGGCAAGAAGAAAGTCGATACGGTGCTATTGCAGCCGATCTTGCTGACGAAGAAGAACGTCGACGTCGTGGTCAAGGACGGCTTCTACACGCAAGTGCAGCTCTCGGGTCAATAAAAGCCAAAGCCCACCGATGTGAGCGGCCGGCCTCGAAGCGCAGGCCGGCCGTGCGCCTTCGGCACTAGGGCATTCTTTGCGGACAAAGGAACGAGACGCATGGCGCAAGCAAAATCGTTGCTGTCGCTCAAGGGCATCGTCAAGACGTTCTCGGGCGTCAAGGCGCTCGACGGCATCGACTTGTCGGTGTCGCCGGGCGAATGCGTCGGCTTGTGCGGCGAGAACGGCGCCGGCAAATCGACGCTGATGAAGATTGTCTCGGGCGTGTACCCGCACGGGACGTGGGACGGCGAAATTCGCTGGGACGGCGCCCCGCTCAAAGCGTCGAGCGTGCGCGACACCGAGCGCGCCGGCATCGTCATCATTCATCAAGAGCTTATGCTCGTGCCCGAGCTCTCGGTGGCCGAGAACATTTTCCTCGGCAACGAGATCACGCTGTCCGGCGGGCGCATGAACTATGCGGCGATGCACCAGCGCGCCGACGAGCTTTTGCGCGGGCTCGGGATCGAGGGCATCAACGTGGCGCAGCCCGTGATGAACTTCGGCGGCGGCCATCAGCAGTTGATCGAGATCGCCAAGGCGCTGAACAAGCAAGCGCGCCTCTTGATTCTCGACGAGCCGTCGTCCTCGCTCACGGCCACCGAAACGCGCATCCTGCTCGACATCGTGCGCGATCTGAAGCGGCGCGGCGTGGCCTGCATCTACATCTCGCACAAGCTCGACGAAGTGCAAGCGGTCTGCGATACGGTCACCGTCATTCGGGACGGACGGCACGTGGAAACAGCGCCGCTCGCCGCCATGCCGCCCGCGCGCAACGTTGCGCTGATGGTGGGCCGCGAGATCACGCACCTCTTTCCGCGCGAGCCGCATGAGATCGGCGATGTTGTGCTGCAAGCGCACAACGTCACCTGCTTCGACGTGACGAACCCGCGGCGCAAGCGTGTCGACGACGTTTCGTTCGAAGTTCGCCGCGGCGAGATTCTGGGCGTCGCGGGGCTCGTCGGCTCGGGACGCACCGAGCTCATGCAGGCGATCTTCGGCGCCTACCCGGGCACGTGCCGCGCGACCGTCGTCATGGAAGGTAAGACGATACGCGTGCGCGCGCCCGGCGATGCGATTCGCGCCGGCATCGGCATGGCGCCCGAAGACCGCAAGGCGCACGGCATCGTGCCCGATCTCGGCGTGGGCCAGAACATTACGCTCTCCGTGCTGCAGCGCTTCGTCAAACGCGGCTCGATCGATGCCGCCGCCGAACTCGATACGATTCACAAGTCGATGAAGCAACTGTCGGTGCGCGCGGCGCATCCGCTGCTGCCCATCGCTCATCTGTCGGGCGGCAATCAGCAAAAGGCCGTGCTCACGCGCGTGCTGCTGACCGAGCCGAAGGTGCTGATTCTCGACGAGCCGACGCGCGGCGTCGATGTCGGCGCGAAGTTCGAGATCTACAAGCTCATCTTCGGGCTCGCCAAGCAAGGCATGGCGATCATCGTCGTGTCTTCCGAGTTGCCCGAGGTACTGGGTCTCGCCGATCGCGTCCTCGTCATGGGCGAGGGCGAGCTGCGCGGCGATTTTGTCAACGACGGCCTCACGCAAGAGGCCATTCTCAAGGCCGCCATCGAACCGGCGCACCGGGCCGCGGCCGCTCACCCCAACGAAACGGCTTCCGTATGACACCGGACATTTCTTCCGCCCGTGCACGCGAGCGCGCGGCACCGGCGGGCGCCGACCGCATCCGCCAATGGTTCGCCCGCTACAAGATCCTCGCGCTGCTCCTGGCCGTCGCGCTCATTTGGCTCTTTTTCTCCGTGTTGACGCACGGCGCGTTTGCCACACCTCGCAATCTTTCCAATCTGCTGCGGCAGATGGCGATCAGCGGCATGCTCGCGTGCGGCATGGTGTTCGTCATCATCGCCGGCGAAATCGATTTGTCGGTGGGCTCGCTGCTTGGCCTGCTGGGCGGCGTCGCGGCCATTCTCGATGCGAACCACGGCTGGCCGATCGAAGCGACGATTCCGATGGTGCTCGCGCTCGGCATGCTCGCCGGGCTTTTCAACGGCTGGCTCTCGACCTATCGGCGCGTCCCCTCGTTCATCGTCGGTCTCGGCGGTATGCTCGCTTATCGCGGCGTGCTGCTCGGCATCACGGGCGGCTCTACGATTGCGCCTGTTTCCGACCGTATTGTCTTCCTGGGCCAAGGTTATCTGCCGCGTCTAGCCGGCGATGCGCTCGCGCTGCTGCTGTTCGCCGTCCTCGCCTTCGTGACGGCGCGCCAGCGCAGCAACCGGCGCCGCTATGACCTGCCCGTGCCGCCGCTGTGGCAGGACGGCATGAAGATCGTCGGGGCCGGGGTCATCCTGTTGGCATTCGTGGCAATCCTTGACAGCTACGGCGGCATTCCCGTTCCCGTGCTGCTGGTGCTCGTCTTGCTTGGCATCTTTACGTGGGTCGCCACGCAAACGGTATTCGGTCGACGCATTTATTCGGTCGGCTCCAATCTGGAGGCGACACGGTTGTCGGGCGTCGACACGAACCGCGTGAAGCTCGCGATCTTTGCGCTAATGGGGCTCATGTGCGCATTCGCCGGCATCGTCAATACGGCACGGCTCGCGGCCGGCTCGCCGTCGGCCGGCACCATGGGCGAACTCGACGCAATCGCGGCCTGCTTCATCGGCGGCACGTCGATGCGGGGCGGGTCGGGCACTGTCTACGGCGCACTGATCGGCGCGCTCGTCATGGCAAGCCTCGATAACGGCATGTCGATGCTCGATGTCGATGCCTACTGGCAAATGATCGCCAAAGGCGCGATCCTCGTGTTGGCGGTCTGGATCGACGTGGTCTCGCGCACGAATCGGCGTTAAGCCGTCGTGACGGAGACCGTGATCGTGATCGTGAAGTAGCCGATCGTTGCGGTGCAAACCTGCCCGGCATGGGCGGCATTTTTTTCAACTGTGGAATTTTGCATGTCGTACGCCATTTATCCGAGCTTGGTCGATAAGACCGTCGTCGTCACCGGAGGCGGGACCGGCATCGGCGCCGCGATCGTCGAAGCGTTCGCCGAGCAAGGCGCATGGGTCTTCTTGCTCGATATCGCCGAAACCGACTCGGCCGCGCTCGCCGAGCGGCTGAGCGGCTGCAAGCACCCACCCGTGTTCCACCGCTGCGACTTGCGCGATACGGACGCCATCGAGCGCACATTCACGGCGATTTACGCGCAAGCCGGCACGATCGACGTCCTCGTCAACAACGCGGCGAACGACGACCGCCATCCGTTCGGCTCCATCACGCCCGCCTACTGGGACGAGCGCATCGCCGTTAACTTGCGGCACCAATTTTTTTGCGCCCAGCATGCGGCTTCCGGCATGAAGAGTGCGGGTAACGGAGTAATTCTGAACCTCGGCTCGATCTCCTGGCATCTCGCGCTGCCGAGCCTATCGATCTATATGACTGCCAAAGCCGGCATCGAAGGTCTCACCCGCGCGCTCGCAAGAGAGCTTGGCCCCTCGGGCATCCGCGTGAACGCGATCATTCCCGGGGCCGTGCGCACACCGAGACAGATGAAGCTGTGGCAATCGCCCGATAGCGAGGCGAAGCTCGTTGCCGACCAATGTCTACCCGAGCGGGTCGAGCCCGAGCATGTCGCACGTATGGCCTTGTTTCTCGCATCCGACGACGGGTCCCGATGCTCGGCGCGCGAATACTTTGTCGATGCGGGGTGGTATGGAGCCTCCTCATGATTTCACCCGAATGCATCTGGCCCCTAGGCGCCGAACTCGGCGAGGGGCCGATATGGAGCAAAAGCGATAAAGCCGTTTATTTCGTCGATATCAAACGCAAGCACGTACACCGCTACGCGAGCGAGACGCACGAGACAATGACCTGGCCGGCGCCGAGCGAGCCGTGCTTCATCGTGCCCGCGTCCGACGACGCGTTCGTCTGCGGGTTGCGCAAGGGCCTTTTCCGGTTCGATCCGCGCACCGGCACCTTCGACAAACTCAAGGACGTCGAGCGCGAGCAAACCGAGAACCGCTTGAACGACGGCTTCGTCGATCCGCTGGGCCACTTGTGGTTCTGTTCGATGGACGATGTGGAAAGTCAGCCCACCGGCGCGCTTTACCGAGTCGGCGAGAACGGCGAGATCGAGCGGCGCGATGCCGGCATCACCATCGCGAACGGCCCGGCGACGAGCCCCGATCGACGCACGCTCTATCACACCGACACGCTCGGCCAAACGATTTACGCCTCCGACCTCGACGAGCACGGTGTGCTCTCGAACAAGCGGCCGTTCATCAAGGTGCGAGGCACCGCGCATCCCGACGGCATCGCCGTCGATGCGCATGGGTGCCTGTGGGTGGCACTTTTCGGCGGCGGATGTATCGAACGCTACTCGAGCGAGGGCACGCAAATCGACACCGTCGCTTTTCCGTGCTCGAATGTCACGAAGCTCGTATTCGGTGGAGACGATCTGCGTACGGCGTACGTGACGACGGCGCTCAAGGGACTGAGCGAAGCGAAGCGCGACCGCGAAACGCTGGCCGGCGGGTTGTTCGCATTCCGCTCGCCGGTGCCGGGCCTGCCCCAGAACGTGCTGACGCAGGGGCTCGTGCGCGAGCACTGAGCGCCCAGCCGGCATCGCCCCCACATCGGCACCGGCGCACTTATCAATCAGGAGAACAAAAGCCCTATGTCATCGACGCCCCCTCGCCGGCTGCGTAGCCAAAATTGGTTCGACGACCCGACGCATGCCGATATGACTGCGCTCTACGTCGAACGCTTCATGAACTACGGTTTGACGCGCGAGGAATTGCAATCGGGCCGGCCGATCATAGGCATTGCGCAAACGGGCAGCGATCTCGCGCCCTGCAATCGGCACCACATCGAGCTGGCCGCGCGCACGAAAGCCGGCATCCGAGATGCGGACGGGATTCCGATGGAGTTCCCGATGCATCCGCTGGCCGAGCAAAGCCGCCGACCCACGGCGGCGCTCGATCGCAATCTCGCCTATCTGGGGCTCGTTGAAATCCTGCACGGCTATCCGCTCGACGGCGTCGTGCTGACCACGGGCTGCGACAAGACAACGCCCGCCGCGCTCATGGCCGCCGCGACGGTCGATATGCCGGCCATCGTGCTCTCGGGCGGCCCGATGCTCGACGGATGGTACGAGGGCAAGCGCGTGGGTTCGGGCACCGTCATCTGGCATGCCCGCAACCTGCTCGCCGCGGGCGAGCTCGACTACGAAGGCTTCATGCGGCTCACCACCGCCGGCTCGCCCTCGATCGGCCATTGCAACACGATGGGCACGGCGCTGTCGATGAACAGCCTGGCCGAAGCGCTCGGCATGTCGCTGCCGGGCTGCGCGTCGATTCCGGCCGCTTATCGAGAGCGCGGGCAAATGGCCTATGCAACGGGCAAGCGCGCCGTCGAACTCGTACGCGAGGACGTCCGGCCCTCGCATATCCTCTCGCGGGCCGCATTCGAGAATGCGATCGTCGTCGCCTCGGCGCTCGGCGCATCGACGAACTGTCCGCCGCATCTGATCGCCATCGCCCGCCACATGGGCGTTGAACTGACGCTAGACGATTGGCAGCGGCTGGGGGCCGACGTCCCGCTGCTCGTCAACTGCATGCCGGCCGGCGAATACCTAGGCGAAAGCTTTCATCGCGCCGGGGGCGTGCCCGCTGTGCTGCGCCAACTCGCGCAAGCGGGCTTGCTGCACGGCGAGTGCATGACCGTCTCCGGGCGCAGCATGGCCGAAATCGTCGAAGCCGCGCCCGATGCCGACGGCGACGTCATTCGTTCGTACGCCGAACCGTTGAAGCACGGTGCCGGCTTTATCGTGCTGTCGGGCAACTTCTTCGACAGTGCGATCATCAAGATGTCGGTGGTGGGCGACGCCTTCCGTAAAACCTATCTCGCCGAGCCCGGCGCCGAGAATGCGTTCGAGGCCCGCGCCGTCGTGTTCGACGGTCCCGAGGATTATCACGCCCGCATCGACGACCCCTCGCTCGCCATCGACGAGCGCTGCATCCTCGTCATGCGTGGCTGCGGCACGCTCGGCTACCCGGGCAGCGCCGAAGTCGTCAATATGGCGCCGCCCGCGGCCCTCGTGAAGCGCGGCGTGACCTCGCTGCCCTGCATGGGCGACGGGCGGCAGAGCGGCACGTCGGCGAGCCCGTCGATTCTCAATATGTCGCCCGAATCGGCGGCAGGGGGCGGCCTGGCGCTGATGCGCACGGGCGATCGCGTGCGTGTCGATCTGAACGCGCGGCGCATTGAGTTGCTCGTCGACGAAGCCGAGCTAGCGGCGCGCCGTTCGGAACCGGCGCCCACCGTACCGGCGTCGCAGACACCATGGCAGGAAATCTACCGTCAGTTCGTCGGGCAACTCTCGACGGGCGGATGCCTCGAGCCTGCCACGCTCTATCTAAAGGTGATCGAGACGCGCGGCAATCCGCGTCATTCGCATTAAGCGAAGCCCGGGCCGGGCAGGCGATGCGGCGATGTCCCAATCGCCTGCGCCGCGCTGTCCGCTCGATCAGCCGCTCTCATCGCTCTCATCGATTAACGTCCTCTACCTTTTGCGGAGCCCCTCGCCATGCCACTCGATCCCGCTTCATGCCTGCCCTCCGACCTCGACCGCGCGCTGCTGGTGGGGCGCGTCTGGCGCGGCGCGCCCATCGATGGGCCCTCTGTCGTCGTGGTCCGCGGGGCGAAGGTGTTCGACATCACCAAGAGTGCCGCAACCACGAGCGATCTCTTCGATCGCCATGATGTCGCCGCCTTCGCGCGCTCGGTGCCGGGCGAATCGTTAGGCGACGTCCATACGTTGTTGAACGCAAGCGTGGACACGACACCCGAGTCGGGCCTACGCCTGCTCGCCCCCTGCGACGTGCAAGCGATCAAGGCCTGCGGTGTGACGTTCGCGGTCAGCTTGCTCGAACGTGTGATCGAAGAACAGGCCGGCGGCGACCCGGGGCGCGCGACCGACATTCGCGCCTCGTTGCACGCGCTGATCGGCACGGATCTGGCCAAGATCCGCCCGGGCTCGGAGGCCGCGATGCGGCTGAAGGACGAACTGAAACGCCGAGGCGCCTGGTCGCAATACATGGAAGTCGGCATTGGGGAAGACGCCGAAGTCTTCACAAAATCGCAGCCCATGTCGGCCGTGGGCTTCGGCGCCGATGTCGGTCTGTATCCGACGTCGGCTTGGAACAACCCCGAGCCCGAGATCGTGCTGGCCGTCAACGCGCAGGGCGGCGTCGTGGGGGCGACACTCGGCAACGATGTGAATCTGCGCGACATCGAAGGCCGCTCCGCGCTATTGCTCGGCAAGGCGAAAGACAACAACGGCTCGTGCGCGATCGGTCCGTTCGTGCGGTTATTCGACGAGCACTTCACGCTCGACAGCATCCGCGAAGCCAGCGTCTCGCTGCGTATCGACGGCGAAGACGGCTTCATACTCGACGGCGTAAGCCATATGCGCGAGATCAGCCGCGATCCGCTCGACCTCGTTGCGCAGACATGCGGTGCGCATCATCAATATCCGGACGGCTTCATGCTGTTTCTCGGCACGATGTTCTCGCCGATTAAGGACCGCGATGCCACCGGCGAGGGCTTTACGCATCACCTTGGCGACGTCGTGACGATCTCCACGCCCGCCTTGGGCGCGCTCGTCAATACGGTGCGCCTGTCGACCGCCATCGCGCCGTGGCAGTTCGGCGTGCGGGCCCTTTACCGCCATTTGGCCGCCCGCGGCATGCTCTGAAGACTCGCGCGGCGCGCTCGCCGCTCGGCTGCGAGCTGTACTCTCCCTAAGCGCCTTCGACCGAAAAGTACGAACAATTGGCGCGTTCAGCGGCCATCAAACGAGGAACCCGTTGCCAGCAAGCACTATCGTGAAACGGCCGGGCCGAACGCCCAGGTGCATCGAGCAGTTGCGATCTCAATCCAATCTCTTGGGGAACGGCTATGAGCATCGGCATCTCGCATCGCAATTCAGCATCCGTCCAGAAGCGCTTGTCCGAGCCAAGCGCTAGCCGCGCGAAAGCACTCATGCCGCGCCGCTTACTCGTCTCGCTTGCCCCCGCAATGGCAGCCTTGGCGTCGGGTTCGCTGCCCTGCTCCGCAGCAGCCGGCACGCTCCCGACCAACGGCACGTTCGTCGCCGGTGCAGGCACGATCGGCACGAGCGGATCGGCTATGACAATCGATCAAAAGGGCTCGCGCGGCGTCATCGACTGGTCGCAGTTCTCGATCGGCAGAGGCAACCGCGTATCGTTCAACAACGGCACCGGCGCCACGCTGAATCGCGTCACGGGCGGCGACCCGTCGGTCATCCTTGGCGCGCTTTCCGCGACGGGCAGCGTCTACCTGATCAACCCACAAGGCATCGTCGTCGGCCCCGGCGGCAAGATCACGACCGGCGGCAGCTTCGTTGCCTCGACGCTGGACACCTGCAATTGCACCTTCATGAAAGGCAATATGCCCACATTCAAGGGCGACTCGAGCGCATCGGTCGTCAATTTGGGCACCATCGGCTCGACCGGCGGCGACGTCTATCTGCTGGCTCGCTCGTCCGTCGTCAACGCGGGTAAGATCCGTGCGCCCAAGGGCGTGGCGGGCTTGGCCACCGGCGCGGACATCTTTCTCGGCGACGCCTCGAGCGGGCAGCCGGTGTACGTGCAGACGGGCAGCGGCGGCTCGGTCATCAATTTCGGCAGCGTTCGCGCAGCACAAGTGAGCCTGCAAGCCGCCGACGGCAACATCTTCGCATTCGCCGGCAATCACGCGTCGATTCGGGCAACGGGCACGGCCACGCGCGACGGCCATGTCTGGCTCGTCGCCGATACCGGCAACGTCTCCCTGCACGGCCCGATCGAAGCGCGCAACGCGGACGGCAGCGGGGGCACGGTCGATGTCGACGCACGCACGCTGTCGTTTAACAACGGCACGCTCGTCAAGGCGAAGCAATGGAACATCACGACGCCGGCTTTCGCGGTCGATGGTGCGGCGGCGGGCGCGCTACAGCGCAGCTTGAACAAGGGGACGTCGATCGGCGTCACGACAACGGCGGACGATGGCGCGAGCGGCGACATCGATATCGCTTCGAGCCTGCAGTGGAGAGGCGCGGGATCGCTGACGCTCAGCGCGTACCGATCGCTGACGATCGAAGCCGGCACCACGCTTGCCAATCGCGGCACCGGCAATGTGACCCTGCGCGCCGACGCCAATGGGCTCGACAACGGCGCAAGCGTCACCAATCTCGGCACGATCGATTGGTCCAAGAGTCTGGGCAACGTCGCCGCGTTCTACGACATGAACGGGACTTATACGCCGGGCACGCAAACGGCCAACACCGCTTGGGTGCCCGCGCCGATGAGCGGACTGCGCGACCAGATCACCGGGTATGCACTCGTCAATTCGTACACTGACTTGCAAAACGTCGCGAAAAATCTATCGGGCAACTACGCGCTCGGGACGGACATCGACGCGAGCGCGTCGACCGATCGCAACTATGTGCCCCTCGGCAACGTCGACACACCGTTTTCCGGGCAGTTCAACGGGTTGGGGCAGCGAATCAACAACCTTTCGATCTATCAATCGGTCGCCGGCGATCACGGCGAGCATGGCATGGTGCTCCAAACTCAAGGGTTGTTCGGCTTCATCGGCCCGACGGGCCTAGTCAGCAACCTGGGCGTGAGCGGCATAGGCAACGGCAACGGCTACGGCCAATACGCGGCGTATGGGCTGCTCGCCGGAATCAACGAAGGCACGATTGCGCGCGCGAATACGTCGGGCTACACGAGCGTCTTCTCCGGCTTCGCCTATGCTTCCATCGTCGGCGGCCTCGTCGGGGAGAATCGCGGCACGATCTCGCGGTCGTCGAGCAGCGTGTCCATCGATTCCGAGGGCGACAACGGCGGGCTCGTCGGCGACAACGCTGCGGGTGCGACGATCTCTCAGTCGTTCGCGACCGGGGCGGTGAATGCGTTCGCGCACTCGTCGGGGGGCGGCGGCCTCGTCGGTAGCAACGAGGGCACGGTCACGCAGTCCTATGCGACGGGGAACGTATCGTTCAATCCGGACTACTGCGGACCGAACGCGGAACAGGCGTGCATGCCCGGTGCGGCCGGTCTCGTCGGGGCCAACACCGGCACGATCACGCAATCGTTCGCAACAGGACAGGTAACTGAGCCGAATCCGCCCGATAACCCGAACTTGCTGCCGGCGGTCGGCATCACGACGCTCAACTCAGGCACGATCGGCAACGACGTCTATTGGAACAAAGAGACGACCGGCGCCAACATCGGCGTCTACTCGGGTACGCAAGTGCCGGCGACGAATGGCCTGACCACCGCGCAGATGAGCAATCCCGCTTCGTTCGCCGGATACGACTTCGGGCCTAACGGCGTCTGGGCGATGCTCCCCGGCGCAACGCATCCCGTGTTGAGTTGGCAGATTGGGCAGTAAGCCGCACGCGCCGCGACCGGAAAGCCACCCCATCATCAACCGGCCCGATGGCTGCGGCGCGCACTCACGCCCAATGCGATAAATGCCAACGCTGCGGAAACGCCCGCAAACACCCCGTTCGCCCAAAGGCGGCCTATTTGTCGCGACAACAACGCAACGCCAACGGCAGGTATCGCCCATCGAAGGGAAGCGAGCAAGCCATGTTCCGCCGTAATGCGCTCCGATAAGCGAGCGCACGGCAGCAAGCGCTCACTCCTCGGTAAGCAGCTCGATGATGGTGGACAGCAGGCCTTTGAGGATCGGGGGCAATCGCCTTTCTCGCATCGTCGTCACTTGCAGCACGCGCTGGCTCAGCACGGGTTCATCGATCGGTCGCCAAACCATCGACCGTTCGTTCATCCATCCTTTGAGCGCGACAGAGCTTCCTAATGTGATGGCGCCGGCGAGCGCAGCGAACGCATGCAGCGCAGCCGAATTATTGCTGCTTAGCACGGGCTCTATCCGAATGCCGCGCGTCGAGCAGCAGAGCTCGAATAATTGCCGGACGGTGGTTCCGCGTTCGAGTAGCGCTATCGGATAGGCCTGCAGATCGGCCAGCGTCAACGATGCACGCGATGCGAGCGGATGCTGCGATCCGAGCAACGCACGGACCGGCATTTCCATCGAAAAAACGACATCCAATTCGGGCGTGTTGCCGCTCGAGAAGGCGACGCCGATATCGACCTCGCCCACCGCCACCCAATGCTCGACCTGCGACGGCGTACCCGAGCGCAGGGCATAGCGCGCGTTCTGGGCGCCTTCGCGATGACGCGCAAGCGCCGCGGGCAGAAATGAACGCGTGAAGCCCTCCGTACAGCCGATCCGCACCAAACGGCGCCCTTTGGACTCGCCGGCCGAAATCTCGCCGAGCACCGCATCGGCCTCGAGCAGCGTGCGCCGCGCATGCTCGGCCAGCAACTCGCCCGAATCAGTTAGCACCATCCCGCGCGGCAGCCGCTCGAACAGCGGCGCCCCTACGTCTTCTTCGAGCTTGCTGATCTGACGGCTAATCGCCGACACCGCGACGTGCAGGTTGTCGGAGGCGGCCGCGAGCGAGCCGGTACGGGCGACTTCGACGAAGTACCGCAGTGCAATTCCGTGCAGCATGACCGGCTCCATTGATCCCAAGTGCGTTGCCAATTGAGCAAGGCTAATCGACAAACTTGAAATTGTTGCGAATTTTTGGCGCTCCTAAGCTTGGTTTCAATATCCAGCAAGGACATGCTATGCCTACGAGCCAAACCACCGATAGTGCGCGCCGGCGGGCCATCGGCGATGCGTTCGCCGCCTACGATTCGGGCCGGCTGCTCGAAGACCTCACGCGGCGCATCGGAATACGCACCGAGAGCCAGGACCCGTCTCGGGCAGACATGTTGCAGGCCTATTTAGCCGACGAAATCGCACCGACGCTGCGGCGGCTCGGCTTCACTTGCCGGATAGCGGCGAATCCGGTCGCGCAGCGCGTGCCTTTCCTGATCGCCGAGCGAATCGAAGACCCTGCGTTGCCGACCGTGCTGACCTACGGCCACGGCGACGTTGTGCGCGGCTACGACGACCAGTGGCGCGCCGGCCTGGCTCCGTGGCAGACCACGGTGGATGGCGACCGCTGGTATGGCCGGGGCAGCGCCGACAACAAAGGACAGCACTCCATCAATTTCGCGGCACTCGGCGCGGTGCTCGACGCGCGCGGCGGTCGGCTCGGCTACAACGTCAAAGTCATTTTCGAAATGGGCGAGGAGATCGGCTCGCCCGGTCTCGACGAAATCTGCGCGCGGGAACGTGACGCGCTTGCATCCGATCTATTTATCGCATCGGATGGCCCGCGAGTGAGCGCCGAACGCCCGACCGTATTTCTCGGCTCGCGGGGCGGCGTGAACTTCGACTTGACCGTCGATCTGCGCGAAGGTGCGCACCATTCGGGCAACTGGGGCGGTGTCCTGCGCAACCCGGCTACCGTGCTGGCCCACGCGATCGCCAGCCTCGTCGACAGGCGCGGCGCGATCATGGTCGACGGACTGCGTCCGCCGCCGATATCCGATGCGGTGCGTCGGGCGCTCGCCGACATCGAATTAGGCGGCGACGACAACAGCCCTGCAATCGATCCCGACTGGGGCGAGCCTGGCCTCACGCCCACCGAACGCGTCATCGCCTGGAACACGCTGGAAGTGCTCGCGTTCAAAGCCGGCAACCCCGACGCGCCCGTCAATGCGATTCCGCCTATCGCCCGCGCAACGTGTCAGCTGCGCTATGTAGTCGGCACCGACAGCGCGAATGCAGCCGAATATCTCGCGACGCATTTCGCGCGGCATGGCTTCGCCGACGTTCAGGTATCCGTCACGCGAAGCGCTGCGGCGACGCGCCTCGACCCCGAAGATCCTTGGGTCGATTGGGTGCTTGCATCGATGGCGAAGACGACAGGAAAGAAGCCGGCGCTGCTGCCTAACCTGGGCGGCACCGTACCCAACGACGTATTCGCCGATACGCTCGGATTGCCGACGCTTTGGATCCCGCATTCGTATCCTGCTTGCTCCCAACACGCGCCGAACGAGCATCTGCTCGGCTCGGTCGCACGCGAGGCGCTTGGGGTGATGGCTGGAGTTTGGTGGGATCTCGGCGAAGACGCGCAGCGCATGAGGGTCCTTCGTGCCGCTCGCGCCGGCGCATCGATGGCTCGCTCGTCAGCAACCGGATCCGCCATCGTGCAGACGTCCTCGTAAGACACGTAGGGGCTTGAGCGCCGCCTTCCTTCCATTCCATTGTCGTCTGCCAACCTACAGGGGTTTGCGATGAGTCACCGCCCGTCTTCCTCCTTGCCCGCGCGCAAGCCCCTGAGCTTGTTGCAAATCGTCGTCGCGACTTCGGCAGGCAATGCGCTCGAATGGTTCGACATTGCAATCTATGGGTTCTTTGCGATCTATATCGGGAAACACTTCTTCCCGACGACGAATCAAACGGCATCGCTGCTGCTGACCTTTGGAACATTCGGCGCGTCGTACTTGATCCGGCCGATTGGCGGCATCGTACTCGGCGCCTATGCCGACAAGCGCGGACGCCGAGCGGCATTGATGATGTCCGTCGGCCTCATGATGGTGGGCACGGCGATGGTGGCGCTGCTTCCAGGCTATTCGAGCATCGGGCTGGCGGCACCCATTGGCGTTTTTATTGCGCGGTTGATCCAAGGCTTTTCGGCGGGGGGCGAGTTTGGCGCTTCGACGGCGATGCTGATCGAGCATGCTCCGCACCGAAGAGGCTTCCTCGCCAGTTGGCAGTTTGCTACGCAGGGCCTTGCATTGATGCTGGCTGCGACGTGCGGTTTCGCGCTCGCCCGCCTGCTCTCGCATGACGCACTCGATGCTTGGGGTTGGCGCGTTCCGTTCTTCTTCGGCTTATTGATTGGGCCGGTTGGATGGTACCTGCGGCGGTTCCTCGAAGACGCACCTGATTTCACGAATGCGGTGCATACCGAGACGCCGGTGCGCGATGTGTTCTTCTCCCAAAAGCGGATGGTGCTCGTCGCGGCGGGGGCACTGGCGATGTCGACGTCCGTCAACTATATGCTGCAATACCTGCCCACGTTTGGAATCCGCGAACTGCATCTACCGACATCGACGAGCTTCGCTGCAATCATTTTGGGCGGCGCCATTCTCACGATCGTCACGCCGATTGCGGGGTATCTATCGGACCGCATCGGCAGGCTCACGCAGATGACGATCGTAGGGCTGCTGTTGCTGCTCACGGTGTATCCCGCGTTCTCATATACGGGCAATCATCTGTCGACGGCGACATTGTTCTGCCTCGTTGCGTGGCTCGCGCTGTTGAAGTCGATTTATTTCGGTGCGTTGCCGGCCCTCATGTCGGAGCTATTTCCGGCGGCGACGCGTTCTACGGGGATGTCGGTCGCTTATAACCTAGGCGTGACGGTATTCGGCGGATTTACGCCGGCGATCGTGACATGGATGATCAGCGTGACCGCGGACCGGAACGCGCCGAGCCTGTATCTGATGGCGACAGCCACCATCAGTCTCGCGGCGCTTGCGTCTGCGAGTCGGGTCAAGGCCGTGACGGTTGAGCGGCAACTGGCGGCGTAGATCGCTCGGCCGTACGCCCCGATCGACGCGAGGCCGCCGGCGAGCGAGGAGCCGACTGCCGTTGGATCCGAGTTCGCCGATTCCAGCAGCGCCGGCAGTCCACGCACGGCGACCAACAGGCACGGCATTAGCCAAAAGAAGAGGAACATCCACGCGGCGTAAGCGAGCGCCTGGCCGCCGGACGCGCGCACGCCCTGTCGCGGAGCACAACGATGTGCAGGTTCATCACCGAGGCACGGTTCCGGAGAATCGTGCGTCAGGCCGCTGCGAGTAGATCGAACTCGGTATGAATCTTCTCGTACGGGACGTGGAGCTTGCCGTTCGGCGTGCGCTCAATCAGCCCCCAATCGAGCAACACTGCGGCGTCTTCGTGAACCCGCTTCACGTCACGCTCCAGACTCCGCGCGAGCGCACGCAAGCTGACCTCGCCAAGCGCCTGTAGACGCTCGATCATTTCCCAGCGTTTTGGCGTCAGGACGGTGAATAGCGCTTTGGGCGATTCAAATTCGAACGTATCGGTATCGGACTTGCCTTCGTGCCAGGCCTTGATAAAGCGCTCGCCCATTTCCGCGAGCGCCGCCGTAGTGTTCCGACGAATGCGAATGGTGGCGGTTTTCATTGTGCCCTCCTACGCGTGACTTCCGCGACAAATTCCCGGATGAGGTCCTCCGGGCCGGTGAATCGATACGGCTCTTCCTCGCCGTCGATGTGCCGATGGTCGCCCTTGGGCCGCTCATTGTCGTATCCGACGACACGATTGCCGGCATAGCCGTAGAACAGCCGATATTTGTAGCTATGCGAGCAGCCCTCGACCGGTGTTGGCAGTTCCCAAATAACCATTTCAAGGATTGCACCGTCATCGAAGGCCATCCTGTCGCGATGGATCAGTCGAGCTTTCATTGTTGGCAAGTATGCCAACACGCCAGCTTGTTGTCAAATGCGACAACAGCGTGGGCGACCCTTTTTGGCGTCAACCATTGCTACCCAGCCACGTTCTCCACCGCCCCCCCCCCCCCGCAGTAGCCGTCGGCTCGACGATAGCTCGTCCGACGAGTACGCCAGCGCGCCCCCCGGCCTCTGGTAGGCTGACACCTCGCGCCTACGTGTCGGTGCGCAACGCGTCGACCACCACCGACAGCGCCTTCGAATATTCGCGCCGGCTCGGATAGAAGACGTGCAGCCCAGGGAACGTCGGATACCAATCCGGAAGCACCCAGCGAACGGCGTCACTCATGAGGAACGGGTCGAGGTGACGACCCATCTTGCTTTTTATGCCGGGTGGCCGAGCGCCATGTCCGCGGTGGCCAAGCTCAAGGAGCTTTTTCCCGGCTTCGATGAATGAAGGAGGAACAGATGCATCTGAAGAAACCTGGCTCGCAGCCGTCGATTGCTGGCCCAGCGCAATGGTTCACCGGCACCGTGCGCATCGACCCGCTCAACTCGCCGCCGCCGCCCGCACGTGTGTCATGCGCGAGCGTGACTTTTGAGCCGGGTGCCCGGTCGAACTGGCATACGCATCCGCTCGGGCAGACGCTTCTCGTGACCGCGGGCTGCGGTTGGACGCAATGCGAGGGCGAGCCCATCGTTGAGATTCGCGCCGGCGACGTTATCTGGTGTCCGCCGGGCCATAAGCATTGGCACGGCGCATCGCCCACAACCGCCATGACGCACATCGCGATTCAGGAAGCGCTGGACGGAAAGAACGTCGAGTGGATGGAGCCGGTCACCGACGAGCAGTACTGTGTTGGACCTCGTTAACCCAAACCGCTGCCTGCGCCGTGCACTTATCCTCAATGATCGAGCATCAATACGGGCGAATACCGATACGAGCGTTCAAGCAGGCATACGCAAGAGTAAGATTGGCCCAATGGTAGGTGATGGGCTTCAACGCTAGGCCATCGCCTATGACCGAGGGGTGAAGCAGCAAACTAATCGCAGGAGAACCCGCCGCGAGATAGCATCCGGCGAGCGCGGTATAGCCCATGCTCGCCAGTTGATGACTGTCGAAGGCCTGGTACCGGTCGAACTGAGAAGCAACCATTGTGGGATGCGGGTCGCATCTGCACTCGCAGGCGTCTCCCTCCAACGCAGGCTCCCGATCAATAGATAGCTACGCTGCATGCCGATGGATGCCCTCGGAATTTTTATATTCAGGGGCGAATAAATAACACGCACCTCGTGCGGCTTGCAACAAAAGCAATCGGCTTCGTTCTCGGGGCAAGGCGCTGCATTAGTGTTCTCGCCCAGGCACCTTTAGCGCCGGGAGGTTTGAAGACGGAATCCTTCGCTTCATCAAATCCCGGCCGGAGAAAACCCAGCAACGGCTGCGACCGCAATTTAGCATCCTGCTTCGGGGCGGAACGCCGTCCAACGCGCCATGGACTATGGGGTCCTTGTCGGCATCTTCGATAGCATGCGATGTCAGCACATCATTTCACCGCCCCAATGGCCGCTCCGTGGAGTAGGATGGCTAGCAGAAAGTGAGAATTGGGGGTAGCGATGAAGTCGACTTCTGGACATGGCGTCGCATCCGGCGTGGAAGCAATGGCAACGTTGTCCGAGTACTTGGAGCTTGCCCTGGATAAAGGCGGTCACCTCGTTATGGTGAAGAGCAAAGGCAGCGGCACCAGCGCGCTATACGTCGGCGACGTACCGCTGTCGGAAGAGCACCTCCGACAGTGCGCGGTGATTCAGAACGACGTCGCCGATGCCATTCTCGAAGCAACGGGCTCGGGCCTCAACGAGCTGGGCATTAACGGAGAAACGTATCGATTCATGCGGTTTTTTACCGAGTTCGGCCATCAAGGCGCGGTGGTGTTTGCAACCGTCTAGCCTCGTACCGACATCGGAGCGATGGCTTGCCGCGGGCACGTGAAGACCGCCTTGCGACGATGTCTGATTGCAAGTCGGATACCGCTGCGCTCACATTCAACCGTGCTGTTTTTATCGGATTTGCAGGGCATCAAACGTTTACACGATACGCCGAACGATGGCTGATCGCCTTCGCGGGTGCACGCTCACGCTCGTATCGCGCATGAACGCCGAATCGGAGCTTGCTTTCAACGACGCCGGACCGATACTGAAGATCGGTGACCGCGCCGAAAGCGCCGGCCATGTAGTTGACGTGAGGTCGAGCCATGCAACTTCAATCGGGTAACCTGTTCAGCTTCGAAGCGAAGCCCGGCGGCGAAGAGCGCATCGACGTGCTCGTCACGGGGCAGCGCCTGAACGTGGAGCGGATCGTGTCGATGGGACACGCGAGTCCCGAAGGGTTCTGGTACGACGACTCGCGCGCCGAATGGGTTGTACTGCTATCGGGCGCGGCCGCGCTCGAGTTCGAAGGGGATTCGACGCTTCACGACATGCATCCCGGCGACTACGTGCTGATCGAGCCGCATTGCCGGCACCGGGTTGCGTGGACTCGTGCCGAAGAGCAAACCGTTTGGCTTGCGATCTACCACGAACGCTGAATCGAGCGCCGATTCATACGCCGTCTCCATTGACAAGGGGCACTCCATTTCGGCGCGTTGTGCTGCGTTGGCTTGGAATCCTTTTGCTGCTTCCAGTACTCCCAAATCGCCGCTCTTGACCCGGCCTGAACACCGACGTTGCTGAAGACATACGGGGCGGCGATCCGAAGCGCCAACGGCACGCCGTATTGCGCCACCCAGGAAATCAAGGAGACATTGGGTCGGGCTTCGAGAACTTTGGCCGGGCCGAGGCCAAAATCCTGCTGCCGGACGACGTAGGCGCCTTTGGCCTCGCTCCAGTCTCGGGTGAACACATAGCGAAAGCGGTCATGCTTGCGGTACAACGAGAGTACGCATGGGTATGTGGTCGGAGGTTGTGGTGAACGTATGCGACGCGCTGCCGCGGGAATTCTATAAGATCAGGCAGACTTAGGAGCGGGATACGCTGCGGTGACACCGTCAGTCCCTGCCCGGCCAGCAGAGACCCGATTTGAAAAGGCTGAGCCACCGGCTAAATTCGATGCCATGTCCGTCCCACACAGAGCAAGCGGCCACGTGGACCTATGCTGGGGGCATCTGGAGACTCGAATGGCTAATCAGGACACGCTGCATCCGCTGCGCCCACTCCTAAAGAATTGGGTTTGGGAGCACGGCCGAATCGGTACTCGATATCTTGACTGCGCCGATGGCGAAATCAAGTTTGACGAAGGGAAGAAGTCGCGCTTCGCAGCCGAGGAATACATTTACGTGCCGCTCGACAAGGATGCTGACGACGATGCGCCTATGGAAGGTCCTGCGATCCAGGCGGCGGGGCTTGCTCGTTTTTTGAGGGCAGCGCAGTTAGGCAAGCCCGAGGAAGCCGGCACTATCGCGGAGGTCCAGCGCGCTACGCAGGACTGCGTGGAACTCAGCCTGTTCAGCGCATATCAGTTGAGCGCCCAGGAGGCCTTCGCACGCTATGCGCAGGAACCTATGTTCGAGGATGAAATCCGCGCCGCAGTTGTCGACGATATCCGGCGTATGTACGCGGGCATGCGCGAGCAATTGGCGCTATACGATTTCAGTGTGCTTTACGGCCTGCCCATGCCCCTGCTCATCAGCGAGGCGCCGTTCATCGACTGGCGAGTACGCGCTAGTCCGGCCCTTCCGTTTGTCTCGCTTCCTCTTGGACCCTACTGCCTGTTGGTGGGTGCGCCCTCGGGCAGGAGCAGCCGAATTGGCCCCGTGGTGTGGAAGTCGGCTGCGGCAATGAGCCCGTTAAAGGACCACAATCGCCAAATCGCGGAGCATGCACGGTTGTGGCCGGTGGCGACCACCGATGACCAACTGGTCGCGGTACAAAGCCGCTTTGTCGAGGTCGGGAACTCCAAGCCGGAGGATGCGGGGCCCTGACTGAGACCCACCCCCCATTGACTAACGTCCTGCGAGGCTTGCATGTCCCGTATTGCCGTAATCGTTGTCGACGTACAGCAGATGTTCTTCAGCGGCCCTGCTGCCGCATATCGCGCAGGCGATGTTATCGCCGGCATCAATCGAATTACGGACGCAGCGCGCCGCAAGAACGCGCCTGTCTTTTTCGTGCAGCACGAGAGTGATGCCGACGGACCGTTGGCGCGCGGCAGTGACGCGTGGCAGTTACCCGCCGAGCTCGTCCGCGAGCAGAATGACGGGGCTATCTTTAAGACTGTCGGTGATTCGTTTCAAAACACCTCGCTTGCAGAGCAGCTCAGGGAAAAGGACGTTGATAGCGTGCTGCTTTGCGGGTATGCATCGGAGTTCTGCGTCAACGCCACTGCTCGCCGCGCAGAACTGCTTACCCTAGACACCACCGTGGTGTCCGACCTTCATACGACTCACGACAAGCCGCATCTCACCGCCGACAAGATCGTCGAACACCAGAACTTCGTCTGGGCGAATTCGTCGATGTCCGGCAGACGCGTCAGAGTGCGCCCTCTCGCGGACGTTTTGCAAACCGAACTCGTGTCAGCATGATGGAGCGTCGCATAGAGCTCCACATACGCGCGCGGAGTCGGCTATCGGGAACGGCCACGGCATTCGAGGATCCCGGTCGCTAACCATCGATTGCCGGGTTTGGTGGGCTACAGCGGACCGCGTTTGCCGGCTGCGCCGGGTCGACATGCATTTGCATGAGACATCGAACGGTCAGGATCTGCCTTTGGCCCGCACGGTCGTAGGGACGTTCAGATGGCCGCTCCCCTCGCCCAGCGGGGCGAGTGAGTCGTGCTCGTCAGCCTCGAAAGATTTATCTAGATCCGTTACTCGTGAAACCGCTGGGGTGTGCAGGGTTATATTCTCTCCGCAGCGCGGAGAGAATCCGAGGTGCGCCGGTCAGAGTTCCGCCGTTGCCGAGATTCCGGTAACGTGGCCGAAATCGGGGCGGCGCCCGCTGCCAATTCCTCAATTCCCGACACGACGACCGAACTAGTCCCAGCATCCCTATTGACCGACATCCGCCGCATGATTGATGCGGCGCGCGGCAGAGGTGTTTCTTGACGAAGCAATTCTCTCCGCACTGCTGAGAGAATTGAGTTGGACCCATCTGAAGACGTTGATGTACGTCGAAGACCCGCTCAAGCGCGACTTCTACATCGAACTTTGTCGCCTGGAGCGGTGGTGGGTATTCCGGCCCAACGTGACCGACGATTCCGGACGAACGTGACCGAGCA
>CBIHOQ010000061.1:0-27014 GCA_966212065.1 uncultured Burkholderiaceae bacterium
TACGGGCCATACGGGCCATACGGGCCAAAAGGCGGCAGCGAAAGGCGCGACGGCGGCGAGCAAGGGCAATGCCCGGGGTTCGAATCCGCGTAAGCCGGAGCAGGCGCGCAAGGTCGTCGCTGGCAAAGCCGCAGCAGCTTCTACTTCTGTTGGAAAGACATCGGCTGCAAGTGCAGCAGAGCGGGCCGGTAAGAAAGCGGCAAGCTCGGGGGCTGTGCGAACTTCGGCGGCAGCCGCCGATATGAACAAGGCGGCAAAGACGTCCGCCAAGCCGGAGACGAGAGCCGCCGCCGCGAGGCGATCGGGTTCTAAAAGCGCAGGGGGCGCGGCTGCCACGCCGGACGATCGGGCAGGGCGCGATACCCAAGTATCCACGGTGCAACCGGCTGAAGTCCAGCAGCCGCGAGTCGAGACTATTGCCGGTACGGCGAACTCCATGACGAAAAAGCTGAACGAAGTATCCGTCGATGACGACGCAACCCAAGGTGAAGAGCAACAAGCTGCTGCTCCTTCGGGCAAGGTCGAAAAGGCCAAGGCGCGCGATCGCCGCGCGAAGGAAAAAGCGCTGCTGAAGGACGCGTTTGCGTCGAGTCAGCCCGGTACGGCGGAGGAGCTCGAGGAGCGCCGCGCGAAACTGCGTGCGCTGATCAAGCTCGGCAAAGAGCGTGGCTTTTTGACCTATGCGGA
Organism: uncultured Burkholderiaceae bacterium; assembly: GCA_966212065.1. Classification (GTDB taxonomy): domain Bacteria; phylum Pseudomonadota; class Gammaproteobacteria; order Burkholderiales; family Burkholderiaceae; genus Trinickia. The sequence goes on from CBIHOQ010000061.1 coordinate 688, forward strand.
AATTAACGACCATCTGCCCGACAACTTCGCCGAGACCGAGGCGATCGAAGGCATCATCAGCACGTTCAATGACATGGGCGTGGCCGTCTATGAACAGGCGCCCGATGCTGAAACGCTGCTGTTGAACGACAACGCGCCTGCCGCCTCGTCGGACGACGAAGTGGAAGAGGAAGCGGAAGTTGCGTTGTCGACGGTCGATTCGGAGTTCGGTCGCACGACCGATCCGGTCCGTATGTACATGCGTGAAATGGGCACGGTCGAACTGCTCACGCGCGAAGGCGAAATCGAGATCGCGAAGCGTATCGAAGACGGCCTGAAGCACATGGTGATGGCGATTTCGGCGTGCCCGACGACGATCGCGGACATCCTCGCGATGGCTGAGCGCGTCGCAAACGAGGAAATCCGCATCGACGAGCTCGTTGACGGCCTCATCGATCCGAACGCGGAAGATGCGGACGGTTTCTCGGCGCAGGAAGCCGAAGCGATCGAAAACGAGAGCGCGCAGGCCGAGGAAGAGGCCGAGGAAGAAGCAGAGGAAGACGACGGCACCGCGCAGGCTACGGCCAATGCGGCGCAGCTCGAGGCGCTCAAGCGCGTTTCGCTCGAGAAGTTCGCGCTGATCAGCGAGTGGTTCGACAAGATGCGCCGTGCGTTCGAGAAGGAAGGTTACAAGTCGAAGTCGTACTTGAAGGCGCAAGAGACGATTCAGAACGAGCTCATGTCGATCCGCTTCACGGCGCGTACCGTCGAGCGTCTGTGTGACACGCTGCGGGCGCAGGTGGACGAAGTGCGTCAGGTCGAGCGTCAGATTCTGCATATCGTCGTCGACAAGTGCGGCATGCCGCGCGCCGAATTCATCACGCGTTTCCCGGGCAGCGAGACCGAACTCGATTGGGCCGAGAAGATCGTCGCGGAAAGTCATGGGTATAGCGCGATCCTCGCGCGGAACATTCCGGCGATCCGCGAGCAGCAACAGCGTTTGCTGGATCTGCAAGCGCGTGTCGTGCTGCCGTTGAAGGACTTGAAGGAAACGAACCGCCAAATGGCGGCGGGCGAATTGAAGGCGCGGCAAGCCAAGCGCGAGATGACCGAGGCCAACTTGCGTCTCGTGATTTCGATTGCGAAGAAGTATACGAACCGTGGGTTGCAGTTCCTTGATCTGATCCAGGAAGGCAACATCGGCTTGATGAAGGCCGTGGACAAGTTCGAATATCGCCGCGGCTATAAGTTCTCGACGTATGCGACGTGGTGGATTCGCCAGGCTATTACGCGTTCGATCGCGGACCAGGCGCGCACGATCCGGATTCCGGTTCACATGATCGAAACGATCAACAAGATGAACCGTATTTCGCGGCAGATTCTGCAGGAGACGGGTCTCGAGCCCGATCCGGCCACGCTCGCAGAAAAGATGGAGATGCCCGAGGACAAGATCCGCAAGATCATGAAGATCGCGAAGGAGCCGATCTCCATGGAAACGCCGATCGGCGACGACGACGATTCGCATCTGGGCGATTTCATCGAAGACACGAACACCGTTGCGCCGGCCGATGCCGCGCTGCATGCGAGCATGCGCGACGTCGTGAAGGACGTGCTCGATTCGTTGACGCCGCGCGAAGCGAAGGTGTTGCGCATGCGTTTCGGCATCGAGATGAGCACGGACCATACGCTCGAGGAAGTCGGCAAGCAGTTCGACGTAACGCGTGAGCGGATCCGTCAGATCGAGGCGAAGGCACTGCGCAAGCTGCGCCATCCGAGCCGCTCGGACAAGCTCAAGTCGTTCCTGGAAGGGAACTGATTGGCTTGGGATTGGGTAAGTAGTTGAGCGGTATTGAGGGGTAGCGAGGCCCGGCTTGAGATGAGCTGGGCCTTTTTTGTGGCAGCGCTACGGAATTTCCGTGTATTGGGCTTTGCGGTTTGCACACAGACGCATTAGCCGATAGACTGCCAATCTTTCTGCGACGCGGTTGGTCGCATATTCAAACTCCGTCACGCGCAAGGCATGCGAACGTGTGACGCGACGGGCCGGACGCCGTGCTGGTTGCAGGCAGCGGACTCATAATCCGCCTCCGAAAGGACACCGTCGGTTCGAATCCGACCCGGCCCACCAAAGAGTCTCCGAAAGACACCCAGGGTCGCCAAAAAACCACTGCGACAAGGACTTGGAGATTTCACCCTGCTCCACAGCACCGGCCAGTTCGACGAGCCGTCGAAGCCAATGAAATTCCACAGCATCTCGCCGGCCGTATTCCGGCCGTTGAACCACCGTGCCGGCTGGATCTGGTGTTGCCATTCCTGGCGTGGCCGCCATTGGTCAGCTGCGGCCAGTCACATGGCGATGAATCTCGCCGGAGTTGTGTCCAGCATCGGTGCCCTCGTCAGTTGGGACGATCAGCCCGGCAAGCGACAGGCTGGCAGCTTCCGTAGCGGCTACGATGTTAGCGACTTGATGACTACGACGACTGCGTGGCTCAGGTAGCGCGCGGGCTTTTGATGGCGATCAAGGCGGTGACGGCGCTTCGTCGAAAATATCCAAGAACGTAGCTGGCTAACGAGTTATTCCTAGGCGTATATTGGCGCCGTTGGCGAAGTGAGGGAAACAATGGGAAAACGGAAATTAACGCGTGCCGATGCTGATCGCCTTTTCGAAGGCCTGAAGCGGACCGGCGCTAACTTGGCTGGTCGCCCGGCAAATCCATTCGACGAGGGGATGCTCGAGGTAATCGATCGTCCCGAGGGTGAGACGTCGATCTGGCGAAACGAGGTCGTGCTGCTGCCCGCTGAGATCGAATTGCCGGCCGGATATAAAACGGTTACAGAGGTTCGCGAGGCGATGACCCGGAATTGGGGCGTCACATGGCTTAGCGAGGATCGGTCCAGGGTAACCGCGCGACTCGCGGACGGTTGGAGCGTAGACCGGTCGGACACAGGTAATGGGAAGATCTATGCAGGTAGTGTCGCACGGGGCGAGTGGGCGTCGGGTGAGCACGCGAAGCTGCGGCTGCTCTGCCGGTATCGGCTAGAGTCGAAGTTCGATCCGTCGGACGACCGCTGTCAGTTGGTCGTGCGCGATGGCGAGGTCGATTGGAAGCCACGCGAGTTCTCGGCATACGCGCCGGAAAGCGGGCCGCGGCATCCCGAATGGAAGAAGTGGCAGGCGTGGCTCGACGACAAATTTCCGGGGCACACCGATCCGTTCAAGTACTGGTCGGACTGAGCGGATCGTTTGGTAATACCCCCTCCAGTAAGCGCGATCAGAAGTAGGATTTCCAGCAAAGGGAGTTCTACGCACGAAGAAGTCGAAGTTTACGGATAGCCAGATCATGGATGCGCTCAAGCGCGCGGAAGCTGGCGTGGCGGTGCCGGAGATTTGCCGGGAGTCGGGAGTTGGGTACCTTCCATCAAAACCTTTCTCGGTCACGCAGCGTTGGCGGCTAATGAATGAAGCCGATCGATATCCAGGGAGCAAGCACGATGACGATCAAGGCGATGACGAGCGCGGCCATGTAGGCCCATATCCGGTTCATCGCTCGCTCTGGCGACACCTTCCCGATTGCGCATGCCGTGTAGAAGCCGACGCCTACCGGCGGGGCGAAGAGTCCAATACCCATCGAGAGCACGACGACCATCGCATAATGCACGTCGTTGATGCCAATCGCGCGCGCCACTGGAAATAACAGTGGCCCGAATAGCACGATCGCGGGGATACCTTCCAGCACGCTGCCGAGCACGATGAAGACGCCCATCGACGCGAATAAGAAGCCGGTCGCGCCCCCTGGCATCGACTGCACAACCGCGACTAGCTGTGCAGAGAAGCCAGACTGCGTCAGCGCCCACGCCATGGCGGTGGCCATGCCAATGATGAGCAGGATTGCGCCTGACAGCGCTGCAGAATCGACGAGCATTGGATAGACTCGGCGGAAATCGATCTGCTTGCGAAAGAGATGCACGATCAGTCCGACGACGATCGTATAGATGATGCCGACTGTGGATACCTCGGTCGCGGTTGCGATGCCCTCGATGACGGCTGTCCGAATGAGAATCGGCAGCGCAAGCGCGGGAAGCGCCACGACGAGCTTGCTCGCTATCTCGCCAAATGACGCGCGCCGCGCCTTCGGTCTTTCCTCTTTTCGCGTGCGTATGAAGCAAACCGCGACTATCGCGAGCGTCGCGACGCAAGCGGGCAACAGGCCACCGATGAACAGCGCTGAAATCGACACGCTGCAGACGGCGCCGATCGTAATCATGACCAGACTCGGTGGAATGGTCTCCGTCATGGCGCCGGTGGATGCGAGCAGTGCGACGAGGTCCTCGGGTTTTGAGCCATGGCGCTTCATCTCCGGGAACAACGCCGGCGCCACGGCCGCCATGTCGGCAGCCTTGGATCCGGAAATGCCCGATACCAGAAACATAGCAGCGAGTAGCACGTACTGCAGCCCCCCGCGCACATGACCGAGCAGTGCCGCCATGAACTCGATCAGGCTGCGGGCGAGGCCGCTTAGCTCAATCAATCCACCAAGTAGAACGAAGAGGGGGACGGCGAGCAGTACGAGACCCGACATGCCTTCATCCATCCGGCTCACGACGATAGCGAGTGGCGCATGCGTTGTCAGCGCCAGGTACGCGAACGTCGCCGTGCCGAACGCAAACGCGATTGGAATGCCGCCGACGACACAGAAACCGACGAGCACGACGAAGAACACGATTAGGTTGTAGTTGCCCATGCCGGTCAGGGCGGAACGCGCCAACCACAACAGGCCGCCAATCGCGAGCAGTACGGCGAGGCCTGTCACGAACTGACGCAACGTCGTGCGCTGCGCCATGCGTGACACCGCGGCGGCGAACATCAGTACGATGCCGACCGGCAGCGCTGCCGCACGCCAGCCGTCCGGCAGCGCGAGCGCGGGCGTTGTGATCGGCATCTGCTCGGCCGCATGCTGCCAAGCCGGCAAAATGATGAATGCCACGAAAACGCAAACGATGAGCGCCGACATCGTCTCAAACCAGCCGCGCCAGTTGGGCGACAGGCGATTGACAACGGCGGACAGCCGCATATGCTCGTCGCGATAGAGCGCCAGCACCGCGCCGAACATCGACAGCCAGATGAACAGCATCGACGCGAGTTCGTCCGACCAAGACAGTGGGTTGTCAAATACGTATCGCGCCACCACGCCCGCGAGCAGGATCAAGGTCTCAGCGACAAGCAGTAAGACTGCCGTCGCCTCGGTCAGCCGCATCACGGCCCGATTGAACAGGCCGAATGCGCGCGCGAGCGGGTGCCCTGCCTCTGCAGGCATAGTCGTGGCAGTCATTTACGCGAAGCTCCCTGTGTACTTCTCGAGCAGGGCCCACTCCTCCTGCCCGAACTTCTTGTGCCAGTCGCCGTAGAAGCCCGAACTGCGAAGCTTGTCGCGGAACGCTACCGTCGTGACATCGTTGAACACCATCCCCTTGCTCTTCAAGTCCGCCATGACCGATTCGTTGAGCTTGCGCACGTCGTCGCGCTGCTTGAGTGCTGTTTCGTTCACGTTTGTGCGCACGATCTGCTGCAGATCCTTCGGTAGCTTTTCGAACGATGCTTTATTGGCGAGGAACCAGAAGCCGTCCCACATATGGTTGGTCATCGAACAGTACTTCTGCACTTCGTAGAGCTTTGCCGTCGAGGCGATCGCGAGCGGGTTCTCCTGACCATCAACGATATGGGTCTGCAATGCCGAATACGCCTCGGAGAAGTTGATCGTCGTGGGCGCCGCACCGAACGCTCTGAACATCGACGTCCACAGTGGGCTATTCGGCACTCGGATCTTGAATCCCTTGAAGTCCTCGGGCTTGGTGATCGGGTGCGTGCTGGACGTGGTTTGGCGATAGCCATTGTCAAAAATATTCTCGAACGCGAACACGCTCGTGTTGGCGATTTCCGCGCGTACGTGTGCGCCGAGCCCACCATCCATTGCAGCCCATACCTCGTCATAGCTCTTGAACGCGAATCCTATTCCGCTGATCTGCGCCGCCGGCACGAGGGTGCCGAGAATGAGCGGCGACAGGGTGAAATAATCGATTGCCCCTGAGCGAACCTGCGCGAACATGTCGCTGTCCGAACCGAGTTGGTTATTCGGGTAGATCTGGAAATTGATACGGCCCTTGGACTGCTCGGCGATCTTCTTGGCCATCTCCTGTGCGCGCACGTTCAGCGGGTGCGTCATCGGCAGGTTGTTCGCGTACTTGAGTGTGAATTCGGCGGCATACGACGGCACGCGGTGCAGCCCCGCCACGGCTGCGGCGGATGTGATTGCAACTGTTTTGATAAAGCTGCGGCGATCGATTCGGTTCATGCGTTTGTCTCCTTTCTCTGTAGTCTTTGAAGCGTGCCGTTCGGGGAAACGTCTGCGCTGCACGCGGTTGAGTACGGATGGTAATCCCGCGACTTGCTCCCTCAGATTGTCTAGGGGAAATCCCTAGCGCCCGCCGTTGAGCAAGCGCTCCCACAAACAATCCTCTCGCACTCCAACATAGCCGCCCGTTCCGTCTCAACTGCGGTCGGTCCACAACGCGGACCGACCGTCTGTGAGAGGGTCCGGTATGCGGACCAAGTATCTCCACTGATTTGTGTATTCCATTTTTAGCACCTAATATTGCGCGGTGAAATCAAGGTTTTCACCATCATACATGGTCCGTATGTCGGACCATCAGGAGATAGTCAATGGCGATTGCCCGTAAGGACGATGGGCGTGCCGCGAGCAGCGCAGGAAGTCAGACGTTGGATCGCGCTGTGCAGGTCCTGCAACTTGTAGCCGGCTCCCGGACAAGCGGTATTGGCCTCTCCGATCTTGTGAAGAGGACGGGGCTGACCAAGCCGACTACTCGACGACTGCTGATTGCACTCATCGACAACGGCCTAGTGGAGCAGGACGACGGGGACCGGCGGTACTACGCCGGGGCGGAGACTTACGCTTTGGGGATGCTCGCGTCCGAGCGTTTCGGCATACATCGTTTGGCAGGCGAAAGTCTTGTCAGCATCGCGGCGCGCAGTGGCGATGCGGCGTTGCTTAGCGTTCGACGCGGATACGAAACAGTCTGCCTGGGCAGAGAGGAAGGTACGTATCCCCTGCGCTCCCACGTCTTGAAGCCCGGCGATCGTCACCCTATTGGCGTGGGTGCCGGAGGCTTGGCACTCCTTTCGATCATGTCCGATGAAGAAGTCGATCAGGTGTTGGCATTCAACGCCGAGCGGCTCGCGGCGCATTACCCAGCCCTCTCGCCCGAACTCCTAAAGCGGCAAGTGCAGGAGACCCGCGAGCGCGGCTACTCGATCAACCCCGGACTCGTCGTGAAGGGCTCATACGCAATTGGCGTCGCGATACACGATCCGAGTAGCGGTGCGTCAGCCGCGCTCGCGATCGCCGGGGTGGAAAGCCGTTTCACCGATGCGCACATTCAAGAACTGGCGGCGATTCTCCTAGAAGAAAAGGATCGTCTGGTGACTCGCATGCGGCGTTTCGAGGCTCCCAATGGTTCGAAACCCGGAGCTGCAAGCAAGCGTTCATTCGAAACCGCTCAACCTTTAACTTACGTATCAGGAGAAAGAACCCATGGCTAAACGTGCCGTCATTGTCGGCTGGGCCCACACTGAATTCGGCAAGCTTGATGATCCCGACATCGAGTCGCTCATCGGCCGAGTGTCTACCGCCGCATTGGACCATGCCCAGATCGCGGCATCGGACGTAGACGTCATCACAGTCGGCGTTTTCAACAATGGGTTGACACCCCAGGGATTCGAAGGGGGCCTGGTTTCGCTCGGTAACCCCGACTTGCGTTTCGTGCCGGCGGTACATGTAGAAAACGCGTGTGCGACCGGGACCGCTGCCATTTACAGTGCGGCGGACTTTATTGAAAGTGGTCGCGGGCGGATTGCACTGGTAATCGGTGCCGAAAAGATGACTGCCGTGCCGTCGCGAGAGATTTCCGGAATTTTGCTGAGTGGCTGCTACCGCAAAGAAGAAGAAAATCCGGATGGCTTCGCCGGAATCTTTGGGCGGATCACGCAGGCGTACTTCGACAAATATGGGAATCACAGCGAAGAGCTGGCGATGATCGCTGCGAAGAACCACGCCAACGCGCTGGCCAATCCATACGCGCATGTGCGCAAGGACCTCGGGTTCGATTTCTGCAACGAGGTGTCGGATCGCAATCCGCGGGTTGCGGGTCCCCTTCGTCGTACCGACTGTTCGATGGTGTCCGATGGCGCGGCCGCAGTCGTCCTTGCGGACGAAGAGACGGCGGCAACGTTGAGCAGGGCGATTCGCTTTCGGGCACGCACTCAGGTGAATGACTTCTTGCCTCTGTCGCGCCGCGATCCGACGGCGTTCGAAGGGGCGCGACACGCATGGCTTAAGGCTTTGAAGGCGGCCGGCGTGACGCTAGGTGAGCTCAGTCTCGTCGAAACGCATGACTGCTTCACGACGGCCGAAATGATCGAATACGAGGCAATGGGGCTGATGCCGGCAGGTCAGGGGTGGCGCGCAATTAGAGAAGGGGTAACCAGAAAGGATGGTCAGCTTCCGGTCAATGTATCCGGTGGTCTGAAGGCGCGCGGACACCCACTCGGAGCCACCGGGGTTTCCCAGCATGTGATGGCGGCGATGCAACTTGTCGGGGAAGCGGGCGACATGCAGTTGAATAACGCGAGCTTGGCCGGCGTGTTCAACATGGGGGGCGCTGCTGTAGCGAACTACGTATCGATTCTGGAGCGCGCGCGATGAACGCGGTCTTTCAAGCGCCAACGTCTACGCGCGTGATGAATCTGGCCTATTGGTCGACCCACAACGCGCGAAGGCTAGCTGACCATATCGCGTTTGTGTGGGGCGAGAAATCATGGACCTGGGCCGAGTTCGATGCGCGCGTGAGTGCCCTCGCGGCCGCGCTCGCCGAACGGGGCGTGGGCGCAGGAAGTACCGTTCTCGTTCATTCGAAGAACAGCAACGAGATGTTCGAGTCGATGTTCGCGACGTTTAGACTCGGTGCGACTTGGGTTCCGACCAACTTCCGCCTGATGCCGGACGAGGTCATTTATATCGCGAGCAAAGCGAGAAGCCAGGTATTCCTGTGTCAGAGCGACTTCCCCGAATACGCCGCGGCTGTCTGCGATGCGCGTCCCGAGACGCAAGTGATCTGGCTGACTGGCTCCGAGCTGCCGCGGGATGATAGGCCCCGGGCTTCCGAACTCATCACCGAACGACTGGGTTGTATCGTGCCCAATGCTGTCGTGGACCGAGATACCCCCTGCTGGTTCCTTTTTACCTCCGGCACGACGGGCAAGCCCAAAGCCGCGGTCCTCACGCACGGTCAGATGGCGTTCGTTGTCAATAACCATTTAGCTGACCTGATCCCGGGTACCGATTGCAGCGACGGTTCGTTGGTGGTTGCGCCGCTTTCGCACGGCGCAGGCGTGCATCAGTTAGTTGTAGCCTCGCGAGGTGCGAAGGCTGTGCTGCTGCCGTCGGATAAGTTCTCTGCGGAACAGGCGTTTGAGTTGATCGAGACGCATCGCCTCACCAGTATGTTCACGGTGCCGACCATTCTGAAGATGCTGGTAGAGCATCCGAGCGTCGACTTGCACGATCACTCCAGCTTGCGATACGTCGTGTACGCGGGTGCACCGATGTACGAAGTCGACAAGAAGCTCGCGCTCGAGAAGCTTGGCCCCGTTCTCGTGCAGTACTACGGGTTGGGGGAAGTGACCGGGAACATCAGCGTTTTGCCTCCGCAGGATCATAAGGGCGGTGCGGCGGCCCGCGCCGGTACGTGCGGATATGAGCGTACCGGGATTCAGGTATCGGTTCAGGACGATGAAGGAAATGAACTCCCCTATGGTGAGACGGGCGAAATATGTGCGCTTGGCCCCGCCGTCTTCGTTGGCTATTTCGACGATCCGCAAGCCAACGCAAAGGCATTCCGCAACGGCTGGTTTCGTACGGGAGATCTTGGATACATGGATCGTGACGGATACCTGTATCTCACCGGGCGGCATTCGGACATGTATATCTCCGGCGGGTCGAACATCTATCCGCGCGAGTTGGAGGAGAAAATCCTCACGCACGGCGACGTGACAGAAGTCGCGGTGCTGGGGCTACCTGACCCTCAGTGGGGTGAGGTCGGAGTGGCTGTGTGCGTGCTTCGACCGGGGGCGAGCTTGACCGAGGCGCAGCTCCTCGAATGGATGTCCACTCGTATTGCCCGCTACAAGCTTCCGAAGAACGTCTATTTCTGGGGCGAGCTTCCGAAATCGGGTTACGGCAAAGTACCAAAGCGACTCGTGAAGGACGAACTCGCGCGTCGGGGCGTGTCCGTTGAACTCGAGATCGCGAAGGAGAAGATCGATGCGCCACATTGAGCATCCGGGGCCGATTGCTGCTCGGCGGCGCCGCACCGCGGACTGTGATATCCGGCACGCTCAGGTCACGCTGCCGCCGGGCAAGGCATTGCTTCCTACATTGGCTTCCGTCCTCGAGGCCAACCATGTGAATAGCGCGGTTGCGAGGCTGCGCGGGGGAAGCTTTGATCCCTTCGCGTATTGCATGCCGGCCCTCTCGCCGACGCCGAAGCACGCGGTGTACTTCAGCGAGCGCTACCAGCCCCAGGGCACTGTGCGATTGGAGTGTGCTTCGGTGACGATAGGGCAGCGCGATTCCGAACCATGGCTCCACTGTCACGGCATTTGGTACGACGCGGCCGGCCGACGTTTAGGCGGACACGTGTTGCCGAACGATGCCGTGATCTCCGAGGCAATCGACGCATCGATATGGTTCTTGGGTGGGGCATCGTTCGAGGTCGTTCCCAGTCCGGAAACGGGGTTCTCCTTATTCGAGGCGGTCGAGGCTGCCACCTACGCATCTCGAAAGAACGGTGCGTTCGCGATGTCTATCCGTCCGAACGAGGACTTTTGTACTGCCCTTGAAGACGAATGCAGGGCGCGGGGAATTGCTCGCGCTCAAGTGCATGGAGGCGTTGGCAGCTTGATTGGCACGACCTTCGATGACGGCCGCGAAGTGCTTCCCTTCGTGACTGAGGTATTCATTCAAGCCGGATTTGTCGCTCCGACGAGCGAAGGCGATCTTGTCGCCCAGATAGATGTGGGTCTTGTCGACAACCTCGGGGGCGTGCATGAGGGGCGTCTGCGGCGCGGGGAAAATCCGATTCTCGTAACGTTCGAACTGTTGGTCGAACCCATCGAATTCGCTAAAGCATAGCAATCGACATCGTCGATTCACGAGTGCCCGGCACGAGCGGCAGAACGACGCTGCTTTGTGGCAATAAGGAGATACATTCTGTATGGAAGGGAATCTTGAGGCTGGCGCGCGCGTTGCAGTCATCACCGGCGGCGCGGGTGGTATCGGCAGCGCGATCGCGGTTCGTCTTGCCCGCGCCGGGATGCACGTCGTCGTTACCGATCTGAACATGGATGCGGCGCAAGCCGTCGCTGTCACCATCAAGGAACAAGGGGACGCTGCCACGGCAATGACGCTCGATGTTGGCAGCACCGACGCAATTGCCGACTTCTTTGTGCGACTCGATAGCGCATTGGGGCGTTGCGATGTGCTGGTGAACAACGCCGGCATTGCCAGCCTGATTCCTTTCGAAGCGTTGCCGCTCGACACATGGCGTCGCACTTTCGACATCAACGTAACCGGGCCGCTTGCGCTAACGCAGCATGCGGTGACCCGAATGAAGTCGCGTGGCTGGGGCCGAATTATCAATATCGCCTCGATAAGCGGAATCCGCGCAGGCGCCGGGCGTGCAGGCTATGGAACGTCCAAGGCGGCGCTGATTGGACTGACGCGGCAGATGGCAGTTGAACTCGCCATCCATGGCATTACGGCCAATGCAGTCGCGCCAGGCCCGATAGAAACGGCGCTCGCACGCAATCACTCTCCGGCGGCGCGTGAGGCGTATCTCCGTCAGGTCCCGATGAAGCGGTACGGCTTGCCCGAGGAGGTCGCTGCAGCGGTTGCCTTTTTTGCAACTGACGATGCGGCGTACATCACCGGCCAGACGCTGGCCGTTGACGGCGGGTTCGTGGTGGCCGGAATGCTTGAAGCGTAGAACACGCCGGCGTCATTGATGCAAAAAAACCTATGGCACTGCAAAGGAGTTCAATCGTGGTTGATCGTCTCAAAGACAAGGTTGCCATTGTATTTGGTGCTGGCGGGCCGCCCAACGAATGGAGCAACGGTAAAGCAACCGCCGTCGCGTTTAGCCGGGAAGGCGCTATTGTGATCTGCGTCGATCGGGTGGCCGAAGCGGCGGAGGAAGCCGCGCGCGTCATCCGCGATGAAGGCCATGAGGCAATGGCGGTGGTTGCCGATGTGACACAAACGGAGCAAGTCAACCGCGCGGTACAGGCTACGGTCGAGCGTTTCGGGCGCGTGGATATCTTGCACAACAACGTTGGGATCGCGCCCCCCGGTGGCCCGCTCGAACTTGACGATGCCGCTTTTCAGCGCACCATGGACATCAACGTCGGTTCGGTACACCGAACGGTGCGAGCAGTACTGCCTCACTTTCTGGCGCAAGGCAGCGGCGTAATCGTCAACGTGTCGTCGCTGGCAGCAATCCGCTGGAGCGGATACTCGTATTTCGCCTACTACGCGTCCAAAGCGGCAGTGAACCAGGCTACCGTCGCGATCGCGTTGCAGTACGCGGACAAGGGTATTCGCGCCAACGCAATCATGCCGGGCGTGATCGACACCCCGCTGGTGTACAAGCAGATTGCCGCTCAGTACTCGTCGGTCGAGGAAATGGTAGCGGCACGCAGCCGTGCAGTGCCGATGAAGCGGTCCGGTTCACCGTGGGACGTTGCCAACGCTGCCGTGTTTTTGGCCTCTGAGGAAGCGTGCTTCATAACGGGCGTTTGTTTGCCCGTCGACGGCGGGCATTCGTGCGTGATGCCGGGACTAGTCTGAGCCGCCTTGTGCTCTAAGCGCGAGGCCGGCCGACATGGAAAAATCGATCAAGCAAATTGAACGCATCGAGCATAGGAATCACGCCGAAGGCACCCCACACTAGCGTCGATGTGGCGCGAGAGCGAGGCTCACGAGAGAGGAGAAAGGACATGAGTACAACGCATGCGGCGGTGGCTGCGGAACCGGTGCAGAAAGTCAAGCTGCTTATCAACGGCGAATGGACTGAGTCGGAGACGAACGAGTGGCGCGATGTAGTCAATCCTGCCACCCAAGAGGTCCTCGCGCGCGTACCGTTTGCAACGGCGAGCGAAGTCGACGCGGCAATCCGCTCAGCTCACGCCGCGTTCGAGACATGGAAAAGCACCCCGATCGGAACACGCATGCGCATCATGCTGAAGTTCCAGGCGCTCGTGCGCGAGCAGATGCCGCGCATCGCGAAGATCTTGACCGCCGAGCAAGGCAAGACATTGCCAGATGCCGAAGGGGATGTCTTCCGCGGACTGGAAGTGGTCGAACACGCATGCTCGATCGGTACGCTGCAGCTCGGCGAATTCGCCGAGAACGTCGCGGGCGGCGTCGATACCTACACCTTGCGTCAACCGATCGGGGTATGCGCAGGCATCACGCCTTTTAACTTTCCCGCGATGATCCCACTCTGGATGTTCCCGATGGCGATTGTCTGCGGCAACACGTTCGTACTCAAACCATCCGAGCAGGATCCGCTGTCGACGATGGCACTCGTCGAACTTGCGTTGGAAGCAGGCGTGCCGAAAGGCGTGTTGAACGTTGTGCATGGCGGCAAGGAAGTCGTCGACGCTCTGTGCACGCACGAACATATCAAGGCCGTGTCCTTCGTTGGATCGACCGCGGTTGGCACGCACGTCTACCGTCTCGCGAGTGAACACGGTAAACGCGTTCAATCGATGATGGGCGCAAAGAACCACGCAGTCGTTCTTCCGGACGCGAACCGGGAGCAGACGCTGAACGCACTCGCCGGCGCCGGCTTCGGAGCAGCGGGGCAGCGGTGCATGGCGACATCCGTCGTCGTCCTAGTGGGTTCGTCAAAGGAGTGGCTACCGGATATCGCTTCCAAGGCTAAGACCTTGAAGGTCAATGCAGGCGTTGAGCCAAAGACGGACATCGGTCCTGTGGTTTCGCGCGCCGCCAAAGCCCGCATTCTCGATCTTATCGAGGCAGGTGTGAAGGAAGGTGCGACGCTCTTGCTGGACGGTCGCGACGTGAAGGTTCCGGGCTACGAGAATGGTAACTTCATCGGGCCGACGATTTTCTCTGATGTGACGACCGATATGGCGGTCTATACGAACGAGATCTTCGGGCCCGTTCTCGTTGTCCTGACGGTCGATACGCTGGACGAAGCCATCAAGCTGGTGAACCGGAATCCGTTCGGCAACGGCGTTGGTTTGTTCACCCAAAGTGGCGCTGCGGCCCGCAAATTCCAAAGCGAGATCGATGTCGGTCAAGTTGGCATCAACATTCCGATCCCGGTTCCCGTTCCGTATTTCAGCTTTACCGGTTCTCGAGGTTCGAAGCTTGGCGATCTTGGTCCGTACGGCAAACAGGTTGTCCAGTTCTATACCCAGACGAAGACCGTCACTGCGCGATGGTTCGACGATGCAACCATAAACGATGGCGTCAACACCACCATCAGTCTGAAGTAATCGCTCGACAAGGAGACGCTGAGATGAAAGTGGGATTCATTGGTCTTGGAAACATGGGGGCGCCCATGGCCTTGAACCTGGTGAAGGCGGATCATACGTTGACCGTGTTCGATTTGAGCCAGCGGGCGGTCCAGTCGCTCGTTGATGCGGGAGCCAAAGCCGCAGCGTCTCCGAGAGACGCGGTGTCGGATGCACAGTGTGTCATTACGATGCTGCCGGCTGCTGCGCATGTGCGCTCGGTACTGACCGGGCCCGACGGAGTGCTCGCCGGTCTGGCCAAGGGCATAAAAATTATCGACTCCAGCACGATCGATCCTGGGAGCGTGCTCGAATTTGCGAAGCTGGCGGCGGAGAACGGCAACGCATTCATCGACGCCCCTGTTTCAGGCGGAACGGGGGGCGCGACGGCGGGCACGCTCACGTTTATGGTGGGCGGTGACGACGTGATGGTCGACGAAATCAAGCCTCTGCTATCGGCAATGGGCAAAAACATCGTTGCTTGTGGAAGGGTATCGACCGGTCAGGTCGCCAAGATCTGCAACAACTTAGTGCTCGGCATCACGATGGTCGGTGTTTCCGAGGCCATGGCGTTAGGCGAGGCGCTCGGCATCGATCCCAAGGTGTTGGGCGGGATCATGAACGCTTCGACCGGGCGCTGCTGGAGTTCCGACACCTACAATCCGTTTCCGGGGGTTGTCGAGACGGCGCCTGCCGGGCGTGGCTATACGGGCGGCTTCGGGACCGACCTTATGCTTAAGGATCTCGGTCTTGCCACCGACGCCGCTCGTTCCGCCCGGCAGCCTGCCTACATGGGCGCCCTGGCGCAGCAGCTGTATCAAACGATGAGCTCGAACGGTTCGGGCACGCTGGACTTCTCATCCGTCATCAAACTTTATCGTAAGGATAGGGGCGAGCGATGATCGAACTCGAGCAGTTGAACGAGAACGATTTGTCGATCTGTTCGATGGGCCGGACCAGAGAGAGTGCGTGAACGCGTTTCTCGGCGAGCGTGCACCGGTCTGGTCCGGATCAAGATAAGGAAGACCATCGTGAGCATCGAATTAAACACTGACGTTACACCAAGCGTTCTCGGAGAAAATTCATCCGTCTCGTTTCGGGTTGTGAACAGGGTCGCCATCATCACCCTATGTCGGCCGAAGGCGCTTAACGCGTTGTCGCACGACATGATTCTGGTCCTTGGGGCGATCCTGCGGCGCTGCCGCGATGACAGCGCGGTCGTTGCCGTGGTGATCCGCGGTGCAGGCGAGAAGGCCTTTTGCGCGGGCGGCGACGTGCGCAGTCTGTATGAGAAAGCACTTAACAAAGATCGGAGCTGGGTGCAATTCTTTGCAGACGAGTATCGCCTCGACTACGCCATCCATACGTTCCCCAAGCCGGTCATTGCTTTGCTGGATGGCATTACGATGGGTGGCGGAATGGGGTTGTCCCAAGGAGCATGGCTGCGGGTAGCGACAGAGCGCGCGAAGGTGGCGATGCCCGAGACTCGGATCGGGCTTGTTCCGGACGTCGGCGCGGCCTACTTTCTCGCACGGCTGCCCGTTGGAGTGGCGCTATACCTTGCGTTGACGGGTGCGACGTTAAGCGGACCCGAGGCAGTTTCGGTTGCCTTGGCGGATGGTTGCGTGTCAGCGGACTGGCTTAGTGCATTCGAGGAACGTCTGGTTGCGATTCCTCAATCCGAACTCGATTCGGCTGTCTCCGGTGTCCTGCTTCGCTCGTTGCGTACAGTCTTCTGTCAGGATCGACGAGCGCAACCCGATGGCCGACTCGCTGGCCTTCTACCCGCAATTAATGCGCACTTCGATCCGTCGAAGTCGGTGGCGCAAATGTATCAATCACTGGTGGGCAGTCTTGACGTAGAGGAAGATCCGGTTCGGAAGCAGTGGCTCGCTCAGGCCCGCGACGCGCTAGCGAATAACTCGCCGCTGATGGTGAGTGTGGCGAAAGAATCCATTCTGAACGGCAGAGGTGCCACGCTTGGAGAATGCTTCCGTCGCGACCTGGATGTCGTCGTGCGGTGCGTTGATGAAGGGGATTTCGTCGAAGGCGTTCGCGCCCGTTTGATCGAGAAGGACGATCAACCTTTATGGAAGCCGGCAACCTTGGCCGAGGTAGAGCGGCAGCAAGTGCGGCACTTTCTATCATCGCCATGGTCCGGCGGAAATCATCCGCTGTCTGACATCGAAAGTGACTATCCTTGACCGGGCCGGAATGACATACGCGACCGCATCGGTCTTTCATAGGTCATTTCAGCAAGCGAACCGAACCGTCCTCGATAGCCACTACCGTCTGAACTCGTCCATGCGGCAATCCAATATAGCTGGGAAGCTTGCGAACGCAGAGAAGACGTTGACGGACATTGGAGGTTCGGATGCCGCCGCGCGGGCGGAAGGCCAGCGGCAGGAGGCGCTGGCGAAAATGGCCGATGCCGCGGAACGTTACGTGAAGGTGTTCACCGCTTCGCGGCTTTTGCGCTGGTCCATCGACCGGTACCGCCAGGACAAACAGGGGCCAATGCTTGCAAGAGCGAGCGCAATATTTTCGGCCCTCACGCTTGGTTCCTTTCAACGATTAGTCGTGGACTTCGAACGTCAGCCGATGTCGCTGGAAGGGCAAAGACCGGACGGCCGCCTGGTCGCTATCTCTGGCATGAGTGACGGAACCCGTGACCAGCTATTCCTCGCGCTCCGGCTGGCAGCGTTGGAAATTCGCATTGAACAAGCTGCGCCCCTTCCTTTCATTGCGGACGACCTTTTCGTGAACTATGACGAACAGCGGGCAAGGGCTGGACTCAGAGCCTTGGCCTCCATTTCAAAGCAAACGCAAGTGATATTCCTCACTCACCACAATCGCATGGAAGAGCTTGTTCGAGATACGTTCGATGACGTCGTCAACGTGGTACATCTGTAAATCAATTTGGTGTGCGGACTGCTTGGCTACGTCCTGCATCGCGCCGATTTGGGTAGCCTGTCCGCACTCCGCACGGGGTCGGTTAGTCTGTCAGGTGTTAGGCGGGAGACATGGTCTTAACGTTCCCCGCAGGTCGTTCGCTGGCGTAGCAATGTCGTTTCGGGCGCTCGCCCGACTGACGAGCGAGCCCATCAAGTGGCCCGATTACGCCGATCGTGAAATGGCTCGAATGTGCCGATCCGTGACAGTGGGTACCCTCGGTGTATTCCTCGAGCCTCCAAACGGCTTCGCGGATGTCGCGCGGGTAGGCATATCGCAGTATCTCGACGGGGAGGTCGACGTGTTCGTTGCCTACTGAAAGGGTCAGTACAAGGTCGAGTCGCAGTCCATTCCCGATCGCACACGCTCCGAAAATTAGCAAAAACGCCAATATTTGCTGGCCGGCAAATATGGCGGGTGGCGGGCGATGCAGGTGATTGAACGGCCTCGGTGGGATCCCTGCGGCGGTTACCATTCCGGCTAGCCTGCGAAACATACGCCGCAAAATCGCTGCTTCGACGGCGATCGACTGGACTCCTGCACGCCCAGGAATAACCCGGTGTATTCCATCGTTTACCCACCACGTAATCACGTCCCGGGCGGCAAGCCTCTAGCGCTCCGGCGTGAATTTGCGCGAGCAAACCGATGTGCTGGGTGACGCCGGTGAAGCGGCGTGTCGAAACGTCGGGGATTCAATCAGAACCCCATCATGGACAAATTACTTCGCTTTGGGATATTAATCGTCTGTCTCGCCTCCTCCACGCCCGCACTCCCGCAAACATATGATGAGCTACCCGTGCTGGGCGACGCTAACAACTGCCGGGCTGTCGTCGAGCAGGCAGAAATCGACGGCACGGTGCAGCAGATCGTCGGACGTGCGTGTCTGCAAGGTGACGGAACATGGCAGATCGTGCAAAGCCCTGATAGTAGTGTGCTGTGGTATCCGGTCGCGGCCTACCCCTATCCCGACCCCTGGTATTGGGGGCCACCGCTTTTCGTCAGCGCAGGAGCAAGCTTTATCTTTATTGATCGTTTTCATCACTTCCATCGTTTTCGTCATTTCGATCACTTTCATCAGATAGGTCACAACCGCTTCGGTGCGCCAATGGGAGGGGGCTTTCACCGCGCACCATTCCCCGGCGGCGGCATGCGCGGGTTCAGTGGAATGCGGCGGCGCTAGTCCGACGTTTCGCGTTTGCGCGTTTTATCCCGCATAGAAGATCAAGATGAAAGCAACCAGACTATTAGCGGCAGTCTTCATGGTTTTGTCGGTCACTTTCGTGGATCGGGCTGGCGTCAGCCCAGGCCTCTGTCTGGCGAAGACAGGGTAGTCGTGGAGGCTATGCGCGATGAAAAACGATATCAATATGAAGGCCGGACTCGCGTTCGCGGCGTTCCTGCTTTTCTTGACCGTTGCCGGGGCAGCCTGGTATTTCTTTTCCGTGAGCCAATACACGACCTACCAGATCTATACCCGGGAGTCGGTCTCCGGCCTGACGACCGATGCTCCGGTCGAATTCCACGGCGTCGATGTGGGAAAGGTGAAAAGCGTCAAGCTGCTCAGTCCGCATTCAGTGGGCATCGTGTTGAGTATCGATAGGACCGCGCCGGTTACTTCGGCCAGCGTAGCGACGATTACCTCCCGGGGCCTCGCGACACGCGGATTTACCGGCTATGTCTATATTTCTCTCGAAGACGTCGGCGACGATTCCCGGCCGCTGACCATCCGGTCGGGCGAGCCTTATCCGATCATAGCGACGGCACCCTCGAAGGCCTTGACGCTCGATACGGCGATGAATCAGGTAAACGAAAATTTTCAGGTTGTCACCGGACTGCTGGAAACAATCCTCGACAAGACGACCGTGGCATCGCTGAAGCAATCGGCCGACAACTTGCAGCAGGTAACCAAAGTACTGGCGGAAAACACCGGGAAGCTGAACACTATCGTTGCTAACACGGAGCGCGCCAGTCATCGTTTTGAGCCGCTGATGGAATCGAGCCATGACACCGTGACTGCCCTCCAGACGCAGATCCTGCCAGAAATGCACAAGGCGCTTTCCAGCCTTGATAACCTGTCCAGTTCCTTTACCGACCTAGCGACCAGGCTCAACCGGGACCCGTCCATCGTGATTCGCGGTGCAGTACCGCCGCCGCCCGGGCCGGGCGAACGGAAATGAAAATCGATATGGGCAGGGCGGCTTTCATCGCACTATGCGTCGTCTCGTTGTCGGGCTGCGCCGTATTCTCGCCGGTCGAGATTGATACGAAAAAATATGTGCTGAGCAGGATCCCGCTCGATCTGCCCAGCCAACAGACTCACTCTGCGACTCTGTTGGTCCTGGTCCCCGAGGCCGAGCCGATGTACGCCACAACGCAGATGGCGTATACGACCCGGGCGTATCAGGTCGCGTACTTCAGTCAGAATGAATGGGCCGAAACACCAGCGCGGATGATTCAGCCTTTAATCGTAGAGTCGCTTCGACACACCCACTATTTCAGCGAGGTTCTGTCGTCCCCTCATTTCGGCCGGCACACTTTCGCGCTTCGCACGGAAATCCTGGAGCTTAAGCAGGATTTCACTTCGGAGCCCGCGACGCTGCAGATCGTGATGCGCTTCTCTCTGAGCCGGGAGGCAACGAATCGGGTGATCGCGACCAGGGAATTGTCGGTGCAGGAACCGATGCATGAAAGGAATCCCTACGCTGGCGTGGCGGCGGCCAATGAGGCAATGGTGAAATTATTGAGGGAACTCGCCAGCTTCGTGGTCGAGAAAGCACATTAAGGCAGCATTCTGCGTAGGGTGTCGTCCTTGAGTACGAAATGATGCAACAGCGCCGCGCCCACGTGGACGCATATGAAAAGGATGAGTACGTAACCCAACCATTTGTGGACGTCGATGAGTCGCTGAAACAGATAGTCGTCTTGAGCAAGGAAATCGGGCAGCGTGAACAGGCCAAAAAACGATACCGGGATGCCGGCGGCGGAAGACATCAGCCAACCGGTGACCGGCAACGCGAACATCAGCGCGTAAAAACAAAGATGGACAAATCGGGCGGCGATTTGTTGCCAGGCGGGCAGGTGTGCGACCAGTTGCGGCAGTATTTGCGTTAAACGCCAGGCCAACCGCACCGGGAGTAAAACGAGTACCGACAAACCGATCTCCTTGTGATAGAGAATCAGCACGATCTTTTTCGTGTCGAACCCGACATCGGGAAGCGTAACCATGTAAAGACCCAACGCCGCAAGTCCAATGATAAGAATCGCCATGGACCAGTGGAGCAGGATCGCGACCGCTCCGAAGCGGTCTTCGGTATTTGCAATCGTCGTCATCGCTCCTGTTCCGTTCAGTCTTCGGTGGCCGGTTGTCAAGCGGGTTTGATCGCTTGTCGGTACTGGATGCTTGCTTAAACGTTTCGCGTGGCTGCGTTATTCCGATCACCGTTTGGCTCATGCCCCGATGCGCGAGCGCGGCGCTCCCGCTGGCTGCGAGCGCCCGATTTTCGGCGCATCCTCACTTCTGCTTGCGCACCCGCATGACGCGCTCGAGCGACGCCTTCAAGTGACGCTGCATCGCGGCCTGAGCCTGGATCGCGTCGTGCGCTTCAAGCGCTTCGAGAATCTCCTTGTGCTCGTCGAGCGCGGCGCGCCACGTCGTCTCATCTTCGAAGTGATCGCGTAGCTTCGCGGAGAGCGGGCTGTGGCGGTCGTCGAACAGCGAGGCGACGGTGCGCTCGACCACGTCATTGCCCGACATCTGCGCAATCGCAAGGTGAAAGGCGCGATCAGCCGCCATCGGCACCTGTCCTGCCTTCACTTCGCGCGCCATTTTCTCGTAGATCGCGCGCAGCGCCTTGAGCGCCTTCGGGTGCGCGAAAGGCGCGACGCTGGCCGCGATTGCGCCTTCGATTATCGCGCGAGCCCCCATGATGTCGACGAGACTCTCCCCGAGCTCGGCTTCCGACGGCACCGCGTCGCGGGTTTTATCCGGCGTCGCGCAGGCATAAACGCCGGATCCCATTCGAATCTCGACACGGCCCTCGAGCTCGAGCGCGACCAGTGCTTCGCGCACCGACGGCCGCGACACGCCGAGCCGCTCCGCGAGTTCGCGCTCGGACGGCAGCCGCCCGTTCTGCGTGAAGTCGGGCTGCTCCATCAGTGCGCGCAGCTTATCGGCGATCTGTAAGTAAAGACGACGCGTCTCGGCGGGTTTTACGGCCACGTGGCGGTTCCTGTCGACAAAAAATGCCTCCGCACCCGGTAAGGCTTTCCGGCTGCCCAAAGAGTGGCAATTGTAGATCTAACCACTAGTCGCGCGAATGCCCCGCCCGCGCACACCAAGCGTTGTCGCCGCAACGAGCGGTCGGCAACTAGGGGAAAAGTGGCTTGACCAATTTTGGTTATGCCTATATTTTTGATGCTGGTAAGGCCAGATGAAACGGCGCTGAGGCGCGACGTTGCTCACGGCGGCTTTGCCGCTCGAACACCGCTTAGCCCAGATCGCGCATTGGCGGCATATATGCCGCCAATGCGCCGCGCCCCGGCGAAGTGCGACAAAAGGCATCGCAGCGGACCATCGGTTTCGCATGACAGTTGCTCAATCAAAGGAGACAGTCAAATGAGGAAGATGCGTTGGGTCGTCGTTTTTCTATGCTTTCTCGCGCTTGCAATCAATTACATCGATCGAGCCAATCTCGCGGTTGCCGCACCTCAGATCGAGCAAGCGCTCGGCATCGGTCCGGCGCAGATGGGCCTCATCCTGAGTGGTTTTTTCTGGACTTACGCATTCATGCAGATGCCGTTCGGCTGGTTCGTCGATCGCGTGGGCGCGCGCATCGCGTTGCCGCTCGCAGTCGGCTGGTGGTCGCTGTTCACGGCCGCAACGGCCGGCGTGTCGAGCGTTACGACAATGTTCGGTTGCCGGCTGCTGCTCGGCGTCGGCGAAGCCGGCGCCTATCCTTCATGCGCGAAACTGGTCAGCCAATGGTTCAAGCCGCAGGAGCGAGCATTGGCGACGAGCATCTTCGATAGCGGCTCGCGTGTCGGCTCCGCGCTGTCGATACCCATCGTCGCGCTTATCATCGGCACGCTCGGATGGAAGGCCGCATTCGTCCTCACTGGTCTGCTCGGCGCGGTCTGGATCGCGGGTTGGGTCGTTATCTATCGCAGCCCCGCGCACGGCGACATGACGGGCGAGCGCGACGTCGTGCACGCGCCGGCCGATGCGGCAACTCGCGAAGCGGACGGCGTGACGTGGGCGTCGCTGTTTCGCCATCGGACGCTGTGGGGCATGATGCTCGGCTTCTTCTGCCTTAACTTCGTCATCTATTTCTTCATCACCTGGTTTCCCACCTACCTTGTGCAGGTGCGCGGCTTCTCGCTGAAGTCGCTCGGCACGCTCGGCATGGTTCCCGCGCTGATGGCCATTCCGGGCGGCTGGGTTGGCGGGCTCGTATCCGATGGGCTCTATCGCCGCGGATTCTCACTGACGGCCGCACGCAAGATCTGCATGGTGGGCGGCATGCTGATGTCGTCGGTCATCACCTTATCGGCATTCACGTCGAACGTCTATTTGATGCTGGCGTTGTTCGGCGTTTCGTATGGCAGCCTCGCCTTCGCCGCCGCAAGCATCTGGTCGCTCCCGGGCGACGTCGCGCCCACGCCGCGCCATGTCGCGTCGATCGGGGGCATACAGAACTTCGCGTCCAATCTGGCCGGCATCGTCATCACGACGTTCACCGGCTTCATGGTCGCGCTCACCAAAGGCTCCTTCACGATTCCGCTCGTTGTTGCGGGCGGGTTTTGCTTTCTCGGCGCCTTCAGCTATCTCGTGCTTGTCGGCAATATCGAGCCGCTTTCGCTCGAGCGCGAGCGCGAGCGTCGCTCAGCAGTGGCCGGCGCGCGCACGCCGGTTTGATCCCTTCGCTTCACCCCGCTTGACGAGGCCCTCATGTCGACTTTAGCCCCCACCGCGGCATCCGCTGCTCACGCAGTGATCCGTCTTCACCCGAACGACGACGTCGTCATTGCCACGCGTCAGCTCGTATCGGGTACTCGCCTCGACGCCGAGGATCTCGTCGTCGCAGGCCTGATTCCGCCCGGACACAAGATCGCGACGCGCGCGATCGCCAAAGGCGAGCCCGTGAAGCGCTACAACCAGATCATCGGCGTCGCGCGGGAGGACATTGCACGCGGGCAGCATGTGCACGTCCACAACCTCGCCATGGCCGAATTCGAGCGCGAGCATGCGTTCGGGATCGACGCGCATCCGACCGACTACGTCGCCGAACCGGCCCGCTTCATGGGCATCAGACGCGCCGACGGCCGCGTCGCCACGCGCAATTACATAGGAGTCCTGACTAGCGTCAACTGTTCGGCCACAGTCGCGCGCGCTATCGCCGATTATTTTCGGCGCGACGTTCACCCCGAAGCGTTGGCGGATTTCCCGAACGTGGACGGCGTGGTCGCATTGACGCACGGCCTCGGCTGCGGGATCGATTCGCATGGCGAGGGCATAACAATCCTGCGCCGTACGCTTGCCGGCTACGCCGCCCATGCGAACTTTGCTTCGGTACTCGTGGTCGGCCTTGGCTGCGAGACAAACCAGATCGGCGGCATTCTCGCAGCGGGCGGACTGAGCGAGGCGCAGACGCGCCTGCGGACGTTCACGATTCAGGACAGCGGCGGCACGCGCAAAACGATCGAGCGCGGCATCGCGACGATCCGCGAAATGCTTCCCGAGGCGAACCGCGTGACGCGTGAGCCGGTGCCTGCCTCGCATCTCGTCGTGGGGCTTCAGTGCGGCGGATCCGACGGCTATTCGGGCATTTCGGCGAATCCGGCGCTCGGCGCGGCCGTTGATCGGCTCGTGCGGCACGGCGGAACAGCCATTCTCTCGGAGACACCCGAAATTTACGGCGCGGAGCACTTGCTGACGCATCGGGCCGTCAGCCCGGAAGTCGGCGAAAAATTGCTCGCGCGCATCGGCTGGTGGCAGGCGTACTGCGCGCGCAACGGCGCCGCGCTCGACAATAACCCCTCCGCCGGCAACAAGGTCGGGGGCCTGACGACGATTCTCGAGAAATCGCTGGGCGCGGTGGCGAAAGGCGGAACGACGAATCTCGTCGCCGTCTACGAGTATGCGCAGCCTATCGACGCGAAAGGATTCGTGTTCATGGATTCGCCGGGCTACGACCCGGTATCGGCGACGGGCCAAGTCGCCTCCGGCGCCAATCTGATCTGCTTCACGACGGGCCGTGGCTCTGCATATGGCTGCGCGCCGTCACCGTCGCTGAAGCTCGCGACGAATACAGCGCTTTGGGAGCGTCAGCAGGACGACATGGACATCAACTGCGGCGGCATCATCGATGGCACCGCGGGCATCGACGAGCTCGGAGAGGCGATCTTCCGCATGATGCTGGACTGCGCTTCGGGCGCGCGCTCGAAGAGCGAATTGCATGGCTATGGGCAAAGCGAGTTCGTGCCCTGGCAAGTTGGTGTCATCACGTAAGGGGGCGCGTAGCCGATACGCATAGGGCGGCCCAGACGGCTACGCGCTTTTAGCACGCCGTATTATTGCGACGTTGCATCGACACAAAAAACCAGGAGCCGGATCATGCATTTCGTGCTTTTCTACGATTTCGTCGACGACTATCTGCAACGGCGCGGCGAGTTCCGCGCCGAGCATCTGAAGCTTGGCTGGGAGGCCGTCGAGCGCGGCGAGTTGGTGCTCGCGGGCGCGCTGGCCGATCCCGTCGATGGTGCGCTGCTGCTATTCCAGGGCGACACGTCCGCGGCGGCCGAGGCGTTCGCCGCGCGCGACCCCTATGTCAGGGAGGGGCTTGTCACGCGCTGGCGCGTGCGACCCTGGACGACCGTGGTAGGAGAAGACGCCGCAACGCCGGTGCGTTAGGACGCCCGAGCCTACATCCAGTCTTCTATCATGGGCTCATATGATATGCTAACGATAGCATTAATCCCCACGAAAAGGAGAACCCTATGCCGTCGTCATATCAGGTCGCCGTATTGGTCGGAAGCCTGCGCAAAAAGTCGTTCAATCGCATGCTGGCCCATGCGCTATCGAAGCTCGCGCCCCCTTCGCTTTCGCTTCAGATCGTCGAGATCGGGGCGCTACCTTTCTACAACGATGATCTGGAAGCGGATGCGCCCGTCACCTGGCGGGAAGTTCGCGAGCGGATGGCTACCGCGGATGCGATCCTGTTCGTGACGCCGGAGTACAACCGTTCGTTGCCGGCGGTCCTGAAGAATGCCGTCGATGTGCTCTCGAGGCCGTTCGGCGCGAGCGTGCTCAGCGGTAAGCCGGCAGCGATCGTAAGCGCATCGCCTGGCGCGATGGGCGGATTCGGTGCGAGTCACCACCTCAGGCAATCTTTGGTCTGCCTGGGCGTCAACGTTATGGCGAGCCCAGAGGTGTATATCGGCAACGTGGCTACGCTTTTCGACGATGACGGCGCCTTGACTCATGCAGGCACGACCGAATTTCTGAAGCGTTTCGCGACCACGTTCGCCGCATGGATCGAAAGACTTTCGGCGCGCTAGTGCGCTAATGCGCTAGAAGATGTCGCGCTAAGGCCAGCCGTACGGCTGGCCGACGGATGCATCGTCACCTGGCGCGGCGGGGGGGGGGCGGGGGGCGCCCGCCGCGGGCGCCCACGCGGCCACGCCAGTGGGGGGTTACCCCCCGCACCCACCCAAGTCGCGCGCT
>CBIHOQ010000062.1:0-25883 GCA_966212065.1 uncultured Burkholderiaceae bacterium
CGCATCGTCCGCGCTGCGCTCCGGTCATAGACCGGAGGAGCGGTCAATTAGGCCCACAGATCGCCGACGGTGAAACCGTTCGGGAACGGGTCGGTCGGGTCGAGTACCCACGTGTTATATCCGTAGATCCATGACCGGCCGGAAACCGTCGGTACGACAGCCTTATGATCGCCGATCCGTGTTTCTTCAATCAGTTTGCCGGTGTACGCAATCCCAAGTAACCCCTCGTGCCGGAACGGTTGATCGAGTTCGAGCTTGCCCTTCGCGTGCAGCGTGGCCATCTTTGCGCAGGTCCCCGTACCGCAGGGACAGCGGTCAATCGCTCCCGTCCAAGTCGCGGGATTGTCGAAGTCGACGGCTCCGCTCGCGACAGTCACGGCATTTTTCCAGTCGGCATTCCGGTTTTCGCTCGGGCCCGACAACTGCGCAATCGTGATGCCGATGCCGGGATAGTGGGGATGCGAAACAGGCAGTTGGTCTTGCGCGGCTTTTGTAATCAACGCGCCAATCCGCGCAATTTCCTTACCGTGTTCGGGAATGAGTTCCACCCCTTTGAACTGGCGAACGTCGGCAATCACGTAGAACATACCACCCCACCCTACGTCCACCGTGACTTTGCCCAGCGTAGGAACGTCGATCACCGCGTCCAGATGCGCGGCGAACGCGGGGACGTTCTGGAAGGTGACCTGCGTGACCTTCCCGTCCTTGCATTCCGCCCTGATTCCAATGAGGCCCGCCGGCGCTTCCAGCTGGAATTCCGTCACCGGCTCGGTCATCGGCAGCATTCCGGTTTCAAGCAGAACGGTTGCGACCGAGATCGTATTGCCGCCGCTCATCACGGGATATTCCACCTGCTCCATGATGATGTAGCCGGCTTTGGCATCGGGATGCTTCGCCGGTACGATTAAATTGCAGCAGACCGGCGGATAGCCCCGAGGCTCGCGCAGCATGAGCTGACGGATCTGATCGTCGTTCTTCTCGAGCCATTTCATTTGCTCGTAAACCGTATCGCCCGGGATGTGCGGCACGCCACCGGTGATCACCCGCATGGGTTCGCCGGCGTGCGTTTCCACCGCATGAAACATTCTTTTAAAAGTCATGATGTTTGGCCTTTATCGGCGAGGCGAGGACACTGCACTTTAAGTTAGGCGGACGAGAAAGGATCCGCCCGGATACGATCGGGTTGCAGCTCAAGCAGCCGCTTTCAGGCTACCGTGCGGGTCGATCACAAATTTCTTGGGTACGCCCGAATCGAATTGCGCATAGCCGCTAGGCGCTTGGTCGAGTTCGATGACGGTCACGTTCACGACTTCGGCGATATTCAACCGGTCAAACAGGATCGCCTGCATGAGGTTGCGGTTGTACTTCATGACCGGAGTCTGGCCCGTGAAGAACGAATGCGACTTGGCCCAGCCGAGGCCGAACCGTACCGATAGATTGCCGTGCTTTGCCGCGGAATCCACCGCGCCGGGATCGTCGGTCACATAGAGTCCCGGGATACCGATCTTGCCTGCGGCCCGCGTAATCTCCATCAGCGAATTGAGGACCGTGGCCGGGGCCTCGTGCTGCGAACCGGAGTGGCCGTGGCCGCGGGCTTCGAAACCCACGCAATCGATGGCACAATCGACCTCCGGCTCACCAAGCAGCGCGGCGATCTGTTCCGTGAGCGAGGCATCTTGCGAGAGATCGACGGTTTCGAAACCGACGCGCCGTGCATGTTCGAGCCGCTTCGGGTTGACGTCGCCGATAATGGTCACGGCCGCACCGAGCAGTCGTGCCGATGCGGCAGCCGCCAAACCGACAGGGCCGGCGCCGGCGATATAAACCGTCGAACCGGGCCCAACGCCCGCAGTGACAGCCCCGTGATAACCGGTCGGCAAGATATCCGACAAACAGGTGAGATCGCGAATCTTGGCCATCGCGCGGTCCCGGTCCGGGAACTTGAGTAGATTGAAGTCCGCGTACGGGATCATCACGTATTCGGCTTGCCCACCGATCCAGCCGCCCATATCGACGTAACCGTAGGCGCCGCCTGCTCGCGCGGGATTCACCGTCAGGCAGACCCCGGTATTTTGCCCCTTGCACATCGGGCAACGACCGCAAGCAACGTTGAACGGCACCGAGACCAAATCGCCCTTGTTCAACGTGACAACGTCGGAACCCACTTCAACGACTTCGCCCGTGATCTCGTGACCCAGAACGAGCCCCGCGGGCGCCGTCGTGCGACCGCGCACCATATGTTGGTCCGAGCCGCAAATGTTCGTGGCGACCACTCGCAGAATCACGCCGTGATTGGCTTTGCGGCCGGCAGGATCGACGAGTTCCGGGAAGGCAATGTTGCGCACTTCGACTTTCCCGGGTCCAACGTACACGACTCCACGATTACCTGACATGATGTCTCCCAGTGTTATGCAAGATTGGAAAGCGAGCCTTTGCGGCGACGCTTACAGCCAGTCGGTCTCGAAATCGCAATCGGTGAGCGAGACGCAACCGTGCTCAGTGAGGACTACCTGCTGCTCGAGCTTGACGCCCTGTGTGCCGCCTTGCGCACCGATATAGCTTTCGACGCACACGGTCATCCCTATTTCGAACTGGCCGTCGTAGCCCGAGCCGTTCCAATCCACTTGGTGCGAAATCGCGGGGTACTCGTCGACCATCCCGATGCCGTGTGCCAGGCAGCAGTACCTGTTCTCAATAAATTGATCGGGAATCTTCCAAGCCTTTTCCGAGAATTCCCGGAACGTCATCCCGGGCCGCAACAGGTCCATGTTGAAATGGACCTGCGAGTAGGCGAGCTCGTATAGCTTGCGTTGCTCATCCGAGGGACGGCCGTCTCCTACGAGCCACGTGCGCGAGATGTCGGAGCAATAGCCGTTCGGCCCGACCATGTCCGTGTCGAAGGCCAAGAGGTCGCTCTTTTGCAAGACCCGCGACGAACATTCGTGCATCCACGGATTGGTCCGATCCCCCGAAGCGAGTAGTCGCGTTTCAATCCACTCTCCGCCATGCCGGATGTTTTCGTAATGAAGGTTGGCCCAGAGTTCGTTCTCGGTGATACCGGGTCGCAACTCCCGCCGCATGAGCTCGATGCCCTTTTCGGCGGTGCGCAACGATTCGCCCATCAAGACGAGTTCGCCGGCCGACTTGATCAAGCGCGCGGTCTCCATCAAGGCCTGGCCGTCGAACAACGATATGCCGTTCTTTTCCAGGTGGGCGGTGCCGAACGGATCGAGCCGATCGACTGCCAAGAGGCGCTCGCCCGGCGCATACTTGTGCAACACATCGACGATCTCGGCCGCCCAAGCCTCCGCGCGGCGCTCGGCTTCATGGCCGGCGTTGAAGAAGGTCCAATTGACGGGGCTGCGCAGTTCCACATTCAGGTCCAGCCCGTCCCATAGGTGGTCGCTGCTGTGAAACTCCCAGGCGACGATGCGCCCGTCCGCGAAAACCATGACGTATCGTGCAGGATTGCGGCCGCACCACACCTGCATGTTGGACGTGTCGGTCGCATAGCGAATGTTGACCGGGTCATAGAGCAAAATGGCCGGCACTTTATGGTCGAGCAACTGCTCCCGCACGCGGGCGAGCCGATACGCTCGGACGTCTCGCAAGATCGTCTCTTTGCCGCCCGTTTCGACTGCGCTGCGTGCATCAAAAAGTGAGTTGCCCGCCATACTGCCGCTCCTGGAAATGATGGTGATATGGGGCTTTGTTCGACAACGAGCGGATCCGAGGGGCGAGTCGAAACCCGCTCGAGGCACTGGAGGTCGCGTTATCCGCTCTGCGCGACGGGCTACAGTTCGAGCACTAAGTCCGATGTCGGCCGGCTGCAGCAGAGCAAACGGAATCCTTTCTGAATTTCTCGCTCGCGAATGCCGCCGTTATGTTTCATGTCGACCTCGCCTTCAAGCACCTTGGTCTTGCAGGTGCCGCAAATGCCTTGGCTGCAAGACGAGGGAATGGGGACGCCCGCTTTTTTCGCGGCGGCGAGCACGGTTTCGGAAGCGTTCATCGTGAACGTTTTCGAAGAACGCGAGAGCTTCACGGTGAAGGTTTCTTGGGAGGCATCGTGCTTCGGGGCGGTGGTTTCCGCTGCTTCGGCAACTGCGGCCCCCGCGGAGAAATCGAAGCTTTCTTGGTGGTAGCGTGCCGGGTCGTGCCCACCTTCGCGCAGCAATGCCTGTACGGCGTTCATGTAGCCGGCGGGGCCGCACGTGAAGACCTCGCGCTCGGCGTAGTCGGGCACCCACTGAGAAAGAAGCTGCAAACTGAGTCGACCCGTGGGGCTCGACCAATCGCTTTCGTCTCCAACGCCTTCGCAGAGGAAGAACGTGCGAAGGCGAGGCGACAACGCTACGAGCCGTTCGAGTTCTTTCCGGAAAACGATATCCACCGGTGTCCTGGCGCTATGAACGAATACGATGTCGCGGTCCAGACCGAGATCGAGGCTCGCACGCGTCATCGACATCAACGGCGTGACCCCCGAGCCCGCGGACAGATAGAGTGACTTCGTGGCGGTGGGCGCCGCCGTCGGCGTAAAGCTGCCGGATGGACCGTACGCGCGCAACTGGTTGCCCGGTTTCATGTTCTCGTGCAGCCAATTGGACATCGTGCCGCCCGGCACACGTTTGACGGTGATCGACAGTAGATAGGGGCGCGTCGGCGGCGAGGAGATTGTGTAGCAGCGCTGGACCGTCTGGCCTTGCACGTGCGCCGAAACAGTCATGAATTGACCCGGCTCGAAGCGAACGGGCGCGCCGTCGCCCACCCGGAATTCGAAGCTTTTGACATCGTGGGTCTCGTCGACCACGCGAGCACACGTGAGGATCTGCTCCTCACTGCTTGCCCAAAGCCTCGCGCCGGTTTCCCAGGTGCTGGCGTTCGAGAGGCGATCTTCTGTTTCGTGCGCAGGGACGAACATTCTTTCTACCGAGTTCATGGCTACACCAATCCTTGGGACACCTTGCGCGATCATCCGGCCGCCTATCAGCGCGAGCGCGTGAACTGCTCAGCGTGCGTTGTCGTGAATCGCGAAAGCGAGGCACTGTGTTACACATGCCGCCGGGCCTTTCTTCGGTGTTGCCGCTCGAGGTTCGGAGCGCCTTCGCTATGATCCGAGTATTGGTGGGCGGCGAGGGCAGCGTCAATGCGCTTTATTTTCCCGGCGCTATTACTTTAGGTTATGCGTGTTGCCGATCTTGCCTAACGACGCACGCAATAGCTAATCGAGAAAGTACTTAAGTTCCGCTTATAGACAGGTTAAGCGGCGCTTACGATGGACGGGCGCGATGCGCGTTCCACTACCTTCGGGCCATCCATGTTTGTTCAGACATCGATTCGTTGCCTGCAGGGCTAAGCGGGCATAGTGCGATGCGAATCTGAGGGCCCCATGATGCAGAACACGGCTTACGGACAGATTTTTAGCGCCGACTCGCCGATCCTCCTCGTCACGCCGCATACGGGTGCTGCTATCCCTGACGATCTGCTCAGGTTTGCGGCCTGGCAAGACGTTCAAGGACGCGTGGCCGACCCGGCGGGACTGGCGCTGCAAGCGGCCGCGCCGAAGTGCGGCGTTTCGTGCATTTCGGCTCGTTATCATCCTTGTTCGATCGATTTCAACGTAGCGACCACTGACCGGCCGCTCTCTCGCCGCTTGAATCGCAATGGTCTGTGCCGCACTCATACGGCGGCCGGCCAACCCCTATACGACGACGGTTGCGAGCCGGACGATGCCGAGGTCGAGGCGCGCGTCAAAGCGTATTGGGTGCCCTTTCATGAAGCTGTCTCCCGAGCGTTGTCGCGCCTCAGAGCGAAGCATGAGAACGTGCTGTTACTCGTCTCGCATGCAAGCTTCTGGTTGTCGCCGTTTCGCGATCGATTCGACGCGTCCGACTGCAACGTCGGCACCGCGCACGGCAAGGCTTGCGATCGGCAAGTGATGACGCGCCTGACGGACCGGGTCACGGCGGAGGGCCACTCATGGGTGGTTAACGGCAAGATTGCCGACGTCTTCGCGGCCGAGCACTACGGCGCACCGGAGCGCGGCATCCACACGATGGAGATCGAGATCGCGGGCCGCTGGCGCGCGGAGTTCGAACGTCGGCGGCTGGCCGCCGAGGACAGCCCGGAATCCGAAGCGTCGGCTGCAGCTTTGTTCGGCGCGCTCGAAGCCGCGCTGCGCGAGCTGCCGCCCCCGCGCGAAGCGGTGGATCTTGCGGCGCGGGCACATGGCAGCGCAGACTAGGGGTGTACGAGCCTCGCGTTTGAGCTCGCGAGGGCATCCGTCCTCCATTCCGATGTCACCGCGCGGCAGACCATGAAAGAGAGCGTACCCGAGCAGTATCCCGACTGGAGCCTATTGGCGAGCTGGGTGGCCGTGGTCGAGGCCGGCTCGATTTCCGATGCCGCGGATCGGCTCGCGATATCGCAAGCCGGCGTCTCTCAGCGCATCAAGGCGCTCGAGACGATATTGGACACGACCTTGCTCGATCGCACGACACGCCCGGCTCGTCCCACTGCGGCGGGCCAGCGTTTGTTCGAACACGCCACGGTGCTGCTCACGGGCGCCGACGAGATGGTGGAGAGCGTACGCAACGTAACGCGCGCGAAGCGCGTCGTCGTTCGGCTCGGGTGCGTCGATTCGTTCGCAGCGACGATCGGCCCCATCATCATCAAGGCGCTGTCCGGTACGTCCCATCAGATTCGCTTGTGGTCGGGCATCACGCCTGCGCTCGACGCCCAGATCGAGGCGCGTCAGCTCGACATGGCCGTGACAACCAACGGTTTTTCGCAAGTGCCCGGCATTCGCCGGCAGAAGTTGTTCTCGGAGCAATACTTCGTCGTGTTGCCGGCGAGCTTCGAAGTCGACCGATTCACGACGCTCACCGATCTGAGCCGCAATCTGCAATTCATCCGCTACAGCGCGCGATCGGTGATCGGGCAGCACGTCGATGCGTATCTAGCGTCGAACGCGGAAAACATCGAACGCACCTGCGAGTTCGATGCGACCGATCCGATGCTTAGTCTCGTTGCAGCGGGCCTTGGTTTCGCGCTGACGACGCCGCTATGCCTATGGCAATCGAGGCATTACGTGCCCGATGTGCGCGTCGTTCCGCTTTCATCGTTTTCTCGCCACGGGCGACCTTATCAGCGGCTCAGCCGCTCGTTCTACCTCGCATTCCGCGAAAACGAACTGGGCCATCTGCCTGCCGATATGTACGAGATGCTGCGGCAGTCCTTCGAGCGCCAGGTATCGCGCGACATCGCGAAGGCCCTTTCGCTGAAGCAGGAAGAAATCTGCCTCCCCGACGAGGACTAGGCCGCTCACTTGCCCCGCGGCAAGCCGCGGGCGATCGACGTCCGATCGACGAGTGCATAACAGCGACCGATTCTGAGCATAAGTCGGCTTTAAACAAGACGCCGTTCTTTATGCCGCCACTAACCTGCGTACACAGCCTTTCACTACCGGACGCATCGAGCGCAAAGCCTTATCAGATAAGGGAAAACCCGATGTTTGCAACCCGGCCGGTTCGGTACGTCGTCCGAAAGATCTTCTAAAGGAGTTAGCGAGATGTCAGGTCCACAATTTCCGTTGCCGGCCAACGAGCCGGAAGTCCACTTCGGCAAGGGAACGGCAACGGCAGCCGAGTTGAGCAAAGCGCTCCAGGCACGCGAGGTGGTCGAGATTCCGACGGTGATTGGAGGAAAGCGCTATTTCTCGAACGACGTCGTCGAGGTGCGCGCACCGCACGACACCCAGCGTCTGCTCGCTCGGCTCCATCGCCCTACGCAAGCGCAAGTCAATGAGGCGATCGCGAGTTCCCAAGCCGTTGCACGCGATTGGGCGAGTCTCACGCACGCGAGTCGCGCGACGATTCTTCATCGTGCCGCCGATATCGTGGGCACGCGCATGCGTATGAAGATCAACGCGGCGACGATGCTGGGCCAGAGCAAGACAATCGAGGAAGCCGAGCCCGATAGCGCGTGCGAACTCATGGACTTCCTGCGTTTCAATGCGTACAACGCGCAGCGCGTCTACGCGGAGCAGCCGATGTCGGTACCGACGGCCGTCAACCGTGCGGACTGGCGTCCGCTCGAAGGCTTCGTCTACGCGGTCTCGCCGTTCAACTTCACGGCGATCGGCGCGAACTTGACGACGGCGCCGGCGATCATGGGCAACACCGTGCTGTGGAAGCCGTCGGAGAAATCGGCGCTCGCCAACTACATTTTCTTCGAAGCGCTGGAGGAAGCGGGCCTGCCGCCCGGCGTGATCAATTTCGTGCCCGGCGAGGCGGAGATGACGACGCGCGCGGTGATGTCGTCGCGCGATCTCGCCGGTATCCATTTCACGGGTTCGTCGGCTGTCTTTCAATCGCTTTGGAGAGGTGTCGCCTCGAAGGTCGATAGTTTCCGGACGATTCCGCGCCTCGTCGGCGAGACGGGCGGCAAGGACTTCGTGCTCGCGCACCCGTCCGCCAATGCGGCGGAAGTGGCCATCGCGCTGATCCGCGGCGCGTTCGGGTATCAAGGGCAAAAGTGCAGCGCCGCCTCGCGCGCTTATATCCCGAGCAGTCTCTGGGGCGAGGTGAGCCGGCAATTGCGCGATCGACTCGCGGTACTGAAGGTGGGCGATGTGGCCGATTCCGATACGTTCATGGGCGCGGTCATTTCGCAGGCCTCGCATCAAAAGCTGTCGCGCGCGATCGACAGCGCGAAGGACGATGCGACCGTCACCGTGATTTCAGGCGGTCGGACGTGGTCCGAACCGGGCTGGTTCGTCGAGCCGACG
Source organism: uncultured Burkholderiaceae bacterium (assembly GCA_966212065.1). Lineage (GTDB taxonomy): Bacteria > Pseudomonadota > Gammaproteobacteria > Burkholderiales > Burkholderiaceae > Trinickia. The sequence goes on from CBIHOQ010000062.1 coordinate 8,789, forward strand.
GTGCTGCAAGTGAGCGATCCCAGGCACGCGCTCATGACGGAAGAGTTGTTCGGGCCGGTGCTGTCGGTGTTCGTCTACGACGACAACGCATGGGACGACACGCTTGCGCTGATCGATTCGACGAGCCCTTACGCGCTCACCGGCTCGATCTTTTGCACGGACCGGTTCGCCTTGCATCAAGCCGAACGGGTGCTGCTCAACGCGGCCGGCAACCTGTATCTGAACGACAAGCCCACCGGCGCGATGATCGGCCAGCAGCCGTTCGGCGGCGGCCGCGCGAGCGGCACGAACGACAAGGCGGGCTCGTACTTGAACCTGCTGCGTTGGGCCTCGCCGCGCGTAGTGAAGGAAACCTATCTGCCCGCGCGCGAGTGGCAGTTCGGCGCTTAACTTGGAATCAAGGACCCGCCGGGCCCTGATGGCACTGCGGGCTTGGCTTCTCCTGGGGAATCGTGATGTCGATCATTGTCTCTTTCAAAAACGTACAGAAAACCTATGACGGCGAGAACCTCGTGGTCAAGAACTTGAACCTCGAGATTCGCGAGGGGGAGTTTTTGACGATGCTCGGGCCGTCGGGTTCGGGCAAGACGACATGCCTAATGATGCTGGCCGGCTTCGAAACGGCCACGCATGGCGAGATCCTTCTTCAGGGCAAGCCAATCAACCGCATTGCGCCGGAGCACCGCAACATCGGCATGGTGTTTCAGAACTATGCGTTGTTTCCACATAAGTCGGTCGCGGAGAACCTCGCTTTTCCGCTGCGTGTGCGCAAGATGTCGAAGGATGAGATCGCCCGGAAGGTTAAGCACGCGTTGAACATGGTGAACATGGAAAAGTTCGCCAATCGCATGCCGGGGCAGCTTTCCGGCGGGCAGCAGCAGCGCATCGCAGTGGCGCGCGCGCTGGTGTTCGAACCGGCGCTGGTGCTGATGGACGAGCCGCTCGGCGCGCTGGATAAACAGCTGCGCGAGCAGATGCAGTATGAGATTAAGCAGATTCACGAACAAAGCGGGCTGACCGTCGTCTATGTCACGCACGACCAAAGCGAGGCGATGACGATGTCCGATCGCATCGCGGTGTTCGATAACGGCGTGATTCAGCAGCTCGCGTCGCCCTCGGAGCTTTATGAAAAACCGGAAAACGCGTTCGTCGCGCGTTTCATCGGTGAGAGCAACGAACTGAAGGGCATTATTTCGTCCATCGACGGGGCAGCGCGTTGCAGGGTCAAACTCGACGGCGGGCAAGACATCAGTGCGAGTGCGGGCCCCGCGATTCGCCCCGCGAGTCTCACGAGCGTTTCGCTGCGGCCCGAACGCATCGTGGTGGGGGAAGCTGCGCGCGCATGCGACAACGTGTTCAACGGCGGTGTGAAAGACCTGATCTATTACGGCGACCACTTGCGCGTCGTCATGCAGGTTTGCGGCCGCAACGATTTCATCGTGAAGTTACCGAACGACGGTGCTGCGCGCCAACTGCGCGTCGGCGATTCGGTGAATGTCGGCTGGATGGCTGACGCGTGTCGAGCCTTGCAGTAACCCCCGGTTTTTGAATTGACGAGGAGGGCGCGGTAGTTACCGCCGGACCATGATGATTTTGCCAACTGATGTTGCAGTACCGCACGGCGACGCTGACTCGGCGGTCGTGGTGGATGCGAAGCGCCTCAAGGCGAGGCTTCGCGGCGCGGAGCGCGCCGAGCGTTTCAAGGCGATGCTGTTGGTCTTCCCGCTGTTCGCGTTCCTTCTTGTCACCTTTCTCGTTCCCATCGGCAGCCTTTTAATGAAGAGCTTCCGCGATCCGACGCTGTCGGAGCGAGTGCCGCATACGGCGGCACTGTTGCGCACCTGGAACCCCGCGGCCGGCAACCTGCCGGGCGATCAGATCTACGAAGCGTTGGGTCGAGATCTACTAGCGATCAAAGGAACCAACGGAATCAGCGAGGTTGCGTCGCGCTTGAATTACGACGACGTGGGTATGCGCAGCCTGCTCATGAAGACGGCACGCCGGATCGGAGAAGGCGGTGACGGAACATGGCACCAGCGCTTTTCCAGCATCGACCCGCGATGGGACGAACTCAGGCCGTGGTCGACGCTGAAGTACGCTTCTTCGCCCTGGACGCTCGGGTACTACATCAAGGCGTTCGACTTCGCGCGTAACGATCATGGGCAGATCGTTCGACAACCGAAAGACCAGCGGCTTTACGTCGGTGTGTTCTTGCGTACCGCATGGGTCAGCATTGCGGTGAGCGCATTGTGTCTGCTGTTCGGGTATCCCGTGGCGTATTTTCTCGCCAACATTCCGGCGCGCTACAGCAATCTGTTCATGATTCTCGTGCTGCTGCCTTTTTGGACGTCGATTCTCGTTCGTACGACGGCGTGGGTGGTCGTGCTGCAGACCCATGGCGTTCTGAATGACCTCCTCATTCGTCTTGGATTGACGAATTACGCCTTGTCACTGATCTATAACCGGTTTGGCGTGCTGATTGCGATGACGCACATTTTGCTGCCGTACGCGATCTTGTCGCTTTACAGCGTGATGAAAGGGGTGCCGAATCTTTACGTGAAAGCGGCACGCTCGCTGGGCGCGGGACCGGTGCGCTCCTTCTTCGAAGCCTATTTCCCGCAGACGCTGCCCGGGGTGGGCGCAGCGGGCATGCTGACCTTCATTCTGGCAGTCGGGTACTACATCACGCCGGCCATCGTGGGCGGCCCTGACGATCAGTTGACGAGCTACTACATCGCGTATCACGTCAACACGACGCTCAATTGGGGCCTCGCCAGTGCACTCGCATCGATCCTGCTCGCCGGCGTGCTGATCGTTTATGGACTGTTCGTGAAACTCACCGGTGGCGCCGGCGTGAAACTGGGGTAAGACAATGTTCAGTTTTCCAGCGTATGTGACGGTGTGGGGCCGTCTTGGAAGGTTCTCTCACCTGGCGGTTTCGCTCCTCGTTCTGCTGTTTCTCGTGTCGCCGGTTTTGGTGGTGATTCCGCTGTCGTTCAATTCGCAGCCCTATTTCACCTATCCGCTCGCCGGCTTCAGCCTGCGTTGGTACGAACGCTTCCTCAACAGCCCGGAGTGGATGCTGGCGTTGAAGAATACGATGATTACAGGCGTATGCGCGACCGCGTTGGCGTCGGTGCTGGGCATCATGGCGTCGCTAGGCCTCACGAGCCCGCGTATGAAAGGCAAGGCGCTGATTACGGGCGTGCTCGTCTCGCCGATGATCGTGCCGGTGATCATCACTGCCGTGGGGGTGTATTTCGCGTTCAGCCCGTTGGGGCTCGTGAATAATCTGTTCGGCTTGATTCTCGCCCACGCGGCGCTGGGCGTGCCGTTCGTCGTCGTGACGGTCACCGCTACGCTCGCCGGCTTCAACGAAAACCTCTCACGCGCGGGACGCAGTCTCGGCGCGTCGCCGCTGCGCGTCTTCCTGCAGGTCAAGTTGCCGATCATCGCGCCGGGCGTCGTCTCGGGCGCACTGTTTGCGTTTGCCACGTCCTTCGATGAGATCGTCGTTGCGCTGTTCCTGACGGGCCCCGATCAAATGACCATTCCACGGCAAATGTGGGCCGGTATCCGCGAACAACTGAGCCCGACGATTTTGGCCGTCGCCACGTTGCTCGTCGTCATCTCGACGCTGCTGCTCCTCACGCTCGAACTGCTGCGCCGCAGAACCGAGCGCCTGCGCGGCGCCGTCGAGCCGTTCTGAACGAATCAACCTGTCCTATAAAGTCTTTACACGGGTCCCTCGTCATGTTGTCGGAAATCCAAGCCACGCAAACCGCTTCGACAGACCTTGCCACGCTGCGCCAACGTATTCACGATGCAACGGCAAGGCCTGAGCAGGAGGTCATCTTGGCATTGATGGAGCAGGCGCGGATGGATCCGCCGACGCTCGCAAAAGCCCAGGCGCTTGCCGCTCAGCTCGCGCAGGGCGTGCGCGACGCCCGCATCGATGCGGGCGGGGTCGATCTGCTCACACAGGAGTTCTCGCTCGACAGTCGCGAGGGGATCGCCCTCATGTGTCTCGCCGAAGCGATGCTGCGCATCCCCGATACGCCAACGCGCAATCAACTCATTCGCGACAAAATCGTCGACGCCGATTGGCGCGCCCACCTTGGCAAATCGCCTTCGTTGTTCGTGAACGCGACAGCGTGGGGGCTGCTTGTCACCGGCAAGCTACTGAAGCAGCCCGACGAGAGCGCTCTCGCCGAGGCGTTGACGCGTGTCATCCGAAAAGGCGGCGAGGCAGTCGTGCGCGCCGGCGTTGCGTACGCAATGCGTATGCTCGGCAAGCAGTTCGTGACGGGCCAAACCATCGAGGAAGCGATCGGCGTTGCGAAGGGCCGTGAAGCGACGGGGTACCGCTACTCGTATGACATGCTCGGCGAGGCCGCCCTGACCGATGAGGATGCGCAAGCGTATTTCGAATCGTATCGGCACGCCATCGAGGCAATCGGCAAGGATGCCCAGGCGCGCGGCCCGATTGACGGCCCCGGCGTCTCGGTCAAGATCTCCGGCCTGCATCCGCGCTATGAGTTGATGCAGCGCGACCGAGTGCTCGTCGAACTCTATCCGCGGCTCCTCGAGCTCGCTCAGTTGGCGAAGCACTATGGCATCGGGTTTCACCTCGATCAAGAGGAGTCCGCGCGGTTCGACCTCACGCTCGAAATGCTCGAAATGCTCAGTCACGCGCCGAGCCTTGTCGGGTGGAATGGAATCGGGATTTCGCTGCAGTCGTATCAGAAGCGTGGACGCGCCGTGGCCGATTGGATCATCGCGCTCGCCCGTGCGACGGGACGGCGCTTCAATATTCGCCTCGTGAAAGGCGCGTACTGGGATACGGAAATTAAGCTTGCGCAGGACGCGGGCGCCGCGGGCTACCCGGTGTTTACACGCAAGGTCCATTCGGACGTCAGCTACATCGCGTGCGCGAAGGCATTACTCGCCGCACCGGATGCGATCTTTCCGCAGTTCGCGACGCACAATGCGTTCTCGATCGCTGCGGTCCATACGCTGGCGGGCAACCAAGCGTATGAGTTCCAATGCCTGCATGGCATGGGTGAAACGGTCTACGACCAAGTCGTTGGACCGTCGAAGCTTGGACGCGCCTGCCGAATCTATGCACCCGTGGGACCGCACGCGACGCTGCTCGCCTATCTTGTGCGGCGCCTGCTTGAAAACGGCGCGAATTCTTCATTCGTGAATCAGATCGTCGATCCGGCCGTCAGTATCGACGACCTCGTCGAGGATCCTGTCGCCCGGGCGGCTCGCACGGGCGGCAAGCCGCACGGAGGCATTGTCGCGCCGGGTGCCGTCCTGCCCGAGCGCATCAACGCGCAAGCGCTCAGCTTCGACAACGCGCGCGAATTCCTAGATGCGGTCGGCCAGCTTCGCGCGACGCGGCCGGCCGTGCAATCGATCGCCGCGAGCGGGAACCCGCGCGCGGCGGATGCAACGCGGCTCGTGTACAGCGCGGGCGACACGACGGAAGTCATCGGCAGCGTGTCGGATATCGACCCGAGCGTTGCATCGGACGTGCTGGCCGCCGCGTCGGCCGCCGCGGACGGTTGGTCGCGTACGCCTTGCCTGGAGCGCGCCGCGGTGCTCGAGCGCGTAGCCGATGCGATGGAATCGGCGAGCGCCAGGATCGGCGCGCGATTGGTGTTGGAAAACGGCATGACGCTTGCCGAAGCCGCGGAAGAGGTGCGTAGCGCAATCAATGTATGCCGGCTGTACGCCTATCAGATCAAGACCGACCTGCGGCTGCACGCGGCCGAACCGCTCGGTGTGGTGGTGGGCCTCGCGCCGGTGTCTTCGCCGATGGTTGCGCTCGTCGAACAGATTTCAGCCTCGCTTGCGGCAGGCAATGCCGTGATTGCGAAACCGTCGCCAGGCGCGTCGCTGGTAGCGGGCGAGGTTGTCGGCGCGTTCCATCGCAGCGGTGTGCCGGTTGGCGCCTTGCAGCTTGTGCTCGGTGCCGGCGAGACGGTGGGGCGTGCCCTCATATCGGATGAGCGCGTCGCAGCGGTGCTGTTCGCCGGTTCGATTGAAAGCGCGCAAGCGGTTTCGACGGCGCTGGCAGCGTTGGCCCAGCCGCCGCGCTTGCTCGGCATGGTGGGAGGCGTGAATGCAATGGTCGTCGATAGCTCCGCGTTGCCCGAGCAGGTTATCTCCGATGCAATGGCCTCCGCGTTCAAGCGTGCGGGTCAAGGCGCGGCATCCTTGCGTTTGCTGTGCTTGCAGGATTCGACGGCGGACAAGGTGCTCCGCATGCTCAAGGGCATGCTCAGCGAGCGGGTGATCGGCAGCCCTTTGAGCGTCGCCTCGGACATCGGGCCGATGGCGACGCGAAGCGTTCGCGATCGCGTCGACGCCTATCTCGAGAAGTTGTCGCGCAATGGGTTTTCGCTTACGCGCGCGACGTTGCCGGCGCAGTGCGCTAAGGGGCACTTCGTGGCGCCTACGATCGTGGACCTCGGTGATTTGGACGGGCTCGCCGCATTCGACGGTACCGTCATCGGGCCCGTGCTGCATGTCGTGCGATTCAAGACGGGCGATATCGATTCGCTGCTGGCTCGTCTTAACGATCTGGGCTGCGGCGTACTCGGCCTGCACACGCGCATCAACGAGGCGGTCGGCAAGCTGCTGTCGCGTTCGAAGGCGAACAGCGTGTGCGTCAATCGCGCCATGCATAGCCCGTTCCCCGGCATGCAGCCGTCCGGTGGCTTCGGGCCTTGCGGTGCGGCGCCGATGTCGGGCGGGCCACTTACGCTGTTCGCGCTGACGCGTACCGTGGCGCCGTCGTTCAACGCGGTGCAGGGCCCATTCGCGCCGGCTCCCGGTACCGCCAGCGAGAAGTTCTATGAGTTTCCCGTCGTATCGGCGAACGGTAAATCGCTTAACCGCCGCAGTGCCATGACCAAGGCGCGCGAGGCGGCGTGTCGCAACGTCGATGCGTTATACGGCTTGGCGATGAGCCTGCATGTCGACAATTTATTCATAGTCGAGATCGCGAAACAACGGGCACACCTGATCACGTTGATCCAGCGCTCCGATCCGATCAGTCTGCCCGCATTGACGGGCGAGGAGAATACGATTGAACTGTTGCCGCGCGGACGAGTATTGTGCGCGGGGGAAAGTGCGGGTGATCTCGTCTTTCAGGCCATGATGGCGTCTGCGTTCGGCAACGAGGTGATCTTGCTCGCGACTCCCTTCGCGCAAGAGATTGCCGCCAAGCTCGGCAAGTCGTGCAGCATCGTTCAGTCCGCGGATGCGACGAGCGTCATCCTGGGGGACTTGGCAAGCGTCCACCCGGACGCGGTGATGGTGACGCGCAAGCAAAAGGACATGATGCGTCTGCGTGCAGCCGCGATGCAGTCCAAGCTGGGTTGCGTCGAGGAAACCGCGAGCGGAGGTTATGACTGGTCGCTGCTTGTGCGCGAACGTGTTACGACGGTCAACGCGAGCGCGGCGGGCGGGAACACGCAACTGATGGTCTTGAGCGAGGACGCGTTCTAAACCGCGAACACCGTGGCGGGCATTGCGGCGTGCCGACATTGAGCATTTGCTCCCTGCACCGATCTTCGGCCTGCACAACCAGATCGAGCCGACTCAGCAGGCAAGGCGAATATCGCCTTGATCGCCATACGCGCTCCTTATCCGATTCGAGCAAGGAGCTGTTCGATCACGTCGCAGGCTTGCCGCTGTCGCAACGTCCTCGCCTCACGTTGCTCTGGCTCGTCGCCTTCGCCCAGCTCGAACTTGGCGACAGATACCGGACCGTCCTTGCGATAGCCCTCGGTTTTGTCGTCGCTTGCGAACCGGCTGCGGAGAATCGCCAGCGAGGCCTCGACGACGGCGCCGTGTTTGCCGCTACGCTCCTTATGGAACGCCCAAGCCACGGCGTCCAGTCCTTCGGATGCATGTTCAACGCAATAGATCAGATCGTGCGCGTCCTTGCGCTCGAAGCGCTGATCGAACGCAAACGATTTCAGGTAGGTAAAGCTGACCACGTTGGCATGCTTGATGTGTTCCGTCGCGATTCCGTTGCCGCCGAGGCACTACTAAAAAAGCCGGGTAGTCTTGCGACTCCCGGCTTCAACCCACCCTTCGACGTACAACTCGTGTCGGTCCTTACTTCTGTCCGAGCCAGACCGCAAATTTCTGATTCAGATCGTCGGAATGATCAGCCCAAAAGGCGACGTTGACGTCGATGGCATCCTTCTGATTTTGCGGGGCAGTCGGAAGGTACGGACTGACCTTCGGATCGACCTGCGCGATCGACGACTGACGCATGGGTCCCAGCGCCGTGGCGGACGCAAACTTGGCCAGCGCATCCGTCGAGGTAGCATAGTTGATGAAGTCCTGCGCGGCCTTCAAGTTCTTCGTTCCTTTCACGATGGCATAGCCTTCGATGTTCTTCACTTCTCCGTCCCACAGGAAGCCGAACGGCTTCTTATCCTGCATCACAGCGGTATAGATGCGGTTGGGATAGGCACTTGTCATCGACACCTCGCCGTCGGCCAGCAGTTGCGGCGGCTGAGCGCCTGCCTCCCACCAGACGATCGACGATTTGATCGTATCAAGCTTCTTGAATGCGCGATCGACGCCGGCGGGAGTGGAGAGCACCTTATAGACATCGTTAGCCGCTACGCCGTCAGCGAGCAACGCCCACTCGAGCGCACCCTCGGGAGACTTGCGAAGTCCTCGCTTGCCGGGAAACCGCTTGATATCGAAGAAATCGCTGATCTTCGTCGGTTCCCCGCTCTTGAATGCGCTCTTGTTGTAAGTGATCATCGTCGACCAAGAGACGTTGCCGACCATGCAATCCGAGAGCCCACCCGGCAAGAAGTCAGTCTTGGCAGGCGAGCCTTTCGCCGATGCCGGTAACGTGGACGGTTTGACCGGTTCGAGCAAACCCTCATCACAGGCACGCGTCGCATCCGCCAGCTGCATGTCGACCACGTCCCAGCTCACGTTGTGCGTTTCGACCTGGCTACGAATCTGGGCAATGCCGCCGTTGTACGTGTCGATTTTGATTTGAGTTCCCGACTTCGCGCTGAAGGGACGGACGGCGGTCGCGTTTTGGGCATCTTGATACGAGCCACCCCACGTTGCAAAAACCAGATCGGAAGCCATGGCGGGCACGGCCACCAAACCCATGGCGACCAGCGCTATCGTCTTTAAAGAGCTGCTCATTTAAAACCTCATCCAGAAATGCGTAAATGTCTCCACGCTTATGACGGTTGGTAAATCGCTTTCTGGCGATTTCCGCGCTTTGCCGTGTCCCACCTGCATCGCCACACGGCTGATACAAGTGTCGTCACGCCAATTTTCTTAGGCGGATCTATTCGGATTCGTGATGCAATACATTAGTCGCGCTAGTCGCGCAGCGCGCGCTTCGCGCTCCACGCCATCAGCAGGCTCGAGCCAGCGTTGAAAACGAACAAGCCGCTCGGCCCGATGGCGGTCATCAGCAGCGAAGCGATAGCGGGGCCGCTGAGGCCGCCGATCGAGAACAGCAGTAAGAGCGTGGCGGAAACGGCCACGCGCAGATGCGGTTCGGTGCGGTCGTTGACGTGCGAGACGATCAGGCTGTATTGCGTGAACGTGACGGCAACATACGCGAGCATACCGATCCAGACGATCGCCGAGAAGTGAAACACGGCCAGCGTCAGGCTGATGCTCATGGAGATCAGCGCTGTCGTACGCACGAGGCTGCGCCGGTCGATGCGATCCGACAGGCGTCCCATCGGCCATTGCGGAATGAGGGCGCCGATCAGCGCCACGCCCATGAACGTCGAGAGATCCGCAGTCGAAAACCCCGCACGTGAGAGGTACACGGGCGTCATCGAGTAGAACGTGCTGTAAAGAAACCCCGCCAGAATGCAGCCGGGTATCGCAAGCGGCGAAGCGTGCGCCATCGAGCGAAGACTGTCGCGCCAACCGTGTTTAGGCAGACGGTCGAGGCTTTCGTCCGCCACCCGCACCGGCCATCCTTCGAATAGCGAAACGGGCATGACCGCGGCGGCGAAGAGAGCGGCAACGAGCGAGAATAAGCGGCCATCCGTACTGTCGCCGAGCCGCAGCAAAAACTGTCCCGAGCCGACCGCCAGGTAGTTGATCGCGGCGTATAGGCCGAAGACCTGCCCGCGATTCTCGTTGCGCGATGTCCCGTTAAGCCAGCTTTCAATCGACGTGTACAAACCCGCGAAGGCGAAACCGGTCAAGAACCGGATGGTGGCCCACGCCCAGGGCGACGCGAAGACGTTGAAGGACGACGCGAGAATCGCCGCCGCGGCTGCGAATGCGACGAATGTCCTATGCTGGCCGATCCGGTCGATGAGGCGCCGGTTCAGTACGGCACCGGCCAAGAAACCGCCGTAATAGCAGGACTGTACGAGCCCCACGGCAACCGTCGGAGCGCCGGTGTAGAGCATTCTCAGCGGGATGAGCGTCTGAAACAGCCCATTGCCGGCGATAAGCAACGCATAGCTGAACAGAAGCCCGGCGAGCGATTGGTAGCCGCTAAACGTTTGAGCTTCGGCACTACGCGGGGTCGTAGCCGCGACCGGCGGAGTGCGTCGCCCGAGCAGTTTCGCTTCGGAGAGCGGGCCGGTGCGCGCCGGTTCTGGCCGTGTCTTGGTCTCAAGCTCGGCCGCGACATCCTGCGGTGAAACGTCTTCCTCTCGAAACTCTGACATGCGGCCTTGTTGGGCACTCGCATCGCTGCGATGCCGTTCGTTCGTTTCCGGGCGGTTCGTGCGCGAGAAGTTTGCCACGAAGAGGGTGCACGCCCCTTTGCATCATGGCGGCTTATGAAGATAATAAAGGAGTGTGATGATGCGCTTGCCTGTCTTCGGGGTCCTTATGGTTGGGGGCACGGGTGCAATGGGTGCCAGTCCGAGCACGGAATAAGATGAGGAATGCACGTTGAGCGATACCGGATTGCACTTTCATCAAGGAAAGATTCCACTACTAATCTCTATCCCGCATCTTGGCACGGAAATCCCTTTGGATGTTCGCGCTCAACTGACCGATATCGCCGCGGTCGCGGCGGACACCGACTGGCATCTCGATCGACTCTATGGTTTTGCGGCGGACATGGGCGCGTCCGTGCTGGGTGCGCGGTACTCGCGCTATGTGATCGATCTCAATCGCCCGTCAACGGGCGAGAGCCTTTATCCCGGTCAAACGACGACGGGGCTCTGCCCCACGGAGACTTTCCGCGGCGAGGCGCTGTATCCGCAGGAGGGGGCACCGGATTCGATCGAGGTGCAACGCCGCTTGAATGCGTATTGGCATCCGTACCACGCTAAGCTTGCGCAGGAATTGGAGCGCTTGAAAGCGGAATTCGGCAACGTACTGCTTTGGGAAGCGCATTCGATCGCCAGCGTGCTGCCTCGACTGTTCGAGGGCAAGTTGCCCGACCTGAACGTGGGCACGAACTCGGGTAATAGCTGCGATGCGCGCGTGCTCGAGGCGATCACTGCATCGCTGCACGATCACTCGTTCACGTGGGTGGCCAATGGCCGTTTTAAAGGCGGGCATATCACACGCGCCTATGGCCAGCCCACCGAAGGGGTGCACGCGGTTCAGCTCGAGATGTGTCAGTCGACGTATATGAATGAAACGGCGCCGTTCGACTATCGGCCCGATCTTGCGGCGAAGGTCGTGCCGGTGGTCGAGGGTATGGTCGCGGCGGCGCTGCGGGTGGTGCGTTCGCTTGCGTAGGAAGCGAAACGACACCCGACCGACTTCAAATCTGCTTAGCTAGCTGCGGCACGGCTTCGAACAAATCCGCGACCAGGCCGTAGTCCGCAACACCGAAGATGGGCGCTTCCGCGTCCTTGTTGATTGCGACGATGACTTTTGAATCCTTCATGCCGGCCAGATGCTGAATGGCACCGGAGATCCCCACCGCGATATAGAGTTCGGGCGCGACGATCTTGCCCGTTTGACCCACCTGCAAGTCATTTGGGGCATACCCCGAATCGACCGCCGCGCGCGATGCGCCGACCGCGGCACCCAGCTTTTCGGCGAGCGTATCGAGCAGCGCGAAGTTCGTGGCACTGCCGAGCCCGCGTCCGCCCGATACGACGACGCGCGCGCCCGTCAGATCCGGACGATCGCTCGCGGCGATCTCTCGACGCACGAAGGTAGATAGACCCGTATCGGCAACCGCGGGCGCTTCGACGATTTCCGCGTTGCCGCCTACGGCCGGCGCGGCTTCGAACGCGGTGGCCCGGATCGTCGCGACCTTGACGGCATCGGGAGACTGCACCGTAGCGATCGCATTGCCCGCATAGATCGGACGCTGGAATGTATCGGCGGAATCGATCGCGATGACATCGGAAATTTGCTGCGAATCGAGCTTGGCGGCAACACGCGGCGCGGTGTTTTTGCCCGCGGCGGTGGCCGGAAAGAAGATATGCGAGTAATCCTTCGCAAGCGCGATCACCTGCGCGGCGAGATTCTCGGCGAGGGTTTCTTTCAAATGCACTGCATCGACGAGGATGACCTTATCCACGCCTTCGATCGCGCACGCTGCATCGGCGATCGCGCGAACTGCGCTGCCGGCTATAAGAATGTGCACGCCGTTGCCCACCTTACGTGCAGCCGAGACGGTATTGAGCGTCGAGCTTTTCAGTTGTGCATCCCCCAAGGCGACTTCCTTCGGGGCGTCGTATTCAGCAATAACGAGGGTAGGCATTCAGATCACCTTGGCTTCGGTTTTCAGTTTTTTGATGAGTGCCGCGACATCGGGAACGACGACGCCGGCCTTGCGTACGGGTGGCTCGACCACCTTCAACGTCTTCAGGCGCGGTGCGGGGTCCACCCCGAGGTCCGCAGGCCTGACGATGTCGATCGGCTTTTTCTTCGCTTTCATGATGTTCGGCAGCGTGACATAGCGCGGCTCGTTCAACCGAAGATCGGTGGTCACGATCGCCGGCAAGCGCATGGATACGACCTCCATACCGCCATCGACCTCACGCGTGATCGTTGCGGTGCCGTCGCTGATGTCGATCTGGCTCGCGAACGTCGCTTGTGGCCAGTCGAGCAGCGCGGCGAGCAATTGACCGGTTTGGCCGGCATCGTCGTCGATCGCTTGTTTGCCGAGGATGACGAGTTGCGGCTGCTCGCGCTCGACCACGGCCTTGAGCAATTTGGCCACGGCCAGCGGCTGTAGCTCGGCGTCGGTCTCGACGAGCACGCCGCGATCGGCCCCGATCGCCAGCGCCGTGCGCAGCGTGTCCTGGCTTTGCGCGCCGCCACAGGAGACGGCCACCACTTCCGTGGCCACGCCTGCTTCTTTTAGGCGAGTAGCGGCTTCCGTTGCGATTTCATCGAACGGATTCATCGACATCTTCACATTGCCGGTGTCGACGCCGCTGTGATCGGATTTGACGCGAACCTTCACGGTGTAATCGACAACGCGTTTGACAGCGGTAATCACCTTCATGACTTGATCCTCAGAATTTCCAGTCGGTTGTGCCGGTCGCTGGCCGTCGCTGGCCTGATGGTGACGATGGTCGCAGGCTTGGCCCCGCGATCGTCCGGTTCTAGGCGAAGTGTCCGGTCGACGCTACTTACGACCATGAACTGTCCGGGCTCGACGATGCCGGCCCTGGATGTGCCCGGCTCGCTATAGCGGAGTCCGCTATCGAGGGCAATGACAATTGCCGCGCGCCCCGGCGGGACGATGGTTGCGGCGACGATTGCATCGAGCGTCGTCCGATAACGGCCGGCCACGGTCATGACATTCAGCGCGGTAACAGGCCCATCGACGAGACTCGCGTTCCACTCCTTGCCGCCGTCGTACTCGACCGCCTTGAATGGCTCGAGCCTAGCGACCGATGAACCGTCGCGCAGCGTCACGCCATTGCCCCGCAGAATGAAAGAAACGCGCGTGATGCCATCGAATTGCGAGTAAGGGCCATCGCGTTCAATTTGCGCCACGCTCACTCGCCACTGCGTGCCGTTCGTCGCGAGGGTTCTCGTGATGCCGCCACCGTTTCGCCACGGTTCGGCGGGTACCGAGGAGAGGGGGCGAACATCGATGGCGGACATCGCTTGCTCCTTAGGACACGGCACCCAGGCCGTATTTGCCCGTCAGCAATTCGCCCGTCGCGAAACGTTCGATCGAGTACGGTTTGAGGGAGACATCGGTTGGCAGGCCGAGCGCTTCTTGCGCCAGTATGCGGCCGACGGTCGGCGAAAGCTTGAACCCGTGACCGGAGAAACCATAGCCGACGACCAGCCCTTCGATGCCGGGCAGCTTGCCCAGTACCGGATTCCAGTCGGGCGTCACGTCGTAGACGCCCGTCCATGACGATGCGATGCCCGCGGTCTCATATTCGGGGAAGCGCTCGGCCACTTGGGCGCCCACTTCGACGATATAGTCCATCGGAATATCGCCTTGCTCCGTATCGGCCACTTTGAGCTTTTCGCCGACGACGCCTTCGCTCACGAGCATCTGGTTGCCGCCGTAGCTGCGGTAGTAGAGCATGCCGGGCGATGCCAAATCCTTGAAGACGGGCATCGAGTACGTGTACTTAGCCGCCTCGCATTCGAGCGCGAGCACCGCGTGACGCTCGGGCATGATCGGAAGATTGCGTCCGGTCCAGCCGGCCAGTTCGGGCGTCCAGATATTTTGCGTGCTGACGACCATCGACGTGGCGAAGTCGCCGATGCTTGTCGCGACGCCGACGACCTTGTTGTTCTCGAACAGGATCTTATCGACCGTGACGTTCTCGCGAATTGTCACGCCGCCGCGGCGTGCGGCCCGCGCAAAGCTTGTCGCCACGAGATAGGCATCGGCAAAGCCGGCTTCCGGTTCATAGCCGATGAGCGCCGCATCGTCGAAGTGCGCGATCGGCAGCAGTTCCTTGGCCTGGTTCTTATCGAGCAATTCGAGCGGAATGCCTTGCTCCTTTTGCTGCAAGAGCGACGCGCGCAGCGGTTCGAGCTTGTCGCCCTGGCCGGAGACGATCATGTAGCCGCACTTCACGAGGCCGCACGAGGCTTCTTCGTCGCCCAGGTACGCCGAAAAATTGTTGAACACGTCCCACGATTTACGGGCGAGTTGGACGTTTTCCTTGACGGAATAATGCGTTCGCAAGATGCCCGAGGATTGCGAGGTCGTGCCCGCTCCGATCGTCGCCCGGTCGAGGACCAGCACGTTTTTCGCACCTAACTTGGTCAGTTGAAACGCCACTGAGGTGCCGATGACACCCGCGCCGATCACCACAACGTCATAAGTATTCACAGTTCCATTCCCTTTTTCAGCAAGGTATGGAGGAAGTGTGGGGCGCGAAAACGCTAGACGGGAAAATATAAGAGGAGTCGATCTTTAGCAAAAGCGAAATCGACGTACGGCTATCTGGAGCCCGTCCGCAAAACCTATGCGCCGCCCACTGCCGCTACTCGTGACCGAGCCGGCGAATTCGCCCGGTGAACAGCACGACGGCGGTCACAACCGGAATAATGAGCAAGCCCTCCAGGACGTCCGGATCCAGCGACAGATGGGCGGCGTGGAGGGCGCGCAGCGCCGCGCCGGACAGATTGAGGACGTAGTAAGAGATGGCCGCCACCGATAAGCCCTCAACGGCATGCTGCATCCGCAACTGCGTGCGTGCCGTGCGGTTCATGCCTTCGAGCAGTGCGGTGGTATGTTCTTCCTGCGCTAGATTCACGCGAGTCCGCAATAGATCGACGGCGCGAGCGACGCGCGTTGCGGACTGCTGATGGCGGGCCCAGACCGAGCTGCAGGTTTGCATGGCGGGCAATAGCCGACGCTGCATGAATTCGGCGATCGTCGGGAAGCCCTCGATTCGTTCCTCTCGAAGCTCGGCAATGCGGGCGAGGACGAGTTTTTCATAGGCCGCCGATGCGCTGAAGCGCGTTTCAAGGCCCGCGTGCGCCTGTATTTGGCCTGCGAGCCGCGTAAGTTCGCGCAGCAGGTAGGCATCGTCGTGGTCATGGCCCGGTTCTTCCATACGCTGCATGAAAACCGACAGCGCCGCATCGAGCTTGCCGAGAAACTGACTGTGACGGCGGGCATCGGGCAGAGCGAGCAACGCCATCATGCGGTAAGTCTCGATCTCGAACAGACGCTGAATGAGGCGGCCGGCCTGCGCTTCACGGAAACCGAGATCGAGGACGAGAAAGCGCGAGAAGTGGTCTTCGTGCACGAGCCAGTCGCAGTAGACTTCGCCGCCCGCGAGCACTTGGGTACCGACGAGTACGGGCCCGGGCAATAGCGCTTGAACCCGTGCACGCGTGCGCTGCGCATCCTCGCCGCAGCGCAGTTCGGCATGAACAGCGACTAAAACGCTTTCCTTGAGCAGGGAGAGCCACGAAGCGGGAAGATCCCTCATGGCTGCGCCGCGGAACAACTCAGCTTCGGCGCCTGTGCGTACGAAGGTGAACGTCGAGAACTCGGTGTGCTTCTCCCACTTGATTTGCCAGTCGCCCTTTTTAGCCGTGTAGTGATTGTGCTGCGGCGTTGGCGCCGGGAGTTCCAAGGCTGCGGCCAATGCCATCAGCAGATGGCCGTGGATCTCGTCGTCGTGTTCTGAATAGATGGCTAGATGGCTCAGCGACGCCGGGCCGTCGATTCGAAGAAAGGGGCGGGCGTGCAGTTCCTTCGAGAGCGGATCTCTCAGCGGATGGTTGAGCGACAAGAACATGAGTGTGTCGGTAGCCGGGCGTTACAGTGTAGCGTGCCGATAAGGCAATTTGGAGGGAAGAAGGGCAATGGGATCCTGAATGTTCGGGTTGTCGGCGTGCCGATGGGAGTGAGTTGCACCGTCAAAAAACCAACGAACGCTTGTGTGCAGCATAAGGGGCGGTTATGTCCGACGGTATCGGTATGCTGTGATTTACGATGACCGAACCGATGGGGTGTTTTGTTGCGCCATTGGATTACTGAACGACGAGCCGACAAGCCGACGATATCGGTTCACCACGCCCGAACGCCATACCGCCATGAATACGCCGAACCACCTCGCTGAACAGTACGGTCCCCGAGAATCGATGGAATACGACGTCGTGATCGTCGGCGGCGGCCCTGCGGGTCTATCGGCGGCCA
>CBIHOQ010000063.1:0-25385 GCA_966212065.1 uncultured Burkholderiaceae bacterium
AACCGCCAACCGCCAACCGCCAACCGCCAACCGCCAACCGCCAACCGCCAACCGCGAAGGGGTCGCGCCGACCGCACTGTGTGCGGCGGGCCGTCACGCCGCCGCAAGAATCGTCGGATCTCGCGGTGGAAGAGAAGCGTTAAACCTCGACGCTCATCGTCTGCTTGATCACGGCCTTGCCGCCAGCCATCAACCGCGAAATCCTTTCACCGTCAACGTCAAGCATGACTTTGATGACGGCAGGCGAGGGCGGCTGCATCAGCCACCCTTGTTCTATGATGATTTCGCGGTCTTTGATGCCCATTTTTTCGTAAAGAAAACATGCCAGAGGCCCCGCTGCCATGCCGGTCGCCGATTCCTCCAGAATTCCAAATCGAGGTGCAAACATACGTGTTCCCGCGTGACGGCCAGGGATCTTGGTCGATGTTGAAAACAGGTAATAGCCTACCAAGTCGAGTTCATCGCTGATTTCCGCGATCGCCTGATGTTCCGGATGTGCTTCGGCTACGGAGCATTCGTCAGCTAGTGCAACAATCAGGAACCTATTGCCGGTGTTGACCACCGTCGGGGCCGCAACGTGATAGATGTCCGTCGCGCGCATCCCGATCGACATCGCGATCTTCGCGGCGAGGCTCGACTCTGCCTCGATTGCACGATACGCAGGCGAGCGCTGTTCCATAAAAACGGTATCGCCGTCTACGAGAACGTCTCGGCAGCCATCGATGGTTTCTTTCGACAGCCACCCGTCCGCGACTCGATCCAGTTGCCGGAGTAGATAAAAAGTAGCGATGGTCGCATGCCCGCAATGAGCGATCTGGCGCGTGGGCGTGAAAAACTCCAGCTTGATGGTCGCTATAGCCGACCTCGATACAAATGCCGTTTCCGACAGCCCGACCTGCCTCGCAATGTCTAGCTTATGGTTCAAATCAAGCGCATCTGCATCAACGACCACACCTGCCGGATTTCCTCCCAGCTCTCGATCTATCAAAGCGCTAACGATTTGTACATCAACTCGCATTCATTCCTCCCGCGACCGTTGAAACCGTTTGGCATAAGGGCTGGTGCATCGGCAGAAAGAGACCAGTCGTAAAGTGAAAGGGTACTTCCAGGAATGGAAATGGTTGTTTAGCATGAAATGGCACGAGACTGGCATCGCGTTCAGCCGATAGCGGAGAGCGCTGCTGGCTACCGGAATCGGCGGGCGAACTTGCAATGAGTAGCAAAATTCGGACGAACGGATGCTTAGTCTCTTGAGACCGCCGTGTTGCGAAGCGGACCGCCAGCCTTAAGCGACGTGTTATTTCGCCGCCGTACTGATGGGTGTTCCCGTGTATTTCAGTTGCTCCACTTCCTGCGGCGCGGTTTCCGGATCGTCGAGCGTCGGCGTGATATGGCCCACCAGCAACCCCATGCTGACGGACGTGCGCACATACTTCGTATCGCCCGCATGCAGCATAAATTTGATATCCCGCTTCACTTCTGTCGACGTCGATACAGTGTATTGGCCCGGTAGTTCGTCGACGAAAAAGAAGCCGCCCGGCACAGAACGTCCGACGACCTTATCGTTAAGCTTAATGTCAGGCTGGATCGCCGCTCCGCCGAAGCCGTCTGCGCGGAAGAAATAGATACGACCATGGTCGGCGGCGAGCGTCGGGATGGAAGATGCCACATCCTTATACTGCGGCCCCGATGCGCAGCCTGTTGCAATCAATGCCGCGCCGGCGCAACTCAACAGTGTCCGAAAAAGCTTGTTCATTCAAAGATCTCCTTAGATTTGACTCAGTCAAACAGAATCGTGCGCGGCGGGGCAACCCTCGGATTTAGCCTGCATCCGCCACTTCTGGTTTACGGCTACGAAAGCGCGTTCTTTAGCAGTTATTGAGTTGTTCATCGGGAAGGCGATGGTGGAGTAAATCGTGAAATCGTTTCCGGCCGATTTTGTGATGAATGGTGCTTGTAATAAATCGTTGCCCTATCGCTATGCTTTGAGCGTCTGCCGAACAAAGGCCATAAAAAAAGCCCGGCCAAAGCCGGGCTTAGAATCACCGCGCTCCCTAAGAAGCGCGGTGCCTGCAAATCCGCAGTCTGTCGACCGCGTGAGATTACGCGGCGAGCAACGACCGCAGCACGTACGGCAGAATCCCGCCGTGCTTGTAGTAGTCGACTTCGATCGGCGTATCGATACGAAGCAGCACAGCCACGCGCTGAGTTTTCCCATCCTTGCGGTGAATCACGAGCGTGACTTCCTGCTGCGGCTTGATGTTGGCGCCGAGCCCTTCGATGTCGTACGTCTCGTCACCCGTAATCCCGAGCGACTGAACGCTGTCGGTGCCCTTGAACTGCAACGGCAAGACACCCATGCCGACGAGGTTGGAACGGTGAATCCGCTCGAAACTGCGCGCCACGACCGCCTTCACGCCCAACAGTTGCGTCCCCTTAGCCGCCCAATCGCGCGAGGACCCCGTGCCGTATTCCTCACCGGCGAAGATCATCGTCGGCGTATCCGCCTCGATGTACTTCATCGCGGCATCGTAAATCGACAGTTGCTCGCCGCTCGGCTGATGAATCGTCAGCCCGCCTTCGACCCGCGTCCCATCCGCCTTCGGCGGAATCATGAGGTTCTTGATCCGAACGTTGGCAAACGTCCCGCGCATCATCACGTCATGATTGCCTCGGCGTGAGCCGTAGCTGTTGAAGTCGGCCTTCTGCACGCCGTTCGCCTTCAACCACTTGCCGGCCGGCGAATCTTCCTTGATCGAGCCCGCCGGGCTGATGTGGTCGGTCGTCACGGAATCGCCGAAGACACCCAGCGCACGCGCACCGTGGATCGGCGGAATCGTGTCGGCCGGTGTCATCGAGAAGTGCTCGCCAAAGAACGGCGGCTCGGCGATGTACGTGGACTTCGGCCAATCGTAAACCTGGCCTTCTTCACCCTCGATCTTGCTCCACAAGTCGCCCGTCTTCGTGAGCTGCGAGTAGTTCGCGCGGAACGCATCGGCGTCGAGCGCGAACTTGAGCAGCGCATTGACTTCTTCGCTCGTCGGCCAGATGTCGCCCAGGTAGATATCCTTGCCGTCCTTGCCCTTGCCGACCGGCTCGGTCATTAAGTCGCGCGTCACGGTGCCGGCGATCGCGTAAGCGACGACCAGCGGCGGCGATGCGAGAAAGTTCGCGCGGATATTCGGGTGAATACGCGCCTCGAAGTTGCGGTTGCCCGACAGCACGGCTGCCGCGACAACATCGTTCTTCGTGATCGCTTCGTTCAGTTCGGGCGTGAGATCGCCCGCGTTACCGATACATGTCGTGCAGCCGTAAGCAGCGAGTTCGAAGCCGAGCGTCGACAAATACGGCAGCAGGCCCGTCTTCGTCAGATACTCGGTCACGATGCGCGATCCCGGAGCCAGTGACGTCTTGATGTGCGGCGCAACCGTCAGCCCCGCCTCGACGGCCTTCTTCGCGAGCAAACCCGCAGCGAGCAATACGCTCGGGTTCGACGTGTTCGTGCACGACGTGATCGCCGCGATCAGCACGTCGCCGTTCTTGAGCTTGACGTTGTTCGTCGTTTTGTACTCGGCGTCCAGTTCCGCCGGCTTCTTGGCGAAGCCGTTTTCACCGACGGGCTTCGAGAACAGATCGGCGAACGTCGACTTCATGTTGCCAATTTCGATGCGGTCTTGCGGACGCTTCGGACCCGCGAGCGACGGCGCAACGGTGCCGAGGTCGAGCGTGACGACCTTCGTGTAATCGATCTGTCCCGCCTTCGGAATGCCGAACAGCTGCTGGGCCTTGAAATAGTTTTCGAAGGCGGCGATTTCGGCGTCCGTGCGGCCCGTGCCCTTGAAGTAGTCGATCGTCTTTTCGTCGACCGGGAAGAAGCCCATCGTCGCGCCGTACTCGGGCGCCATATTGCCGATCGTGGCGCGATCGGGCAGTGTCAGCGAAGCGGTGCCGTCGCCGAAGAATTCGACGAACTTGCCGACGACCTTCTCCTTACGCAGCATTTCGGTGATCGTCAGCACGAGGTCGGTTGCCGTCACGCCTTCGCGCAGCTTGCCCTTGAGCTCGACGCCAACCACATCGGGCGTCAGGAAGTAAACCGGTTGACCGAGCATGCCTGCTTCGGCCTCGATACCGCCCACGCCCCAGCCCACCACGCCGATGCCGTTGATCATCGTCGTATGGCTATCCGTGCCGACGAGCGTATCGGGGTAGTAAACGGTGCCGCCGTTCTCGGCCTTCTTATGCACCCCACGCGCGAGGTACTCGAGGTTCACTTGGTGGACGATGCCAACGCCCGGCGGCACGACCTTGAACGTGTCGAACGCCTGCATGCCCCACTTCATGAACTGATAGCGCTCGTTGTTGCGCTGGAACTCGAGCTTCATGTTCAGATCGAGCGCGTCCTTCCGACGGTAATAATCGATCTGCACCGAGTGGTCGACCACGAGATCGACGGGCACGAGCGGCTCGATCGACTTCGGGTTCTTGCCAGCGCGCTGCGCGACGCCGCGCATGGCGGCGATGTCCGCCAAGAGCGGCACGCCCGTGAAGTCTTGCAGCACGACACGCGCCACCACGAACGGGATTTCATCCGTGCGCGCGGCATTCGGCTTCCAGTTGGCGAGCTGCTTGATATGCTCTTCCGAGACTTTCTTCTCGTCGAAGTTGCGCAGCACCGATTCGAGCACGATGCGGATCGATACGGGCAGCCGTTCGACGTTGACGTTCAGCGCCTTGCCAAGCTGCGACAGCGAGTAGAACTTGCCTTTGCCTGTGCCGCTGTCGAATTCCTTGAGCGTGTTGTGCAGATTGTGGGCCATGGTTTTTCCTAGGTTAGAGCGAGGAAATGACGTTGCTACGTTTTTTATTTGAACCTTGAGCCAGCGTTCGGAGTTGCTAAATTCCGTCCTGCCAAAAACTAAATCACGTACAAATCGACGTACTCGTTCACCGGCATCGCCTCGAGCTTCGCCTGATCGAGCGACACGTCAAGAATCGTCTGGCGCTGCTTCTCGGGAAAGCGGCGCGCGAGGTTCGTCTGGAATTTCTCTACGAGCAGCGGGATGCCTTCGGCACGGCGCCGCCTGTGTCCGATCGGATACTCGACGATAACTTCATCGAGCTTCGTGCCGTCGCTGAACTCGACCGTCAATGCGTTGGCAATCGAGCGCTTGTCCGGATCGTGATAGTCGGCCGTAAAGCGGGGATCTTCCACGCAGACGATCTTCGCGCGCAACGCGTCGATGCGCGGATCGGTCGCGACGGCATCTTCATAGTCGGCCGCCGTCAAACGCCCGAAAATCATCGGCACCGCCACCATGTACTGAATGCAGTGATCGCGATCGGCCGGATTCGCGAGCGGGCCCCTCTTGTCGATGATCCTGATCGCCGCTTCGTGCGTGCGGATTGTGATTTTCGCGATGTCCTCGACACGCTTGCCCGTCGCTCTAAGCTGCGCGTGCAGCGTCATCGCCGCCTCCGCAGCCGTTTGAGCGTGAAATTCGGCCGGAAACGAAATCTTGAATAGCACGTTCTCCATCACATACGTGCCGTACGGACGCTGGAATTTGAACGCGTTGCCCTTGAATAGGACGTCGTAAAAGCCCCATGTCTGGGCCGTCAGCGCCGACGGATAGCCCATCTCGCCCGTTTTGGCGATGAGGGCCAAGCGCACGGCGCGGGAAGTCGCGTCGCCCGCGGCCCAGGACTTGCGCGAGCCGGTGTTCGGCGCGTGCCGGTAAGTGCGCAGCGCGTGCCCATCGACGAAGGCGAGCGAAACGGCATTGATCAGTTCGTCGCGCGAAAGACCCAGCAACTGCCCGACGACGGCCGTCGATGCGAGCTTGACGAGCAGCACGTGGTCGAGCCCCACCTTATTGAAGGAATTCTCGAGCGCGATGACGCCTTGGATTTCGTGCGCCTTGACCATCGCGGCAAGTACGTCCTTCATGACGAGCGGCTTTTTGCCCGTTGCCACGGCATTGCGGGATAGCCAATCGGCTGTCGCAAGGATGCCGCCGAGATTGTCGGACGGGTGCCCCCATTCGGCGGCGAGCCAGGTGTCGTTGAAATCGAGCCAACGAATCATCGCGCCAAGGTTGAAGGCGGCCTGGACAGGATCGAGTTGGAATTGCGTGCCAGGCACCTTGGCCCCGTTCGGGACGACCGTGCCCGGCACGATCGGCCCCATGAGCTTTGTGCAGGCGGGATAGGAGAGGGCCTCGAGCCCGCACCCGAGCGTGTCGATCAAGCAATTGCGCGCGGTATCGAGCGCGAGCGCGCTATCGATCCGGTAGCCCAAGACGTAATCGACAATATCGACTAGTACTGGGTCCGGTGCGGGGCGCACGTTGGAGATTGGGGCGGACATAGCTCGAGGCTCTCTCGCCGGGCAGTTAGCTGCCCGACTTTTTCAATGCGTTCGATTGCGTCGGGGCCGGAGCGCCTTGCACCATGTCGGCCGTCTTGCACTCGTCCGCTAGGCGCGAGCCATCGTGATCCGAGAACAGCATTGCCTTCGTCGGGATAACGACGAGATCGAGACCCGTGGCGGCATCGTGGAAGCGGTCGGCGCCCGTGGTCGTCGCTTCGCGCGGCAGGTTGTAATTCTTGTTGGCCCAGTGGACCGTCACAACCTGGTCACGCTTCATGTCGCCCTTCAGATCGAACGACATGCCTTCATTGCAGGACCACAGCACGGAGCCTTCCGGCACCGGATCGGTCTTCGCAACCGATTTCGTCGATTTGCGCTTGATCAGGCGGTGCTTCGGGGCGGGCGTTTTTGCCTTGGCGGTCGTTTTGGTCGCCGTGCTGCCAGTTTGCGCGAACGCGTTGTTCGCGGTGACAAGCGTCGTGGCGGAGAGCGAGACGACGACGGCGGCGATCAGCAGTTTCTTCATGGAATCAAGACCTTTTCGGTAACGATGAGACAAATAGGACACGAACCGCGCGGCGAGCCATACGGCTCTGGCGGTTACGCGCACGCCCAGCCGGGCGCGGCGGTCGCTATTTTCTCCTATTTAGCGGTACAAACCTCATATTTTCGGGACCCGTGTAGTTCGCGCTCGGGCGGATGATCTTGTTATCGATGCGCTGCTCGATGATGTGCGCACTCCAGCCCGAGGTGCGCGAAATCACGAACAGCGGGGTGAACATCGCCGTGGGCACGCCCATCATGTGATACGAAACAGCGCTGAACCAGTCTAGATTCGGGAACATCTTCTTGGCGTCCCACATCACCGACTCGAGCCGCTCGGCGATGTTAAACAGCCGCATGTCTTGCGCTTCCCTCGACAGCTTGCGCGCCACGTCCTTGATGACCTGGTTGCGCGGGTCGGAAATCGTGTACACGGGATGGCCGAAGCCGATCACGACTTCCTTGTTCTCGACGCGGCGGCGAATGTCGGTTTCGGCTTCATCGGGCGTCGCGTAGCGCGTTTGGATCTCAAACGCCGCTTCGTTCGCGCCACCGTGCTTGGGGCCGCGCAAGGCGCCGATGGCCCCCGTAATGGCCGAGTAGAGGTCCGAACCCGTGCCCGCGATGACCCGGCCCGTGAACGTCGACGCGTTGAATTCATGCTCGGCATACAGGTTCAGCGACGTATGCATCGCTTCGACCCACGACTTGGCCGGCGCTTTGCCGTGCAGCAAGTGCAGAAAGTGGCCGCCGATCGAATCGTCGTCCGTTTCCACTTCGATGCGCCGGCCGTTGTGCGAGTAGTGATACCAGTAGAGCAGCATCGAGCCGAGCGAGGCCATGAGGCGATCGGCGATATCGCGCGCGCCGGCGACGTTGTGGTCGTCCTTCTCGGGCAGCAGCGTGCCGAGGATCGACACACCGGTGCGCATGACGTCCATCGGATGCGCCGAAGCGGGTACCCATTCGAGCGCGGCTTTTAGGTTGGCGGGCAGAGCGCGCAGCGCCTTGAGTTTCTTCTTGTAGGCGGCGAGTTCGGCCACGCTCGGCAGTTTTTCGTGCACAAGCAGGTACGCGATTTCCTCGAACTCGCAGGTGGTGGCGATATCGAGAATGTCGTACCCGCGATAGTGCAAGTCATTGCCCGTGCGGCCCACCGTGCAAAGCCCCGTATTGCCCGCGGTCACGCCCGAGAGCGCGACCGATTTCTTCGGCTTGAGGGCCGTCGGCATCGGGGCCACTGCGGCTGCGGCTGCCACTGCGGCGGGGGCTCGGCCGGCTTCGTTCATGGCCTGATCGGTGGTCTGGTCTTTACGCGGCATACGAGGTCACTTCTGCGCAGCGAAGAGCGCATCGAGCTTCTCTTCATAGCGGTGGTAATCAAGGTACTGGTAAAGATCGGCGCGCGTTTGCATTGTCGGTACGACAGCTTTTTGCGTGCCGTCGCGGCGCACCGTTTCGTAGAAGTTCAGCGCCGCCGCATTCATCGCACGATAGGCGCCACAGCAATAGAGCGCGATATCGACGCTAGCACTGCGTAATTCATCGATCGTAAATAGCGGAGTCGATCCGAACTCGGTCAGGTTCGCGAGGATCGGCACTTGGACCGCCGCCTTGAACGTGCGGTAATCGTCGAGCGTCTTCATCGCCTCGGGGAAGATCATGTCGGCGCCGGCCTCGACGTAAGCGACGGCACGCTCGATCGCCGCATCGAGCCCTTCGGAGGCCGCCGCATCGGTCCGCGCCATGATCACGAACGACTCATCGGTCCGCGCATCGACGGCCGCCTTGACGCGATCGACCATTTCTTCCTTCGGCACGCATTCCTTGCCCGGACGGTGGCCGCAGCGCTTCTGCCCCACTTGATCCTCGATATGCACGGCAGCCACGCCCGCTTTGATGAACGAACGGATCGTGCGCGCAATGTTGAATGCGCCGCCCCACCCGGTGTCGATGTCCACGAGCAGCGGCACGGAGCAGGCGTCGGTGATGCGGCGCGCGTCGATCAGCACGTCTTCCATCGTGCTGATGCCGAGATCGGGCATGCCGAGCGAATTGGCCGCGACGCCGCCGCCCGACAAGTAGAGTGCCTTGAAACCGCTGGCTTGGGCCATCTTCGCCGCATAAGCGGTGATTGCGCCGACGACCTGCAGCGGTTGTTCCGCCGCAACGGCCGCGCGAAAAGCCGCGCCGGCGGATCCGAGCGCCGATATCTGGACAGTCATGAGGTGCTCTCCGAGGAAGCGGGCGTGGCAAAAAGGGATGCAGTCTCCGCCGGGAGCTGCCGGCCGGTCGCACGTGCCCGACGCAGCACCGCCCAGTAGTAGCGGTAGCTGGCGCGATCGTGCAGCGTATCGCCGTGTCGTGTCGGTCCCCACTGCGCGGCTTGAGCGGCTAACAGGATCTCGGCCGCGGTGGCGATCGCCTCGTCGCGCGGTGCGAACGCGGCCACGATGACGGGCACCTGCGCCGGATGAATGCTCCACATGCGCGTGTAGCCGAAATCGTCGCGCGCGCGAGCGGCGTCAGCCGCGACGACGGACATGTCGCGAATTTCCGTACTCACGTTGTGCGACGGCACGCGGCCGTGCGCGTGACACGCCGCGGCGATTTCGAGCTTCGCGCGCCGCACGAGCGGATGATCGAACTGGCCGGGCGAGCGCATGGCCGAATCCGGGATCGCGCCGTCGTGCGCGGAGACGAAATCCATCAAGCCGAAAGAAAGCGACTCGACGGTGGGCAGCGACGCAAGGCGGAAGACATCCGCGAGCGCGCTATGCGTTTCGATGAGAAGGTGCGTGGCAACCGGTTTTTCGATTCCGAACTCGCGGCGCGTCGCTTCGATGAAGGCGCACATTTCCGCTGCATCCGCCATGCCGCGCACCTTCGGCAGCGTCACGTAAGCGGGTGCCCCCTTCGCCGCGCGCAAGACGAGCCGGATGTCGTCCCGCCAATGCGGATGGGCAAAATCGTGAATGCGCACGCCGACGCGCCCGAAGCGGTCGTGCTCGCCGCCGATGAGCGACGCGACAAGCTCGGCATGCTCGGCTTCGCACCCAACCGCCGCGCCGTCCTCGCAATCGAGCGTCACATCGAACACGGGCCCAAGCTGCGCCTGCAGGGCCAGCGATTTCAGCATCAGCTTTTCGCTGCCCGCATAGTGATCGCATACCGGTAGAAGCGCAGGCGGCGCTTCGCCGTCAAACAACACTTCCGCGGGGGTGAGGGCACGCATCTTCGGCGTCAGGGGTTGCAGTCGTTACGAGGAAACCGGATTCGGGCGGGCTCTGCCGCACGGTTTGCTTCATCGCAAAGCACGCGCGAATCCGATATAAGGAGCCGGCGCCGGCCGCTCGCGCAAAGAAGACCCGCGGGTGGGGCGCGGCGCCGGGCTCTCGAGCCGTTCGCCGGCCGCCCGCTCGCGCGGACGCGGCCGGCGCGAGGCGATTACCCGAGCAGGTGTTGCACGCCGTCGCGCTCTTCGAGGAGTTCGTTCAGCGTGAAGTCCATCTTCTCGCGCGAGAAGGCGTCGATCTCGAGGCCTTCCACGCGCTTGTATTCGCCGTTTTCGCAGGTGACCGGCACGCCGTAGACGATATCTTCGGGGATACCGTACGTGCCGTCCGACGGAATACCCATCGTGACCCACTTGCCGTTCGTGCCGAGCACCCAATCACGCACGTGGTCGATTGCCGCATTGGCAGCCGACGCCGCCGACGACAGGCCGCGTGCTTCGATGATGGCCGCACCGCGCTTGCCGACGGTAGGAATGAATACGTTGCGGTTCCATTCGTCGTCGTTGATGAGCTTCGTCAGCGATTGGCCTTCGGCCGTCGCGAAGCGGAAATCGGGGTACATCGTCGGCGAGTGGTTGCCCCAAACGGCGAGCTTCTCGATCGACGCGACGGGCTTGCCCGACTTCGCCGCGAGCTGCGAGAGCGCGCGATTGTGGTCGAGGCGCAGCATGGCCGTGAAGTTTTTCTGCGGCAGATCCGGCGCGGACTTCATGGCAATGTAGGCGTTCGTGTTGGCCGGGTTGCCGACGACGAGCACCTTGATGTCGCGGCTGGCGACTTCGTTCAGTGCGCGGCCTTGAACGGTGAAGATTTCGGCGTTGGCCGAGAGCAGATCCTTGCGCTCCATGCCTTTCGAGCGCGGGCGGGCGCCGACGAGCAGCGCGATGTCGGCATCCTTGAACGCGACCTTCGGGTCGTCAGTTACCACCACACCCGCGAGCAGCGGGAACGCGCAGTCTTCGAGCTCCATGACGACGCCCTTGACCGCGGCTTGCGCTTGCGGGAGGTCGAGCAGTTGCAGGATGACGGGCTGGTCCTTGCCGAGCAGATCGCCGTTGGCGATACGAAACAGCAGCGAGTAACCGATTTGACCTGCGGCGCCGGTGACGGCAACGCGCTTTGCGGACTTAGCCATTGAGAACTCTCCAGGGATGCGTTGGTGCGTTTGGTGCGTTTGATGCGTCTACGCTTAGGGAAAAACGCTATTTTATGCGCGTTACGCGAAGCGTGTAGGCGCAATCTAGGCCGAAACCCTTGCTCGCGACGCAGTGTAGGAGCGCAAGGGGCCAAAGTCAACCGTATCTTATGTCTTATATAAGACATATGTATCGGCCAGGAAAACCTGGACGCGTGCGGGCCCTTTGTGTTGAAATGCGCGGATGAATGCGAACCCAGCAAGCGCAGGTAATTCCAGCGGCCAGTCCGGCGAGGGCACGGCGGCGGGTGGCGCTTCGCCTACGTTCAGCCCGCTGTACCAGCAGATCAAGGGGCTTATTACACAAAGCCTTCAATCGGGCGAGTGGAAGCCCGGGGAGATCATTCCGAGCGAGGTCGAACTCGCGGCCCGTTACAAGGTGAGTCAGGGCACGGTCAGAAAGGCGATCGACGAATTAGCCGCCGAGAACCTGCTCGTGCGCCGCCAGGGCAAGGGCACGTTCGTTGCAACCCACAACGAGGATCGAGCACAGTTCCGCTTCTTGCGGCTCTTGGCCGACGATGGCGCGGAACACCCTCACGTTAGCAAGCTGCTCGAATGCCGCCGCTTGCGGGCACCGGCCGAGATCGCGCGCCAACTGGATTTGAAGCCTGCCGATCCCGTCGTTCTGATCAAGCGTCTGCTGCAGTTCGACGGCGTAACGACCGTTCTCGATGAAATTTGGCTGCCCGGCATCGTGTTCCGCGGGCTGACGCTCGAGCGCCTGAGCGAATACAAGGGTCCGCTCTACGCGATGTTCGAAGCGGAATTCGGCACGCGCATGATTCGCGCCTCGGAAAAGATCCGGGCGGTGGCGGCGGAGCCGGCGGTGGCCGAACTCTTGGGTGTCCAGTCCGGATTTCCGTTGTTGTCGGTGGAGCGCGTGTCCTTTACCTACGGAGACCGTCCGGTCGAAGTGCGCCGTGGGTGGTATGTCACAACCGGCTACCACTATCAGAACGACCTGAACTGATGCGCGTTCGTTGCACGCCGTGCAACGGTCTTCTCAGGTTTTCGCTGCGCCGCGGAATAAAAAGGCGCTAAAATCGCGGGTTAGTGTGACTACATAGTAGGGGTCTAGCATGGCAGAAGCGGTAAAAAAACCGAGGCCGGAGTTCAGGAACATCGGGCTTGGCGACATTACGATGACCTATCGCCTGCCGCTGGCGGCGAAGGTGTCGATCCTCCACCGGGTCAGCGGTGCGGCACTCTTCCTTTTTCTTCCGTTCCTGCTGTACCTCTTCGATCAGAGCCTTACTTCCGAACTCAGCTTCGAAGTCTTCAAGGGCTTTCTCTCCAACGTCATTGTCAAGATCGTCACGCTCGGGCTGGCGTGGGCTTTCCTCTTTCACTTCTGCGCGGGGATTCGCCATCTCGCGATGGATATGAATCACGAGGCGGTGTCGAAAGAAGGCGGCAAGCGCACTTCCATCGTCGTGTTCGTCGTGTCGTCGGTCTTGACGATCGCCTTCGCGCTCAAATTGTTCGGAGCTTTCTAACAACATGGCAGCCAACAACCGAATCGGCTCGAAGCGCCTCGTCGTCGGCGCGCACTACGGCTTGCGCGATTGGCTCGCGCAGCGGGTCACCGCCGTCATCATGGCGATCTACACCGTCATCCTGCTCGTCTGGTTCTTCGGCGCGCAAGATTTCTCTTACGACGGTTGGGCCTCGATCTTCGCCACTCAATGGATGAAGCTCGCAACGTTCGTCACCTTACTCTCGCTCTTCTATCACGCGTGGGTGGGCGTGCGCGACATCTGGATGGACTATGTGAAGCCCGTCGGCATGCGGCTGGTATTACAAGCGCTGACGATCGTCTGGTTGCTCGCGTGCGCGGGCTACGCTGCGCAGATTCTCTGGAGAGTGTAAAAGAATGGTTGCAATCAAGAATTCTCTGCCGCGTCGCCGCTTCGACGTGGTCATTGTCGGCGCCGGCGGTTCGGGGATGCGTGCGTCGTTGCAGCTCGCGCGTGCGGGCCTGTCGGTTTGCGTGCTCTCGAAAGTGTTCCCGACACGCTCGCACACGGTGGCTGCGCAAGGCGGCATCGGCGCCTCGCTCGGCAACATGAGCGAAGACAACTGGCATTACCACTTCTACGACACGATCAAGGGCTCCGATTGGCTCGGCGATCAAGACGCGATCGAATTCATGTGCCGCGAGGCGCCGAACGCGGTCTACGAGCTCGAGCACTTGGGTATGCCGTTCGACCGCAACGCCGACGGCACTATCTACCAGCGTCCGTTCGGCGGGCATACGGCCAACTACGGCGAGAAGCCCGTTCAGCGCGCATGCGCGGCGGCCGACCGTACGGGGCACGCCCTGCTACACACGCTCTATCAGCAGAACGTCGCGGCGAAGACGCAGTTCTTCGTCGAATGGATGGCGCTCGATCTGATTCGCGACGCCGAAGGCGATGTCCTCGGCGTCACGGCGCTCGAAATGGAAACGGGCGACGTCTACATCCTCGAAGGCAAGTGCACGCTGTTCGCGACGGGCGGTGCCGGCCGAATTTTCGCCGCTTCGACGAACGCGTTCATCAATACCGGTGACGGCCTGGGCATGGCGGCGCGCTCGGGCATCGCCCTGCAGGACATGGAGTTCTGGCAGTTTCACCCGACCGGCGTGGCCGGCGCGGGCGTGTTGATTACGGAAGGTGTGCGCGGTGAAGGCGGCATCTTGCGTAATGCGAACGGCGAGCGCTTCATGGAGCGCTATGCGCCGACGCTGAAAGATTTGGCGCCGCGCGATTTCGTGTCGCGTTCGATGGATCAGGAAATCAAGGAAGGCCGCGGCGTGGGTCCGAACAAGGATCATGTGCTGCTCGACCTCTCGCACATCGGCGCCGATACGATCATGAAGCGCCTGCCGTCGATCCGCGAGATCGCTTTGAAGTTCGCGAACGTCGACTGCATCAAAGAGCCGATCCCCGTCGTGCCGACGATCCATTACCAAATGGGCGGCATTCCGACGAACATCCATGGCCAAGTGGTCGGCACGTCGCGCGGTCCTGAAGAAGTCGTGAACGGCTTTTACGCCGTCGGTGAATGTTCGTGCGTTTCGGTGCACGGCGCGAACCGCCTCGGCACGAACTCGCTGCTCGACTTGGTGGTGTTCGGACGCGCCGCAGGCAATCACATCGTCGAGCACGTCAAACAAATCAAGGAGCACAAGAGCCTACCGGCTGACGCTGCCGATTTCGCGTTGTCGCGCTTGGATAAACTCGATAAGTCGACCTCGGGCGAATACACGCAAGCGATCGCGGGCGACATCCGCGCATCGATGCAGGCACACGCCGGCGTGTTCCGCACGTCGAAGCTGCTTGCAGAAGGCGTCGAGAAGATCAACGAAGTGGCCGAGCGTGTGAACCACGTGCACCTGAAGGACAAATCAAAGGTGTTCAACACGGCTCGCGTCGAAGCGCTCGAGCTCGCGAATCTGATCGAAGTGGCACGTGCGACGATGGTTTCGGCCGAAGCGCGCAAGGAAAGCCGCGGCGCGCACGCACAGAGCGATTACGAAGAACGCGACGACGTCAATTGGCTGCGCCACACGCTGTGGTTCAGCGAAGGCGATCGCCTCGATTACAAGCCGGTGCACATGAACCCGTTGACGGTCGAATCGGTGCCGCCGAAGGCTCGTACCTTCTAAGCCGGCGTATTCATAGGACACACGCGAAATGGCAAAACGTACTTTCGAAATTTACCGCTACGATCCGGACAAGGATGCCGCGCCGCGCATGCAGACGTACGAGCTCGAGATCGACGCCGGCGACCGCATGCTGCTCGACGCGCTCATCAAGCTCAAGGCGCTCGACGAAACGCTGTCGTTCCGTCGTTCGTGCCGCGAAGGCGTCTGCGGGTCGGATGCGATGAACATCAACGGCAAGAACGGTCTCGCCTGCCTGACGAACTTGAACGAGCTGCCGCAAAAAATCATGCTGCGCCCGCTGCCGGGCCTGCC
Organism: uncultured Burkholderiaceae bacterium; assembly: GCA_966212065.1. Lineage (GTDB taxonomy): Bacteria > Pseudomonadota > Gammaproteobacteria > Burkholderiales > Burkholderiaceae > Trinickia. Next base: position 15,372 of record CBIHOQ010000063.1, read on the forward strand.
CGTCGTGCGCGATTTGATTTGCGACTTCACGCAATTCTTCAATCAGTACCACTCGATCCGGCCGTATCTCATCAACGATACGCCGCCGCCCGAGAAGGAGCGCCTGCAGTCGCCGCAAGAGCGCGACGAACTCGACGGCCTCTACGAGTGCATTCTCTGCGCAAGCTGTTCGACATCGTGCCCGAGCTTCTGGTGGAATCCGGACAAGTTCGTGGGGCCCGCAGGGCTATTGCAGGCTTATCGGTTCATCGCCGATAGCCGCGATGAGGCCACGGGCGAGCGCTTGGACAATCTTGAAGACCCGTACCGCTTGTTCCGTTGCCATACGATCATGAACTGCGTCGATGTGTGCCCGAAGGGGCTCAATCCGGCGAAGGCGATCGGTAAGATCAAGGAACTCATGGTGCGTCGCACGGTTTAAAGAATGAGATTCGCCCCTTCGTGCTCGCTTCACTCGCCGCCCCCGGAGGAGTCCTCCGGGACATCGGGGGGCGGTGCGGCGCATACTGATGCCTCGCATCAGTCGGACCCGCTTCGCCGCGCGCGCCTTCGCTGGCGTGCGCGGCGCGGTTTGCTGGAAAACGATCTGATCTTCGAGCGTTTTTTCAGCCGATATGAGGACAGCCTCAGCGATAGCGACGTGGGCGTGCTCACGCGTCTGTTCGAACTGAGCGACAACGACCTGATGGACTTGCTTCTCGCTCGCAAGGAACCGGAAGGCGACCTTTCCGACCCGGACGTCCTCCGGGTGCTGGGGCTGTTGCGCGCCGTTTGAGCGCCGCAATGCTGGACGCGCCGCGCGCGCATGATCGGAAACCCGTTCCACTTCGATTGAGGATGCTATGACTCCGTCAGATGTTAAAGCCACGCTCTCGTTCAGCGATAACTCGCCGAGCGTCGAACTGCCGATCTACAAGGGCACGATGGGCCCGGACGTGATCGACATCCGCAAGCTCTACGGCCAAACCGGCAAGTTCACGTACGACCCCGGCTTCATGTCGACGGCCTCCTGCAACTCCGCCATCACGTATATCGATGGGGACAAGGGCGAGTTGCTGTACCGCGGCTATCCGATCGACAATCTCGCGCAGAACGCAGACTTCCTCGAAACATGCTACTTGCTGCTCAAGGGCGAGTTGCCGAACGCCGAGCAGAAGGAAGAGTTCGTCGGCACGGTGACGCGCCATACGATGGTGCACGAGCAGATGCAGTTCTTCTTCCGGGGCTTCCGCCGCGACTCGCACCCGATGGCGATTCTGGTGGCGTCGGTCGGGGCGCTCTCTGCGTTCTACCATGATTCGCTGAACATCAACGATCCGCATCACCGTGACGTATCGGCCATTCGCATGATCGCGAAACTGCCGACGCTGGTCGCGATGGCTTATAAGTACAGCATCGGCCAGCCGTTCGTCTATCCGAAGAACGACCTGTCGTACAGTGCGAACTTCATGCGCATGATGTTCTCGAACCCGTGCGAAGAGTACGAGATCAACGACGTGCTCGTGCGCGCGCTCGATCGCATCTTGATTCTGCACGCCGATCACGAGCAAAACGCGTCGACGTCGACGGTGCGTCTGGCCGGCTCGTCGGGCGCGAACCCGTTCGCGTGTATCGCTGCGGGCATCGCTTGTCTCTGGGGTCCCGCACACGGCGGTGCCAACGAAGCGGCGTTGAATATGCTCGAGCAGATCGGCTCGTCCGACAACATTCCCGAGTTCATCAGACAGGTGAAGGACAAGAACTCGGGCGTGAAGCTGATGGGCTTCGGCCACCGGGTGTACAAGAACTACGATCCGCGTGCGAAGCTCATGCGCGAAACGTGCCATGAAGTGCTGGAAGAGCTCGGCCTGCACGACGATCCGTTGTTCAAGCTTGCGATGCAACTCGAGAAGATCGCGCTCGAGGACGAATACTTCGTGTCGCGCAAGCTGTATCCGAACGTCGATTTCTATTCGGGCATCGTCCAGCGCGCGCTCGGCATTCCGACGTCGATGTTTACCTGCATCTTCGCGATGGCCCGGACGGTGGGGTGGATTGCTCAGTGGAACGAGATGATCTCGGAAGCCGAGCAGAAGATCGGCCGTCCGCGCCAGTTGTTCGTTGGTGAAACGTCGCGCGAAGCGAAGCCGCTCAGCCAACGCGGCTAATCGCGCCGCCGTGCCGGCTCGCGCGCGCGCGTGCGGGCCGGCCACTCACCGCTCATCTTAGTTATCAGAGCCCCGACGGGTCATGCCGTCGGGGCTTTTTCGTCGATGGGCCCGCTGCGCCTAGCGTGGACTATGCCGTCCGGCGTATTCATCCTCGGACCGCCTAGGCGGTATTCTGCATTCGTCTATCCACCATGGTTGTCAGTTGACAACCTCAACAAGGAGCGGTATTCTGCCGCTTGACGAATGCAACGACCACATCCGAAAAAGGAAATCGAAGCAGCGCTCACCTATGCGGAGGCACGCGGTTGGCGAGTCCAGCCAAAGAAGGGCAATGGGCATGCATGGGGAAAGATGCTCTGCCCATACAACGATGCCGATTGCCGTTGCGGCGAATTTTGTATCACGAGTATCTGGAGCACACCGCGTTGCTCAGTCAACCATGCGAAGGATCTAAAACGCGTGGTCGATCACTGTTCGGTTATGCGACAGATCGCCGGCTTGATTTCGGGTCGGCATGCAAAAAATTAGGAGTCCTGATGGAATACGTTTTTACGCTCAAGTACCAACTCGCTGACGACGATTGCGATCACGAACAAATCGTCGAACGCCTTTTTGAAGCTGGCTGCGACGATGCAACGATCGGCATGGGTCAACCGGGTCGGATCGCGTTGGCATTCCGGCGCAAAAGTGTCGATGCCTGGTCGGCTATTTATACGGCGCTCTCCGATGTTAAGGGAGCGATCGCATCGGCGAGGCTGGTGGAAGCGGGGCCCGATTTTGTCGGATTGACAGACGTTGCCGATGCCGCTGGCGTCACGCGTCAAAACATGCGAAAGCTCATGCTGGCGCACGCGTCGCAGTTTCCGCTTCCCGTGCATGAGGGCAATCCGGCCGTTTGGCACCTGTCGGATGTACTCGTGTGGCTCATGAGCCGCGGTGACTATCCCATTCCAAGCGATCTTATCGACATTGCAAAATCCACCAAGCAGGTAAATTTGGCGAAGGAGGCACGCGAAATCGAACCGGGCATCCATCGCCAATTGACGGCACTCGTGGCGTGATCGCCGCGAGTGCAATTATTCAGCGTTCGCAATAGGCCGGCCCGGCAATACGGGCAATACGTAACGCATTTCATAGAAAAGAAGGTCGCCTCTAGACGGAAATCGCCCCTGGCGACGCCTCGTGGCAGACGGTTGCAGCGGCGATGATTCGGTCGCCTTGATAAACGTCGAGGTGCAACGTAGTCGGTTCATCGTCGCCTCGAAATCGGCAAGAGTCCGATTGATTGTCGAGTAGGATCGCGGATCGCGCGTCGTAGCGGTACAGCATGTCCGGCTGAAGCGACGTGTATGGAAAAGAGCGGGCCTATCGGGCATAGAAAAATCTGAATTTTTCGTAACGTGTAAACGTTACGAATGTAGAAAGTCAACAAGACGGCTCCGTCTACTTCGCCAGGCTTACAATTCGCGATCGTCGCCGTAAAGAAAAGAAACCACGCTCTCAGTGACTGAGATTCCGACCGCGAGCCGCGATCTTCAGACCAGCTATACTCCAAAAAATGTCAGGTTCATTCCGCCGCACAATAGGGTAGCCTCTGGCCGAAGCCAAAAAAAGTATTTCCAGATAACAAACTAACTGAGATGTCAGATGGCGCAAGACCGTCAATCCAATACGCAAGCAGCTTATATTCAGATCCGTTCTCGAATTCTCGATGGACGGCTTGCACCCGGCCATCCTCTTTCGCCGCGAAACATGGCGGGCGAATTGATGCTCGGCCACATGCCGGTGCGCTCGGCTATACAGCGGCTCATTGTCGAGGGCTTGGTCGAAGTCATTCCGCGTAAAGGCACGTACGTTACGGCGCCGACTAAGATCGATCTGCGCGAGATCTTCGAAGTCAGGCTTGCGTTGGAGAGCGCGGCGGCCTATTTGGCCGCCGTCAACGGCGCGACCGACGGATTGTCGACAGTGGCGGAGCAATTGCGTGGGCTGGTCCACGACGATTCGCTCGATTTGATGACGGAGCAGCGAATCGGCTGGGCATTTCATCAAGAGATGTTTATGGCTGCGAAAAACGACCGGCTCTGTACGTCCTACAGATTGTTGCGCGCCCAAACGGGGCTCGCGCTCAATGAGTTACATCGGGACGATGCCGCGACGGTGCGGCGCGGCACGTTGGAGCATCTCAATATCTACGCATCCATTCAATCAAAAGAGCCCGAAGCGGCACGTCGGCTCATGTGGGATCACGTTCTGGATGGGACCGACGCAAGAATTGAACTCATCCGAGGCCAGCATGACAAACCCGCGTAAACGAATTTCCGTTCCCCCCAAATGATTGCGAGCTTGTGCTCGGCCTGGCGGGCAGTATCGGGCGCCGTGCCCTGCAATCGCGCGATTTCATCTGCATGGCTCGAGCGCGAACCTGGTACTGCAACTACCACCCAACTCACTGTTTTTTATCGCTTTTTTCTAATTCGCCGGTGTCGCGACGGCGGCGTGCGTGGCATAATCGTCCGAACCGGGATTGCCCGTTGCCATGATTACCGCGCATACCATGTCCAAGACTCTTTACGACAAGCTGTGGGATTCACACGTCGTCCACACTGAAGAAGACGGCACGACGCTCCTTTACATCGATCGTCACCTGCTGCACGAAGTCACGAGCCCGCAGGCGTTCGAAGGGCTCAAGCTGCACGAGCGCCCGCTTTGGCGCGTCAGCGCAAATCTGGCCGTGTCCGACCACAACGTGCCCACGACCGATCGCAGCCACGGCATCGCCGATCCGGTATCGAAGCTGCAAGTCGATACGCTCGATGCTAATTGCGATAGCTACGGCATCACGCAGTTCAAGATGAACGACATGCGTCAAGGCATTGTTCATATCATCGGGCCTGAGCAGGGCGCGACGCTGCCGGGCATGACGATTGTCTGCGGCGATTCGCATACGTCCACGCACGGTGCGTTCGGCGCGCTCGCTCACGGTATCGGCACGTCGGAAGTCGAGCACGTGCTCGCCACGCAAACGCTCTTGCAGAAAAAGAGCAAGAACATGCTCGTGAAGGTCGACGGCCCACTGCCGCGCGGCTGCACGGCCAAGGACATCGTACTCGCCATCATCGGCAAGATCGGCACGGCCGGCGGAACGGGCTACGCGATCGAGTTCGGCGGCTCGACGATCCGCGCGCTGTCGATGGAAGGCCGGATGACCGTCTGCAACATGGCGATCGAAGCGGGCGCGCGCGCGGGGATGGTCGCCGTGGACGACACGACGATCGAATACTTGAAGGGGCGCCCGTTTTCGCCGCAAGGGGTCGAGTGGGACCACGCCGTCGAATATTGGCGCGCGTTCGTCTCCGATGCGGGCGCACATTTCGATCGCGTCGTCGAAATCGACGCCGCGCAGATCGTGCCGCAAGTCACATGGGGCACATCACCTGAGATGGTGACGGCGATTGACGGTCGCGTGCCCGATCCCGAGCGCGAAAAGGATCCAGTCAAGCGCGATGCGATGGAGCGTGCGCTGCAGTACATGGCGCTCGAACCCAACCTGCCGATGGAATCGATCAAGATCGATAAAGTGTTCATCGGCTCCTGCACGAATGCACGCATCGAGGACATTCGCGCGGCCGCGTATGTCGTGAAGAAGCTCGGGCGCCGTGTGGCGTCGAGCGTGCGTCTCGCGATGGTCGTGCCGGGCTCTGGCCTCGTGAAGGCGCAAGCTGAGCGCGAAGGCCTAGACAAGGTGTTCGTCGCCGCGGGGTTCGAATGGCGCGAGCCCGGTTGCTCGATGTGTCTCGCGATGAACGCCGATCGGCTCGAGCCCGGCGAGCGTTGTGCGTCCACGTCGAATCGCAACTTCGAAGGGCGTCAGGGTGCGGGCGGACGCACACATCTCGTGAGCCCGGCGATGGCCGCGGCTGCCGCTATCGAAGGCCACTTCGTCGATATTCGCGAGTTGGGGTGAGGAAGCCATGAAAGCTTGGACATTTTGGCGGCGTGCTGCATCGATCGCGCTCGCCGGTGCATTGCTGGGCCTCGTCGGCTGCCACACCGTTGCGGGATTCGGGCAGGACATGGACGACGCGGGTCATGCCATCAAGAAGGCTGCGGAGTAAGAAAGACATGGACAAATTCATCGTACATACGGGACTCGTCGCGCCGCTCGATCGCGATAACGTCGATACGGACGCAATCATCCCGAAGCAGTTTCTGAAATCGATCAAGCGTACGGGCTTCGGGCCGAACCTGTTCGACGAGTGGCGTTATCTCGATCACGGCGAACCGGGGCAGGACAACTCGCGCCGCCCGCTGAACCCGGATTTCGTGCTCAATCAGCCGCGATATCAAGGCGCATCGGTGCTGCTCGCGCGCAAGAACTTCGGCTGCGGCAGTTCGCGCGAGCACGCGCCTTGGGCGTTGCAGCAATATGGTTTTCGTGCGCTGATCGCGCCTAGCTTTGCCGATATTTTCTTCAACAACTGCTTTAAGAACGGTGTGCTGCCGATCGTGTTGTCCGAGCAGCAGGTCGACCACCTGTTCAACGAGACGTATGCATTCAACGGGTACCAGTTGACGATCGATCTCGAAGCGCAGGTCGTCCGTACGCCCGACGGCCGCGAATACGCGTTCGAGGTAGACGGCTTTCGTAAGTATTGCCTGCTGAACGGCTTCGACGATATCGCTCTCACGCTGCGGCACGCCGACAAGATACGCGCGTTCGAAGCGGAGCGGATCGCCAAGCAGCCGTGGCTCAGTCACCGGATCGTCGGCTGACCGTAGCCCTCTGCCGCCTGCCGCCGCCATGGCCGCGGCGAGGCTCCCTGGCAACTCGACAACTCGACAACTCGACAACTCGATAGGATCTCTAATGAAAATTGCTGTGCTCCCTGGTGACGGCATTGGCCCGGAAATCGTCAAGGAAGCGGTCAAGGTGTTGAGCGCTCTCGGCGAACGGTTCGAGATGGAAGAGGCGCCCGTCGGTGGCGCCGGGTACGAAGCGAAAGGCCACCCGCTGCCCGATTCGACGCTTGCACTCGCTAAAGAGGCCGATGCGATCCTGTTCGGCGCCGTGGGCGACTGGAAGTACGATTCGCTCGAGCGAGCGTTGCGTCCCGAGCAGGCCATCCTCGGGCTGCGCAAGCATTTGCAGTTGTTCGCGAACTTCCGCCCGGCCATCTGCTATCCGCAATTGACGGGCGCTTCGTCGCTGAAGCCGGAGATCGTTTCGGGTCTCGACATTCTGATTGTGCGCGAGCTCAACGGCGACATCTACTTCGGCACGCCGCGCGGCATTCGCCAAGCGCCCGACGGCACATTCGAAGGCGCCCGCGAGGGTTTCGACACGATGCGCTACTCGGAACCCGAGGTGCGCCGCATTGCTCACGTCGCGTTCCAAGCGGCGCAAAAGCGCGACAAGCGGCTCACGTCGGTCGACAAGGCGAACGTGCTCGAAACGTCGCAGTTGTGGCGGGACGTCATGATCGATGTGGCCAAGGAATATCCCGACGTCGAACTCTCGCATATGTATGTCGATAACGCCGCGATGCAGCTCGTCAAAGCGCCGAAGTCGTTCGACGTCATCGTCACGGGCAACATGTTCGGCGACATTCTTTCCGACCAGGCTGCCATGCTGACGGGCTCGATCGGCATGCTGCCCTCGGCTTCGCTCGATCGGAACAACAAGGGGCTTTACGAGCCTTCGCACGGATCGGCACCCGATATCGCGGGCAAGGGCGTGGCGAATCCGCTGGCGACGATCCTGTCGGCCGCCATGATGCTCCGCTATTCGCTGAACAAAGCGGAGCAGGCCGAGCGCATCGAGACAGCCGTGCAGAAAGTGCTGGAAGCCGGCTATCGCACGGGCGACATCTTCACGCCGGGCGGCCGGCAGATCGGCACGGCCGAAATGGGCGATGCGGTGCGCGCGGCGCTCTGATCGTTCCGGCACTGTTTCGCACGAGCGGCCTTGACGGGCCGTTCGTGCGTAAACGTACGAAAATGCCGCTGAATAGGCATTTTCTGCAGAATCGGCCGTGTCCATCGGCACGCCGAAGCGGCTTTTTCGTGTAAACTGTGCCGATGGCGAATTTGTCCCACATCTCCTCGATTGCAACCTCGCACGGCAATACGGCCCGTGCGGGCGGGCTCGCCATTGCCGGCATCGCCGGCAACATCGCCATTATTACGATTACCCCGAAAACGATCACGAAAAGCTGATCGTCCGCCGTGCCCGCTCGTCTTCCCCGCGCGGTCACGCCGGGCAAAATTGCGGGGAAGCGTCACTTCAAGGGTTAGTCATGAACGTAGGTCTCGTAGGTTGGCGCGGCATGGTCGGCAGCGTCCTGATGCAGCGGATGCAGCAGGAACGCGATTTCGATCTGATCGAACCGGTGTTTTTCAGCACCAGCAACGTGGGCGGCAACGCGCCGTCGTTCGCCAAGAACGAGACGAAGCTCAAAGACGCCAAGTGCATCGACGACCTGAAGAAGTGCGACGTCATCATCACCTGCCAGGGCGGCGATTACACGAACGACGTGTTTCCGAAGTTGCGCGCGGCGGGCTGGAACGGTTACTGGATCGATGCGGCCTCATCGCTGCGCATGGCCGACGATGCTGTCATCGTTCTCGATCCGGTCAATCTCGACGTGATCAAGGATGCCCTAGTACACGGCACGAAGAACTTCGTCGGCGGCAACTGCACCGTCAGCCTGATGCTGATGGCACTCGGCGGCCTCTTTAGCGAGAACCTCGTCGACTGGATGACGGCCATGACGTATCAGGCCGCATCGGGTGCCGGCGCGCAAAACATGCGTGAGCTGATTTCGCAGATGGGCACGCTGCACGGGGCGGTCAAGGCGCAACTGGCCGATCCCGCTTCAGCCATCCTCGACATCGACCGCCTTGTGCTCGAAACGATGAACTCCGATGCGATGCCGACGCAGCATTTCGGCGTGCCGCTGGCCGGTTCGCTGATCCCTTGGATCGACAAGGATCTCGGCAATGGGATGTCGAAGGAAGAGTGGAAGGGCGGCGCCGAAGCGAACAAGATTCTCGGCAAGCCGGCCATGGGGCAGCCCGGGTCGATTCCCGTCGACGGCTTGTGCGTGCGGATCGGTGCGATGCGCTGTCATTCGCAGGCCCTGACGATCAAATTGAAGAAGGACGTGCCGCTCGACGAAATCAACGGCATCCTCGCGGCGGCCAACGATTGGGTCAAAGTCGTACCGAACGAGCGCGAAGCGTCGATGCGCGAACTGTCGCCGGCCGTTGTCACAGGCACGCTTTCCGTGCCGGTCGGTCGTCTGCGCAAGCTCGCGATGGGCGGCGAATATCTGTCGGCATTCACGGTCGGCGATCAACTGTTGTGGGGGGCCGCCGAGCCGCTGCGCCGCATGCTGCGCATTCTGCTCGAGAGGTAAACGGCCACGCGCGGTGTCGCCGGACGGGCGCCTCGTTCAATCGGATGAGTCGCGCAGTGGTTTTGACCGGGTTCCTCACGTAAACTATGCGGTCACGACGCATAGGATCCGCTGAAAGGCGTCGCCTTGCCGCGACGCCTTTTTTATTTGCCGCAGCGAACCCCTGGACTCTCCCCAATGCCATATCGAGGCGCGCTTGAACGCGCGTGACCCCTTCATGACAATACGTTCGACGCGTCGCGCTGTTTCGCTGGCGATCGCCGGTGCTTGGCTGGCCTTCGCCGCGACCGCCCGCGCGGTGCCCGCGGGCGCGGCGCCGGCTGCTCCAGCTGCTCCAGCTTTTTGGGTGAAGCCTTTACCTGGTGCAATTTCACCACAAACACCACATGCTTCTTTTCTTCGGTGATGGCCGCTACAACGGGGTAATACATCGAGTCGCCCGA
>CBIHOQ010000064.1:0-23139 GCA_966212065.1 uncultured Burkholderiaceae bacterium
GAAAATCATGGGACACGCTTAACGACGGATATGCCCAGGGCGGGTACTTCGATCCGGATACAAACACGCAATATGCGCTGTTCGCCTATACATTGAAGAAACGAAAGTTCTAGAGCACCGGCCACAATCGTCGTTGCGCAAACTCGCGTTCATCGGGCCGACGATCGTGCGGGCGGATCGGCTCGGCTCGGGCTGCAGCGCGCCCGATGGCGAATCATTAGGTTTGCAGCCCCGGCGAACGGCGCTTCGCATGATCGATAAACGCCCGTAGCTTGGGCATGATCTGCCGGCGATCCGGATAGTAGAGAAACACCCCCGGTATTTGCGGTGCGCACGCGTCCAGCACACGCACCAATCGGCCCGCATCCAGCGCTGCGACGGCAATCGGCTCGGGCACTTGCGCCAGACCAACCCCTTCGAGCGCAGCGCCCAGCATCGTGGGGAAGTCGCTTGCAATGAGCGGCCCGGTTACCGCAATGTCGATTACGCACCCGTTCTCATTGAACGACCACGGCGCGATGGCTCCTTGAGACCGCCGCCAGCGCACGCACGCATGCTCGCGTAGATCGCCCGGGCACTCGGGCGGGCTGTGGTGGGCGAAATAGGCAGGACTGCCGACGATCACGAGGCGAAGCGGAGGAGTCAACGGCACCGCCACCATATCGGCTTCGATGAACTGCCCCATGCGAACGCCGGCATCAAAGCCTTCGGCCGCGAGATCGATCAGCTGCTCGCTCGCGGCAATCTCCACTTCGATGTCCGGATAAGCCTGACAGAACGACGCAATCAGCGGCTCGAGCAAAATCGGCACCACCGCACGGGGCACGGAAAGACGCAACAGCCCGGACGGGCGCTGACCGAGTTCGCGCGCCACCTCGCTCGCCGCCACGAGTTCGTCGAACGCCGGCTTCGCGCGCGAAAGAAACCGTTCGCCCGCTTCCGTCAGGCCGACGCTTCGCGTGGTCCGCGTAAAGAGCGCGGCGCCAATGCGCGTTTCGAGAACCCGCACCGCCTGGCTGATCGCCGAAGGCGTCACGCCAAGCGCGGCCGCCGCGCGCCGAAAGCTCCGGTGCTGAGCGACGCTGAGAAATGCTTCGACGCCATCGAGCGCCCCTTGCCTGACCGTGAAGTTCTGCTTCATAGCCCGTCAACATTGTGATGGATAGTCGCCCGCGTAACGCGATGGTACATCTACGGCTACGAATCCGGCGCTGCAAAATGACGCGAGCGGGGTTCAAACAACGACACATCAATGGCGGGCGCACGCGGCGATCGCAACCGGCATACGGTCCGCTGACCCCCGATAGGAGCCGACATGTCACCTGAAACGCTCTTTCTCTTGCATCTCGCTTTCGGATATATCGCGTGGATGCTTTGCTTTCGGACGTACCTCTGGCCCAAGCTGAGGTCAATGGCGCCCTTCGGTGCGCACCGCGCCATCGCCACCCTCCACAGCTTCCGCTTCTTCGGGCTGGCGTTCATTCTGCCGGGCGTCGTCAGTCCTGATTTGCCCGGCAGCTTTGCGACCTTCGCCGCCTATGGCGACTTCGCAACGGGGCTACTCGCGATGCTGGCGCTCCTCACCGCACGAGTACGACCGCTTTTCTGGGTATTCGTGGCGGCATTCAATCTGGTGGGAACGACGGACCTCATCGTCGACTACTATCACGCCGTTTTGGTGGATCTTCCCGCGCGGGCGGGAGAGCTCGGTGCCACTTATGCAATCCCAATCATTTACGTGCCGCTGCTGATGATCACGCACGTCGCCGCCCTTTATCTGCTGCTGAGAAAGAAGCCGGAACGCAACTATGCGCGAACCAATGACGGTTCTCCAGTTTGTCCCCCGCTTTAACTCGACGCCCATTCTTTCGCGGTGGCTTCTGCGAAGTCCCGATACGAACGGGGCACGCGTCCCAGTAACGCGGTAAGCGCATCGATTTCCGTCGAAGTGGCCACTGCGCCATCCTGCTGGTAGCGCTGCATCATCAAGCGCATGTCGTACGCGAGCCAGTCCGGCGCTACCTGTTTGAGCCATCCTTCGAACGTATCGAGCTCATCGCCCGCGTAACGGATGGGGCATTCCAAGACGTCCGCCCAGATCGCGACGATCGACTCCGCCGTCAGCGCATCGGGACCGACGAGTTCGAACGTCACACGCGGCAACGGAGCGGCGGCTCGCTCGCGGCGCAGCAGTTCGCGCGCGGCCGCCTCGCCGATGTCGCGCACATCCACCATCGAAATGCCGTTATGGCCGATCGGCATACCGTAGATCCCGTGCCCGAGCAGCGCTTCTTTCTGGCGCGCATCGTTCTGAATGAAGTACGCAGGACGCAATACCGTCGCGGGCAAATCCATCCGTTCGATCATCTGCTCGACCGTGTACTTGCTCGCGAAGTGCGGCACATCGACGTATTCAGCGCCCTTAAACACCGACAGATAAACGATGCCCTTCACGCCCGCTTCGCGCGCAATGCTCATTGTCTGCAGCGCTTGCGTGAGTTCGTCGGCGGTGTTCGGCGCGAGCAGGAACAGCGTGTCGATGTCTTTCATCGCGGCGCGCATGGCGGCGGGGTCCGAGAGCTCGCCTTTGACCGGCGTAACGTCTCCTTCGAACTTCGCCTTCTCCGGCGAGCGCGTCAGCGCGCGCACGGCCACGCCTTCGTGCTGCAGATGCGCGATGACTTGCGAACCGACGACGCCCGTGGCGCCCGTGACCAGAATCGTCATGTTGTTTCTCCTTGAGTGAGTGGTGACTGAAGGACCGTCGTTTATCGGCCCGGCAGATACAACGATATCCGTTCCATCTTCGCGTCGAAAGTCCGATAATCGAGACCGCTTGTCTCACTAATGGAACGATATGAACCTTGCGGCTTTAGCCGATTTCAACGCTGTAGCCCAATACAGTGGCTTCGGTCCTGCTAGCCGCGCGCTTGGCCGCCCGAAGGCGACGCTGTCGCGTCACGTCGCGGAACTCGAAGCAGATCTGGGCGTGCGTTTGCTCGAACGCGGCTCGCGCGTGCTTCGGTTGACGGAAGAAGGCCACGCGCTCCATGAACGCACGCGCGGCCTGCTTGCGGAAATCGCAGAAGCAGGGGAAGCCGTCGCCGCGCGCGCACCGGTGCCGAGCGGGCGATTGCGCGTCAGCGCGCCGCTGGTGTTCGGTCAGGTGGTGCTGAGCCGCATCGCATCGCGATACGCGCTGGCCTACCCGCAAGTGGAGTTGGAGATCGTCGCGGAAGACCGCGTCGCCGACCCTGTACAGGACGGCTTCGATCTTGTCTTACGCATCAATCCGTCGCAGGACGCGTTGCTCGTCGGACGATGCATCGCGACCGACCGCCGCGTGCTCGTCGCGCCGCCCGGACTTTCGATTCCGCGTGCGCCGCGCGATCCTCAAGCGGTGCTTGAATTGCCTGCGGTGTTGACGAGCAATACGCCTGTCAATGCGCGCTGGCAGATTGAGATGAACAACGGCGTGTCTCGCACGATCGCACCCACGCCGGTTTTGCGCATGTCGTCGTTATTGATGGTGCGTGAAGCCGTGCTCCACGGCGCGGGCGCGGCGCTGCTGCCTGGGCTGCTTGTCGAGCAGGACGTGCAGGCCGGGAAGCTTGTTCGGCTTGGCGTGGACGCGGGATCGGCCGTCGAGATCTGGGCACTCTATAGCTCGCGGCGATTGCTGAGTGCCAAGGTGCGCGCTTTTATCGACACGCTGCAGCAGCTAGTCAGCGCCTAAGCAATCGCAAATCGGCCGACAATAGGGCCGTTCCAGCCCCCGCAACGCCCGCCTCGGCGCCGCGTCGGCTGCACGACAGGGAGGAAGAACCGCATATGGACATGGTCGTCAAGAGTGTGCTCTACCGCGCAGGCAAACGTCTGCGCACGATCGAGATCGACGAAATCAGCGAGGTGGTTTCCGAGCCCGACGCGTTCGTTTGGGTCGGCCTGCACCATCCCGACGAACCGTTGCTTCGAAAAGTGCAGCACGAATTTAATCTGCACGACCTCGCGATCGAGGATGCGCTCAAAGCCCATCAGCGCCCGAAGATCGAAACCTACGGCGCGTCGCTTTTCATCGTCGTCAAAACCGCGCAACTCATCGAAGGCGAGGTGCAGTACGGCGAGACTCACCTGTTCGTCGGGCACAACTTCCTCGTGACCGTGCGGCACGGCGCATCGTCGAGCTATACGGAGGTGCGCACGCGTGTCGAGGAAAATCCGCAACTGCTCGCGAAGGGTCCCGGCTTTGCGCTTTATTCGGTGATCGATTTCGTCGTCGACAATTACCAACCGATCATGAGCAGCTACGAGGCGCAATTCGATCGCATCGAGGCAAGCATGTTCAAAGCCGATTTCGATCTTGCCGTGGTTCAGGAAAGCTATGAATTGCGCCGCAGCCTCATAGAGCTCAGAAACGCGGCCGTGCCGATGGACGAGATATGCAATCAGCTCGTCCGCTTTCACGAAGAAATCATTCCGAAGGAGCTGCGTGCCTATTTCCGCGACATTCGCGATCACGCGCACCGCATCATTGCGGCGACCGACGATCTGCGCGAAATGCTGACGAACGCGATGCACGTCAATCTCGCGCTCGTCTCCGTGCGGCAAAACGACATCGTCAAGCAACTCGCCGGCTGGGGCGCCGTATTGGCCGTGCCGACAATCGTATTCAGCCTGTACGGCATGAATTTTCAAAACATGCCCGAGCTCAAATCCGCATGGGGTTATCCGTTGACGCTCGGGCTGACCGTCGCCGCTTGCGCTTGGCTTTATCGAAAGCTCAAGAAATCCGGCTGGCTGTAAGCCGTCAATGTGTGACCGGTGTCAACGCGGGACCGAGGAGAACATGCGCCGACCGAACGATAACGGCGTGTCGCGAGGGACACCCGAGGGACACCGTGCGAATTTGCGATAATCGCTCGCTCGGTGCCGCGGCAAAGCGGCGCCGATCATTGTGCTTTGCACAATGCGCGAAGGTAGACGCGCTGTCCGCGTCTTCGCTTAAATAACGGTTTGACTCGCCCGCCCGTTCGGACGAAGCTACGCGTCAGCCATCCATCCGCGACATTCGGAGTCTCATGAGTTCATCGCTGACTGTTCGCCGTATCACTGCCGATCAGGGTGCCACATTGCGTGAATTGCGCGCCGCCGCGTTGCGCGACGCGCCGTACGCCTTCGACGAAACCCTCGAAGAAGCGCTGTCCGAACAAGCAGAAACGTTTGACGCCGCCGCGGCGCGGCACGCCGCGTCCGAATCGTTCGCGTCGTTCATCCTCTACACGGAAGGGCATCCGGCCGGGCTCGTCGGGGCCTACTTCGATGAAACCCCTGAACGCAAGGCCTTTGTCTGCGCGCTGTGGGTCGCGCCGGCCGTGCGCCATTTGCGCGGCGGCGAGCTGCTCGTCAATTCGGCCGCCGACTGGCTCTCCGAGCGCGGCGCGCACGAGATCTACGCCTGGGTGGCCGACGCCAATCGCAATGCCATGCGCTTTTACCAAGCGCTCGGCTTCGGTCCGACGGGCGAGCAACAACCGATCGCGCGCGCGAGAGAGCAGTTGCAAACCCTGCTCGTGCGGCACGTGAAGCACACGTAATTCCTTCCTTCAGCCCGATCCGTGTCCCGACGCCATTTAAGCGCCGCGCGTTGCCTCGTCATCGTAAAAAATCTGGCCCGGCCCGTGGACCCCTGTAAAATACGCAAAATTTTTTGCAGTAATGCCCCATGTCGCTGAATAAATCGCCATTCTTCGAACTGCGCAGCGGCTCCGTCGATGCGCTTCAATTCGTCGTGAAAACCACGGATCTCGATGCGCTCAAGCACGAACTGACGCGGCGTTTCGAAGCGACGCCCGAGTTTTTCTCCGGTGAGGTGGTGACGATCGACGTGCGCGGCCTCGGTGAAAGCGAGCGCGCGGCGATCGCCGACATCGCGCGCCTCCTGGGCAGCGTGCGCATGCGTCCGATCGGTGTCGTCGCGTCGGAGGCCCAGCGCGAGTGGGCAGGCAGCAGCGATCTACCGCTCGTCGAGGCTCGCGATCGGCGCGCCGCAGGCAGGAAACCCGAGGCGTCGCAGGCGGCCGCCGAAGCGGAGCCCGCGCAAGGCGCGGGGGCGGCGGGCATGCCCGGAGCGGAACTGCCGGTCGCGCCGGTTGCAGAAATGCACGGGCGGGGCGCGGCGGCTTCGCAAACGCTTATCATCGACAAGCCGTTGCGCTCGGGGCAGCAAATCTATGCGAAGGGCGATCTCGTCGTGCTGGGTCTCGTAAGTTACGGGGCGGAAGTCATCGCCGAAGGCAATATCCATATTTATGCGCCGCTGCGCGGGCGGGCGCTCGCGGGGGTGCACGGCAATCACGATGCGCGAATCTTCTGTACATGTCTCGAACCGGAACTGATTTCGATCGCGGGCATCTATCGCACAACCGAGAATCCGTTGCCGGCCGATGTGATCGGCAAGTCGGTGCAGATCCGCCTCGCCGACGAAAAACTGATGATCGAACCGCTGCGGCTCACATAACGCGTAACACACGAGCCGCGCGTCGAACTGAACTGACGAAATTTGACGAACACAGGGTAAGGGTAAATGGCAAAAATCGTTGTGGTGACTTCGGGCAAGGGCGGTGTGGGCAAAACCACCACGAGCGCGAGCTTTGCATCGGGCCTCGCGCTGCGCGGCCACAAGACGGCCGTAATCGACTTCGACGTGGGCCTGCGCAATCTCGATCTCATCATGGGCTGCGAGCGCCGCGTCGTCTACGATTTCATCAACGTGATCCAAGGCGAATCGAACCTCAATCAGGCGCTCATCAAGGACAAGAAGTGCGAGAACCTGTTTGTCCTTCCGGCCTCGCAAACCCGTGATAAAGACGCACTAACGCTCGAAGGCGTCGAGAAGGTGATCAACGATCTCGCCGGCATGGGCTTCGATTACATCATCTGCGATTCGCCGGCCGGCATCGAATCGGGCGCGCTGCTCGCGATGCATTTCGCCGACGAGGCGCTCGTCGTGACGAACCCGGAAGTCTCGTCGGTGCGCGATTCCGATCGCATTCTCGGCATTCTTTCGTCGAAGACGAAGCGTGCGATCGAGGGCAAGGACCCGATCAAGGAGCACCTGCTCATCACGCGTTACAACCCCAAGCGTGTCAGCGAAGGCGAAATGCTTTCGCTCTCCGACATCCAAGAGATTCTGCGTATCGAGCTGATCGGCGTCGTGCCGGAATCCGAAGCCGTGCTGCATGCGTCGAACCAAGGTCTGCCCGCCGTGCATATGGACGGCACGGACGTAGCCGAAGCCTACAAGGACATCGTCTCGCGCTTTCTGGGCGAGGAGAAAGAGTTGCGCTTCACCGATTACCAGAAGCCGGGCCTGCTGCAGCGCCTCTTCGGCACTCGCTAAGGAGGGCGCACGATATGTCGATTCTGTCGTTCTTGCTCGGCGAGAAGAAGAAATCTGCGTCGATCGCGAAGGAGCGTCTGCAGCTCATCATCGCGCACGAGCGCGCCGGCGGGCATCCGCCGGCCGATTACCTGCCCGCGCTGCAACGCGAACTCGTCGCGGTCATCTCGAAGTACGTGAAGATTTCCGACGATGACATCCGCGTGAGTCTCGAGCGGCAAGACGATCTCGAAGTGCTCGAGGTCAAGATCGAGATTCCGCAAGCGTAAGGCTCAGTCCGCTTAGCTTATCCCGCACGTCCTGCCCGTGCCGCTCGTCGGCACGGCTTCTTCGGCCCTTGCGCTCACGGGCGCGGCGCTTCGGTTTGCGCCGCGTCTTCGTCTTCTCCCGCCTGTTCGTTTTTTTCGTTTTTTTCATCCTCGAACAGCGGTTCGAGCGTCTTCGGCGTTTCGGGTTCGGAAGGCGCGGCTTGCGCGGCAGGCGGCGTCATATAGCGAAGTGCGAGCGCTTCATAAAGCGGTGGCGCGAACAAGCGCGCGACGCGGCTCGAAATCAGCGCCGTCGCCATTAGCGAAATGACGAGCGCATGCCCGTTGATCATCTCCATCACGATCACGAACGACGTGATCGGCGACTGCGTCACGGCCGCCAGGTAGCCGACCATCGCGAGCGCGATCAGCATCGGCAGTTGCATGCTGCCGAATACGGTATGCAGCAAGTTGCCGAAACCCGCGCCGATCGACAGCGACGGGGCGAAGATACCGCCCGGTATTCCCGGCAGGTAAGAACCCACCATCGACGCCATTTTCAGGAACGGATACAGCATCGACAATTGTTCGCGGCCGTCGAGCAGCCCTCGCGCTTCGGCGTAGCCGCTGCCGAAGGTCGTACCGCCCGATACCAAGCCGACGACAGCGATTGCGAGCCCGCACAACGCGCCAAAGACGACGGGCCGCTCCCGATGCATCGTCACGAGCGGCGCAGGCAGCCAGCGCGACGTATGGAGCAGCAGCCAGCCGAAGATGCCCCCCGCGATGCCGGTGACGATGGCAGTGAGTACGACCGCGACCGCGAGCAGGTTGGGGAAGTGCGAGCCGATCTGGATCGTGCCGAAGTACGTGTAGTTGCCGTTCAGACCGAGTGCGATGACGCCGGCGACGATGATGGCCGTAATCAGCACGCCGCTCGCACGCGCTTCGAAGCTGCGCGTGAGTTCTTCGATGGCGAAGACGATCCCGGCAAGCGGCGTGTTGAACGCGGCCGACAGCCCGGCGGCCGCGCCGGCCAGAACGAGTTGGCGCTCGATCAGGGCGTTCGAGCGCGGATAGAGCCGGCGCAAGTTGTACATCAGCGCGGCACCGACCTGGACGGTCGGGCCTTCGCGGCCGATCGTAAAGCCGCCGAGGATGGCAAGCAGCGAGACGAGAATCTTGCCGGCCAGGAGCTTGAACGTGAGCGTGCGAGGGCCTAGCGTGGCGGTGCCCTCGTGCAGCGCCGCAATGACTTGCGGAATGCCGCTACCTTCCGAGCCGCGAAAAAAACGCCGCGTAAGCCAGACGCACGATGCGCCAATGGCCGGCGTGAGGATGAGCGGTAGCCATACATGATGCTGCTGCACCATGCGGAACTTGTCGTAGCCCCAATCGATGAGGCGCGCGTAGAACACGGCGACAAGGCCGACAGCGATCGCGCCTAACCAAAATACGCCATACCGGCGCCAGATTTGACGTGCGCGTCTGACGACGCCGGATGAATGAAATAGCGTAGTCCGGGCCATATCGCTCAGCGGGTAAAGCGAAGATTATACGTGCGCATTTGCGTGTGGCCTCGATTGCGGATACCGCGAAGCACGCCCGCGGCCCACTTTGCGAGCCCGTCAAAGCAGATTACGAGGGTGTTAAAACTGTCACCGTCTATTGCGCGCGAAATGGTGTTTAGCCCGCGCGGCGGGGGACACATCGAACTGCGGCCTGTCCGTTGTAATAACGGCGCCTCCGGCGCTTACAAATTGCAACCGTGCGCCGGCTCTCCTTGCTGTCCAATCGCAATCGTTCGACATGCCGTCGAACGCATGAACAGCGACGAGGAGAAGCAAAATGAAACGGTCGACAGGACTATTAGTCGCGAGCGCGCTCGTGGCATTGCTGCTCGGCGGGTGCGTGATCGCGCCCGCACCCGGCTACTACGGGTATTACGGGGGCTATCACCACGGGTACTACGAACGCTGAAAGTCGCCGAGGGCTCGCTCCGTCGGGCTCAGGTCAGCAGCGCTTCCACCGCAAGGACGGCGCCGAATGCCGCGGCGTTCGCGAGTAGTGCTTCGAGGATGATGGCGAGCCATGTCTTCGGGCGAAAGCGAATTGCAAGCAACAGGGCGACGAGCAGAGCAAGCGCAAGGATGGCCACGATATCGCCGTTGTCGATGTGGATGTTCATCGTCGTCTCCCCAGTTTTACTGTGCGAAAAAGTGTCTTATGGGTGTGCACGGCGCCAGTATAGGCGCGCGATTTTCGGCGACAAGCCGGGAAAAGCCCGATGCAAGGCATCCGGCATGAGGGTTTCGTCGGGACCGGAACTGCTGCTGCAGCGGGGACATCCGTTCGATGTGCGGTGAAAGGCACAGAAGCGAGGAATTTTTCCCATCGGCATGACCCAAACCGCTTAGGGTTAACGCGGGCGCTCGTTCCCGCGGGCCGCATAAGAGGAGAGCTGTCGATGTATTCGTCCAAGGGACGGTCGATCGAGGTGGATCTGCTGCGCGGGATCGTGCTGATCGTGATCGCTATCGATCATATTTCCGTGAGCGTGCTTTCTCACGCGATGCTGCATAACTATGCCTATTGCGACGCGGCCGAGGTATTCGTCTTCCTCGGCGGTTATGCGTCGGCCGCAGGCTATGCGAGTCTTGCGGCGCGACGCGGCGAACCGGCTGCGCGCCGCCGATTCGTCAGGCGTGCATGGGAAATTTATCGCGCCTACTTGCTAACGGCCGCATTGATGCTTGCCTGCGGTGCATTGCTTGCGACATTGCCGATTGTTTCGCCGCTGCTTGCGGAATCCGGATGGCCGCTGTTCTTAAATCGGCCCTTGCAAGGCATCGTCGACATCGCGCTCTTGCGCCAGCAACCGTTTCTCTCGGCCGTGCTGCCGATGTACCTACTGTATGCGCTGAGCGTTCCGCTCGCGATCCCCCTCGCACGGCGCATGCCGGTGGCGCTGTTTGTCATCAGCTTAGCCGTCTGGCTCGCAGCGCCATGGCTCGCGGCAAGTTTGCCTGGCGGCGCCGGTTGGCCGTTCAATCCGTTCGCCTGGCAACTGGTGTTCATGCTCGGCATGCTGTGCCGCCTTTATCCGGTGCCCGTGCAGATGCAAACGTCGAACGTCGGCCATGCGCTGACGGGCGCGGCGTTTGCCGTTGCGCTGGCTTTTGCGTTCGTGAAAATCTGTATCGATACCCATCCTTCGCCGGGCTATATGAAGCAAAATCTGGCGAGCGTGCGTGTCGTGAGTTTTCTCGCGCTCGCTTGGCTTTGCGCGCAAGCGACCCGCGTGGGCTGGATGAGAACGCTGGCTGAGCGCCTGCCCGCTGTGGTGACGGTGGGTAGACAGGGGCTGGTTTGTTTTGTCGGCGGCACGGTCGTGTCGATCGCGGTCGATACGGCTGCGCGGCTTGCGCATGCGGAGACGAATGCGTTCGCGAGACTGGCGAGCGATATGGCGGCCATCGCGGCATTGTTGCTGCTGGCGCGCGCCGCGGTCGCATGGAAGGGCGTGCGCGCAGCCATGCAGACCCTGCCGCCGACTGCGCGGCTTGTTCGCGCGAGCTCGACCTCGCGATCGACGCGCGAACAGCACGAGCGGTAAGTGGGGAACGGCGAGGCCTACGACAACCGGAAGGCGGCGCGCGCCAACGCGCGCCGTTGCGCCACATCAATCGAGCGTCTGTGCTTGCGGCGCCGCTAACTCGTGCAGTTGGAATTTGCCGTCGTCGTTGAACAGCCAGTCTTCCATGATCTCGACTTGCCCTCGGCCGTTGAGCAACTTGTCCGGCGGTGGCGGCAACGGCGCCGCGCGGCGCAGCGCAGCGAGCGCCGTCGCCTCGGCTTCGTCGTCGCCGTTCGTGCGATAGACCGACGAGTGCACGAGTTCGCCGCTGCGATTGACGGTGAATGCGAGGACGACGAGCGAGCGCAGCATCGCCTGCGGCGGTCGGCGCTCGACATACGACGGGTTGCGCTCGGCGATGCGAAGCGCGATCGCTTGTCGGTATTGATCGAGCGTGGCGCTGTTGACGGCCGCCGGCGGCGGGAGCGCAGCGGCGGCCGGCCGCGACGGCGGCGTGAACGTGCAGGCCGATGAGATGAGCAATGCGCCAAGTGCGGCAAAGCGCGCAAGCTCACAGGCGCATGATGCGGAGCGGCGCACGAGATGGAGTTCCATGGCGAGTGTCGACGTGCTTTGCGCGCTGAGTCGAGCGCGAGGCGAGATGCATCAAGCGTAGTCAATCGCGCGGGCAACTGCATCCCGATTTGCGAGATCATCGTGCGTCTGCGCACGGCATCGGCATGCGGCGGCAATCGTCTTCCGGGCCTATCTTCGTCGGTCGCAGAATTGCGTGCGCGGCGTTGCTTCCGGCCCCGCGGATTACCGCGGTGTGCTCAATACACGACGAGCGATTCGACCCATGTGTGCGTGCCCATATCGCCCGAACCGTACCGTATCCAACGGTAATCGCCGTATCCGTTGCCCTCGCCGGGCCAGGGGTTCATGAAGTAGAGCGCGTCTTGCCGATCGTCGTAGCCGTCGACGACGATGAAGTGGCCGCCGCCGCCCGGCCAGGCCCATAGGATGACGACCGGATCGCCGCGATCGAGGGCGGCGCCGACGCTGCCGAACGACAGCGGGGCGTTGTTATAGCGCGAATCGCGTCGGCCGAACGACCAAAGAATGCCCCCGATGCCTGTGGTTCCAGCGATCGCGTTCGGCGAGTTCGCTTGGTCGTTCCAATAGAAGGCTGCGCTCTCGCAGGCGTAACCGATCCAATCGACCCAGTTGTCGATACCGCATTGAGTGCTCTGAATGCCTCGATAGGCGAGCACGGCTTTTGAATCGGCGGCCCAGCACCATTCGCTGTGCTCTTGCGCGACGAGCGGAACGTCGATGCGCTGCGTGTGAGCGGCGCACAACGCGGATGCTGTCGCTGCCGCTGCCGCGAGAAGCCCGCACAGCAGAGGAGCCGTCAGTTTGGCGTTCATGGAAAGTCTCCCTTGTGCCCCCGTGCCCCGATGTGCTCGATGTGCTCGGTGTCTAGTGGCCGAATCTCGGATCGCCGAGGCCGAGCTGTACGCTTTGCCGGAGCGTCTCGCTGAGCTGCGCATCCGAGAGAACCGAGTCCGCCGCAGCCAAGTCGGCGTGTCCTCGTCCGAGCATGGCGCGGGCGCTCGCGAGCGGAACGTACACGGGTGCGGTGGCCGCTGCGGCCGCGTCCGGCGTCGATACTTCGATGAAGTCGGCCACCGCCTGCTGGCATCGAACGAAGCGCAGTTGCGCTTGCGGTACTCGTTGCGTATAGCGGGCGGAGACCGACGCGAGTTCGTCGGCCAGCTCGCTTGCCCCGGCTTCGACCATGGTCCATTTGCCGTTCATGCGCGCAACGGTGATGAGCCCGGCGCCTTTTCCGTTCGCCATGACGACGAATCGCCATTCGCCGCTGCCGTATAGACTTTCACCGAGGCGTTTGCCGGACAGAAGCGCGCGCGGGTCGACGAGATACATCTCGAACCCGCTGCCGATCGTGGCTTCGCGCAGGGCGCGATAGTCGTCGAGGTTGAAGATGCGATTGTGCGCACCTGCCGATGATGGCATCGACAGATGCGCGGCTAAGTTCCTCAAGCCCACCTGGGCCGCTTGCCGCTGCGGCGATGCCTGCGTGGCAGACAGCGTGCCGCCAAGCGCGACCGCGCTGCCTGGCTGCACGGATTGCGCATGGAGCTGAGCGCAGGCTAACGACGAGAGTGCTGCGACGGCGAGCGAGACGAGCCGTTCGGCCGGCAATCGACGATTTCGCATAACGTGCCCTCCCGTTGCGAAGCCGATAAGCAGACAAGCAAGCGCTTCGCCTGCCGCCGCATTAATCGTAGACGATTGCCGTGGTGCGCGAGCGGTCTATCGTCACGAATCGACGAATGTCATATCCATCGACCACTGGGTTTGATTGGCGACCGTGTATTGCATGGACGGCGTGCGGATCTCATAGTCATCGGTCACCGCGAGCAAGCCGGTGTCCCGATGATGGCCGATCGTCGTTTGGTACGCGCCGGCATTGCCGTACGTGAAGTCTTTTCCATCGGAAAAGATCACGCCCATGAGATGCTCTTGGGGCGCGGTATGCC
This sequence comes from uncultured Burkholderiaceae bacterium, assembly GCA_966212065.1. GTDB lineage: Bacteria > Pseudomonadota > Gammaproteobacteria > Burkholderiales > Burkholderiaceae > Trinickia. The sequence goes on from CBIHOQ010000064.1 coordinate 13,792, forward strand.
GGCCCATATCGATGCCGACGTTGGCATCGACGCCCGGTGCAAGGCATAGCGTGCGCGTGACGGCGCTGCCATCGATGAGAAGCACTTGATCGTCCCAATTCGGATCGTGTGCGATGCACACTTCTTGGTTCGAGAGGTTCGTTACGCGTACGACAGGATCGGTCATGAGATTGCCCTCCATGTGAGCGACGAGCGACCGCCGCGCGTGCGTGACGTCTCTTGCCGAGAGAACCTCACGCCGGTCGCGAAAGCGGGCGCGGACTGCGATAGTCGCCCGCGCAGAGCGCGCGTGTGCATAGAGGGGAAAGATTCGGACTGCTTCTAATGCGACGCGGGTCGAACGTGGTGCGCCAAGAGGCTAGGGGCGAGGGGCCACAACCGGCAGCGTGTGCGCGCTCTCAATCTCCGTTTTTCGGTGCGGGCGCGTGTGCAATGCGTTTCGCATGGGCGAGCGTGCGCACGATGTCGGCGTAGGCGCGTTCGCGCGTTTCTTGATCGGGTGCGCGCAGTGCATAAGCCGGATGCCATGTGGCTAAGATCGTGCGACCTTCATGGTGCGTGGCCTTGTCGAAATAGTCCTGCAGCCGTGCATGCCCGTCTTCCAGCAGGGCCTTCAATGCGGTCGCCCCCAGCGCGACGACGACGCTTGGCGAAACGTGAGTCAACTCGCGCTCGAGCCAATAGCGGCACGCGTCGACTTCGCGCTGCGCGGGTGTCTTGTGCATGCGGCGCTTGCCGCGCGGTTCCCATTTGAAGTGTTTGACGGCATTAGTGACGAACACGGCGCTGCGCGCGACGCCGGCCTCGCGCAAGGCATCGTCGAGGAGCCGGCCGGCGGGCCCGACGAAGGGTTGGCCCGCGCGGTCTTCGCTGTCGCCGGGCTGCTCGCCGACCATCATGATGGGCGCGTGCGCGGGTCCCGCACCGGGTACGCCCTGGGTCGCATCGTGCCAAAGCGGGCAGCGTCGGCACTCGTCGAGCGTTCGTGGCTGCTGCTGGGGATCGGACTCGGGGCTGGCGCTTTGTCCGGATGCGGCGCGGCGCTGGGTGGTCATCGCGGCAGATCGGCTTGCCCGTGCTTGCGCGCGTTATCCTTCATGGCTGCCTCCCAATCGAACTGAGCAAGAATGCCGAGCGGCGTTTGCGGTCGGCGAGTGCGGTGATCGACGTGATCCGTTTTGAACGAGGGGGTGCAACGTCTGTGCCCGAAGGAGTGCTTGGTGCATCCAGCCGGCGATCGCCAGCACCCAAGGCGGGAATTAGTGCGAGTATCGTCTAAAATATAGACATGGTCGCTACCTGCAAGGAGGCAGCCATGACTCAGTCAATGATTAGCTTTTTGGTCGCCCTGGCAATTGTGCTGGCCGTCGCGTTGGTCTTTGCGCGCCGTTACGTGCGCGCGCACCCGGCGGAGAGTATGGCTCAGTGGCTCGATGCGCATCACATGGGTTGGATGCACCACAAGCACTGACGGCGCACCTAGAACACATGTCGATGTTGGACGGGCTGTTTGGCCGATAGAAACGAAAAACGGGCCAAGCGGCCCGTATTCATCGCATCGGCGGTCTGGCGGAGGGCGTGGGATTCGAACCCACGAAGGCCGTAAAGCCTTGCCGGTTTTCAAGACCGGTGCATTCGACCACTCTGCCAGCCCTCCGAGAGGCGCGATTGTAACCCGAAAACGAGGCCGCGCTCGCATAACGGACGCGGTCGCTTCGCGCAATCAATCGTCCTTTTCGTTCAAAAACAGCGCCTGCAAGTCGTTCAAGAACCGCTGTCCGAGCGGCGTCGGTGCGATCTTTTCATACGTGCGCTCGATCAACCCGCGCCGCTCGGCCTCCTGCAGCGCCGGCTCGATCGATGTCATCGGCAGTCCGGTCCGATCAATGAATCGGTGCACGGGAAAGCCTTCAACGAGCCGCAGCGCGTTGAGCATGAACTCGAACGGCAAGTCGCGCGCCGATACCTCATGCTCTTCTTGAACCGGCGTGCCGGCGCGTGCCTGGTCGATGAACGTCGCGGGATGCTTGTAACGGACCTGCCGAACGATACGGTGCGCGAACGAAAGCTTTGAATGCGCGCCGGCGCCGATACCGAGATAGTCGCCGAAGCGCCAATAGTTCAGATTGTGCTTGCACTGACGATGCGGCTTCGCATAGGCCGATACTTCGTACCGCTCGTAGCCGGCCGCAGCCGTCCGCTCGTGAATCCACTCCTGCATATCGGCCGAAGCGTCGTCGTCGGGCAGTGCCGGCGGAAACTTCGCGAACAGCGTATTGGCCTCGAGCGTGAGGTGATAGAGCGACAGATGCGGCGGGGCAAACGAGAGCGCCGTTTCGATATCGGCGCGGCATTCGTCCAATGTTTGCTGCGGCAGCCCGAACATCAAATCGAGGTTGAAATTCTCGAAGTGGTGCGCCGCGATTTCGACCGCGCGGCGAGCGTCGCCCGCGTCGTGGATGCGCCCCAGCGCCTTCAGATGCGCCTCGTTGAAGCTTTGAATACCGACAGATAGCCGGTTCACGCCGCTCGCGCGAAACTGCGCGAACTTCTCGGCTTCGAACGTGCCCGGATTCGCTTCCATCGTGATCTCGGCATCGGCATCGAGCGGCAGCAGCGCGCGCACGTCCGACAGCAGCCGGTCGAGGCCGCGCGCCGACAGCAAGCTCGGTGTCCCACCGCCGATAAAGACGGTATGCACCTGCCGCCCCCAGACGAGCGGCAGCGCTTGTTCGAGATCGGCGCGCAGCGCATCGAGATAGTCGTCTTCGGGAAAACGCTCGCCCTTCCACTCGTGAGAGTTGAAATCGCAGTAAGGACACTTGCGCACGCACCACGGAAAGTGGACGTAAAGCGCAAGCGGCGGCAACGAACTGAGCTGGATGGCGCCGGGTGCCGTGAAGGCCCGGACGACGCCCGCGCGAGTGCCGATCATCGTTCTTCCTTCAGTCGGGCCAACAGTGCGCCGAGCGCGATTGCGCGGTGGCTGCGTGCGTTCTTGATCGCGGGCTCGAGTTCCGCCGCGGTCGCGTTCAAATCGCGCAAGAAGAAGTGGGGGTCGTAGCCGAAACCGTTCGCGCCGCGCGGCGCGTCCAAGATCTCGCCGTGCCAGCGGCCTTCGGCAATGAGCGGTTCCGGATCGTCGGCGTGCCGCACCAGCACCAGCACGCAATAGTAATAACCGCGCCGATCGGACACGCCTTGCAACCTAGCAACGAGGTGCGCGTTATTCGCCGCGTCGCTCTTTTCTCCGCCGGCGCGCTGTGCGTAACGCGCCGAAAACACCCCCGGCTCGCCGTGCAGCGCCCGCACGCAAAGGCCCGAATCGTCGGCGAGCGCGGGCAGGCCCGTCAAGCGTGCCGCGTGGCGGGCTTTTGCAAGCGCGTTTTCGATAAACGTCGCGTGCGGTTCCTCGGCTTCAGGCACGCCCAGCTCGCCTTGAGCGATGAGCGCGATGCCGGCTGCGCCGAGCATGGCCGAGAATTCGCGCAGCTTACCGGCGTTGTTCGACGCGACCACCACGCGCTCAAGCGGCGTACCGCCCAGCGCGGCGCCGGCCCCCGGTGCGCCCGGACTCGCGCCGGCTTGCTCACGCATCGCTCACTCCGAGCGCCGCCTTCTGCTTGCCGACGAGCATGCGAATGCCGTCTTCCGCGAGACCGAGCAGCGCGTTCATCTCGTTGCGCGAGAACGGCGCGCCCTCGGCCGTGCCTTGCACTTCAACGAACCCGCCCGCGCCCGTCATGACGACGTTCATATCCGTATCGCAGCGCGAATCTTCGTCGTAGTCGAGATCGAGTATCGGCAGGCCTTGATAGACGCCAACCGAAATGGCCGCGACGTAATCGGTGATCGGGGATGCCGGGATGCGGCCCGCGGCGACGAGCTTCGACACGGCATCGTGCGCGGCGACGAACGCGCCCGTGATGCTGGCCGTGCGCGTGCCGCCGTCGGCCTGGATGACGTCGCAATCGATGTGCAGCGTGCGCGGCCCGAGCCGTTCGAGGTCGAATACCGCCCGCAGTGCGCGCCCGATCAGCCGCTGGATCTCCTGCGTGCGGCCCGTTTGCTTGCCGCGCGCGGCTTCGCGATCGCTGCGCGTGTGCGTGGCGCGCGGCAGCATCCCGTACTCGGCTGTGAGCCAGCCCTGATTGCGTTCGCGCAGGAACTCGGGCACGCGTTCGACGACGCTCGCGGTGCAGATCACTTTTGTTTCGCCGAACTCGACGAGCACCGATCCTTCGGCATGCTTCGTATAGTGGCGCGTGATGCGTACGTCGCGCAGGGCATCGGCGGCACGCCCGCTCGGGCGTTGGACGGTATCGGTCATGGTCGGGATGGAAAGCGGCATGGCCGCGACGAAAGAGGAGAAACGCAATTTTACCGCTCCGGACCGAACGCATGCGTCGTGCCGCGTCCGGAAGCCCTACGGCAGGCGTGCTCGGCAAAAATGGGATAATGCGCGTTCAACGCTTTTGCGCCGGGTCGACGCGCGAAGCGGCTCGAATAACCGGCCGGCGACGGCCACAATCGCGAGACGGACGATGATTTACAGCATGACAGGCTACGCGAGCGCGACGCGCGAACTCGCGGCCGCAGGCGGTACCGGAGCCATGAGCGTATCGGTCGAACTGCGCACCGTGAATTCGCGTTTTCTCGACCTGAACTTTCGCATGCCCGAAGAGGCGCGCACGTGCGAGCCGACGCTGCGCGAAATGCTGATGACGAAGCTCTCGCGCGGCAAGGTCGACATCCGGGTGAACTTTCAACGCAGTGAGCAGACGGCGACGGCCGGCTCGCTGAACCGCGACGCGCTTGCGCAACTGGCGGCGCTCGAGCGCGCGGTGCTCGACGCATTTCCGGGCGGCGAGCGGATGCGCACCGGCGAGATCTTGCGCTGGCCCGGCGTCCTTGCGGAGACGAACGTTTCGCCCGAGACGCTGCGCGACGCGGTGCTCGCGTGCGGCAAGCAGGCGATCGCCGAGCTCGTCGACGTGCGCGAGCGAGAGGGTGCTCAATTGGCGGCCATGCTGCTCGGCAACGTGACGGAGATGGAAGCGATCGTCGCGCGTATCACGCCGCTCGTGCCCGAGCTCATCATTAAACATCAGCAAAAAATCGTCGAGCGTCTGCAGGAAGCGCTCGGCATCGCGGCACCCGACGGAACCGCCACGATCGTCTCGCGCGAGGAAATCGCCGAGCGCATCCGCCAAGAAGTGACGATGTACGGCATTCGCATCGACATCGCCGAGGAGCTGTCGCGTCTGTCCGCACACCTGAACGAAACGCGGCACGTGATCGAAAAAGGCGGCAAGGTCGGCAAGCGGCTCGATTTCATGATGCAGGAGCTTAATCGCGAAGCGAACACGCTCGGATCGAAGGCGGCGGCCAAGGAACTGGCCGATGCTTCGATGACGCTCAAGCTGCTCATCGAGCAAATGCGCGAGCAAGTGCAGAACCTGGAGTAAGCGCGATCATGACAGAGCCCACGCACGAATCGACAGCGGCGCACAGCAAGCCGCGCAATCCCTATGCCGGCGTCTATCCCGGCAATTTGTTCATGGTGGTTGCGCCCTCGGGCGCGGGCAAGTCCACGCTCGTGAACGCACTGCTCGCGCGCGATCCGGCAATCCGTCTTTCGATTTCGTACACGACCCGCAAGCCGCGTCCGGGCGAGCAGGACGGCCAGCACTATCATTTCACGACGGTCGACGATTTTCTCGCGCGCCACGCCAGCGGCGAACTGCTCGAGAGCGCGGAAGTGCACGGCAATTACTACGCCACGTCGCGCTTGTGGATCGAAGAGCAGATGAAAAACGGCCATGACGTACTGCTCGAAATCGACTGGCAAGGCGCGCAGCAGGTGAAGAAGCAGTTCCGCAACGCAGTGGAAATTTTCATTCTGCCGCCGTCGCTGTCGGCGCTAGAAGAGCGTCTGAAGAAGCGCGGACAGGACGAGCCGAACGTCATCACGCGCCGGCTGCTTGCAGCCGGCAGCGAGATCGCGCATGCGGCGGAATCGGAGTACGTCATCATCAACGAGCACTTCGAACGTGCGCTCGCCGAGTTGCAGTGCGTCGTCGATGCGACGCGCCTGGGCTTCGCCTCGCAATACGCGCGCCACACCGAGCTCTTCGTCGAACTCGGCATTCATTTGCCCCACGCCGAGTGACGGCCGCGATGACAGCCGCAATGACGGCCCGAGCGGCGGCCGCGTGAAGGCGAGTGCTTGCGCACATAAGGTAGAATGAGCAACATATTGAGAAGGAATTTCGAAACATGGCCCGCATTACCGTCGAAGACTGCCTGAAGCAAATCCCGAATCGTTTCGAGCTGGCGCTCGCCGCGACGTATCGCGCGCGTCAGCTCGCGCAAGGCCACACGCCCAAGATCGAAAGCCGCGACAAGCCCACCGTCGTGGCACTGCGCGAGATCGCGGCGGGGCAAGTCGGTCTGGAGATGCTGAAGAAGGTCCCTGTCTAAAGCATCGGGTGCGCCGATGCGCCCGGCGCCGCCTTGAGCCATGCCAGTTCGCGCATAGAGCCCGCACAGCGATTCGCAGCGATCCGCAGCGATTAATACACGGAGGCGAAAATGAGCGCTACCCCATCGTCCGCCTCCGTTCCCGACGATGCCGTGCATGTCGAGCACGAGCACGACGTCCAAGCCCCCGGCGCCGCGCGCAAGTACATCGATGCGGTTCTCGAACAGTCGTTTCGCCATCTGTTCGGGCCTACCGCCACCCCGGAGCAGCCCCGCAAGCATGACGTCGTTTCCATCGCGAAGCTCACGTCGATGCTGGCCGGCTACTTAAGCCCCGAAGAGATCAAAGAGGTCAAGGGCGCATTCCACTTCAGCGACGAAGCGCACCTCGGCCAGTATCGGCAGAGCGGCGAGCCGTACATTACGCATCCTGTCGCCGTCGCCGAAACCTGCGCCGGCTGGAAGCTCGACGCACAGTCGATCATGGCCGCGCTGCTGCACGACGTCATGGAGGACCAGGGCGTCACGAAGACGGAATTGGCCGAGCGCTTCGGCCCGAAGGTGGCCGAGCTCGTCGACGGCTTGTCGAAGCTCGACAAGATGGAGTTCCGCAATCGCGAAGAAGCGCAGGCGGAAAATTTCCGCAAAATGCTGCTCGCGATGGCCCGCGACGTGCGCGTCATCCTCGTCAAGCTTGCCGATCGCCTGCACAACATGCGCACGCTCGGTGCCGTGCCGTCCGAGAAGCGCCGGCGCGTCGCCCGCGAAACGCTCGACATCTATGCGCCGATCGCGCACCGACTCGGGCTGAACAACACCTATCGCGAGCTGCAGGATCTCAGTTTCGCGAACTTCAACCCCCACCGTTACGCCACGCTCGAAAAAGCGGTGAAGGCCGCGCGCGGCAATCGGCGCGAGGTGGTGGGCAAGATTCTCGAATCGGTGCAGCGCGCCATTGCCGATGCGCAGATCGAAGCGGAGGTCACGGGCCGCGAGAAGACGATCTTCAGCATCTACAAGAAGATGCGCGACAAGCAGTTGTCGTTCTCGCAGGTGCTCGACGTCTACGGTTTTCGCGTCGTCGTCGGCAGTGCGCTCGAGTGTTATACGTGCATCGGCGTGCTGCATGCGCTGTACAAGCCCGTACCCGGCAAGTTCAAGGACTACATCGCGATTCCGAAGGTCAACGGCTATCAGTCGCTGCATACGACGCTAGTCGGCCCGTTCGGTGCGCCGGTCGAATTCCAGGTGCGCACCCGCAAGATGCACGAGATTGCCGAAGCGGGCGTCGCAGCGCACTGGCTCTACAAGAACGGCAGCGCGGATCTGAACGACGTGCAAAAGCGCGCGCATCAGTGGCTCAAGTCGCTGCTCGATATTCAGAGCGAGGCCGGCGATTCGAGCGAGTTCCTCGAGCACGTCAAGATCGATCTGTTCCCTGACGCCGTCTACGTTTTCACGCCGAAGTCGAGAATCATGGCGCTGCCGCGCGGCTCGACGGCCCTCGATTTCGCCTACTCGATTCATAGCGACCTCGGTAATCAGTGCGTCGCGGTCAAGATCAACAACGAGTTGCTGCCGCTGCGCACCGAGCTCAAGAGCGGGGACATCGTCGAGGTCATCACGGCGCCGTACTCGAAGCCGAATCCGGCGTGGCTCGGGTTCGTGCGCACCGGCAAGGCGCGCTCGGCCATTCGTCATTATCTGAAGACGATGCGGCTGAACGAGTCCGTCCAGCTCGGCGAGCGGCTCGTCGATCAGAGCCTGAAGGGGTATGGGCTGGCGCTGGCGGCCGTCGAGCCGGAAGTATGGGACAAGCTTGTGCAATGGACGGGCAACAAGAATCGCCAGGAGATTTTCGCCGATATCGGTCTGGGGCGGCGCGTGGCCGCTGTCATGGCCAAGCGCATCGAGGTGCTCGTGACCGGCCGCGATGCCGACGACGATCACGGCCGCGGCGAACATGCGGGCTCAGCGCTGCACGCTCCACCGCCCGTTGTCATCACGGGCACGGAAGGGATGTCCGTTCAGTTGTCGGCCTGCTGCCGGCCGATTCCGGGCGACGACATCATGGGCTATATCGGCATCGGGCTTGGTATGGCGATTCATACGACCGACTGCCGCGTCGCGCAGCGCATTCATCGGCGCGACCCGGGGCGATGGATCGACGTGGCCTGGGCGCCGCAGCCGGGGCGGTTGTTCGATGTGGCCGTCAAGGTGCTCGTGCGCAATGTGAAGGGCGTATTCGCGCGCGTGGCTGCCGACATCACGTCCGCCGATGCGAACATCGTTCATATCGCGATGGATGAGGATTTGTCGCAGGAATCGACTGTCCTGCGGTTCGTGATCCAAGTCAGCGACCGTGTCCATCTGGCCAACGTCATGCGCCGCGTGAGAACGAACCCGGACGTGATGCGGATCGTCCGCGAGCGTCCGAGCGAGGATGGCCATCATCGTCAGGATGGCGGCATGAGAATCGAGCGCGAGCGCGGCGATTACTGATTACTGAGCGTGCCGGGCTTGTTGGGGCGGCACGGTAGCGCGGCAGGCCCCTCTTGAGGGAATCTCGAGGGAAGACGGGACGGATGCACAAAAACAAAGGGCCTTCCGTCTGGAAGGCCCTTCATCATAGGTGGTGCGGCTGGCAGGATTCGAACCCACGACCCCTTGGTTCGTAGCCAAGTACTCTATCCAACTGAGCTACAGCCGCACGTAAAAACGGAAAATCGGACTTCGGTGAAACAAAAGAGCCTTCCGCGAAGAAGGCTCTTGAAACGGCTCTTGAAACGCTTGGAAATGCTTGAAACGGTTGGTGCGGCTGGCAGGATTCGAACCCACGACCCCTTGGTTCGTAGCCAAGTACTC
>CBIHOQ010000065.1:0-21904 GCA_966212065.1 uncultured Burkholderiaceae bacterium
CAAGCAGGCTCAAGCAGGCTCAAGCAGGCTCAAGCAGGCTCAAGCAGGCTCAAGCGGCCTGCGAGCCGTGCCGAGCGGCGCCGCGGGCGACGATCGATACCTGCTCGATCGGCGCGTCGAGCCCCAGCAGCGCCCGTGCGAGCCGGCGCATGTGGGCGCCGTCGTCGGTCGAGCAGAGCCGCGGCGGCACGACGAACTCCCCCACTGCGGCGCATAGGCCGTTGGCTTCGAGTACGCGCTCGAGCTGGCGCGCGATGGCGGCGCTCGTATCGATGAGCGCCAGCTGGGGCCCGGCAATGTCCCGAATGGCGACGTCGAAGAACGGGTAGTGCGTGCAGCCCAGCACGAGCGTATCTGCCCCGGCGGCCAGCATCGGCTCGATGTAGCGCGCGAGCAGCGCGCGCACCTCGGGCGTATCGATTTCGCGCCGCTCGACCGCTTCGACGAGGCCATGGCCCGGCTGGCAGATAAAGCGGCAATCGGCGGCGTAGCGCTCGATCAACGAGCGGAACCGTTCGCTGCGCAAGGTGACTTGTGTGGCCAACACGCCCGCGATACGCGATTTCGACTGGCTAGCCGCTGGCTTGATGCCCGGTTCGACGCCGATGATCGGGATCGACAACTGGCCGCGCGCAAGCGCAATGGATTCGGCCGTGGCCGTATTGCATGCGACGACGAGCGCCTTGGCGCCTTGCGACACGAGCCACTCGCCGATCGCGAGCGTGCGCTCGGTGATGAACTCGTTGTCGCGCGCGCCGTACGGCGCATGCAGCGAATCGGCGACGTAGAGCAGCGCTTCGTGCGGTAGCTGCGTCCGTATCGCGCGTAAAACCGACAACCCGCCGAGCCCCGAATCGAAGATGCCGACCGGCGCTGCGTTGTCGCGGGACGCCGCTGGAAGCGAGGTTGCCGGGTAGGACGCGTCGTGCTGAGCGGACATAGCAGGTGTTGAGCGAGCGTGCGGCGTTGGTGGCGTTGGGCGATGAAGACCGATCAGGATCGGATCGGCCAGCCCGATTGTGACTCGGAATTATGACTCGGAAGGCGCGCCCATTGCCGATTGCTGGTAGTTCTGGATGCCGACCTTGTCGATCAGATCGAGCTGTGTTTCGAGCCAGTCGATGTGCTCCTCGGTGTCGTCGAGGATCGTCGAAAAAATACCGCGGGAAACGAAATCGCGCACGGACTCGCAATGGGCGATCGCCTCTTTGCACGTCACCTGCGAGCCTTGCTCTAGCTTCAGATCGCACTCGAGGATTTCTTTCGTTTCTTCGCCAATGAGCAGCTTATGCAAGTCTTGCAGGTTGGGCAGGCCGTCCAGCATGAAAATGCGTTCGATCAGCATGTCGGCATGTTTCATTTCGCCGATCGACTCGTCGTACTCGTGTTTGCCGAGCTTATCGAGCCCCCAATGCTTGTACATGCGCGCATGCAGGAAGTACTGATTGATCGCCGTCAGTTCGTTCTTGAGCTGCGCGTTCAGATATTCGAGGACTTTCTTATCGCCTTGCATGTCAATTCCTTCTTGATAGGGCTTGAGTCGGTTGAACGCCAACGATAAACGTTGAGTTGGTAAAAGCCAAGGCTTGACGTGCAATGCCGGCCATTTGGCTAATGCAGCGTCCGATAAAGAGCCGGGCCCGCGGCGGCCCGGCTGTCGTCGTTCGGCCGCCTAGGACCCGCTTATGCGGTCACGACGGGCAGCTTGCCGATCTTGGCTTGCCATTCCTTCGGCCCCGTTTGATGGACCGACGTGCCCGTCGAATCGACGGCCACCGTCACCGGCATGTCGAAGACGTCGAATTCGTAAATCGCTTCCATGCCGAGATCTTCGAACGCGAGCACCTTCGCACCGCGGATCGCCTTCGAGACGAGATACGCCGCGCCGCCGACGGCCATCAAGTAGGCCGCCTTGTGCTTCTTGATCGCGTCGATGGCGATAGGGCCGCGCTCGGCCTTGCCGATCATCGAAATGAGGCCGGTTTGCGCGAGCATCGTTTCGGTGAACTTATCCATGCGTGTGGCCGTGGTCGGGCCTGCCGGGCCCACGACTTCATCGCGTACCGGATCGACGGGGCCGACGTAATAGATCACGCGGTTCGTGAAGTCGACCGGCAGCTTCTCGCCCTTGGCTAGCATGTCGGCGATACGCTTGTGCGCGGCGTCGCGCCCCGTCAGCATCTTGCCCGACAGCAGCAGCGTTTGGCCCGGCTTCCAACTCGCGACTTCCTCCGGGGTGAGCGTGTTCAGATCGACGCGCTGGCTCGTCTCCGTATTCGGCTCCCACTGCACCTTCGGCCACGCATCGAGCGAGGGCGCTTCTAGATGCGCCGCACCCGTGCCGTCGAGCGTGAAATGCGCATGGCGCGTCGCCGCGCAGTTCGGGATGATGGCGATCGGCTTGGAGGCCGCGTGCGTCGGTGCGGACATGATCTTGACGTCGAGCACGGTTGCAAGGCCGCCGAGGCCTTGTGCGCCGATCCCCAGCGCATTCACTTTCTCGTGCAGTTCGATGCGCAATTCTTCAATCCAGTCGCGCGGGCCGCGGGCGATGATGTCCTGGATGTCGATCGAATCCATCAGGGATTCCTTAGCCATCAGCATCGCCTTTTCGGCCGTGCCGCCGATGCCGATGCCCAGCATGCCCGGCGGACACCAGCCGGCGCCCATCGTCGGTACCGTCTTCAAGACCCAGTCAACGATCGAATCGGACGGGTTCAGCATCGCGAACTTCGATTTGTTCTCCGAGCCGCCGCCCTTGGCCGCGACTTGCACGTCGACTTTGTCGCCGGGCACGACTTCGTAATGGATGACGGCCGGCGTGTTGTCTTTCGTGTTCTTACGGGCGCCTTCGGGCGGGTTCACGATCGATGCGCGCAACACGTTGTCGGGATTCAGATAACCGCGGCGCACGCCTTCGTTGACCATGTCCGTCACGCTCATCGTCGCCGGACCGCTTTCGCTGCCCCAGCGCACGTCCATGCCGATCTTCAGGAAGATCGTGACGATGCCCGTGTCCTGGCAGATCGGCCGGCGGCCTTCCGCGCACATGCGGCTATTCGTCAGGATTTGCGCGATTGCGTCTTTCGCGGCCGGACTCTGCTCGAGCTCGTACGCGCGGCCGAGCGCCTGGATGTAATCGAGCGGATGGTAGTAGCTGATGTACTGCAGCGCGTCGGCGACGCTCTGGATGAGGTCTTCCTGTTTGATGACTGTCATGGCTGAGTGCTGTGGGGGACGGAGCGGCAAGGCGAAATAATCGCGCTTCGTTTCGAGCCGCCCGAAAGGGCTTCGAAAGCGCGTAAAAAAACGCGCTATTGTACCGCGCTGTGCCGAGCAGCGTATCGCTCGCTGGCCCAAGCCTGGCGAGCCTTACGGCGCGACCGGTGGCGCGCGCTTGAGATTGACGCTCGCGATGGCGATGCCGGTGATGACGCAGGCCAGCGCGATGCCGTGGGCGATGGTCGGGCGCTCGTCGAGGAAGACGATGCCGTAGGCCGCGGCGGCGATCGGCAGCACGGCGCTGAACACGCCCGCGAGCGAGCCGTGCACATGCCGAATGCCCTTCATCCAAAGCCAGAACGAGAAGATGCTGGCCGAAAGGCCGTACCAGAGCGTTAGTGCCCAGATGCCGGACGGCACGGCTGCGTAGTCGAAGCCGGCTAACGCTTTGACCCCGAGCGGCAGCATCAGCAGCAAGCCGAACAGATGGGTGTAGGCGCAAATATCGATCGGCGCGAGCGTTTGCGTGAGCCGGCGCGACAAAATGACATAGAGCGATTCGCAGCAGACGGCGCCGAGCACCATGAGATTGCCGGCGAACGAACCCGCGGCCGGCAGCGACGGGTTCGAGCCCGCAGCGTCGCCGTGGGAAAGATTGACGGCGACGATGCCGACCATGGCGAGCGCGATCGAGGCGAGTGCGCGTGCGTTCGGCCGTTCGCCGAGGAATATCCACGCGAAGAGCGCGACGACGGCGGGAATCGTGCTCGTGATGACGCCTGCGGCGACCGCACTCGTGCGCGCCACGCCGCCGAGCATCAGCAGCGTAAACCCGAAGGTGCCGAAGAGCGCTTGCAGAAAGAGATTGAGCCACTCGTCGCGTTTGACGTGGCGCATCTTCGACAGACGCAACAGCGGCCAAAGCACCGCCAGCGCAATGACGAAGCGCAAGAGCGCGAACACTTGGACGGGAACGAAAGCGACGATCGACTTACCGATGCCGACGTTGCTGCCGACGAGCAGCATTGCGGCGATGAGAAACCATGCGTACCGATTCAAGCTTTAATCCGGGCGGGAGGTTCGGCTAGCATTGTAGGGTGGCGTGCTCGGGCTAGTAAAGCGCGCGCGAGCGACCTCATACATAGCAACGCAGGGGACTTAACACGTTGCGCCTGCTCACGATAGGACGAATCGGCCGAGCGGCCGAATGGCACGGCTGTAAGTAGCGGGTAAGTTGTGGCCTTTACTGTGCGGAGACTACTATCCGGGCGGGGTGCCGCATTGTGTCCTGCGCTGCGCGCGTTTTGTTGCGTTGCGGCATTTGATGCGGTCCGTTCTCGCGCCGCATGGCGGCACGGCGGCATGCCTGTGCCGCCCATCGCCAGTTGGCGCCGGATTCACGATTTATCTTTGTCGATAGGGAGTTGTCGATGTCTGCGATTGAATCGGTTCTTCACGAAAGCCGGGTGTTCGCGCCGTCTGCACAGGCGACGGAAGGGGCAGCGATTTCGGGAATGGACGCATACCGGGCGCTGACGGCCGAGGCCGAGCGGGACTATGAAGGCTTCTGGGCACGGCTCGCGCGCGAGACGCTCGCTTGGCACAAGCCGTTTTCGAAGGTGCTCGACGAATCGAACGCACCGTTTTACACGTGGTTCGAAGACGGCGAGCTCAATGCGTCGTATAACTCGCTGGATCGCCACGTCGAAGCCGGGAACGGCGATCGTACGGCGCTCATCTTCGAAGCCGACGACGGCACGGTCTCGCGCATCACGTACCGGGATCTGCTGCAACGTGTCTGCCGCTTCGCGAATGCGCTGAAGCGGCGCGGCGTGAAGAAGGGCGATCGCGTCGTCATCTATATGCCGATGTCGGTTGAAGGCGTCGTCGCCATGCAGGCTTGTGCGCGCCTCGGCGCGCCCCACTCGGTCGTGTTCGGCGGTTTTTCGTCGAAGTCGCTGAACGAGCGGCTCGTCGATGTCGGCGCCGTTGCGCTTGTGACAGCCGACGAGCAAATGCGCGGCGGCAAGGCGCTGCCCCTTAAGCGCATTGCCGACGAGGCCCTTGCAATGGGCGGATGCGAAGCGGTCAAGAGCGTGGTCGTCTATCGCCGTACCGGGGGCGAGATCGCATGGGACGCCTCGCGCGATGTGTGGATGCATGAGGCCGCCGCGCAGGAGGCCGATACCTGCGAGCCGGAGTGGGTGAGCGCAGAGCATCCGTTGTTCGTGCTGTATACCTCGGGCTCGACGGGCAAGCCCAAAGGCGTGCAGCACAGCACGGGCGGCTATCTGCTATGGGCCGCGCAGACGATCAAATGGACGTTCGATTGGAAGCCGTCCGATGTGTTCTGGTGTACGGCCGACATCGGCTGGGTGACGGGCCACACCTACATCACCTACGGGCCGCTTGCGCTCGGCGCGACGCAAGTCGTGTTCGAAGGCGTGCCGACGTACCCGGACGGCGGTCGCTTCTGGAACATGATCGAGAAGCATAAAGTCAGCATCTTCTATACGGCGCCCACTGCGATTCGCTCGTTGATCAAGATTGCCGAGGCCGATGCGAAGGTGCATCCCAAGCGCTATGACTTGTCGAGCCTGCGCCTTCTCGGAACGGTGGGTGAGCCGATCAACCCCGAAGCGTGGGTCTGGTACTACGAGCAGGTGGGCGGTGCGCGCTGCCCCGTCATCGACACGTGGTGGCAGACCGAAACGGGCGGCCACATGATTGCGCCTATGCCGGGCGCGACGCCGCTGGTGCCGGGTTCGTGCACGCTGCCGCTGCCGGGCATCATGGCCGCGATCGTCGACGAAACCGGGCAGGACGTGCCGAACGGGCAGGGCGGCATTCTCGTCGTGAAGCGGCCCTGGCCTGCGATGCTGCGTACCGTGTGGGGCGATCCCGAGCGCTACAAGAAGAGCTACTTCCCGGCCGAACTGGGCGGCAAGCTCTATCTTGCGGGCGACGGTTCGGTGCGCGACAAGGACACGGGCTATTTCACGATCATGGGTCGAATCGACGACGTCCTGAACGTGTCGGGCCACCGGCTCGGGACCATGGAGATCGAATCGGCGCTCGTGGCAAATCCGATCGTCGCGGAAGCGGCCGTCGTGGGGCGCCCGGACGATACGACGGGCGAAGCCGTCGTTGCATTCGTCGTGCTCAAGCGGGCGCGTCCCGAAGGCGAGGAAGCCGCGAAGCTCGCCAACGAGTTGCGCGCTTGGGTCGCCAAGGAGATCGGGCCGATCGCGAAACCGAAGGACGTGCGTTTCGGCGATAACCTGCCGAAGACGCGCTCCGGCAAGATCATGCGGCGTCTG
Organism: uncultured Burkholderiaceae bacterium; assembly: GCA_966212065.1. Classification (GTDB taxonomy): domain Bacteria; phylum Pseudomonadota; class Gammaproteobacteria; order Burkholderiales; family Burkholderiaceae; genus Trinickia. The sequence goes on from CBIHOQ010000065.1 coordinate 6,543, forward strand.
CTTCGCTCGCTGGCGAAGGGCGAAGAGATCACGCAGGATGTGTCGACGCTCGAGAATCCGGCCATCCTCGAACAGCTCACGGAAGTGCGTTAGTTTACGGCTGGCGTAGCTGCGCCCGCCGATGCGACGGGTGCAGCGACCGGTTCGTCATCGCGCGCGGTAGCCCGTGGTAGATAGTAGCGGACGAGTCTTTTATGGCACTGCGTGGGCGTGCACCACGGACAATCCCGATTGCCCGTGCCGCGCCTTTTTGATACATAGGCGCATGGCCGCGCCACACCCCCTCGATCCTATTGCACAACGTCCGCTCGAACCGCCTTCGGTATCGAGCGCGATGGCGCTCGCGCATCGACGCTATTGGCGCTTCAACGTAACGTTGATCAGCGTTTTGATGCTGATCGGCTTTGCCGTTTCGTTCGTCGTGCCGCTTTTTGCGCGCACGTTATCGAGTGTGCGCGTGGCGGGGTTTCGGCTACCGTTCTATCTCGGTGCCCAGGGTGCAATCCTCATCTATCTGCTGCTCATCGCCATTTATATCGCGGCGATGACGCGTGCCGACCGCCGCTTGCTGCAAGCCGCGGCGGCCGATGCCGCGAGCGGTGCCATGAAGGAAGCCGCGCGATGAAGCTCGTGAACCGGTTGGTTCGTGCCTACACGCTCTATACGTTGGGTTTCCTTCTGTTTATCTATGTGATGTGGCGGATCGAACGTGCGGCGGGGCCGGGCGTTTGGGTCGGCTATGTGTTCTTGTTTGTGCCGATCGCCGTATATGCCGTGATCGGCTTGCTGTCGCGCACGTCCGATCTGGTCGAGTACTACGTGGCGGGACGGCGTGTGCCTGCGGCGTTCAATGGCATGGCGACGGCGGCCGATTGGTTGTCGGCGGCTTCGTTCATCGGGTTGGCGGGTTCTATTTACGCAACGGGCTACGACGGGCTTGCGTACTTGATGGGCTGGACGGGTGGCTATTGCCTCGTTGCCTTTTTGCTGGCGCCGTATGTACGCAAGCTGGCGCGCTATACGATTCCCGATTTTCTCGGCACGCGCTATTCGAGCAATGTCGTGCGCGGCATTGCGGCGATGGCGGCGATTCTGTGTTCGTTCGTCTATCTCGTTGCGCAGATTCAAGGGGTGGGGCTCATCGCAACGCGCTTCATCGGCGTGGACTTTGCGATCGGCATCGCCTGCGGGTTGGCCGGCATCCTCGTGTGCTCGTTTCTGGGCGGCATGCGCGCGGTCACCTGGACGCAGGTGGCGCAGTACATCATTTTGATTAGTGCGTTCTTGATTCCCGTATCGATGATTGCGCATAAGAATGGGCTCGGATGGGTGCCGCAGCTCACCTATGGCCGATTGATGGCGCGCGTCGAGACGCTCGACCGTGCGGTGCGCGACGCGCCCGAAGAGCGTAGCGTTCGTGCGTCGTATCGAGACCGGGCCGCGCACATCGATGCGCAGATCGCCGCTTTGCCGGGTTCCTATCTCGACGAGAAGACGCATCTCATGCGCGAGCTCGACGGCTTGCGCAGACGCAATGGGCCATTGCGCGACATCCATCAACGCGAGGCCGCGCTCGAAGCATTCCCGCGCGACGCGGCTGCGGCACGCGTGGTCTGGACGCAGGCGCGCGACGATTTGCTGTCGCGCGCGACCGATCCGGTGCCGATGCATGAGCCGTTCCCCGCGACGAACGATGATGACCGGCGCACGCACGAGCGCAATTTCTTATCGTTGCTGCTGTGCTTGTCGCTGGGTACGGCGAGTCTTCCGCACATTCTCTCGCGCTATAACACGACGACGTCGGTTAGCTCCGCGCGGCGTTCGGTGGCGTGGACGTTGTTCTTTATCGCGTTGTTCTATGTCAGCGTTCCGGTGCTGGCTGTGCTGATTAAGTATGAGGTGTTGTCGCATTTGGTCGGTCGGCCGATGTCCGATTGGCCTGCGTGGGTGACGCAATGGCATCGGGCCGAGCCGGCGCTGATCAGTATCGGCGATGGCAACGGCGACGGCATCATTCGCTGGTCTGCGATTCGCATGCAGCCCGATATGGTGGTGCTGGCCGCTCCCGAGATTGCGGGGCTGCCGTACGTGATATCCGGTTTAGTCGCGACGGGAGCGTTGGCCGCGGCCTTGTCGACGGCTGACGGGCTGTTGCTGACGATTGCGAATGCGTTGTCGCACGACGTTTATTACCACATGGTCGATCGGAATGCGTCCAGTCAGCGGCGCGTCACGATTTCGAAGATATTGCTGCTGGGCGTGGCGTTGTTTGCTTCTTATGCGGCGTCGCTCAACACGGGCAATATCTTGTTCCTCGTGGGCGCGGCGTTTTCGTTGGCGGCATCGAGTTTCTTTCCGGTGCTTGTGCTGGGCGTCTTTTGGAAGCGGACGACCAAGCGGGGGGCGGTGGCCGGGATGCTCGCGGGGCTGGGCGTGTGCGTGTATTACATCGTCTCGACGTATCCGTACTTCGGGCAGTTGACGGGCTTTGCGGGGCCGCGCTGGTTCGGCATCGAGCCGATCAGCTCAGGGGTGTTCGGCGTGCCGGCGGGGTTCGTGGCGACGATCGTCGTGAGTTTGCTCGATCGCGCGCCCGATGCGTATACGAAGGCGCTTGTCGATTACATTCGGCATCCGTGAGGCGGGGTGGCGGTGACGCGGCGAGGGGGATGCGCCACTCCCTGAGACTCTGCTATAATTCGCGGTTCCCGGAGAGATGGATGAGCGGTTTAAGTCGCACGCCTGGAAAGCGTGTATAGGTTAATAACCTATCCGGGGTTCGAATCCCCGTCTCTCCGCCAGACGGCGTTTAAGCGGAATCCTACGGGATTCTGCTGGATACCCCCGGAGCCTTGTGAAAGCAGGGTTCCGGGGGTTTTTCTTTTCTTGCGGCGTCCCGCATCAACCCGGACAATCAAGCCATCAAACGGGGGTTGAGACGGGGGTCGGAAATGGCGAGTAACGGCAGGCAACTTCATCGGCTGACAGCGCTGCAGATCGGAAAACTGCTCGAGCCTGGGCACTAACCGCGCAGATGGGCTGTTGTCATTACGACTGTGGAAGGCTGAGGCTCAATTACAAGCGCTACGGCGACATCGCTGTGACTGGGAAGCGCGATCGGCGGCCGCTTCGGGATAGCACAAGCGGTCGTTCGACCCCTTACGAAGCAGTTACGCTTCGCACAAGCCGTTGATCGCCTCGGCCAGCGCGTTGTGGGAACGGTCGCCTCGGCTGCCCGACGGTTGGTCCCCAAGCCGGCCGCGACCATGCCCCGGTCGACGCGGATAGCGCGTCCGGTTCGCAGGCACACGCGAAATGAACCTGCTCGAGTGCGGAGTTTCGGGGAAGCTTAATGAGATGGAGGCGCAAATCGAACGGGACGTTGGTGCGCTCAGCGGCGAGGATGCTTCCGCCTTGGTGGCCCCGATGAAGGCAGCGGCAATGGATCGCATTCGAAAGTAGCTGGGCTGCACAGTGCCTAACCTCGCTACCACGCGGGCATTGCGCGTAATTTTCGTCACTGCCGCTTTATAGCGCAGAGCAGGGAAGTTGAGCTTCTGCGTAGCGTCGGCCGCAGATGACGAGGTGTCGAGGCGACGCAGCAACTTGCATTTTTTTTGCACCCGCAGTGATAATGCCGCCGTCTGATCGCGAGAGTGCCTGCACATCGATCGCCGGCACTCGGCGTTTTCAACCTGAGAGAATACGATGAAAAACAATAACGCCCATCCCGAGGCCGCAGTCGGTATAGCCGAATGCCAACATGCATCAGCGCAACGCGTCATTGCGCGATACCTCGTAGCAACGCTCGGTTCGCGCACGGTTGCCGGTGGAACAGTGCAAGTGGCGTCGTCACAAATGTATTGCAGCGGCAACGTTCGCGCGGCGCGTGTCGGTGACGAAGTCCACTATCCCGATGGCACAACGGCGTCGATCACATCTGGCGCGGGGTTCGCTGCCATCGACAACGGTAAGCCTCTCGCAATCGTGGGCAGCCATGTAAGTAACGGCGACCAGATTGCCGACACCCTTAATCGCGAATTCGAAATCGTGCTCTATGAGGGGGCGCCCGAGATTCCGGGCTTTCTCGATCCACACTACGTTCCCCCGAAAACTCAGGACTGAGGCGGACCTGGCAGCCGGTTAGCAGATCCGACCAGGCAAGTTACACCATGATCGGAAAGCCATCCAACGATGGCTTCAGCAGCGGCGTCATCCGTTGGTCCAGGTCGTCGCGTCCACTCAATGGCTTTCATGCTGCTTCGAGGAACTAGTTATGTTGCGGAGAATCGCCTGCGTAGGCGATAAACTTGAACGAGGGGGCGAAATCCTCACTTATTCCGGCCCGATCTTTACGTTCGGCGATGCCGGACATCAGGTGGCGTTGATCGGCAAGACGGCCTTTTGCCAGGCGTGCAAAAGCACCGGCACCATTGCAAAAGCGGGCGGCCCCACGCGACTGAACTTTATGGGTGAAACGGCCGCCGACGGCGACATAGTGTTGTGTCGATGCTCAACGCCCCCAAAGATCGTCGCAGCACTTTCCGGCGAGTCCTGGTGCGACGATGATATCGAGACCAAAGGGCCATGTGAGTCCCCCGCGTTGGGCGCTATGAGCGCGGACACGTTCGCGAGCCAGTTCAGCGACACCGCATCAAGCGAACTCAAGGGGTTCAACGATCGGTATGTATTGCGAGATCAACGCGGCGAGCCAATCAGCGGCGCGGCATATGCGATGGAGCGCCCGAACGGCGAGTTCGAGTACGGAGTAACCGACCAGCAGGGACACACGCACTTGCTTTCGTCCACGGCAGCCAAAGAAAACATCAACGTATACCTCGCAGGATAACCATGCCCGAACAGATCCACGCGTCCCCCGACGGGGCGAAGTATCGGTTGGTAGGGACGAAAACTACGACACGGACATCCGAGGCATCAGCCAAAGCTATTACCGTAGATTCATCAACGGTCGAGGTCATCGTCAGCGATTCCCGACTGCATAGTATGGGCTCGCAGTTTGGACACGTAGCTATCGACATTGACGGGACCGTCTACAGTCGCGCGCACGAAGAATACGTGGAAATCGACAGGCACACGTATTTTTTCGGCGGCACTGTTCACTTGACCAACGGATCGATCCGCACCGCCGGAAATTTATGGCGCGACAACGTTGGCTTGGTGCTTCGCGTATCTCCCGCCGAGAAAGAAAAGATGAAGGCGGAATTGCAGCGACGCGTCGCTGTAGACAGAGAGTTCAAGCGCGCCCACCCGAACGGAAGCACGTACAGCATCGTGAGCAACAGTTGCTCATCGAACGTAGCCGACGTACTTGAATCCATCGGGATTCTGGCCCATGACCCGCGATGGTTTCCGACGCCGGTAACACCGGCTGAGTTGGACGCTGTAGTGGAAAAGTCGAAACGGCTTGCAAAGAAGAACTACTACCCGAGACAGGCGGGCCAGTGAAGAAACGCTATCTTGCAATAGGCCTCGTTCAGTTGACGCTGATCGCGCTGTCTGGATGGATAAGACGAGGGGCGTGGAAGTCAATTGACTTTGACGGAGGCGCTTGGTCACCAAGCGTGCAGATTTCCTTTTACCTTTTGGCGGGGTGGCTTGCGACCGTTGCGATTGCGGGATGGCTTTCCATCGCCGACAAGACCAACAGAGCGATGATCGTTCTGTTTCTTGTGCTACTGCTACCGTCAGTAGAGCTTCTTTCCTGGTTTGTCGTCTCCTTTTGATGCTGTGGACCCGAAGGAGGCCAAAGGGGGATCGACGAGTGCCCGCCGTTAACTCCGTAAAATCCAATCCGTGCGCACTCGAAACGGCATAACGAATGACAGCATTTGGCAAAATTTTCGCTTACAAAGCCTCACGTTCAACACCAGACAGTACGGATCCCGTGCTCGATTTTGATCGGCTCGCGTCGAATCAGCGTCGAGGGATCGAGACAAACTTTGTCGCCGACGCGAATCTCATGATTCAAGTTGACAAAGCATTGGAAGAAGGGCACGAGGCGACAGACGTAACGCTCGTTGAATTCGGCCTTCTGGAGTGGGTGACGTTTCTTCGCGAATGTGACAAACGCGGCCTTCACTACGCTTTTACGCCTTTCTTTGCCTACGCAGAAATGCCCGCAGAATTTGCTCAGCAGCGTGCAGTCCGCTTGCAAAGGTTCGCCAGAAAATTTGGCTTGCTGTGGGCTGACGACGAGATTTCACTCGAGGACGTTTCCACGCTCGGGCGCGTTGACATGACGTTCGAGGGTCTATCTGATCACCATCAGATATTGTTGGCCATCTCGTTTTCTTCGTTGCTCCTCATGCTCACAGTGCAGCGCGATGGCGCGGAATTTTCGCCGGTTGGAAAATATCGGCGTTTCCTTCGGGAACACAAGGCGCATGTTGGTATTGTGTCGGTGCGCGAACTGGCGATCGCTCGATATGTTTTCGCGACCCCCGAGGATTGCCCCGGCTCACTAAACGGACTTCGGGCGCAAGTGAGATCTAACTTCGCCTTTGTACCCCGCAAAGACCGTGCTCCCCGGAGTCATGCGGAGATGTGTGCCACAGCGCTCAATGGAGCGTTGGATCTCATGCTGTTTCACGCACTGAACCTTGCCGACACCAAGGGCTTGGAAGGTCGCAAGCTGGACTGCTGGTTGCACAGTTCTGATGGAAAGCTAAAAGCCTTTAATGATTTTTGCTTCAATTTGGACATGGGCACCGGCCAAGCGGGCCTTTTTGCCGCTGTAAGTTCGCACGAAGATAAAGGCGAATATTGGCGACAAACAAGCGAGGATCTCGACAAACTAGCTAGAGCGGGTTCGAGGCGCGTGATTCAAAGCATGGAACGGAAGGCATTGGGTATGGATGACGGAGCGGCAAGGCTGGAAAGGCTTCGCAAGTTGCCGGATCTCGCTAGAAGAATGATTGAGCTTTCGGCACGCAGCCTGGACGAATTTGGTAGATAGGGTGCCCGCGTAGGGTGATAGCAACGCGAGCTGGGTGACCCTCGAGCTATGGCGCTTTCTGCGGGTGGGTACTTCGTAGCCTTTTCGATAACCGTTTGGCTGCCGGGATCGACGGTCTCGAAGCAGGCACACAGGCTAGTCCACGTTCGCGCTCGTTTCTTCAGAGGGGCGCCCGACTGCTTCGACCGTGAACCTCCGTTTTGGGGGTAGAGTTGTGGGTAGGCAGTGGCTGCACGACTGGAATCCATACTGGGCGTGGCTTTTCGGGCAGAGTTTGTCTCTCCGTCTCTCCGTCTCTCCGCCAGTCAAGCTTCTCAGGCGTTCTCGCCGATTCTCAGATTCTCAGAAAATCTCGCAAACCCTTGTTGGGCGGACGAGTTGTGGGTGTCGATCCAATCGCATTCTCTCAGCGCCCCATGACATTCGTCCCCACGTTTGTGGGTAGGGTTGGGGGTAGAGAGCGGGGGCTTCTCGAAAGACTCATCGCCTTAACGCCTGGCAGGTGACGCGTGAAGTCGATCGATGCTGCTGCGCCGATCGCGGCGACTTCTTGCCTGCGCCCGACGATATTCCGGGGCGAGCAAAAGCCGCCGAGGCGATCGAACGGCTCCTAAGCAACCTTGCGACTTTTATCGAGCGACCGTCCAGGTGCTATTCATGCGTGCCTACTGGCTCCGGGGACGTTTAACGAACGCGTCGTATAGCGTCACCGCGGCCCCGACACCCAAGGCCACTAAGAAGACCGCCGTGGCCATGGCGATCATCCCGCTCGCCAGCGTCGCGGATGCGATCGGGACGACTGACAAGATGACGACGTTGTTCAGCGTCTCCGCGCCGGCGCCTAGCGCCGCACCCCATGCAGCGAGGCAGGCCAGCGCGCCTGACATCGAAAGCGGCAGAAGATAGGATGCCGCGACGGAAGCGATCGTAGGTATATGATAATCCCACGGATGAGCGACATTCGCGCTGGGGAATGAGGGCAAGGACCATGGATGCACGTCAGGCCGAAGGGCAATTACTAGCGCGGTGCGTGCGGGCAGCACGTGATCCTTCGGCGTCATCTGAAGACGCGGTCGAGGCGAATGTGTTCAGGCTGGCCGGGATGGTCGTCCGCAGTGAGTTTCCCGTGGCGTGGCTGAACCTGACAGCGTCGAGTCAGCGCTATTTCGACTCCCATCCTGGCACGCTCGCGGAAGCCGAGGAAGTTCTACGCAAGGGCTGGGTCGCGAGCTTGCCGCGCTTGCGCGACTTGCTGCGTGCTCAGCTTCGTCGAAGCTAAGTGATATGCACCAGGACCAAACATTCAAGCTCGGTACGGCGCTTGCGCGCGGGCTGCGCGAGCTTCTCGAGCGGCTCGAAGATCGTCTGCAACTGAAATCGCCGCTGCAGGTGTACCTCGCGGGCGGCATGGCCGTACATCTGTATACGGGCAAGCGGGTGACGGGAGACGTCGATGCTGAGTTCGGTGGTCGAGTGTTGCTACCTTCTGACTTGGCTGTCGTCGTGACATTGGAAGACGGTACGGATCAGGTAGTTTATCTCGACACGAACTACAGCCCGACGTTCGCGTTAATGCACGAAGACTACCAAGCAGATTCCCGGCCGGTCTATCTCGGGCTCGGGAGCATTCGGGTCAATGTGCTTTCACCTGTTGATCTTGCCGTCAGCAAGATCGCTCGGCTCGCCGATAACGACCGCGAGGACATCCGCGAACTGGTCATGTTGGGGTTGACTGATGCGGGCGCGATCGAGGCGCGTGCAACCGAGGCGTTAGATGGTTACGTGGGCGGGATCGAGATGCTGAAAGCGAACTTGCGCGACGCCATCGCGATCGCGCGTGAAGCCGAAACGCGTAGGGCGCAGGAGAAGCCAGCGGACGGTGGAAGGCATTACCCCCCAGACGTCGTTTAGCGTGAGGCGCGACACTTCCCTCTCTCCGCAGTCAAGCTTCTCAGGCGTTCTCGCCGATTCTCAGCAAATCTCGCTCAGCCTTGCCCATCGGGCGACTTGAGGTTGTCGATCCAGTAGGATTCTCTCAGCGCTCCAGGACATTCGCCCCCCCCGTTTGTGGATAGGATTGGGGTAGTTTCGCAGAGGCGTCTCCTTCTGTTCAATGGAGGACTAGCTCAATCGACGTTCGTGCGCGTCGGTACACGGCGGGTGTCGCGTCGTGCGCTGGATGCACGCCGTTGCCACGCAGGTTGGCGAGTGTGGTGACGTTCTGCCTGCCTACGTGCGGATCGGGACGGCGCACGAGGCCATCGGGCACGATCAAACAAGAGGGAAGCGTTCATGCATGCTCGCGCGAGCCAAGTTGGCACGCTTTATCCGAGTTGGCTGATTTTTGTCGGTCTCGTCACGGCGCTCGGACCCATATCAACCGACATGTACTTGCCGGGATTTCCGGCGATATCAACTGACCTCGGCGTTTCGCAAAGCCTGGTCCAGTACACGGTGACGGCCTTCCTTGCCGGTGTTGCCATCGGTCAACTGCTGTATGGTCCCTTGAGCGACCGGATCGGGCGGAAGCTGCCGCTATGTGTTGGCATTGTCGTTTACGCTGTCGCGTCCGTCGGATGCGCTCTGGCCGAGAACATCTCAGTCTTGATCGCGTGGCGATTCGCGCAAGGGGCAGGTGGTTGTGCGGGAATCGTGATTGGACGTGCGATGGTCCGGGATCGCTTCGGCTCGGTGGGCTCTGCCAAGGCATTCTCGCTGATGATGCTGGTGGTGGCGGTCGGACCTATGATCGCCCCGGTGATCGGCGGATGGCTGACTGGATTCGGCTGGCGCGCGATTTTCGCGGTTCTGGCGCTATTCGGCGTGTTTCTTGCCGCGTGCGTCGTGAACTCAATCGACGAAACGCTTGCGGTAGAACGACGCACCCGCGGCGGCGTGGCCCACGTGTTTGCTCAGTACCGAACGATGTTCAACAGCACCCAGCTGCTTTCGTACACCGTCGTGGCTGGCTTTATGCAGTCGGCCTTGTATGCCTACGTCGTCAGTGCGCCGTTTGTTTTGATCGATGTGTACGGAATCCCCCCACAGTACTTTGGCTTGGTTTTCTTTGCCAACACGGCCGGCCTTATTGCTGCATCCCAGATTAATGCAGCGATCGTTGGACGATTCGGTCCAGAACGAATACTCGGCATTGCGCTGCTGTGGCCAGTGGGATTGTCGATCACGCTGATTGCGGCACTGCTTCTCGGGTTTTCGTCGATATACCTGGTGTTGTCTGTGCTATTCGGATTGCTCGTCGGTCACGGCTTCATCAGCCCCAACGCCGCCGCACTGGGGCTGTCGAAACACGGCGAGCAGGCTGGAACCGCGTCTGCCGTCATGGGCGTCATTCAATTTGGGCTCGGGATCGTAACGATTTTCATGACGAGCCTATTCGAGGCGACATCGGCGTTGCCGTTGGCGTTGGTGATAGGAGCCTGTAGTTGCCTGGCGCTCGCTTGTCACCGTTTCGTGGCACGCCCGGCGCTGAAGCGGTCCTGACGCGGCCGTAGGGTGTTGGCCGCCGGCACCGGCCAACTGTTTGAGGTCCGTTGAAATCAGCGTTCTGCAAGGACGGCTGGCACCGGTCGCGTGACCCCGATGTGCAGTTCCTTCAATTGCTGGGCGGTTACGACGCCGGGTGCCCCCATCATGAGATCTTCGCTTTGCTGATTCATCGGGAACATGACCACATCTCGCAGGTTGGCGGCGCCTGCCAGCAACATCACCATCCGGTCGATGCCAGGCGCGATGCCGCCGTGCGGAGGTGTGCCGAACTGTAACGCACGTAGTAGTCCGCCGAATTTCTCTTGGAGATCGGCCGGCCCGTAACCGGCGATCTCGAATGCCTTGTACATGATCGGCAGGACGTGATTTCGGATCGCACCGGATGACAGCTCAATGCCGTTGCAAACAATATCGTACTGGTACGCATTCAGCGCCAGTTGCTGCTCGATAGTGATGGCGGCCTCGAGCGCTTCGAGCCCACCCTGAGGCATCGAGAAGGGGTTGTGGCAAAAGTCGATGCGTTGAGCCTTCTCATCCCATTCATACATCGGAAAATCAGTGATCCAACAGAACTCGAAGCGATTCTTCGAGATCACATCTAGTTCGACCGCCAGCTTTTGTCGTAGCTCGCCCGCGAATTTATAGAGCACCCGTGGTTCCCCGGCGATGAACAACACACTATCGCCGACCCCGCCGTTTAGCTTTGACAACATCGCGGCGCAGACGCCGGGGGACAGTGCCTTCCCGACTGGTCCGGTGAACCCGGACGATCCTGCGATGAAATAGGCGACGCCTGGCCAGCCTTGTTCGCGAGCCCATTCATTGACGTGGTCGCAAAACGCTCGCGTACCACCCCCGGGTGCAAGGACGGCGCATACCTCGGCGCGTAGGTTTTGCTGCAGCATGTCCGCGAACAGCCGGAACGACGATGCGCGGAACGCTTCGGTCTCGTCGACGAGCACCAGCGGATTGCGCAGGTCGGGCTTGTCGCTGCCGTAGCGGCGGATCGCTTCTCTGTACGGAATCCGATGGAACCGCTCGGTGACGGGAAACCCGTCGCCAAACTTCTGGAAAGTGTGTCGGATGATTGGTTCGATGGTGGAGAGCACATCTTCTTGATCGACGAAGCTCATTTCGATATCGAGCTGATAGAACTCGCCGGGAGAGCGGTCCGCGCGCGCGCCTTCGTCGCGAAAGCACGGGGCGATCTGAAAGTAGCGGTCAAAGCCGGAGATCATCGCGAGTTGCTTGAACTGCTGGGGCGCTTGCGGAAGGGCATAGAACTTCCCTGGGTGCAGCCGCGATGGCACAAGGAAATCGCGTGCGCCCTCGGGTGACGACGCGGTCAGGATTGGTGTTTGAAATTCGGTGAAGCCGGCTTTCCACATTGACTGCCGCAACTCCGCCACCACCGCGGAGCGCAGCGCCATGTTTCGATGCAGCGTGTGTGTCTGCGCAGTTCCAGGAAACGATATTTGAGCCGGGTCTCCTCGGGGAAATCGGGTTCACCGAAAACGGGGAGCGGGAGCTCGGCGCAATCTGAGAGTACGTCGATGTGTTCGACGAGTACTTCAACGTCGCCGGTCGGTAACTCGGCGTTCCGCGTGCCGGTCGGCCGCGCCCGCACGGTGCCGAGCACATTGACGACCGACTCGGGGTGCAAGCGTTGCGCGAGTTGGAACGCGTCGGACTCGCGTGAAATCAGCGCCTGTGTGACGCCATAGTCATCGCGTAAATCCAGGAAGATGACGTTGCCGTGATCACGAACGCGATGAATCCATCCCGCCAGCCGCGTGGGGTAGGTTCAATGGATCGTTGCAACACCTTCCTATTAATACGGCGGCATAATCCGGGGCCTTTGGAAGGCGAAAAACCGAGGGAAGCTCAGTCGCTCAGCGGTACCTCGTCCTCGGCACCGCCCTTGCCGACGACCCGTAGCCACTAGCGCTCGCGCTGCGGAAAGAAGTCAGCCGCCTTCGCCTGCGCGGCCTCGCTCGCGCGGAGCGCTGTGCTGTAGAGAAAGGAAAACGCATCGTCCAGCGGATGCGCTCGTGTGCGTGCGCTCGGTTGCTCGCGGCCGGATCTCGTAATCGTATGTCATCCGTAAGTTCGTTTGCCTTATGTTTGCGCGCAATGATGCTTTGCTTGTGAACCCAGACAAAGTGCTTTGTGCGCTTGTGCGACGGCAAAAGCCCTGCATCAAACGTTTCCAGGAAATTCCTCAGCCTAGCGATGACTCTTCCATTAACGGCTACTTGATGCCTGGCGTGCCAGGTCGGATGAGGCATTCGAAGAAAGTCGGTGCGGTTTTTACAACAGTCCTTGACAAGACTGGATAACCGTTTTTTGAATGGCAAATGAAAGGTTATAGATTCAATCTCGAAAGGATTAGCCGTTCGCTGCGTCATGCCGTCGCTGGCCTTGTATCTCAAGCCTGGCCGGGAATTCGCCGCGATTGCGGCAGGTAGGCTGCGGCTTTCATTACAAGGGCGGTGGCAAAAAACGGTGGCCTCATTGTTTCGCTCATGTGCGAGGTGCAGTGAAGCCGATAGTTTTTTCAAATGTAACGAAACGTAAGATGTTTGGTACGATCCGCTCCGCTGTTCTGAGAGGCATCCGCCATCGCATCGTTTAATGGCGGATCGAAGTTAATAAATAACCGAGAATGCCGGGCGCAAGCCGCTGTCAAAGTGGCACGGACGCATCGGCGACCTAGACCAATGCAATTCCGGATACACCGTGCGGGGTTCACGGGTAAGACCGTCGAATCGGGGCCGGCGCGTGCGTCGCGCGCATGCCTATACATAAAGAATGCGGCGCTACTGACATTCCTGCTTACGGCCGCAATTCGCGCGAGCGCCGCGCCCGCCATCGTGCCGGACGGGGGCACGGCTACCAGCGTCACGACTGCCGGCAACGGGCGGCAAACGGTCTCGATCGCGCCTTCGGTCCATGGCGTGTCGAGCAATACCTATTCGAGCTTCAACGTCGGCCGAGCCGGTGCGGCGCTCGACAACACGAGCGCGAACGCACGCACGATCGTCAACCAAGTCACGAGCGCGAATCCGAGCTCGATCGAGGGCGACATTACGGTCCTCGGTTCTCGGGCGAACGTGGTGCTGGCCAATCCTAACGGCATCACCGTAAATGGTGGATCGTTCGTTAATACGGGGCACGTCGCGCTCACGACTGGCCAAGTCAGCTATGTCGATGTTCAACTGGCTCCCGGCCAGTTCCAGCGCAACATCGTGCTCAACACGCAAGGTGGGACGATCACGGTCGGGCCTGGAGGGTTGGCCGGTACGTTGATCGGCCTCGAGCTGATTGCAAAGCAGATTCAGTTAAACGGCCCCGTCACGAATTCGTTCTCGTCGGGCACAGCTTATATCCGCGCCGTGGGCGGTACCTCGCAAGTCACGCTGAACACGGGGGTTTCTCCCGACGACAACAACAACGACTGGCTTGCGCTTGCCAACACGCAGATCGCCAATCCGAGCGCGATCGCGATCAACGTCGAACCTGCGGGCAGTATCACCGCTGGGAGCATCAAGCTCATCGCCACGGACTTCGGCGCCGGTGTGCGCAGCGCCGGAGCATTGCTTGCAAATGCAGGTGATTTCTCGCTAAGCGCGGCTGGCGACGTGCAATTGCTGACACGAAGCACGGTGACGGCTGCGGGTAATGTATCGATTAAAACGGCCGGGGCGCTGTCGTTGACTGGCGCGAACATCGCCGCGAACGTGGGCGGCGTGGTGATGTCGAGCAACGGTTTTAGCGCCACGAACGACGGCGCGACGGAATCCACGATCGCGTCTGCAAGCAGCGGCGTACTCATTCAAAGCACGGGCGATCTAACGACGACCAGCAGCGTGATTCAGGGCAATACGCGCATACAGGGGAATGCGGCATCGCTCGGAGCCGTGACGCTGTCGGCAACGGGCGATGTGACGAACGCGTCGGACACGACGCAGCCCGGTACGCTCGGCGTCGTATTCGGTCAGAACGACGACGTCGTTATCAATGCCGGCGGTAATGTAATCAACCGCAACGCCCGGATCGAGTCCAACTACAACGTCACGATCGGCGCCGCAGGCGATATCGATAACATCATCGATCACGTGACGGGCGCAAACAACGGTGTTCCGACCGCTTACTCCGATCACGGTCACCGCTTTTTGTTTTTGACCGCGAACGATGACGGTTTTTCGGTCGATTATGGGTCCCTCCTAGCGCCCAACCAAATGTCTTACATCTCGTCGCAAGGCGGCAAGATCTCGCTCGCGGGGCGCAATGTGACGAACGATGGCGGTACGCTCCTCGCCAACGGCGACAGCACTGCAACCAACAACGTTGCCGTCTCGGGCGCGGGGGAAATCGCCATTTCCGCGCAACGGCAATTCACGAATCAAGCAGAATTCACGGGTCAAGCTGCGTATCGCCAATCGTGTTTCATCTTCTGTCACGAGAGCGCGTCCAGCACGATCCAAGCATTCGGCGGCGCCGTCGAAGCCAACGGCGATATCTCGATTACGGCTGGCACGCAAGCGTTGAACATCGGCGGAAACGTCTACTCGTTCGGCGGCAACTTAACGATCAAGGCGCCTACCGTGACTGCCCGCGGTGTCATGGGTTACACGGCTTACAACCGCAACTTTGGCCTCAAGGACTGGTTCGGCAATAGCTGGGCTGCCATTTATGCCGCAGATGACGGCGGCCTATTCGAAGCAGCTTCCGGCCAGGTGACCTTGGTCGGCCAAGGTGTTGTCGATGGCGGTTCGTTTCTTGGCGCGCGCGGCGTGACGGCAACGAATGGCATCGTCACGCTGGTGGGTATTCCGGCCCAACGTGACCGACGATTCCGGACGAACGTGACCGAGCA
>CBIHOQ010000066.1:0-20878 GCA_966212065.1 uncultured Burkholderiaceae bacterium
CAGTTTACAAGCACTGCTCTATGTCATTGAAAGTAAACGGCCTTTCTCGCCACCGCGGACCGGCCTCGTCGGTAGGGAAAACCGGGGATTACCCGCACGACATATCGAAGTCCGCCATGCGAAGGGCGATGAACAATATCAGTCCTTTGCGGGCGATCTTGAACGTCTGGAGCTTGGCGAGGTGATTTTCGCGGATGCCGACAACCAAGCGCATGCGCGGCGGCGGGCGCATCGGCAAAGTGCGCTTTCGGCCGTTCGGGAGGATACGACTGCTGCGTTGATCGTCGCCGAAGCGTTTCACCAAACGGCGCGGACAGATGTCTCGACGCTGCTCGACGTTCTGGCGTTGGAATTAGAATCTTTCCGGGCCGCACCCGCAGCGAAGACATTCCTGAGCAAGATCTCGCCGTCGTTCGAATATTGACCTGCTGACCGAGCGTGTCGGCCCGCGCTCGCAACCTCTCCGCTCCTGTATCGCGACACCGCCTCTACCCGTGCTGAAACGATTTCGGCGCGGCGTGTTTGGATCGGATCGTCGTCTCGGCGTAAAGCGGTCCTAAAAATCCAGTCAATCGCGCTTTGATCTTCCCCAGCCGCGAGGATAGCGTCGCGCAGGTGCGCGAACTCGTACAACGCGGACGGACCAAATGAACCTGAGACCCTTTGTTTATATAGGCGTGTGCTTGGCCACAGCCTCACCCGCTGCATACGCCGAAAGCGCGATCGATGTTTCGCCCATATGTACCACAGTCTTCAATGAAGATGGCCCGAGAACGTTGCTAGGTCGAGGTGCATTTTGCTATCGCACCGCCGTCATGGAGCACCGAAGCTCCAACGTCGAGCGAACGACCACGGCAGGTGCGGACGTAGAGGCCTACGTTTACTCGGACAACCCTTTGAATCAACTGTCATGGGACGTTAAGTTCCGCCTTCTAACGAAGCCGGGCGAGGGCGAATGGGTGCCGCTACAACTGAAACCGTATGTCGACTGCGGCGGCAAATGTTCGGTTACTTCGGCTCCGGCGATTGATCTCGTCCCGGGCGCGCTAACAACCGAAGCCACGATCACGCTAACACCGACCATGGCAGGCGAAAATCCCATGAATTTCGCCCCGTCTGTTGAGTACCGCATCGTGCGGACCGGGGAGTCATTCGAAGACGGCCAATCAAAGGCGTTCTATCGTGGCACGGGATACGGCTACATTCCAAACATTCGATGCGATGTTGGCCTTGCGCGTCGCGGCACGAAGGGCTGTGTCTATCCTCAAGCGCCAGCGGTATTTAGCGGCATTAGCGCTAGCGACCCTGCGGTCCGCGAGTCGGCGATCCACATCCGTGAAGCACAAGCGGCAGACAAGCCTGGCAAGTACGTGGCTGCCGATGACGGCAGCATCCTCCCGAGTTCAGGCGCGTTGCCGTTGACGCGCACGCGCGATGCAGCACGCATCACTGCGAACCGCGCAGCCGCGCGCAAGCTTTACGTGGAGCAATATGCCGAGGAGCCCGTGTGCGCGGCGATAACCGATCCCGACGAACCGCCCGGGCCGTGCAATTGCGACGAATACCCGTTCGCCTCGACGAACGAGGGCGCATCGAGCGGCGCGTTCTCAGTCAAGCGGATCGATAGCGCCGATAATCAACAGGTCGGCACCCGCCTTGGCAACTTTTTCACCTCCCAGCGCGTTGTCAATGGCGATCCGTTCTACGTGAACGTCACCGACTAATGGCCAGACAGACGCCTTTGCACTTTGGAAAATCTCGTCCCGTGCCCCAACCTTCAAAGGCGCCGTTGAACCCTCGCCATCCGCATCCACCGTGGCTTGATACGGCTTACGATCTGTGCGGCGCCTGCGTGCCGGGCGCGATTCGCAGCGAGATCGTCCCCGTCGAGCACGCTTGCATGCGTGTCGCAGCGCAAGACGTGCACGCGCCTGGGGCCGTCCCCCGTGTGCCCTATGCGACTTGCCGCGGCCACGCGCTGACAGCGGCCGACACTGCCGGCGCAACGGCTGCAAAACCTGTCGATCTGTCGGTGAACAACGCGCTAGCCGCGTATATCGCGCTCGGGGGCGATCCCGCTGCGCGGACTTTGGCACCCGGCGAAAGCGAGTTCCTGCCCGCCGGCATTCCGCTTCCTGAGAATGCCGATGCGGTATTGCCAAGCATCGAGGTGCAGACGGACGACGTGATGCTTCCCGCGGTTGAGTGCCTACGCCTCACAGCCCCGTTGTGGGAAGGGGCCAACGTGCGGTCGCGCGGTGAAGACTATGCGCAAGGTGCGACGCTCGTCGCGCGCGGCACCCGCATTACGCCGCAGCTGCAGGCGGTCCTGATTGCCGCCGGCGTGCTCTCGGTCCCGGTGTACCGACGCCCGCGCGTTGGAGTGGTGTTGAGCAGTTACGACGCGTTGCCGGCGGCCGACGTGAAGCATGCCTGGCAGCGGCCCGATTCGACCGGAGAATATGTGAGATCAACGCTCGGGCGTTGGGGGTATGTGACACCGCTGGTGGAGCCGTTGGCTCCGCTTGGCGCGGCGCGTTCTCCCCGCACCCCGCTGGGTGCGCACGCGGCGTACGTTCAGCGATTGCTCGAATTGATGTCCCGCTACGACTTACTCATAGGCGTCGGTATGCCGGCGGACTCGGTGCTGCTCTCAAGTGGTGTGGGCGGACCGTTTTCCTTTCCCGCGGGGCGCCAGCTGATCGAGTTCGATAAGACGACAGACCGGCGCTTCGCGTTAGCTTTGAGCGACGACCGCACACCGCCAGTGCGCGGTAAGCGTCCTATCTACCGGGACGGATCGTCGACTGAGATCGCGGGCTGGGAAGGCTTCGCTTACTACGACAAAGCCGTCGTGCTCAGTCTTCCAGGGCACACACCTGACGTTGCCGCCGTCACGCAGGTATTCGTCCGCCGCATCCTCGATTTGATGGAGGGGGTTGGACAACCGGGACCCATTTGGCGGACGGGCGCATTGGAGAACCCGGTCACGCGGCGGCAATCGGCTCATCGCTTTCTGTGGGGAACGGCGCATGTCGATGACGGTGGCCGTGTTGCGATCCAGACGAACGACGATCAAAACGGGCTGCATCTGAATACCTTTGCGACGTCGAACGCGTTGTTGGCCATCCAATCCGGCACCGAACAGGCTGCCGCCGGCGAACGAGTCGATTACCTGTCGCTCGACTAGGTCATTTCTTTGCGTTCACGGTCCATCGCGGTTTCGCCCCGCCCCTAGTGCTAGTGCAGGGCGCGTCCCTCGCTACGCGAGATTGCCTTGGCACACGTACTTGATCGACAAATAATCGTCGAGGCCGTATTTCGACCCCTCACGCCCGTATCCGGATTCCTTCACGCCACCGAACGGTGCCGCTTCGCTTGAAAGCGCGCCTTCATTAATGCCGACGATGCCCGCTTCGAGCGCGCGCGAAACGCGCTCGATACGCTTCATGTCGCCGGTATAGAAGTACGATGCGAGTCCGAAAGGCGTGGCGTTCGCGGCGTCGATCGCTTCGCGTTCGTCTTCGAAACGAAAGAGCGGTACGACCGGACCGAACGTTTCTTCATCGCATAGCAGCATGCTCGGATCGGCGCCCGCCAGCACAGTGGGCGCGTAAAAATTGGCGCCGAGGCTGGGCAGACGCTTGCCGCCCGTCACGATTCTCGCGCCGTGCGTGAGCGCATCGTCGACGTGGCGCACGATCTTATCGACCGCACGTGCATTGATCATCGGCCCGATCTGCGCGGCGGCATCGGTGGCGCGGCCGACCTTCATCGATCCGACGCGATCGGCCAGCAGCGCGGCGAAGCGTTCGTACACGCCGGCCTGCACATAGACCCGATTCGGGCTAACGCAGGTTTGACCGCCGTTGCGGAATTTTGCGGTGATGAGGCCTGCCACGGCCGCGTCCAGATCGGCATCGTCGAACACGATGAACGGCGCGTTTCCACCGAGTTCGAGCGAAAGCTTCTTGAGCGTGCCAGCCGATTCGCGTGCCAGATATTTGCCGACGGCCGTCGAGCCGGTAAACGTAATCTTGCGCACACGCCCATCGTGCAGCCAGTCGCCCACGGCATCGACCGTACGCTCGCGCGACGCGGTGATGAGATTGAGCACGCCGGGCGGTACGCCGGCTTCATGCGCGAGCATGACGAGCGCCGATGCCGTGAGCGGCGTGTCCTCGGCCGGCTTGCCCACCACCGTGCAGCCCGCTGCCAGCGCAGGCGCAATCTTGCGTGCGATCATCGCCAGCGGAAAATTCCACGGCGTGATGGCAGCGACGATCCCGACCGGTTCTTTGACGGCGCTCATGCGTTTGCCGCGTTGCTGCTGCGGAATCAAATCGCCGTAGATGCGTGTTGCTTCCTCGGCAAACCAGGCGACATACGAAGCGCCGTAAGCGACTTCGCCGCGCCCTTCGGCCAGCGGCTTGCCTTGCTCGCGCGAGATCAGCGCACCGAGCGCATCCTGATTGGCGACGATCAGCGCATGCCAGCGCCGCAGTATCTCGGCGCGCTCCTTCGGCAACGTGTCGCGCCAGTCAGGGAACGCCGCGGCGGCGGCATCGGTCGCTGCGCGCGCATCGGCGGCGCTGCTGTCGGCCACTTCGGCAATGAGCGTGCCGTCCGCGGGATTGGTTACGGCAAACCGCGCGCCGTCCACGGCGGGAACCCATCGTCCGCCGATGAAATTCTCCGTGCGAATCAACGCCTCGGGTTCAAAAATACGCGCCATGTTCGATGCTCCTTGCATGAGTGTCAGAGGCTCGCGATGCGCTTTGCGATCGCGGCGCCCACTTCCTCGGTTGTCGCTTTGCCGCCGAGATCGCCCGTGCGCGGGCCATCCTTGAGCGTGGCTTCGATCGCCGCGAGGATCGCGTCGTGGGCCTCGTGCTCCTTGCCTTGGCTCGCGCCCAGGAAGTCGAGCATCATCGCGGCCGACCAGATCATCGCGATCGGATTGGCGATATTTTTGCCGGCGATGTCGGGGGCCGAGCCGTGCACGGGCTCGAACAGCGAAGGGAAAGCGCGATCGGGATTGAGGTTGGCCGACGGCGCAAGGCCGATCGTGCCGGTGCAGGCCGGGCCGAGATCCGAGAGGATGTCGCCGAACAAGTTCGTCGCCACGACGACATCGAAGCGGTCCGGGTTCAGCACGAAGCGCGCGCAGAGAATGTCGATGTGCTGCTTGTCCCACGTAATCTCTGGGTAGCCGGCGGCGACTTCGGCCGCGCGTTCGTCCCACCACGGCATGCTGATCGCGATGCCGTTGCTTTTCGTCGCGACGGTCACCTTCTTTTTGGCGCGCTGCTGCGCAAGCTCGAACGCAAACTTGAGCACCCGCTCGCTGCCCCGCCGCGTGAAGATCGATTCCTGCAGGACAAACTCCCGCTCGGTGCCTTCGAACATCACACCGCCCACCGACGAATATTCGCCCTCGGTGTTCTCGCGCACGATCCAGAAATCGATGTCGCCAGGCTTACGGCCCGCGAGCGGAGACGGCACGCCCTCGAACAGCCGGGCCGGACGCAGATTGATGTATTGATCGAATTCGCGGCGGAACTTGAGCAGCGACCCCCACAGCGAGATGTGGTCGGGCACTTTCGCCGGCCATCCCACGGCGCCGAACAGAATCGCATCGCAGCGCAGCAACTGAGCTTTCCAGTCGTCGGGCATCATCTGGCCGTGCTTTTCGTAGTAATCGCAGCTTGCCCAGTCGATATGCTCGTATTCGAGTGAAATGCCGAAGCGGCGGCTCGCGGCATCGAGTACGCGCAAGCCTTCGGGCATTACCTCGGTGCCGATGCCGTCGCCGGGAATGACGGCGATTCGATATTTGCCAGCCATGACGCTGTAGCCTCCATTAAAGCGGAATGAGCGAAACGAGAAATCACCCGCGCGCTCCGCTGTTCCAGAAGAACGGCGCGCTAGGTCGCGGCAAGCCGCGCTAACGGTTCACGAATGCGGGAACAGCACTTCGAGCGGATAGTGCGTTTTCACAAACGGCGATTTGATGATCACGTAACTGAAATACTTTTCAATGCCGATGTCGCGCTCGAGCAATCCCTCGATCACGCTTTGATAGTGGCTGACGCTGCGCGTGACGAACTTAAGCAAATAATCGTAGCCGCCGCTCGCGAGGTGGCATTCGATGATCTCGTCGACATCCTTGATGGCTGCGACGAAACGAACGAAGTCTTCGCGGCGGTGATCGGCAAGCGTGACTTCGGTGAATACGATTTGGACATCGCCGAGCTTCTCAAGCTGGATCTGCGCGCCGTAGCCGACGATATAGCCGGCCTTCTCGAGCCGCTTGACGCGTATCAAGCACGGGCTTGGAGAGAGGCCAACCGCATCGGCGAGCTCGACGTTCGTAATCCGCCCACGTTTCTGAAGTTGAGAAAGGATCCGTAGGTCGATCCGGTCCAGCTTGCAATCTTCGCTCATCGTACCTGTCGCCCGAGTCGTGCCGCTAACGGTGAGCGGCTACTTTAGCACGCGCCCACACGCGTTCCGCTATCGAGCGCAGCCCTAATATCGGGTTCCGCCAGCACTTCGTCGAGCGTGCGGCGCAACCGCTCGAACAGCAGATCGAATTCGTCGGCCGAGTACGAAAGCGCGGGCGCAAAGCCGAGTATGTTGTCGCCGAAAGCTCGGAAAATCAGCCGGTTGCGATAAGCGGCGGCCGCGATGCGCTCGGGCAGCATGAGCGCGGCGTCGAAGCCGGCTTTGGTTTCCTTGTCGGACACGAGTTCCAATGCGCCGAGCAGGCCCCGATGGCGCGAATCGCCCACGAGCGGATGATCGAGCAGCGCGTCGAGCCCTTGCGCGAAGCGCGGCGCCAGCGCGGCGCCATTGGCGAGCAGGCCGCCCTCGTGATAAAGACGCATCACTTCGAGGCCGATCGCTGCGCTGACCGGGTGCGCCGAATAGGTGTACCCGTGACCGATCGCGGCATCGGGGCTGCCGTCGGCGATACCGCGATAGATTTCGTCGGAGATCAGCACCGCGCCCATCGGCGCATAGCCGGCCGTCAATCCTTTGGCCACCGTCATCACATCGGGCTCGACGCCCTCTGCCGAGCACGCGAACAGCGGGCCCGTACGGCCGAATCCCGTGATGACTTCATCGGCGACGAATAGGATGCCAAGCTTGCGGCATGCTTCGCGCATTGCCTTGAGCCAGCCCACCGGCGGGACGATCACGCCGCCCGATCCCTGGATCGGTTCGCAGAAAAATGCCGCGACGCGGTCCGCGCCCAGTTCCGCTACTTTAGCCTCGAGGGCGGCCACCGATGCGGCGATCAGCGCGGCATCGGTGGCGTAATCGTTGCGGTAGGCATAGGGCGACGCGATGTAATGCTGGTGCGGCAACGGCAAGTCGAAATGCCGATGAAATACTGGTAGCGCAGTCAAGCCCGACCCGACCGACGACGAGCCGTGATAGCCGCGAGCGAGCGAAATGAATTGCTTCTTTTGCGGCCGGCCGGTTGCGTTGAAGTAATGCGTAATGAAACGTATCGCCGAATCGACGGCATCGGAGCCGCCGAGCGTGAAATAGACGTGCTGCAGCGAAGCCGGCGTACGCTCGACGAGTTGCGCGGCCAGCTCGATCGCGGGCGCGGAGCCGAAGTGAAAATACCCCGTTGCATAGGGCAGCTTCTTCATCTGCTCGGCGGCAACGTCGACGATGCTCTGTCTGCCGTAGCCGACATTGACGCACCACAATCCTGAGAATGCGTCGAGCAATTCGTTGCCGTCGGCATCGCGCAAGAATGATCCGTGCGCCGATTCGAGGATGGTGACGCCGCGCGCCTCGTGTGCGCGGTAGTTAACGACCGGATGAATGAGATGCTTGCGGTCGGCTTCGATGAGCGAGGAAATCGACATAATGGCGGGCTCGTACGGGTTGAACGATGACGAGTTGATAGTACGGGTGACGCGTCCGCCTGGGTTTCCAAAAACTGCTTTTGAAAAGCGTGCGCCGCGCGTTTTGATGGGGGCGGTCAGCATTTTCTGCTGACGGCACGGCACGGCGGGGCGGTCAGCAGATTGCTTGATTGATGATGCCGAATTGCGCGAACTCGCCGTCGGTCGGCGGCATTTGCTGCGCGTTGCGGGCCATCTTGACACCGGTATCCACGCGCGACAGGCCGACCGATTCGAGCCAATCGGTAAGGCCCGCGTCGCCTGGCACGTCGATGCGAATAAACATGCCCGGGTTCGACGCGAGCCAATGCCCGATCAGCGCCTTTGCACGCACCACATCGCCGTCGCGCGGCGCGACCACGGGGCCGATCGCACGGCCGCGCCCGAAGCGGCGGAACAGCGCAAACCCGATCAACTCTCCGTCGCGGTCGAGCCCGATGCCTTCCGCGCAATCGAGCAGCGGCGGCAGCACCGACGAGCGATCGAGGCCACTCGCGCGCGAGGCCAGTTCGACGAGCCGCGGCGTGTCGTTGACGCCGAGCGGGCGCAGTCTTTCGCGCGAGGGTAGCTGCACCAGCGGCGGCTGCAGCGCGGCCCCCTGATGCTGATCGAGCGTGCCGATGGGCGCAAAGCCGAGCTTTTCGTAGAGCGGGCGCCCGGCGGGCGTCGCGTGCAGCACGGTGGCCCGGGCGCCGATCTCTTCCAGCGCCATTTCAGTCAGACGCCGGCCGATGCCGTATCCCTGGTGCGCAGGCGAGACGATCACCATGCCGAGCGAGGCGGTTTGGGCGCCGAACTTCCAGCAGAACACCGTGCCGATCACGTGCGAATCGCGCTCGGCCACGAAACCTACGCCGATATTCGCCACGAACTGCCAATCGTCCGGGCGGTGCGGCCATTTGAGCTCGACAGTCAGTGCGTGCGCTGCGGCGATGTCCGCCGCGGTGAATCGCCTGTAATGGATGGAGTCGGACACGCGTACCCCCTCTTTGATCTTGATGGATATGCACTCTGTCATGAGTGCCGGCGTGATGACTAGGACGATCTTTTCGTCGCGAGTGCGTGCATGGACGGCGCCCGCCAAGCGAATAACGCGCCTCGATTCCCCTCGACGCCCTCCAATGCTTGCCGCCGCGCCCCAACGCGGACAACGCTGAGCGCGTTGGTGCAATGCAATCTCGGTGGTTCTCGGCATGACGACGCGCGCGTTCTGCCGTCCGGCGAATTTTGTCGGCGAAATATGCTGTCGCGCCCGCCGTACGATGTGCGGTAGGGAGACAAGTGCGCAGCGCGACGCTCGACTGATTGATTGATTGATTGACGGCACGGTGCGCTGCGCCGGGAAATTGCCGAGACGATGGAGGGATGTTCATGAATAGTTTCGATCCGCGTGCGATTGCCGTGCGCAGTGCGCATTTCATCGGCGGCGAGTATGTGGAGACACAAGGTCCGACGCTCGAGGTCGCGCGGCCGTCGGACGGCGAAGTCTATGCGTCGCTGCCGATCGGCGATGCGAGCCTCGTCGCGTACGCCGTCGAGAACGCCTCGCGGGCCTGGCGCAAGAGCGGCTGGGCGACGATGGCGCCGCGCGAACGCGCGCGCATTCTGCGCCGCTTCGCCGATCTCATCGCCGCCGATGCGGCGACGCTTGCGCCGCTCGAAGCGCTCGGATCGACCCGGCCCGTGCGCGACGCGCTCGCGTGGGACGTGCCGTTCACGGCGGAAGGCATTCGCTTCTATGCGGAGTTCGCCGATAAGATCGGCGGCCAAGTCGCTGCGACCGATCACGATCACCTCGGCATGACGATCGCCGAACCGTATGGTGTCGTGGGTGCTATCGCGCCGTGGAATTTTCCGCTCGTCATGGCTTCGTGGAAGATCGGCCCCGCGCTGGCCGCAGGCAATGCGGTCGTGCTCAAGCCCTCTGAGATGACGCCGTTTTCGGTACTGCGATTGGCGGAATTGGCGGTTGCGGCAGGCGTGCCGGCCGGCGTCTTCAACGTCGTTCAAGGCGATGGGCGCAGTACGGGCGACGCGCTCGTGCGGCATCCGCTCGTTGGCAAGGTCACGTTTACGGGCTCGACGCGCACGGGGGCGACCATCATGGCCGCCTGTGCGCACGCGGGGACCAAGCCCGTCACGCTCGAACTCGGGGGCAAGAGTCCGCAGATCGTCTTTGCCGATGCGCCACGGATCGACGATGTCGCGCGCCGTATCGCATCCGCCATTGTGAGCAATGCAGGACAGGTATGCGTGGCGGGTTCCCGTGTGATCGTCGAACGCCCGATTGCCGAGCCGCTTACCGAGCGCATCGAAGCAATCCTCAGGGGAATGAAGGCGGGCGCAACGTGGAATGCAGGCGCGACGCTCGCACCGATCATTTCCCCGGCCCAGGCTCAGCGCATCGACGCGATCGTCCGTGCGACGCTCGAAGAAGGGGCGCAGGCGCGCTGCGGCGCCGCCTACGCGCAGGCCGACGTGGCGGGTGCCTACTACGCACCAACGATCATCGAGAACGTGACCTCGGATTCCGCCGCGGTGCGCGAAGAAATCTTCGGTCCCGTCTTGACCGTGCAGGCGTTCGATTCCGAAGAAGAGGCGCTCGCGCTGGCCGGTCATGCCGATTACGGGCTCGCTGCGGGCGTGCACACCGCCGATCTCGGGCGTGCGCTGCGCTTCGTGAGAACGCTCGAAGCGGGCACCGTCTGGGTCAATCGCTACGGCCGCAGCGGCGACTTCATCATCCCGACCGGCGGCTACAAACGTTCGGGCGTGGGCAAGGACCTCGGCAAGGAGGCGTACGAGGCCAACTTGCGCTTCAAGAGCGTGCTCATCGACCTGAACGCATGAGCGGTCACAGGGCGCTCCGGCCCGCTGGGCTTGGGGTGCCGCAGACTGTGCTGCGTGCCGATGAAAAACGCGCGCTTTATGTGGTCGGCACCGTCCAAATCAGGGGCATTTTTGTTTTTGCATTGATTAAATCTACTTACGACGCAAGCTTTCGCTGCAGGGCGCCGCGGCTTGCAATCAGTTGAAGAAACCTACATGAGGATGCACTGAGATGATCGAGTTCGAGCCGAAATACATTACTTTCGACTGCTACGGCACACTGATTCGTTTCCGTATGGCGGAGATGACGCGCGAGTTCTACGGCAAGGAGCTTGATTCCGCCCAACTCGAAAATCTCATCCGTTTTTTCGCGGCCTATCGCCGCGACGAAGTGCTGGGTGCGTGGAAACCCTACCGTGACGTCGTCGTCAATTCGTTTCGCCGTGCCTGCGAGCGGGTCAATGTGCCGTTCGATCAAGCGAAAGCGGAGAGTATCTATCTGGCCGTGCCCACATGGGGCCCGCACCCAGACGTACCGGAGGGGCTGTCGCGCCTCGCCAAAAAGTACAAACTCGTGGCGCTGACGAATGCCGCGGACGATCAAATCCAAAGCAATATCGACAAGCTCGGCGCGCCGTTTCACGCTGTTTTTACGGCGCAACAGGCGCAGTCGTACAAGCCGCGCATGCAAGGCTTCGAATATATGTTCGACAAGCTCAACTGCAACCCCGAAGATGTCTTGCATGTGTCGTCGAGCCCGCGCTACGACTTGATGACGGCGCACGACCTCGGCATCAAGCACAAGGCGTTCATCAAGCGCGGACATGAGCCGTCGCCGCTGGGCTACGACTGTTACGAAGCCGACGACATCCCGCATCTGGCATCGATGCTCGGCCTCTGAACCTTAGCTTACGCATCCGACATCGATCGAGGAAAGCCACGATGAAACTCGACTCCTACTGGCTCGATACCGCGCCCGCTACGCCGCTCGGCGTCGAAGGGCCCGTGCAGGGCCGGGTCGATGTCGCCGTTATCGGCGGCGGCTTCACGGGGCTCTCGGCCGCGCTGGCGCTCGCGAAACGCGGTGCGAGCGTGGCGCTGCTCGACGCGGGACGGATCGGCGGCGGCGCGTCGGGACGCAACGGCGGGCACGTCAACACGGGTGTCGCGCAGGACTTTGCGGCGCTCGTTGCTCAGATCGGTCTCGAGCGCGCTTGCCGCTATTACCGCGCTTATGCCACGGCGGTCGACACAGTGGAACGGCTCATTCGCGAGGAATCGATCGATTGCGACTATCTGGCTTCCGGCAAGCTCAAAATTGCAGCGAAGCCGCACCACTACGATCATTTGGCGAAAACCGCCGAACTGATCCACCGCGAGGTCGATCAGGACATCGAGTTGATCGATCGGGTTCGGATTCGCGATGAGGTCCAATCCGATCGCTTCCATGGCGGTTTGCTGTTCCGGCACGGCGGACAGATGCACATGGGCAAGTTCGCAGCCGGGCTCGCGATGGCGGCGCGTCGGCATGGGGCGATGTTGTACGAGCACGCGCCGGTCTCGGCGATAGCCAAGCAGGGCCAGGCGGGCTACCGCATCGTCTCGTCGCGCGGCGAATTGACGGCGGCCAACGTCCTGATCGCGACGGGCCCGTCGAAACATGGGCCCTTCGCGTGGTATCGCCGGCGGATCGCACCGATCGGCTCGTTCATCATCGTGACCGAGCCGCTCGGTGCGGACGTGGCCGCACGTATCTTTCCGCATCGGCGCGCCTATACGACGACGCGGCTCATGCACAACTACTTTCGGGTGACGGCCGATTCGCGGCTCGTCTTCGGCGGGCGGGCGCGCTTTACGGCATCCGAGCAACCGTCCGACGAAAAGAGCGGCTGCATCTTGCAGCGCAGCCTCGCCGAAATGTTTCCGGTGCTCGCGCAGGCGCGCATCGACTATTGCTGGGGCGGTTTGGTCGACATGACGGCCGATCGTTTGCCGCGTGCCGGACAGCACGATGGCTTGTATTTTTCGCTCGGCTACAGCGGGCACGGCACGCAGATGTCGACGCATATGGGGCAGGTGATGGCGGAGGTTATCGGTGGGCGCGCGGATGCCAATCCGTGGCGCGATTTGCCGTGGCCGGCTATTCCGGGCCACACGGGTAAGCCTTGGTTTCTCCCCATCGTCGGCACGTACTATCGCATCAAGGACATCTTTTATTGAGTTCGACGCGCAAGCGTACCGTTGGGTCGACGAAGGAATGGGGCCTTCATCGAATGTTGATTGAACCGTCGAGTTAACCGCCCGTTAACTATTTTTTCCAGTGTTGGCTTACTTCGCGGAGAAGTGAAATGAAAAAGGACACCTCACAATACGGTGCTGTCGGCGCTGAGACCACACTCGAGCAATTGACCGCAAAGGGTGCCTCACGACGCGACGCGCTGCGTGCGCTCGTCGCGGCCGGATTAGTCAGCGTGACGGGCGGCGGCTTGCTCGTCGCAAGCACGGCGGCGCATGCGCAGGCCAAGCCGAAGCAGGGCGGCAAGATTCGCGTGGCGACGCAATCGTCGTCGACCTCCGATACGATCGATCCTGCGAAGGGCGCGCTGGCAACGGATTACGTCCGCTGCAACATGATCTACAACGGCTTGACCGAACTCGATTCGCATCTTGGCGCGACGATGGCGCTCGCGACGTCGTTCGATACGAAGGATGCGACGGTATGGGTCGTCAAACTGCGCCCGGGTGTGCAGTTCCATGATGGCAAGGCCCTCACGCCGGCCGATGTCGTCTATTCGCTGATGCGGCATAAGGACCCGGCCACGGCTTCGAAGGTCAAACCGCTGGCCGATCAAATCGCCGACGTGAAGGCGAGCGGGCCGAACGAAGTGACGATTACGCTGACGGGCGCAAACGCCGATTTGCCGGTGCTGCTCGCCGATGCGCACTTCTTGATCGTAAAAGACGGCACCAAGGATTTCACGAAGACGGCAGTCGGCACAGGCCCATTCAAGCTCAAAGAGTTTACGCCGGGCGTGCATACGGTGGTCGTCAAGAACGAGCACTATTGGAAGCCGGGTCTGCCGCACGTCGACGAAATCGAATTGGTCGGCATCGGCGACGAATCGGCACGGGTAAACGCGCTGTTGTCGGGCGATGTGCACCTCATCAATCAGGTGAGCCCGCAATCGACCGGCCGAATCAAAGGCACGCCGGGATACGCCGTCCTCGAAACGAAGACGGGTACCTATACCGACCTCATCATGCGCAATGAGGGTGGCATCACGGGCAATCCGGATTTCCGGCTCGGGCTCATGCATCTGCAGAACCGCGAGCAGATGCGCCAGGCCGTCTTCCAGGGGTACGGCTCAATCGCCAACGATCAACCGATCGATCCGACCAACAAGTACTACTTGGCGGGGTTGCCGCAACGGCCGTACGATCCCGAGAAAGCGAAGTTCTACTTTAAAAAGGCCAATTTGGGCGATACGGCCTTGCAAGTGTTCGCGTCGCCGGCGGCCGATGGAGCGGTCGATATGGCGATGTTGTTGCAGCAGGCCGCACCGTTGGCCGGTCTGAACCTGAAAGTGATGCGTGTGCCTGCGGATGGCTATTGGTCGAATCATTGGATGAAGCATCCGCTCAGTTACGGCTCGATCAACGCACGCCCTACGGCCGACATGCTGTTCACACAGTTCTTCCGATCCGACGCACCGTGGAACGAGGCGAACTGGAAGGATCCGCAGTTCGACCAGATGCTACTCGCGGCACGTGGCGAACCCGACGATGCGAAGCGCAAGAAGATCTACGGCGACATGCAGGTGCTGGTGCACGAGAAGGGCGGCATCGGCATCCCTATGTTCTTGAGTTCAATCGATGCGCATACGACCAAGCTGCAAGGCCTTGACTCGATCCCGATCGCGGGATTGAGGGGCTTCACGTTCGCGGAGCATGTCTGGCTCGAGGCCTGATCGACGTTCGATGCGAACGCGATTCAGCGTTGATCTGGACTTCCCAACGGCGATGGCACCACGGAGCATCGCCGATTCAACCAAAAGAGACTAAAGGAGGCGAGTGTCGATGAAACGTCAAGCATATAGGCTCGTTGCCACCCGCCTCGGCCTTGCGCTGCTGACCCTGCTGATCGTCTCGGCGATCGTATTCGCCATGACGGGCCTGCTGCCGGGTGACGCCGCGCAGGAGGCGCTCGGCCAGGCCGCCACGCCCGAAGCCGTCGCCGCGCTGCGGCACCAACTTGGGCTCGATCAGCCGGCCCTGCAGCGGTATTTGCAGTGGCTGGTGCATATCGTGAGAGGCGACTTCGGCGTTTCGCTGTCGAATAGCCTGCCCGTGAGTGAGTTGATCAGGACGCGTTTGCCCAACTCACTGATGCTCGCCGGATTAACGACGATCGTCTCGGTCCCGGTCGCGCTCGCAATCGGGATCTTCTCGGCGATGTATCGCGGCTCTTGGCTCGATCGCGCGCTCAATATCCTCACGTTGTCGACCGTGGCCGTGCCCGAGTTTCTCGTCGCGACCATCGCAGTGTTGATCTTCGCCGTCAATCTACATTGGCTGCCGGCATTATCGTATCTATCGTCGGTCTCCACCTTCGGCGATCTCGTGCGCATTTACGCCATGCCGGTCATGACGCTTTGCTGCGTGCTCGTCGCGCAGATGGCGCGCATGACGCGGGCTGCGGTGCTCGATCAATTGAATTCGGGCTACGTCGAAATGGCGTGTTTAAAGGGCGCATCGCCAATGCGCGTGGTGCTGCGCCACGTCTTGCCCAATGCGATTGGCCCGATCGCCAATGCCGTGGCGCTGAGCTTGTCGTACTTGTTTGGCGGTGTCGTCATCGTCGAATCAATTTTTAACTATCCGGGACTGGCGAGCCTGATGGTAGACGCGGTAACCAATCGCGACCTGCCGCTCGTCCAGGGCTGTGTCATGGTGTTTTGCGCTGCGTATCTCGCGCTCGTACTAATGGCCGACCTTTGTCAGATCGTATCCAACCCGAGGCTTCGTCAACGATGAATCGCCCCGCTCAACCCTCTATCCCGCACCCGACCACCGAAGTCTACGAAGAGCCGGCAGCAAGCACCGCGGTCCGCGGGCGCCGGCCGCGGAAGGCTCGCTTATCGTGGCTTGGCAGGATCGGCTTCGCTCTCGTCTGTTTCTGGCTAGTGATGGCGATAGTCGGGCCAATGCTGGCGCCGTACAAGGAAGGCGCGCTCGCCTCGACGCTCAGCTTTGCGGGCTATAGCACCGCGCATCCGTTCGGCACCGATTATTTGGGCCGCGACATGCTAAGCCGCATTCTGTACGGCGCGCGGTACACCGTCGGGCTCGCGCTTGCCGCGGCGGTGCTCGCGAGCAGCATCGGTACTTGCTTGGGACTCTTTGCGGCTGTCGCGCCGCGCTGGATCGACGAAATCATGGGCCGCTTCTTCGACGCGCTGATCTCGATCCCGAGCAAGGTGCTGGCCTTGGTGGCGATCGCCGCATTCGGTTCGTCGATTCCGATGCTGACGATGATCGCGGCCGTGGCCTACGTTCCCGGCGCCTTCCGCATCTCGCGTTCGCTCGCGGTCAACCTCATGACGCTCGAATACGTGATGGTGGCGAGGGCGCGCGGCGAACGGCTGCTTTACATTGCGCGCGTGGAAGTGCTGCCGAACATGATCCATCCGGTGCTGGCCGATTTCGGGTTGCGTTTCGTATTCATCGTGCTGTTGCTGAGCGGGCTCAGTTTTCTCGGGCTAGGTGTGCAACCGCCCAAGGCCGACTGGGGCTCGCTCGTTCGCGAGAATCTTGGCGGCTTGTCGCAAGCGGCGCCGGCGGTGCTGATGCCGTCGATCGCGATCGCTACGCTGACGGTCGGTATGAATCTGCTGATCGACAGCTTGCGTCGTCATGCCGGATTTGCGAAGGGAGGCCAGCGATGAGCGAGGTCATGATCGAAGTGAAAGGGTTGCGTATCGTCGCCGGTAGCGCTGGCGGCGACATGGCCGAAATCGTGAAAGGCGTCGACTTCACCGTCAAGAAAGGCGAAGTGCTGGCTCTGATCGGCGAATCCGGTTCGGGCAAGACCACCATCGCGCTCTCCCTGCTCGGCTATACGCGGCAAGGATGCGCGTTTGCCGGGGGCAGCGTGCGCGTCGGCGGCACCGACGTACTTGCGCTCGACGAAGGCGGCCGGCGGGCGTTGCGCTCGCGTACGGTCGCGTATGTTGCGCAAAGCGCGGCGGCCGGATTCAATCCCGCACGCACGCTGATGGATCAGGTCATCGAGCCGGCGCTGCTGCATCGCTTGATGACGCGCGAGGCTGCCTGCGCGAAGGCGATCGAGCTGTTTCGGGCATTGGCGCTGCCGGCACCCGAGCGCATCGGCGACCGTTATCCGCACCAAGTGTCGGGTGGGCAGCTGCAGCGCTTGATGGCTGCGATGGCGCTGATTACCGATCCGGCCGTGATCGTGTTCGACGAGCCGACGACCGCACTCGACGTCACGACGCAAATTGAAGTGCTCGTCGCATTCAAGCGCGTAATCCGAGAGTTGGGAACGACGGCGGTCTATGTCTCGCACGATTTGGCTGTCGTCGCGCAAATGGCCGATCGAATCGTCGTACTCAACGGCGGCGAGGTGCAGGAGTGCGGCGACGTGGATCAGGTGCTCGACGCTCCGGCTCACGCCTACACGCGTGCGTTGCTCGCGGCATCGGCCCATCGCGAGGGTCGACCGGCCGCCGCGGCGGCTGCCGGCGCGGCTGGCGTGCCGTTGCTGGAAATCCGTGGTTTGGCCGCGGGTTACGGCCGCATCGGCCGTGACGGCCAGCCTGCCGTGTGCGTGCTCGACGACGTGAATCTGTCTATTGCGCGCGGGAGCGCGCTCGGCGTCATCGGCGAATCGGGCTCCGGCAAGACGACGCTGGCGCGCGTCGTGGCGGGGCTGGTCGGCCGCGCGAAGGGGCAGGTGTTGTTCGAAGGACAGCCGCTGTCCGCGGATCTGAGCGGGCGCACGGCCGATCAATACCGCAGGATTCAGCTTGTTTTTCAGAACGCCGATACGGCGCTCAATCCGAGCCATACGGTAGAAGACATACTGGGCCGGCCGCTGGCGTTCTACAAAGGGCTGCGCGGCGCAGCCGCGAAACGCCGCATTGGTGAACTGCTCGATCTCGTGAAGCTGCCGGCATCGGTGGCTACGCGTCGCCCGGGCGGGCTGTCCGGCGGACAAAAGCAGCGCGTCAATCTCGCGCGTGCGCTGGCCGCGGAGCCATCGCTGATTCTTTGCGACGAAGTGACGTCGGCGCTCGATACGGTCGTCGGTGCTGCGATTCTCGAGTTGCTGCGCGAGCTGCGTCGCGAGCTCGGCGTCTCGTACATGTTCATCAGTCATGACATCTCGACGGTTCGCGCAATCTGTGACGAAGTCATCGTGCTGTATGCGGGCAGGCGGGTGGAGGCGGGGCGGCGGCAGTTGTTGGATCAACCGCCGCATCATCCGTATACGGGCCTGCTCGTCGATTCGGTACCGGCGCTCAAGCGCGGTTGGCTCGACGCGCACCGCAACGTCGGCATTTGTGCGCTTCCTCCGTTGTCGGAGGGATCGGCCAGCGGCGAATTGTGTAGCTTCAGAGCGCGGTGCTCGGTGCGTGTCGAAGGAAAATGTAATGCGATGCCTCCTCCTTTGATTACGCTGCCTTCGGGGGCACACATTCTTTGTCACCGGTCCGCCGATGAATTGAAGCTGCTCCAGCCGCTGCGGGGCGCTGCATGAATGACCCGTTCGTGCGCGCTGCCGAGCGCGGGCGTAAGACCTATAAGTATTCGGTCGGCCGCTTTGGCGAGCCGGCGGCGATGGCCGTGGCGGTGACGGTGACCAAGAATAAAGCGGGTGCGACATGACGCGAGCGGAAGGGCTAGATCAGGCACGGGCTTTCATCGAAGCGCATTTCGACGAGCCGCTCACGCTAAAGCAGATGGCCGTACCGGCCGCGCTGAGCATTTCGCGTTTTGCGACTGCGTTTCGAGAGCGTTTCGGGTCGTCGCCTTATCGGTATCTGTGTGGTTTGCGTATCCAACACGCACAATCGTTGCTGCTGGCGGGCGTGCCAAGCGTGGCGGTGGCGACCGAAGTCGGTTTCTTCGATCAAAGCCACTTTGGCCGGCACTTCAAGCGCATGTGTGGCATGACGCCGAGCACCTTCGCTGCGAAAGCGCTAGCGAAGCGCGGCGCGGGGGCAAACGAAGGAAGCGGCCGTAGTGCGGTCGGAGGCGACCTGCGAATTTGAGGCGCTCGGAATCTGGTGCGCAACTCATCGCGTAACGCCGTAGGAATCCCCTTCCTTTAGAGCCCTTTAGGGAGGGGAGGGTGTCAAACGATCTAGCGTCGCATGCGCTGGCGTCACTTCGCATGCGATCGACGAGATATGGAAAGCATGGGTCGAAACCGTGCGTCCGAAAGCCCCCAAACGGAGCCGTTTGCCGTGAACATCGCACCGCCGGAAAACAACCGTATCGATCTTCCCCGCTTGATCGGGTATCTACGTGGCATGGAGCCCGTGCCGCGCAGGTTAATTGCGATCGCTGGCACCCCAGGGTCTGGTAAAAGCACATTCGTCGAGTCGCTTTCCGATGCCTTGAACGACGATCGGCCGGGCGTAGCCGCGGTTCTCGCGATGGACGGTTTTCACTTCGACGATCGCGTGCTGGACGCGCGCGGCCATCGGGCACGCAAGGGTGCTCCGCATACGTTCGACGTCGGCGGTCTCGCCTCGCTGCTTAAACGGCTTAAAGCGGATGACGGCGAAGAGATTGCCGTACCTGTTTTTGACCGCTCGCTTGAAATTTCGCGGGCGGGCGCGGAAATCGTTCAGCCATCCGCACGACTCATTTTGGTCGAAGGCAACTATCTGTTGCTCGACGATCCCGCATGGGCGCCGCTACGGCGCTACTTCGACGTTACCGTGATGCTCGACGTTCCACGCGAAGTGCTGATTGATCGTCTTGTCGCCCGATGGCGCGGGTACGGCATGGACGAGGCGGCCGTGCGTGCGAAGCTCGACGAGAACGATCTCCCCAATGCCGACCTCGTGCTTTCCCATAGCGTGGCGGCGCAGTTTGTCGTGGCTAACTTTTAGCGGTGCGACATCAAGCGGTCGCGTTTGTCGTTCGTCGATCTGCGTTTCGCTTCGCTTAGAGATCCTTCACCATGCAGACCGCCGATGCGGGACACAGCGTTGCGAACTGCGACGTGCGCTGTATTTCGCTCGGCGCCTCGCTTCTTGGCACGCTGCAATAGCCGATGTTTGCAAAATAGCCATTGGCAGACGTCGTGAGCAAAAATAGGCGCCGTACGCCGCTGGCTGCGGCTTCGAATTCGGCGCGCTGGACGAGCGTGGCGCCTAGCCCCATTCCTCGCGTGATTGGCACAACTGCAACGGATCGAAGCAATGCATCGGCTTCGTACTGCTCGATTGCTACGCATCCCAGTAGCGAGCCGTCGGTAGCGGTCGCCACGTAAAAGCG
Organism: uncultured Burkholderiaceae bacterium; assembly: GCA_966212065.1. Taxonomy (GTDB): domain Bacteria; phylum Pseudomonadota; class Gammaproteobacteria; order Burkholderiales; family Burkholderiaceae; genus Trinickia. Next base: position 20,289 of record CBIHOQ010000066.1, read on the forward strand.
TGGCACGCCTTCGGCAGTGATGTCGTCGAAGGGTAAGCCTTGGTCGGCTAATAACGCACAGATGGCGAGGTAATCGCCGGAACGGGCCGGCCGAATTGGTGCACTCATCATGAGTTTAGTTTTGTACGAGATGGCTTCCGCTCGTGTGCCGGGAGACTCTGGCGTGTGGGCGCCGGATTCGCGTGCGAGAGAGAGGGCTAGAACGGGCAGTGTAGCGGAACGGAAAGCTGAACGATGAATCCAGGTTGGGGGTTTTTCCACGCGTCGGGCTGCAATTGCCAGAGTGGCGAGCGGCGGCTGAGCCCCACGCGTTCTGAACGCGACAGGCGAATGCAGGGCAGGCCGCGAGGAACGAGCTGGGGCGCTCTTATAGCGAGCGAGTCGTTGGTAATCGCTGCTGCTTCTGCTGTGAAGCTGAGAAACTGGCAATTGTTACTGCAAATTGTTGCGAATGCGAAATAGGTTTGCAATATTTTCCTATGGCCATCGGACATTGCTGACAATGCTTTAGCTTGTTTTGAATTAAGCCGAATTCTGTGTAGAATCGCCCGACTCTAAATGCCGGATTATCCGCCGGGCCCGCCAATGCA
>CBIHOQ010000067.1:0-17189 GCA_966212065.1 uncultured Burkholderiaceae bacterium
CCCCCTCGACCGGTCTTCTTTTCCACGTTTGTTAAGTTCTTGGCCCGCACCTTTTTGGGGGGGGGGCCGGGGGGTTTGGTGGCCCCCCCCCGCGGCGGCGGAGCCAACCGGTATTAGCGGCTGCGCATAGGCGGTCGTACCGCGCGCTTCCTAAGCATCCGATCCCTGTTCGCGGTCCCGATCCTCTGCGCCGTGGCGCAAAGGACGGGGGCGAGCGCCTTATCGCCGGCGATCCCGGTCAGGCGTGGGCGCGGCGTTTCTGCTCGATATTGGGCAGAAACATCGTGATGATGCCGATCAGCGGCAGGAACGAGCACACCTTGTAGACATAGCCGATGCTCGTGGCGTCGGCCAGATCGCCGAGCACGGCTGCGCCCACGCCGCCCAGACCGAACGCGAAGCCGAAGAACAAGCCTGCCACCATGCCGACATTGCCGGGAATCAACTCCTGCGCATAGACGATGATCGCGGAGAATGCGGAGGCGAGCACGACACCGATGATGACCGTGAGCACGTCGGTCCAGAACAGGTTCGCATACGGCAGCAGCAGCGTGAACGGCGCGACGCCTAGGATCGACACCCAGATCACGTACTTTCGGCCGATGCGGTCGCCGATCGGGCCGCCGATGATGGTGCCCGCCGCGACGGCCGCGAGGAACACGAACAAGTGAATCTGTGCGGCTTGCACCGACAGATGGAACTTGTCGATCAGATAGAACGTGAAGTAGCTGTTCAGGCTCGCGAGGTAGAAGTACTTCGAGAACACGAGCAGCACGAGCACGCCAATGGCGAATGCCACACGGGACTTGGGCAGCGAAGGATGCAGCGCGCGCGTGCCGCTCTTCTTCTTGGTCGCCGGATGGCGGCTATACCAACGGCCGATATTGGCGAGCACCACGATCGCGACGAGCGCAGCCGCCGAGAACCACGCAATGCTGCGTTGGCCGTGCGGTATCACAATGAGCGCCGCGAGCAGCGGCCCGAGCGAGGAGCCGGCATTGCCGCCCACTTGGAACAGCGACTGCGCAAGGCCGTACCGCCCGCCCGAGGCCATGCGCGCGACGCGCGACGATTCCGGGTGAAAGACCGACGAGCCGCAGCCCACGAGCGCCGCGGCAACGAGCAGCACGCCGAAGCTCGGTGCGATCGACATCAGCAAGAGGCCAGTCAGCGTAAAACCCATGCCGATAGGTAGCGAGTACGGTTGCGGCCGCTTGTCGGTGTAGAAGCCGACGAGCGGCTGCAGTAGCGAGGCCGTGATCTGGTAAGTCAGCGTAATCAGGCCGATTTGGGCGAACGACAGCGAGAAGTTCTCCTTGAGCATCGGATAGATGGCAAGGATCAACGACTGAATCATGTCGTTGAGCAGATGCGAGAAGCTGATGGCGCCGAGCACCGGATAGACGGTGCGCGACACGGCGCCGGGCGCGTGCTGAACGGGCGGCGCCGCGGTGGCTGCCGCGTCGCAGGCAAGGTTATTTTTTTGAATACTCGTTTCCATCGTGGGCACTTTGGGAAGTAGAAGAAACAGCGCGCCGTGCCGCGAGTGCGGTGGGTGGCGCACGCGAATTCAGGGGTTAGCTTCGAGTACGGTTCGAGTGTAGTTTGTCTCAAAGGAAATAATCGGACAAAGTTTGTCGTGAATCGGACATCGATACCGACGCGCCGCGCCCCGGACCCGTTGTTGCCGCCCTGCTTTTTTGGTGGGTTATAAAGCGATCGGCGTGCCATGAGCCGCTACACCGGGTTAACACCGGCAGTCGCGCTCTAAAGAACGACGCGAACTATGCCGTTGACTCGTAAAGGTCATCATCGCTTTTCGCTGTGCTACCCGCGGCGAAGGGCAATAAGAAAGGGGTTTATATGAAGGCAGTTTCGCTCGGCAGGCGTTCGGGCGCGGCATTCGTCGCGGACGGCACGGGGGCCGGGGGCCGGTCGCAGAAGCGCACGGCGAAGACGAGGTTGAGCGGGTTGTCGGTCAAGGCGTCGCTGCGCCTGGCGTTTGCCGTGGTGCTGATCGGCACGCTCGTGATCGGCATCTTTTCGCTGACGCAGATCGACCGTTTGAACGGCTCGACGAAATCGATCTACGAACAAGGTCATGTCGCGAGCCGCGCTGCGGAGGAAGTGCGCGCGGACGTGCTGCGCGCAAGCCGCGCGCAAAAGATGCTGCTGACGGCGACGACGGCGAAGGAGCGCGACGAGCTCGGCGCCGACATCGACAAGGGACTCTCGGCCATCAACGGCGAACTCGCGACGCTGCAGCAGTACACCGACACCTCCGACAGCGAAGGGCTTGCCGAGCAGAAGAAATTCTCGGCGGCTGTTGCCGCTTGGGCTGGCCACTTGCGCGATTTCGTGACGCTCGTGAAGGCGCAGTCGCTCGACCTCTCGCAGATGAATTGGCAAGTAGGGATGCAGGACGTCTCGCTGCTCGTGGAGACGGGCAAGCTCGAAAAGGCCGTCGATGAACTCGTCGCACGCCGCGGGACCGCGGCGAAGGCGACGATCGACACCTCGGCGTTCATCTTCAAGTCGTCGTTCGTCATGATCGCGATCATGACGGGGGCGCTGATCGTGCTCGCGTTCGTCGTCAGCGAGGCGGTGGTGCGGCGCCTCACGCGCCAGCTCGGCGGCGAGCCCGGCTATGCGAAGGAAATCACGAGCCACATTGCGGCGGGCGATCTGTCCAATCGCATCCAGCTCGCGAAGAAGGACGATTCGAGCCTGCTCTATGCGCTGTCCGAGATGCAAACGGGATTGGCGGCCACCGTCGGCGAAATCACCGTGAGCGCCGAGGCGATCTCGTCGGCCGCGAGCGAAATTTCGAGTGGCAATCTCGACCTCTCGCAGCGCACCGAACTGCAGGCGGTTTCGCTCGAGCGCACGGCCACGAGCATGGAACAGCTTACGTCGACCGTGAAGCAAAACGCGGACAACGCGAAGCAGGCGAGTTCGCTCGCTAATAATGCGTCGGAAATCGCATCGACTTGCGGCGGCGTCGTTTCGCGCGTGGTCACGACGATGGGCGAAATCAACGACAGCGCAAAGAGCATCGGCGACATCATCGGCGTCATCGACGGGATCGCATTCCAAACGAACATCCTCGCGCTCAATGCGGCCGTCGAAGCCGCGCGCGCCGGGGAACAAGGACGCGGCTTTGCCGTCGTGGCCGGCGAAGTGCGCAGCCTGGCTCAGCGCAGCGCGGCGGCCGCCAAGGAGATCAAGACCCTCATCAACACGTCGCTCGAGCGCGTCGCGAACGGTTCGAGCCTCGCTCAGGATGCCGGGCAGACGATGGATAAGGTGGTCCAGGCGGTCAAGCGCGTGACCGACATCATGGGCGAGATCTCGGCGGCGTCGTCCGAGCAGAGCGCGGGCATCGAGGAAGTGACCCTCGCCGTCACGCAGATGGATGCCGGCACGCAGCAGAACGCCGCGCTCGTCGAAGAGGCAACGGCCGCCGCGCGCTCGCTCGACGACCAAGCGCAGGCGCTCAAACGCCTCGTCGGCAAATTCCGCCTGCACGCGGGGCGTTGAGGCTTCGCGGGTCTCAGTGCGCCGGCGAAACGATCACCGTGCAAGTTGTTCCGGCTGCGAGCACGAGTCCGTCGGGAATCTCGTCGATGTGAATCCGCACCGGCACGCGCTGGGCTAGGCGTACCCAATTGAAGGTCGGATTCACGTCGGCGACGAGTTCGCGGCTTTGCGGATTGTCGCGATCGTAAATCGCGCGCGAAATGCTTTCCACGTGACCTTGGAGCACGCCGCCGCTCATCAGGCGGATTTGAGCCTTGTCGCCTAGCCTCACGCGCGGCAGCTTCGTTTCCTCGAAATACCCGTAGACCCAGAACGAGCGGCTGTCGACGATCGCCAGCTTGGGTGTGCCGGCCGTGGCATAGTCGCCGCGGAACACCGAGAGGTTCGTCACGTAGCCGTCTACGGGCGAAACGACCGCCGTACGCGCCAGATTGAGCTTGGCGGCGTCCAGCGCGGCTAGGGACTGCCGATACAGTGCTTCGGCGCTCGACGCGGCACTCGTGGCGTTTTCGCGGTTTTCCTTCGATACGACCTCGCTATCCATATCGGCTCGGCGCGCGGCATCGGCGCGACGCATCTGCCATTCGGCCCGGCGCGCGGCAACGGCGGCTTCGGCTTGCTCGACTGCCACCTGATAGTGCGCGGGGTCGAGCCGCATCAACACCTGGTTTTTCTTGACGAACATATTGTCGGCGACCGGCAGTTCGACGACGGCACCGGAGACGTCCGGGGCCACGTTGACGATTTGCGCGCGCACGCGGCCATCGCGTGTCCACGGCTCGTCCATGTAGTGGATCCAAAGCGTGCGGCCGATCGCGACCGCGAGCACAAGCAGCAGCGCCGTTGCAATGAAACCAATGAGTTGTCGAAGCGTCATGATTGCGATCGAAAGGAAATGGGGCGGAGCGCTTAGCGCCTAACGATAGACCGCGAGCCCCAGCACGCCGCAGAGGCAAGCGAGCAGGCTCGCGCGAAAGAGCGCAGGATGCCAGACGAAGCGATAAAGGCCGACGCGCGCGAGCAGGCGATCGACGAGCCACGTGAGCGCCGCGCCGCCGATGCAAAGCGGCACGAGTGCGGGAAGGTAAGCGCCGAGGACGGCAATCTCGCGATACATGGGCAGTTCCTTCATGCGCTTGCCGCGCTGCCGCGGCGTACCGTCCCCGCGTAACGCGCGAGCGGCGATTCAGGATCGATGAGCGCGGTGCGCACGAAGTGCAGGTAGCTCAAGATGCGTTGCAGACGATGCCGGTTTTCGCGCGGCGGAGCGAATGCGGCGAGCGCTTGCTGCGTGGCTGCGATTGCGTCGAAGTTCGCGGCGAGCGCGGCGTCGAGGCGCGTATCGGTAGGGCGCGCGAACAGCGCGGTCAGCGCTTTCGCCGATCGCGCGATGCTGCGCCGCCAAGGCATCGTCGCGGCATAACGCGCGTCGCTTGGCAAGGCGGCTAGCTCCCGGCGCAAATCGATGACGGCATGGCCGACCTCGAGCACCGCGATCAGCCATGCGAGCGCGTCGCGCTGGGCTGCCGGATCGTGCTGCATCAGCGCGTGAGCCTGGAAGGCCAGGTCGCGGGCGCGGCTTTCGAAGCGCGCGCGCACGCGCGCAAGCGGCGCTCGGCACGCCAGTACCACCTGGCGCCGCAAGTCGGCGAGCAGATGGCCGCGCACCCAGGGCGCCGACGGTGGCAGCAACACCGAGTAGGCGATCGCACAGGCGGCCATCGAGAGCACGAGCGCAATCGCATTATTCGCAAAGCCGGCCGGATCGTAGCGCACGACGTTGTCGGGTCCCGCCAGCACGCAAAAGAAGATGCAATAGCCGGCGCCGTAGCCCGCGAATTTTGGCCGGGTCGTCATCAGTACGCCGAACGCGAGCGGCGGCGCGAGTGCAACGCACAGCAGCGGGAAACCGTCGATATGCGGATAGACGCCGAATACGACGATGAACCCCACGAGTGTGGCGATGATCGTGCCGACGGCCATCTGATACACCATCCGCGTGGGCCGCGGCGACGACGACGCCAGCGCGCACACCGCGGCGGCATTGAGGACGAGCGTGCCGCCGTTGGGCCAAGCCGTCGCGATCCAAAAGGTGCTGAGCGTGGCCATCACGATGACGCCGCGCACGCCCGCAATCAACGTCAGCACGGCGTTCGTCTTCGGTTCGTAGCGCTCGGGCCAGCGCTCGCGCTCGTGCGTCGCGGTCGCGAGCGATGCGTACGTGAGCGCGTAGGCGTGCATGTCGTCGACGAAGCGATAAAGCAGCTCGGAGGCGGTATCGAAGTCGATCAGCGCAAAACCGGGCCGCGCCGCGAGCGCGTTTCGCATAGCGCGCACGCGGCGAGGCAATGCCGCCTTGAACGCTTCGAGCTTGCGGGCCGAACCGGCGGCATCGACGGCGGTCAGCACGGGCTCGCCGGTCGGGTGCAACAGCGGTGCGAGTTCCTTGAAATACGGCTCGAGCGCTTGCACGGTCTCGGTCGCGCCGGCATCGCGCAGGCGGTTCATCAGTTGATGAAGGGCGTGAAAGCGCGTCGATGCGCTCATGAACTCGCTGTTCAAGCGCGCGAGACGGCCGCTGCGGCCGCGCGTCTCCGGGCTTTCGAAGACGGCAACGCTGCGCATGGCCTCGAAGCCGACGATCTCGGCGAGAAAGCGCGCGTTCGTGCGCTCGATCTGCGCTCGATCGACGCGCCCCGAGAGCGCGGCCGAGACGTATTCGACGAAAGCCGAAAACCGTGCGCGCACCGCCGTGCGCATTTGCAAACTCGCGTGCTGCGGCAGGACGAGCGCCCCGACGAAGCCCGCGCAGAGCACGCCAAGCGTCACTTCGGCCGCGCGCGTGAGCGCCGACAAAAACGCGCCGTCGGGATGCTGCGCCGCCGGGATGCCGATCAGCGCGGCCGTGTATCCGGCAAGCAGAAAGCCGTACGAGCGAAAGTTGCGATTGCGTGCGGCACCGGCTGTGCAGATGCCGGTCCATAGTGCGAGTGCGCCGAGAAACAACTCGCGCTGCGGCGCGAAGACCGCAATCAGAAACAGCGTGGCGACGAGGCCTACCAACGTGCCGCCGATCCGGTAGAAACTCTTGGCGAGGATGGCTCCGCTTTGAGGCTGCATCACGATGAAAACCGTCGTCATCGCGGTACGCGGCTGCGGCAGGTCGAGCCGCATGGCGATGCCGAGCGCGAGAAACGCGGCGCCGAGCGCCTTGAGTACATAAACCCAGGTGAGTCCGTCGGTGCGCGCCCAGTCCATGAAGGCAGCTTGCAGCGCGGGAAATGAGCGAGGCTCACGCAGTATCGGATTGGCCATGGCGCGCGTTCTATCGCGTCGCGTCGCGCGTGTCGCCGGACGCGTGGGCTGCTGCGTCTGCTGCGGGCTCGCCGGTCCTGGGACCGATCGCTCCGAAGCGGACCTCGCGGTGCGGGGCCGGTTGCATCGAATCGCGCGGCGGGCCGTCCGCCGGCACGGCAAGCCCGCCGCCGAGCGCACCCATCAGCGACGCATGCTCGGCGAGCCTGGCCGCGCGGATCTGAGCGACGCGCTGCTGCGCGCTTAGCCATTGCGTTTCGCCGACGATCACGTTGACGTAGTCGTTTAAGCCGCGCTTGAACCCGACTTGTGCGAGCCGGTAGCTGCGTTGCGCGACGGTAGCGGAACGTTCGGCGTCGCCTTGCTGAGCCGCAAGCGAATGCAATCGCACGAGTTGATCGGCGATCTGCTTAAGCGCTGCGATGACGGCCGCGTTGTAGCGCTCGACGGCCTCGTCGTAGCCTGCCGCTGCGGCGCCGAGCCGGCTGCGCAGCGCGCCGCCTTCGAAGATCGGCAGCGAAAGCGCCGGGCCGGCCGTCCAGCCGCCGTTGGCTGCATGCAAAAACTGGAGCAAGGGGCCGCCGGCCGCGAAGCCGCCGAGCGACGCCATCAGATTGATGTTCGGATAAAACGCCGCATGCGCGACGTCGATGCCGCGCGCGGCGCCCGCCACGGCCCAGCGCGCGGCAACCACGTCGGGGCGGTGCCCAATGAGTTCGGCCGGCAGCGCGCTGGGCAGGGCGACAGGCGCGTCCAGCGCGAGCGTGGGCGTCGTCAACGTCGCGCCGGCCCCGGGCCCATTGCCCGTGAGTGCGGCAAGTTGATTGCGGTCGAGTTCGATGGCTTCGTTCAGGGCCTCGATCTGGCGCTCGTACTCGGGCAGCGACGCCTCGGCCTGACTGACCTCCAACTGCGTGCCTATTGCGCCGGCGAGGCGCCGCCGCGCGAGCGCCGAGAGCGCCTGCTGGCGCGCGAGCGTATCAGCGGCGATGTCGCGCAATGCATAGTGTTTCGAGAAGTCGACATAGGCGCGCACGAGGTTGACCTCGAGTTCGAGTTGCGCGGCGCGTGCGTCGGCCGCTCGCTGATGCGCGGTGTCGAGCGCGCGTTCGTGCTCGCGTTCGTCGCCGCCCCACAAATCGAGGCGATAGGAAAATCCGAGGGTGCCGGTGTTATTCCAAGTGTTTCGATCGGCGAGCTCGCCGGGCCCGTAATAGAGCGGGTTGTCGGGCCAGTGCTTGCGCGTGAGCGACAGGTTGCCGGCGACATGCGGCGCGAGTGCCGCGGCGGCTACGCCGGCGACCGACTGTGCCTCGCGCACTCGCGCATCGGCGGTCGCGAGCGTCGGATTGCCGGCGAGGGCGGTCGAAACGAGCGAATCGAGTTGGGCGTCGCCATACGCGCGCCACCAGTTGGCGTCGGGCCAATGGGCGCTGCGCTCGGCCGCGCGCACAGCGTTGCCGGCGTCGAGTGCGCTCGGCTCGAGCGTCTGCCTCTGCGGTGCAATACCGTGCGTGTTCGCGCATCCCGCCATTATTATAGACAGTGCAAGAAACGTGGACGCTATGCGCAGTTTGCCAATCGGCAATCGCACGATTCTCTCCCTCGGCGGCGTTATTTGACGGAATCTATTATATTTTTCAAGGAATTGTCCGGTAAGCCGTAAGAATGTAATGGATCTTTACCTGGATTGAGACAATCGACGTTGCGCACCATGCAACAATTGCGATGCGCAGACAGATAGGTGATTGGTATGGATACGCTTCAGAACATGCGCGCTTTCGTGCGCGTCGTCGAATCGGGAAGCTTTACTGCGGCGGCCCAGCATCTGAACACGACGACGGCCTACGCATCGCGGGCCGTCTCCGATTTGGAAGCGCACCTGCATACGCGCCTGTTAAACAGGACGACGCGCCGCATTGCGCTGACAGAAGCGGGCGAGCGCTATTTGCAGCGCTGCCAGCAGATCCTCGCCTACGTCGAGGAAGCCGAGGCGGAGGCGAGCGATGCGCACGCGCGCCCGTCGGGCAGGCTGCGCTTGCATGCGATGACGAGCTTCGGCGCGCATTACATCGTGCCGGCCGTCGGCCGATACCAGCAGCGCTATCCGGACGTATCGGTCGAGATGACGCTGACGCAGCGAATTCCGGACCTGCTCGACGAGGGTTACGACGTCTCCATCGTGCTCGGTTACGATCTGCCCGATTCGGCCTTGATCTCGCAGCGCATCGGCAGCGTTTTCAGCATTGCGTGCGCGTCGCCCGCGTATCTAGAGCGACGCGGCGTCCCGCGCACGCCGGCCGATCTCGCCCATCACTCGTGCCTGCGCATCGTCACGCCGGCCTCGGTGTTCGATAAGTGGAATTTCGATGGCCCCAACGGCACCGAGACGTTCACGGTATCGGAGCCCGCGTTTCAGGTGAATCTGGTGGATTCGATGGCAATTGCCGTACGCGAAGGCATGGGCATCGCCGTCTTGCCGATTCATTCGGCGATGCGCTGGCTCAAGAGCGGTGAATTGGTCTGGATATTGCCCGAGTACACGGCCATGTCGTTGAACATCTACGTGCTCTACCCGTCGCGTCAATACCTCGACGCGAAGATCCGCACGTGGGTCGATTTTTTGCGCGACGAATTGCCCGCGACACTGGCCGCCGAGCAGGCAGCATTGAAGGAATTCGCGCGCACGTGAGCAGGCCGCGCGTGCGCAAGAACGCGCGGCTCGTGCCGACGCTCAGCGCCGGCGGGTTCGAGCCGCGGTGCTAGCCAGTGCGAGTCGGTGCCATTCAACCCGGCTCGGTGCGGCTCAGTGCGGCTCAGTGCCTAGGCCGGCGCCAGTCGAGCATATGGTGTTCGGCCATCCAGTGATGAAGCATGCCTTCGCCGTTGTGTTCGCGCTTGTAGGAGCGCGTCTCGAATATCGTCAGCGCTAGCAGCACGAGGAGTCCGACGGCGAGCCCGACGAGGCCCGCGATCGATTCAGCGTCCATGGCAGTCTCCTTTCGCGATCGATGTCGTACTAATACATACTAGAACAACCGACGCGAAATGGAGGGAGTGGAAGGGCCGTAAGCGGGTTAACTGCGCTCTTGCACGCAGACCCAAGGCGACACGACGACCGCCCAGAGATCGGGATTGCGCGTCGCGAAATCGGCTGCGGTTTCGGCCTGCATCCGTTCGACGAGGCCCGACGAGAGCCATTGTGCGATTTGCGCGGTGTCGTCATCGGCGATCGCGGCCGCCACCGTCACGAGATCGAGGTCGCGGGCGACGCGCAGCAGCATGCCGCGCGCGAAAAACCGTTCGAGTTCGGGCCAACCGATCTTCGCCGTCTCGGCGAGCAGTTTCAAATAAAGCGGACTATGGCCGGCATCGCCGGCGGGGCGCTCAGAGGAAGTCATAGCGGCGGTACGGGAAAGCGAAGCCGGAGGGCCGTCACTATAAACCATCGCGCCAGCGCAGCGCCATCCCGCCCCCTCCAACGGTTTCTTAAGGTTGCCGAGCTACAATCGGCCCACTTTTGAGCGGACGCGGACACCGGCGCCTACCGACCGTTCGCGTTGCCCGTTGCGTTTCATCCGCGTCCCGTTCGCGCTTTATTCGTTTATTCGTCTACCCACGAGGATTTCATGGCTGGCCCGTTCACCGTATCGAAATACGACCCGTTTGCCCGGATGCTTCACTGGCTCGTCGTGCTGCTTCTCTCGGCTCAGTACGTCGTCGCATGGACGATGCCGGAGATTCACCGCGGCACGCAGCCGGTCGGGCTCATTGCCGTGCATTTGGATCTCGGCGCCTTCATCATCGCGGTCATGATCGTGCGGGTGCTATGGCGCTTGCTGCGCAAGGAGCCTAGGGTCGTGGAAGGCGGCGTCCTTGCCCGCACGGTGGGCTATCTGACGCACGGCTTGCTCTATCTGCTGCTGATCGTTCAGCCGCTGATGGGCTGGGCCAACGCGTCCTCGCGCGGCTGGAAGGTCACGCTGCTGGGCGCCGATTTGCCGTCGCTTTCGCCGACAGGCTCGTCGCTCGGCCATTCGCTCGGTGATGTTCACGGCGTGCTCGCGTGGGTCATGCTCGGGCTGATCGGCCTCCATGTAGCCGCAGCGCTGTATCACCAGTTCGTGCTGCGCGACGGCGTGCTGCGCCGCATGGCGTAGGCGAGCGCCGCACGGTGCGCCGCACGCTCGATAGCGGCGACGGTGCACGAGCGGCCCAGCCGCCGCATGTGCTGGCCGCGTTTTTTCGCGCGTTCGGATCTTCATCCTAGCGTGCGCAGTTCCCGGCGTACGATCTTGCCCGTGGCCGTCATCGGCAAGTTTTCGACGAAGGCGATCGCGCGCGGGTACTCGTGCGCGGCGAGACGTGTGCGGACGTGCGCTTGAATTTCGCGCACGAGCGCATCGCTGGGCGCGAAACCCTCGTTCAAAACGATGAACGCTTTCACGATTTCGGTGCGCGTCGCGTCGGGCATGCCGACGACGGCGGCCATACGCACGGCCGGATGGCCCAGCAAGCAGTCCTCGATCGGCCCCGGCCCGATGCGGTACCCCGCGCTCGTGATGACATCGTCGTTACGTCCGACGAAGCGAATGAAGCCGTCGGCATCCTTGACGCCGATGTCGCCCGTCACCAGATACTCGCCCGCAAACTTTTCGCGCGTCGCCTCGGGATTGCGCCAATAGCCGAGGAACATGACGGGATCGGGCGCACGAATGCCGATGTTGCCTTCGGCGTCCACCGGCAGCACGCGGCCGGCATCGTCGACGATCTCGACGCGATGGCCGGGCACGGCTTTGCCGATCGAGCCGATGCGCGGTTCGAACAGCACACTGCACGAGCTGACGACGACGTTGCACTCCGTCTGTCCGTAAAACTCGTTGAGCGTGACGCCCAGCGCCGCGCGACCCCATTCGATGAGTTCCTCGCCAAGCGATTCGCCGCCGCTCGAGACGGCGACGAGCGCAAGCGCATAGCGCTCGCGCGGCCGCTCGACCGTGCGCAGCATTTTCAGCGCGGTCGGCGGCAGGAACGCATGCGTGACCGAGTGGCGCGCCATCAAGTCGAACGCCGCTTCGGCATCGAACTTCTCGAAACGGCGCGCGAGCACGGGCACGCCGTGGTGCCATGACGGCAACAGGACATCGAGCAGGCCGCCGATCCATGCCCAATCGGCCGGCGTCCACATGAGGCGCGCCTGCTCGGGGAAGAATGCCTGCGGCATCTCGACGCCCGGCAAATGCCCGAGCAGCACGCGGTGCGCGTGCAGCGCGCCCTTGGGCTTACCTGTCGTGCCGGATGTATAGATGATGACGGCGGGATCGTCGGCGCTCGTATCGACGGGCTCGAGCGTGGGCGGCTCCTGCTCGAGCGAGGACCAGAACGGCAAGGCGCCCTCGGCCTCGAGCGCCTGCGTGTCGCCGTCGATGCAATAGACGGTCTTCAACTCAGGCAGCGCGCTGCGAATCTGCGTGATCTTCTGCAGGCCGGCGCTATCGGTGACGAGCGCCACGGCGCCGCTGTTCGATAAACGGTATTGCAAAGCTTCGACGCCGAACAGCGCAAACAGCGGTACGGCGATCGCCCCGAGCTTGTACGCAGCCAGGTGCGCGAGGGCGGTTTCGCTCGCTTGGGGCAAGAAGATGCCGACGCGCTCGCCGCGCGCTACACCGTGCCGCGCGAAGCTGTGCGCGAGCTGATTCGATAGCGCCTTAAGCTCGTCGAAGCTGTAGCGTGTGATCGAGCCGTCGCGCCGTTCATAGATGAGTGCGAGGCGGCCGCTGCCGTCGGCCCACTTGTCGCAGGCGTCGACGCCGATGTTGTAGCGCTGCGGGATGCGCCATTGGAAGTCTTGAGCGAGCGCTTCGTAACTGTCGGTTCGAGTAAGCATCCTTCGTCTCCTTCTTTCCTCTTATCTTCGGTCGGTACAGTTAATTCACCGGCGAAAATTCGATAAAAAATGGCGGTGCATTGCAATTCGGGCGATTAGGTCAGTCGATTGACCATTAAAAGAACGATTGCGAACCATTGCCGTCGGCATCGACGGTGGCCCTACCGCAGTGCAGCACCAGCGGGCCATTTGCGGGTTGCTGCCGAGCCTGCGCGCCCGATTGCCGTGCGCTACCCGTATTGCTACGACATTAGCTCGCTACTATGTGCCAATTGCCGCTTTCACAGCGATAAATCGATTGTGCCTGTATTTCAGAATCGCTAAATTGTAAATGGCGCATGGCGAACCGGTCCTTTGCCTCACTGCGCCAAACCCCCGTTGGCCCGGCGCAAGCCGGGCCTTTTTTAGAGAACGGCGCGTGGCCGAGAGCCAGCCCGCACATGGAGGCGCCAGGCCGTTGCCGTCACGCAACTGCAACCGCCACTTTAACGCGCGGGCAGGTAGCGTGACGGATCGATCGAGCGTCCGGCATAGCGCAACTCGAAATGCAGCGCTACGCGGTCGTTGTCAGTGTCGCCCATCTCCGCGATCGCTTGGCCTTGTGCCACGCTTTCGCCCTCTTTGACGAGCAGCTTGCGATTGTGGGCATAGGCCGTGAGGAAATCGGCGTTGTGCTTGACGATGAGCAGGTTGCCGTAGCCGCGCAAGCCGTTGCCCGCATAGACAACGGTGCCCGGCGCGGCCGCGACGATCGGCGTGCCGGGCGCATTCACGATATCGATGCCCTTCGAATTGACACCGTCGAAACCGCGCTCGATCTTGCCCGCGGTGGGCCAGACGAGCGAAATGCCGTTGGCGGGAGCGGCGGCATCGGGGAGGGCGCGCGGTGCCGCTGGGCTGCCCGTCGATGCGGCGGCGGTGCCGGCGTTCGAGCGGATGGGCGCGCCGGTCGTCGCATTGGCGCCCGGCGGCGCGACGCGAAGGACTTGGCCGACTTCGATGGCATCGGGATTCGCCAGATTGTTCCAGCGGGCGATGCTTTGAACCGACTCGCGATGGCTGCGCGCGATCTTTGAAACCGTATCGCCGCGCTCGACACGGTAGTAACCGGGCGCGACGGGCGCCGACCCACAAGCGGCGAGCGCCGCAGCCAGCGGCACGCACACGAGCCGCATCATCGTTTTCCGCAACATTGAACCTCGCTCGATAGCTTCGACACGCGCCGCCGCGCCCGTACGGGGGCACGGCGGGCAAAACGTGCGATTGTAACGGGCCTAGGCCGACGAATGCGCGCAAAAACTGCGACTCGGACAAGGCGCGTGCTGGGGGCGCCTAGGCGGAGTCCGTGCGGCGCCGAGCCGGTTCGCGCAGCATTTCAGATTTCCGAAACGGTGATTCGCAAGGCGGCTGTTTCGGTTTTGCCAGGCGCGACCCAGCGCAGGCCGAGCCCATTGTGGATTGCATCGGGTAAGCCGAGCCACGGCTCGACGCAATAAAAGTCGGACGTGTCGGTTTGCGTCCACGTCGTCACCGCGTACCAAGGAACGGAGCCCTCGCGATCGAGACTGATTTCGATACGCCGGCCGAGCGATGGACAGTCGAGCCGCACCGGTTGCGCCGGCACGTCGCGCAGACAGTGGAAGCGGTCTTGGATGAGCGGGTCGTCGAGCGTGTAGCGGGCGGCCCCGGTCTCCGGTGCGCTGATCGATCCGTCTTCGAGTTGACGGCGGCGCTCCGTCGGCGGCAGTGAGAGCGTCGTCTCGCCGCGCAGCGTGTGCGGCAATGCGAAATAGAAGTGATGGCCGGCGTAGTAGGGCAGCAGCGCATCGCCTACATTCGAAGTGCTCAATGTCACGTCCAGCGTATGCGCGTCGGCGAGCCGGTAAGCCGCCTCGAAGCGGAACGCAAACGGATATTGAGCGCGCGTGGTTTCCGTGTCGGCCAGCGCCATGCGCACGCCGCATCCGTCGACATCCACTTCATGCGAAAACGGCAGGTCGCGCGCGAAGCCGTGCATCGGCAGCGAACGGACGACGCCTTGAGCGTCGCGCCACTCGCCGAGACGCCCGTCGACGCGATGGCGTGCGAGAAACGGAAACAGCAGCGGGTTGCCGCCCCTCACGTGCGCCACGTCGTTCCAGTCGGCATGCTCGGGCCAATGAATGACGGGTCGATCGCCGATGTGCCAGCTCAGCAGCCGCCCGCCGAATTGCGGCGCGAGCTGCAGGCGCGAGGCGCCATGCGTGATGTCTACTAGGGCCGGTTGAGGGGAATCGGTCATATGGGCTGCGCTCCAAGACGAAGGGATGAGGCTGGCGGGGAATCCGCCAAGGGCAACAAAGCTGATAAGGCCGCGCGCGCGGCGAGGCAACTTGCGATTGTGCCTCGGCTTCGTCTCGGGAGAAACCCTGCTGGGGAAATTGCCGCTTCCGAGCCTGCGGGGCACGACCCATAATGGCGCCGTCTGCAGGTGTTTTGTCTTTTTGAGCCGTAACTTGGCGCGATGCCGGGAAGCCGGCCTTCCGACGCTGTCGTGACGCGCCCGCCTACGCCCCACCTCAAACCGTTCAGGAGCCAGCATGGATCTCGCCATGGCAATGGGCCTTTCGCTGTTCGGCATTTTCGCCGCCAGCACGGTCTTCTTCTTCTACCGCCTCCCGCGCTGAGCGCCGGGTCGCGGGCGCAATCGATGCGCTGGATTTCCGCTGTCCTCAGTCACGGCGGCGAAGCGGCGCACGCATGGTAGCTGGCCTCCCCGCGCTTGCCTGACTTCGCTGCCGTCCTAGTGCTTCGTCTATCCGATCAATCGCCCTGCGCGGCGAGTCCTTCGCTTTCGAATCGATCGGCGGGTTGGCTCGAGACCGTATCGCGATGTCCCGCGACGATCGGGTAAATCAGCCCTGCGATGATGGCGCCAAGGATCGGCGCGGCCCAAAAGAGCCAAAGCTGGTCGATCGCGGCCGAGCCGAGGACGAGTGCCGGGCCCGTCGAGCGCGCGGGGTTGACCGACGTATTCGTGACGGGAATCGATACGAGGTGGATCAAGGTGAGGCACAGCCCGATTGCGATCGGCGCGAGGCCGGCCGGGGCGCGTGTGTCCGTGGCGCCGAGAATCACGAAGACGAAGAAGCCTGTCATCAGCGCTTCGCAAAGAAACGCGGCTTGCATCGAATATTGGCCGGGCGATCGATCGCCGTAGCCGTTCGTCGCGAATCCGCCCGTTGCGAGATCGAAACCGGGTTTGCCGCTCACGATCAGATACAGCACGAAAGCGGCCGCCGTCGCCCCGATCAATTGCGCGACGATGTACGGCACGACGTCTTTCGGCGGAAAACGTCGTGCGACGGTCAGCCCGATCGTGACAGCCGGATTCAGATGACAGCCCGATATGTGCCCGATCGCGTACGCCATCGTCAATACGGTCAAGCCGAAGGCGAGTGCGACACCCAGGAAGCCGATACCGAGGCCGTGCGCGGGCCCGGGAAAGCTCGCCGCGATCACTGCGCTGCCGCAGCCGCCGAACACCAGCCAGAACGTACCGAACGCTTCCGCGATATAGCGTCTCAATGCCTGCATAGTCAGGGCTCCGAATGAAGTGGGAAGGAAGGGGGGCGGCGTCTTACGGCCGCCCGGGTTGCATGGATTTTATGGATGCCGGCAGGACCGCGATCCAAACTTTTGTGAACAGCGTAGGACACGAGCCGGCGCTTGGCGATGGCGTGCGAACCGCCGCGCTTGGTCATTCCTCGAATGTGGGATTGAAGCAGCGAGCGCGGGTCGACCATGAGTCCGATGCTGCAACCGGCAGATTGCCGAGAGAGCGCATCGACATCGACATCGACATCGACATCACCGCGCTTCACGCGTGAGGTCAGTCTCCGGTCCTGCCCGGCTGCTGATCGGGCTCCGGTTCGGGCGTGCCGACATCGGGCACGTCCTCCGGTGCCCCCGGGCTCGGCGCATCGGGGATCGTCGGTTGATCGGGGATCGGCGGATCGGACGGGTCGCCCGGGGGCGTGCTCATGGTCATCTTCATGTTCATGCTCCACCCCATTGCATGCTGAGCCCGCCGTCGATCGTCCACGTCTGGCCGGTCAGGTAGTCGAGGAAGCGCTGCATGGTCGCCGGATCGCCTTGCCGACGTCGCCTTGCATGACGAGCGCGTTTGCCTTTCAGTTTCATCGTTTCGGCCTATTGCTCGTCGCAATCTTCATGCCGCGATCTAGAGCCGAGACGTGCGGGCGCCGCGCCGGCATTTTCCTTTATTCAATGTGTCAGCGGGCATTAATCGTTTATTGTATTGATCGAGCGGTAGAAAGACCGTTATGTCTTTATTGACAAAGACCTTACTATATTTCTTAAGATATATATTATTAACGTAAACAATATTAATTGACCTGGCTTCACGCAATAATGCGCGGGCGCGCGTCGTGGCAAGTTTGTC
>CBIHOQ010000068.1:0-16115 GCA_966212065.1 uncultured Burkholderiaceae bacterium
GGGAGCATAAATGGCAGAAATTGATGCATCATTGTCTTTTCTGCCACATCAGCCCGAGCGAGGATAGCCGGTGTCTTCCTCACTACCAAAGGGTCACCGATGCACGCTTTCTCTGTTCCGCTCGATCGCGAGCGCGCCGGCCGTCGCAATGCGCGCGTCCTAGCGCTATGCCAAGCCCTCTATACGTCTTCCGTCTCGATCGATCTCACGTTGACCGGGCTCGTGGGCTACACCCTCGCCGACGACAAGGCGTTTGCGACGCTCCCGTTCTCGCTCATCACCGTGGCGGCCGCGCTGACGACCATCTTCGCGTCGTTTTTGATGGCGCGGATCGGCCGTCGTGCCGGCTTTGCGCTTGGCGCGGCCGTCGGCGCCGCGGGCGGAGCGATCTCCGTTCACGCGATTTTCGTTCAGAGCTTCTGGATGTTTTGCTGTGGGACAGCGACGGTGGGCGTTTTCCAGGCGTTTGCGCAGTATTACCGGCTCGCCGCGGCGGATGCCGTCGATGCGCACTCGAAGAGCCGAGCAATCTCGACCGTGCTGACGGGCGGCGTGATTGCCGCGGTGCTCGGCCCAGCGCTCGCGGCATGGAGCCGCGACTGGTTCGCGCCCGTCACGTTCGCGGGATCCTATGTGCTGGTGACGCTGCTCGGGCTGGCTTCGATGGCGCTCGTCTGTGTCGGCTATCGCAATGCGGCGCCGGCCGCGGCTGCGAACGCTAACGCGTCGGCGCACGAGCATGAGTATGAGTCCCGTGCGCGACCGCTCGCGCAGATCGTGACGCAGCCGATCTTCGTCGCGGCGCTCGCCAACAATGCGATCGGCTACATGGTCATGATGTTCGTGATGACGGCAACGCCGATTGCCGCGGTCGGATGCGGCCATACGATCGGCGACGGTGCGCGCATCATCCAATGGCACCTCGTCGGCATGTTCGCTCCTTCGTTCTTTGCGGCACGGCTGATTGCCCGTTTCGGCGTACTGCGAATCATTGGCGCGGGCATTGCGCTATCGGCCGCCTGCGGTGTCATCGCACTCGCAGCCACCGACTTGCCGCACTTTTACGCGGCGCTCGCTTGCCTTGGCGTCGGCTGGAATTTCATGTTCGTCGGCGGCACGACGCTGCTCGCGCAGTCGTACCGCACCAGCGAGCGCGCGAAGACCCAGGCAACGAGCGAATTCACGACGTTCGCGTGCTCGGCGCTCGCCTCGTTGACGGCGGGGCAGTTGCTCGCCCATTTCGGGTGGACCGTTGTGAACGTGGCGATCTTTCCGGCACTGGCGATCGCTGCATGTGCGACGCTCGCCTACGCATGGTCGCGGGCACGGGCGCGTGGACTAGCGGCGACCGGCGCGGTGTAATGCGATTCGTCCGATCGATAAGGAAAGGAGCAGCAATTGATTAGGCCTGCAACTTCGCGCGTGCGTCAGATTGTCTTTGCCGTCGCGCCGCATCTCGTGTTGCTCGACGCGGCCGGTCCGCTCGAGGCGTTTTGGCGCGCCGAGCTGGAAATGCGTGCAGCGCAGGGCAGTACGGACGACGAGCCCGTGGCGTATCGAACGCGGGTGGCATCGATCGAAGGCGGGACGCTCCAAACGCACGTCGGGCTGCCGGTGGTGGTGGAGCGACTCGACGCGCTCGACGGCGAACCGATCGACACGGTCATCGTCGCCGGCACGTTCGTGGCCGATCAGATGGTGCTCGATGCAAAGCTCGTCGAATGGCTCGCGCATGCGGCGCCGCGCATTCGTCGCGTTTGCTCCGTTTGTGTCGGCGCGTTCTATCTTGCGGCGGCGGGGCTGCTCGACCATCGCCGGGCGACGACGCACTGGCGCAGCGCGGACGAACTCGCGCGGCGTTTTCCCGCCATCGCCGTCGATGCCGATCCGATCTTCATTCGCGATGTGCGCGATGGCCGAGCCGTATGGACCTCGGCGGGCGTAACCGCCGGCATCGACCTCGCGCTTGCCATGATCGAAGAGGATCTGGGCCATGCGATCGCGATCCAGGCCGCGCGTCGGCTCGTGGTTTTCATGAAGCGTCCCGGCGGGCAGTCGCAATTTAGCGCGACGCTCGATGCGCAGCGTTGCGCGGGTGGGGCGTTCGACGTGCTCCATGCATGGATGGTGGCCAATCTGCGCAGCGATCTATCGATCGAGCGGCTGGCCGAGTGCGTCCGCATGTCGCCGCGCACGTTCGCGCGGCGTTACGTCGAAGCCGTGGGGCGCACGCCGGCGAAAACGGTCGAAGCGCTGCGGCTGGAAGCGGCATCGCAGGCGCTTGCGCAGTCGCGCCGGCCGATGAAGCGGATCGCGCTCGATTGCGGCTTCGGCACCGAGCAGAATTTGCGGCGCGCCTTTGTCCGACGCTTCGGCGTGCCGCCGCTCAACTATCGAGAGCGGTTCGCTTCGTTGCGTCCGGGGTAATCGAGGCCGCGCCGCGTCAATATTGCACCCGTATAATCGGCTCCTTTCCATTCCTCGCCGCGCGAAGGCGCGCCACCGGAGCCACGATGAGCACGCCCTCGACCCCTTTGGACCGTTCGGAAACGACGTTCCGTTTCCTCGCCGAGCCTACTTCCGTCAACTTCGGCGGGAAAGTGCACGGCGGTGCGCTGATGAAGTGGATCGACGAGACGGCCTATGCGTGCGCGGCGGTCTGGTCGGGCCGCTATTGCGTGACGGTCAGCGTGGGCAATATCCGCTTTCGCCGCCCCATTTTGGTCGGCAATCTCGTCGAATTGCGGGCGCGTGTTGTCACGACGGGCCGCACGAGCATCCATATCCATGTCACCGTGCATGCGGGCGATCCGAAGAGCGGCCAATTGCGCTTGACGACCGATTGCCTCGTGGTGTTCGTCGCCGTCGACGAGAATGGCACGCCAATCCCGGTGCCCCCATTCGAGCCGCGGACGGACCAACAAAAGCGCGTCGCGAAATATGCAATGGACGTGAAGGCTGCGCTCGATGCGATCGTCGAATTAAAGCCGGAGGAAATGGCGAAGGGCGCGGTATGAGAGAAATCCTGTCGGGGTCGTTGATGCGCACCTCTATCGCATAAACGGACACCGCCGCCCCTTGAGAGTATGCTGCGTTCACCAGGGAGCGAAGGTGCCTTATCCGGGGATATCGAATGTTGAGAGTCTGCAGGGCGTGCGATCCACCTCAGTACACCTTGAAGCCAAGATGTCCAAAGTGCGGAACGGCAACAGTCGAACCGTATGGCACAGCGTCTAAGCATACTGGCGGTGGAGGTGGTCGGATCGTTACGCTCGGGCGCACAATAAGTCCCTTGGCGGGCGATGTTGCGCCCGCGCCGACGTCCTACGCGCTGGTCCATACCCTGGGCGGTAACACGCCCGATGACATGGGCGGTGACGGTGCATACGCGAATTGGTTGCACGACCATTTCTTACGCAACAAGAACCCCCACGGTTGTGTCGATGTGCAGCGTCTGATCTTCGCCGGCCGCAAGACGGGATCAACAGAAGAATTCATTAGCCGCATGGTCCCCCAGTTCACGGAGGATCTGAGGCGCTACCTTACGGTGCCCGCCCTGCGGACCACGCGCACCATCGTCCTGAACTGGCACATCCGCTATACCGGCCGGCCGAATGCCTGGACGGGGCGCGGCAGCAACCAGGAAATGGTCGCGGCGCTACAGCGCATGGTGGCCAAAGCTGGCTACCGGCTCATCGTGCTGTATACGGTGCACGAGTCGGAAGGCCTAGGAGGCGCTCAGTGGCGCTACCAGCCGTCGTTGCTGATGGCTTTGAATCCGGACGTGAAGGGGCAACTTGAACATCAGTTCCCAGAGCGCGTTGCGCTTTCCCGGGTACCTGGGCTCATGACCTGCGTGCATACCTCAAGCGTCGATCTGATCCTGCAGTACCTGGAGGGCGAGTCGTCCGCGCTGGTGCGCACGGCCGCGGCGGTGCTGCTGCAACAGTTTCGGCTCCGTACGGTACCCAGCCGGCTCACCAACCACGCGCGACGCCAAACGCAGGGCATCGTAGTGTTCGGGATGATCACGGCGCGCCACGGGCTATCCGTCGACATCATCCGGCATCTCTGCCGGCGTCTCGCCATGTATGGCTTCGGACGGGATTTCAAGGTCGTCATCGCGGGCAAGACTCAGACAGCGACGCTGGAGGTTGATCTGCGCGCCATCGACTCCGCCAGGCTGGTCTTTCATGGCACGCTGGATCATCGCGACGGGTTCACGACGCTGGCCGGTTGCCGCTACGCTATGTCCTTCGACCCGCTTGGCTTTCGAGACAACGCCTCCGCTCAGGTGAACGTGACGCGCGCAGGTCACCTGTTATTCTCGCGAAACGGTGGGGAAACGTCTGAGAAAATGATCGAACGAGCCCTGGTCGAGATCGTACACTGCGAGCGCGATCCGGAACGCTTTACTGATACGTTGATTGCTCAGTCCAGCCGGTTCATCAACACCTCGCCCAGCGCCGTCGGCAACGAGTTGGACCAATTTCTGCGCCGTCTCGCGTCCAGCGAACATCAATGAGGCGCGGCAGCGCACGGCACGCGGTGCTGCCTCGCTGCCCAAATCGACGTCGCGTGTGCCAGCGCACTTCTTCCCCGAAGTGATAGCTGACGTTCGCGCTCAACCGCCGCGCCCCGTCATATCCTCCGGCCTTACCCATTCATCGAACTGCGCCTCCGTCACGTACCCGAGCGCAAGCGCCGCCGCCTTCAGCGTCGTGCCTTCCTTGTGCGCCTTCTTCGCGATTTGCGCGGCCTTGTCGTAGCCGATGTGCGGATTGAGCGCTGTCACGAGCATCAATGATTCGTTCAGCAGCGAATCGATGCGCGTGCGGTTCGGCTCGATACCGACGGCGCAATGATTGTTGAAGCTTCGCGTCCCGTCCGCGAGCAGGCGGATCGATTGCAATACGTTGTGCGCGATCATCGGCCTGAATACATTCAACTCGAAGTTGCCGCTCGCGCCACCGAGGTTGATCGCCACGTCGTTGCCGAATACCTGGCAGCACAGCATCGTGACCGCTTCCGATTGAGTCGGATTGACCTTGCCCGGCATGATGGAGCTGCCCGGCTCGTTCTCGGGAATCGTGATCTCGCCCAAGCCGCAGCGTGGACCGCTAGAGAGCCAGCGTATATCGTTGGCGATCTTCATTAGACTGGCCGCAACCGTCTTTAGCGCTCCGTGCGCGAAGACGAGCGCGTCGGCTGCGGCCATCACTTCGAATTTATTAGGCGCACTGGCGAACGGCAGACCCGTCAAACGGCCCATCGCCGCCGCCACGCGCTCGCCGAATTGCGGATGGGCATTCAGCCCCGTGCCGACGGCCGTGCCGCCTTGCGCGAGTTCGTACAAGTGCGGCAGCGCAGATTCGACGTGCGCGATGCCGTGCGCAAGCTGCGCCGCATAGCCCGAGAATTCCTGGCCGAGCGTGAGCGGCGTCGCATCCTGCAAGTGCGTGCGCCCGATCTTGACGATGTCGGCGAACGCGCGAGCTTTGGCTTCGAGCGTGGCGCGCAACAGGGCAAGCGCCGGCAGCAGATGCTTGACGATGCCGTACGCCGTGGCAACGTGCATCGCCGTCGGGAAGACATCGTTCGACGACTGTCCGCGATTGACATCGTCGTTGGGATGCACCTTGCGTGCTTCGCCGCGCTCGCCGCCTAGCAGCTCGCTCGCGCGATTGGCGATCACCTCGTTCAAGTTCATGTTCGTCTGCGTGCCCGAGCCCGTTTGCCAAACCGCGAGCGGAAATTCGTCGGCGTGTCGGCCGTCGACGATCTCGTCGGCCGCCTGCATGATCGCGCGCGCTTTGTCCTCGGGCAGCACGCCAAGCTCGAGGTTGACTTCGGCCGCGGCGCGCTTGATGAGCGCGAGCGCGGTGACGAGCTCGGGCGATTGCTTCTCGGTCGAGATCTTGAAATTGAGCAATGAGCGTTGCGTTTGTGCGCCCCACAAGCGCGCGGCGGGCACGGCAATTTCGCCGAACGTGTCGCGCTCTATGCGATGGTCTTCGATCATGATGCTTGGGCTCCGTTACGGAACATTCGATTGGACGGATTCGGGCTCGCTGCCGGGACGCTGGAACGCTAAGACTTCTCAAACTGTTCGGAGCGCTAAAGCTGCGAGTCGATCGGCAACAACAAGAATAAACCTGTGAGCAGATTGCGTACGAGGCCCGCCTCGGGATCGAGCGACCAGGTACGCAAGTAGGGGCCGGCATCGCTCGGCTGCTCGCCGGTCCAGATGAGACCCGACTCGGGCGCCTCGATTGCGCGCAGCCGAGCTTGTTCGCTCGGCGTCGCCAACCGCACGCGATAGCTGACGTTGGGCGACATGGCCTGGTCGATCAGCTTCGCTACGGCGCCCGCGAGCGTCGGGCTATCGATGAAAAGTGCCAGCTCGCTGTTCAAGTGCGCCGAGCGCGGGTCGAAGTTCAGCGAGCCGATAACGAGCGTTTGGCGATCGATGACATAGGCCTTCGCATGCAGGCTCGCACGCGATTGCGATCCCGCAAAAAAGCGCGAGCCTTGTCGCTGCAGCGGTTGGTACTCGTAGAGTTCGACGCCGTTTTGCAGCAGGGGAATGCGATACGGGCTGTAGCCGGCTTGAACGGCCACGGCATCGGTTGCCGCGAGCGAATTGGTGACCACGACCACGCGCACGCCGCGGTGCGTGAGATCCGACAACAGCTTGACGCCGGCATCGTGCGGCACGAAATAAGGCGACAGCAGCAGCACTTCGTGCTTCGCACCGCGCAGCAGGTCGGCAAGCCGGTGCATCGGCGGGCTGCGATAGAAGTCGTTCGGGTCGGTGACCTTGCTCGGCGAGTCGGCGCTCAATGTCGCATGTGCCCAAACGAGTCCCATACGCTCTTGCGCGATTTGTTCCGCCAGCGGCGCGTCGCGAAGCGGCTTCGCTCCGACGGCTTGCGCTTGCGCGCGCCAATGCGCCCGCAACGCTTCGCGCGCTTGGTGCAGATCGCTTTCGGCGAAGTGCTGCTTGCCGAGCGCGTCCAAGGGGTAAGCGCCGGCGCTGTTCCAAAACGCGTCGAAGCTCTTCGAAACGTCTTGGGCGATCGGCCCCGCAGCTAGCACGTCCAAATCCCGGAACTGCAGTTTTGGGCTTGCACTGAAATACTCGTCGCCCAGATTGCGGCCGCCAACGATCGCGACTTCGCCGTCGGCGATCATCGCTTTGTTGTGCATGCGGTGCGTGAAGCGATCGATTCGCGTAATAAAAGTCTCCGTCCGCGCGAAGACGCTAGGGCGAGCGCTGCCGAACGGATTGAAGACGCGCACTTCGATCTGCGGATGCGTCGATAGCGCGGCCATCAGGCGCTTCGCGTCGTCGAAGTTCAGATCGTCGACGAGCAGCCGCACGCGCACGCCGCGATCGGCGGCGTACAGCGCCGCGGCGAGCAGCAATCGGCCCGTCGTATCCTCCGCGGCGACGTAGTACTGCAGATCGAGCGTCTTGGTAGCGGCACGCGCAAGCGCGATCCGCATCTGCAATGCATCGGTGCCGTCGGTCAGCAGACGAAAGCCCGACTGGCCGCCGTGCGCCGCGACAAGCGGCGCCAGCGCCTGGCCGAGCGGAGTCGAGCCCGGCTCGGCGAGCGCATGCGAGACAGGGCGGTCGAGCGAAGTAGCGGGCGGCAGCGTGGTGCAGGCAGTGAGGGAGGCGACTAGGGGGACGACTAAGCAGGCAACCAAGACGAGCGCGACCCGCCGCCGCGCCGTTTCGAGCGCGGCGATGCGCAGGCTACCCGGCGTCGGCGCTCGATGCGAGCGCGGCCAAGCGCGGCAGGCCGATTGTCCCGCTGTGGCGGGTAGCCGCAGCGATCGCTTATGGAACACGTCTGACTCTTCCTTCGCAGGCGGACGCACTGGACACGACGGATGCCCGTTTGCCCCGGCACCAATAATTGCATTCTAGGGGAAGCCGGCGCGGTGTACCTGCAAAGCATGCGTCTGCCCGCTTCCTGGCGCGCCGCGACCGCTGCTGCGGGGCTTAGGATGCACCGAGCAAAAAGATGGCCCGCGGAAAACACGGGCCGAATACCCTGTCAGAAGAGTCAGTGCAATCGTAGGCGGATAGCCCGCACCGGCCAACCAAGAAAGAGTGCTTTGCTTTCTATACGCCGGGCCGGTGACGCGTGCGGCGCTCGAAGCGCAGCGTCATCAGCACCGCGACGCTCGCAAGGCCCGCCGCGAGCCCCCACCAGAGGCCACGCGGGCCGAGCCCTGCATGGAACGCGAGCAGGTAGCCCGTGGGGAAGCCCACGCCCCAATAGCCGAACGCGGCTGCGAGCATCGGGATGCGCGTGTCCTTGAGCCCCCGCAGGCAGCCGGAGCCGATCGTCTGCATGCCGTCGACGATCTGAAAGACGGCCGAGACGCCGAGCAGGGAAGCGGCGATCGAAACGGTCTGCGCATTGGCCGGATCGTCGAGCTTCAGGTAAAGGCCGATGATCGTGTGCGGCGCGAGGACGAACAGCAGTCCTGTCATCGACATATACGCGACGCCGAGCGCCAGCGCGACGAAGCCGGCATGGCGCGCCGCGACTGGATTGCCTGCGCCCATCCAGTAGCCGACGCGCACGTTGGCTGCCTGGCCGATCGCGAGCGGCACCATGAACGTGACGGAGCTGACGCTCATCGCGATTTGATGGGCGGCAAGCGGCTTCTCTCCCATCAACCCGATGAATAGACCCGTGCAGAGAAAGAGCAGCGACTCGACGCCGTACGTGATGGCCACGGGCCAGCCGATCGCGAAGAGCTCGCCCATCAGCGGCACCGTCGGCCGCTTGGCGGCCACGAAATGGCGGAAGCGCGGGCGCCCGTGCAGCAGTGCGAAGAGCGCGATCGCGCTGAGCCAGACCGTGATCGTCGTGGCCGTGGCCGAACCGAGCATGCCGAGCTTAGGGAGCCCGTAGACGCCGTGAATGAGCCCATAGTTGAGCACGCCATTGAAGACGACGCCCACGAGCGCGACCCACAGCAACCGCTTGGCCGCGCCGATCGCCGGTAGAAACGCGCGCATCATGCCGACGCCGATAAGACTGCCGAGCGAGGCGAAACGCAGCACGCCCGTGTAGGCGCCGACGTCGCGCGCGAGCGCGGCCGGCTCGCCAAAGGCGAGCAGGATCGGCTCCGCGAATGAAAGCAGCGCGAACGCCGGCACGGCGAGCAGCACCGATAACGCGAGCCCCGTCCAGTAGATATGCGGAACGCGATGCTCGGCCTGCGCGCCGCGCGCGTTGGCGACGGTCACGCTGACGGAACTGAGCACGCCCTGCAGCAGCGTGACGATGACGAAAAAGATCCCGGCGCCGAGGCCGCCGGCGGCTAGGGCCTCGGCGCTCAGCGAGCCGAGCAGGATGGTGTCCGTAACGCCCATCGCCATCTGCGATAGTTGCGAAATGGCGAGCGGGGCAGCCAGGCGTGCGGTATCGGCTGCGTGGCGGGATAGCGGGGGCGGAGCCGGCGCGGCGGCGGCCCGCTCATCCAACGTCAAGTACCCTCGTGAACGGCGATGCGCGTGTCGCCGAACATGACGACTTGGCCCGCTCGGATCTTGCACGTTTTGCGCAGTTCGACTTGGCCGTCGACGGTGACTTCGCCGGCGACGACGAGCAGCTTCGCCATGCCGCCACTGTCGGCGAGGCCCATGAGCTTGAGCAAATTGTGCAATTGAACGTGGTCGCCCGTGAGCGTGAAATTGAGATTGGCCATGGCGATGACAGCCGGCGTGCGGCGGATGAGCGATAAGGGCAGGCATCATAAGCCACGCGGGCGGCCGAGTGAACCGATGCTTGTATTTTCGGACTGGCCCCGTTTCGAGCGCTTGCGAGCCGAGCCTGTATGCCTATACAGTATGCGTGCCCCGCCGCCCGCGTTTCCGTGGGCTGCCATTCGCCCGTTTAGCATGCTCGACCATCGCGCCGTGTCCACGATTTCTACCGCCGTTTGTTCGGCTTCGCCCGCCTCGGGCGCCCCTTATCTCGAAAAACTGAACGAGGCTCAGCGTGCCGCCGTCGAGTACGGCGTCGGCGAGCACGCGAGCCCCGGCGGGCCGCTGCTCGTCATCGCCGGTGCCGGCTCGGGCAAGACCAATACGCTCGCGCATCGCGTCGCGCATCTGCTCGTCAAAGGTGCCGATCCCCGGCGGCTGCTGTTGCTGACGTTCTCGCGCCGCGCGGCGCAGGACATGACGCGGCGCGCCACGCGGATCGCCGCGCAGGCGCTCGGCACGCGGGCCGACCTTGCGCAGGCGCTGGCGTGGAGCGGCACCTTCCATGGCGTCGGCGCGCGTCTGCTGCGCGAGTATGCGCAGTGCATCGGGCTTTCGCCGATGTTCACGATCAACGACCGGGAAGACTGTGCCGATTTGATGAACGTCGTGCGGCATGAGCTCGGTCTATCGGCGAAAGAGCGACGTTTTCCCGTCAAGGGGACTTGTCTCGCCATTTACTCGCGTGTGGTCAACACGGGTGCAACGCTCGGACAAGTGCTCGAGCAAGCCTTCCCGTGGTGTCGCGAGTGGGAGCAGGACCTGCGCGTGCTTTTTGCGCGTTACGTGGCCGCCAAGCAAGCGCAGCACATTCTCGACTATGACGACTTGCTGCTGTACTGGTCGCGCATGGCGGCAGAGCCGTCGATCGCCGCCGATCTCGGGCAGCGTTTCGATCATGTGCTCGTCGACGAATACCAGGACACGAATCAGCTGCAGGCGACGATCCTGCTCGCGATGAAGCCCGACGGGCGCGGACTCACCGTCGTCGGCGACGATGCGCAATCCATCTATTCGTTTCGCGGCGCGACGGTGCGCAACATCCTCGATTTTCCCGGGCATTTCGCGCCGAGTGCCGCACGCATCACGCTCGAGCGCAATTACCGCTCGACCGAGCCGATCTTGGCGGCGTCGAACGCGGTCATCGGGCTCGCTGCCGAGCGCTTCACGAAGGATTTGTGGACCGATAAGGCCTCGGCGCAGCGTCCGCGGCTCGTATCGGTGGCGGGCGAACTCGAGCAGGCTCGCTATGCGGTGGAAGCGATCCTGGCGGCACGCGAAGCCGGCATGAAGCTCAAGGCCCAGGCCGTCTTGTTTCGCGCCGCGCATCACAGCGCCGCGCTCGAGATCGAGCTTGCGCGGCGCAACATCCCTTTCGTCAAATTCGGCGGGCTGCGTTTTCTCGATTCGGTGCACGTCAAGGACGTGCTCGCCGTGCTGCGCTGGGCGCAAAACCCGCTCGACCGCGTGGCCGGATTTCGCGTCTTGCAACTGATGCCGGGCGTCGGGCCCGCCACGGCCGGGCGCGTGCTCGATGCCGTCGCCGCGGCCGGCGAGCTGCCGTTGGCGCTGACCGCCTATAAGCCGCCGGCGCCCGCGCTCATCGATTGGCCTGTGTTTTCCACCTTGATGGATGAAGTTGGGGGTTCACGCACGCTCTGGCCCGCGCAGTTCGAGCAGGTGCGGCGCTGGTACGAGCCGCATCTCGAGCGCAATCACGAAGATTCGGCCACGCGCCACGCCGATATTTTGCAGATGGAGAGTTTGGCCGCGACGTTTCCCACGCGCGAGCGTTTCTTGACGGAACTCACACTCGATCCGCCCGATGCGACGAGCGGCGAATCGGGGGTGCCGCTCATCGACGAGGACTACTTGATCCTCTCGACGATTCATTCCGCGAAGGGGCAGGAGTGGCGCAACGTGTTCGTGCTCAACGGCGTCGACGGTTGTATCCCGTCCGATCTAGGCACGGGCAGCCCGGACGAGATCGACGAAGAGCGCAGGCTGCTCTACGTCGCTATGACGCGGGCGAAAGAGGATTTGCATATCGTCGTGCCGCAGCGCTTTTACGTGCATAACCAGAGTGCGCTTGGCGACCGTCACGTCTGGGCCTCGCGCACCCGGTTCATCCCCGCGCCGCTGCTGGCGTTGTTCGACGTCCAATCGTGGCCGAGCGTCGCGCCCGGCGCGCCGCCAACGGCGACGGGGCTCGCCGCCGCCGCGAAGGCCCGCGTCGACATCGCGGCGCAGCTCAAGGCAATGTGGGATTGAAGAGCCGGGCCGCTGCGCTACCGCGGCCGGCGAGGCTCGACGCGCGGTTGCGCGGGCCGGACCGGCGGCATGAAAAAGTTGCGCATCCACGCGGCCATGCGCGAGAAGACATCGTACGGCTCTTCGACGAAAATCTCGGGCTTGAGCAGCCGTAAGTACTCCATGATCTGCTGCGCTTCCTGCTTTTGAAACGAACCGTGTGCGAGCCCGAGCTTGAGCAGGCCGCGCAGTTCGCCGAGCTTTTCGCGTGCGGTGCTGCCGACGCTTGTCTCGCAAGCGATCTTCGCCTCGTAGACACGCTGGCGCAGCGATTCCGCCAGCCGCCAGGCCGGCGTTTGCATCTTTTCTTCGAGCGACTGGATGTCGCGTGCCGTCGCTTTGATCTGCGCGGCAAGCGGGTCGATCAACGCGGGGTCGCCGCCGGCTTCCTTGACGATGGCTTGGGCCCATTCCCGCGCAGCCTTCACGAGCTCATCGGGCGTCCATTCCGAGCGCACGGCGAAGCTGAATCCGAACTCCTCGGCCTGGCGCATGAGGATCGCCACCACGTCGGGAAACTCTTTTTCCAGCGTGCGCTTGGCCCAAGCGTATTGCCCGCCTTGAAGCATCCGCTGCACGGCGTGCTCCGTCAGGGGCACCATATTGTCGAGCAGCTTCGCGCGCAGGAAGTCCTCGAACGAAGGCGTTGCAAACTGCGGGTCGAGCTTGAGCGATACCCGCACGAAGGCTTCGAAGTCCTTGTGCAGTGAAGAAATCGTCTCATCTCGAAGAGAAAGGGTGATTTGGCCCATAGCCTGTCCAGATCGCTCGTCCGTCGGAGGGATGCCACCGTGGTGCCCCCCCGGGTTGAGCCGCCCCGAGGCCCATACGGGGCGGGCCGGCGCGATGTCGGCGCGCGTTACGGTTTTTGCATGCGCTTTCGGACCGCTACCGGCAACGGGCGCTGGTGCGCCGCGCGCCGCGCGGCCAAAAAGCGCGCTTCGTCTGATTAACGGCGATCGAGCACAGAACTTGAGGCGAGCATGCGCAGGTTATCTGACGACTTGGGATTTAGCGAACGACCAACCCTTGCCACAGAAAGAACACGGCCAGTCCCACGGCGATCGTCAAAAGCGGCCGGCGTGTCGCGGCGGACACCGCGCAGGCGACGATCGCGCCCACGAGTTGGGCATTCCGCCAGGTCAATTCGGGCGCACCACCGTGGGGCGTAACGGCCATCGGCACGATAATGGCCGTCAGCACGGTGACAGGCACGAAACCAAGCGCCGTGCGCACGAGCGGCGGGAAGACGACGCGTTCGCCGAGGATGAACACCGTCGAACGAATCAAGAATGTGACGACGGCCATGCCGAGGATCAGGAGGACGTAGTTCATGAGGCGATCTCCGCCGCACGATCTGCCGCTGGGGGCACGGCCGCGCGCTCGGCGCCTTCTGGGCCTTTTGCGCCTTCCGAGCGGCGTGCCTGCTTGGCATTGGCGGTGGACACACCGTTGCCGGTTTGCGGCGATGCGTCGCGCTGTGCGTTGCCGCCGGCCGTCCAAGGCCGCGACAGCACGACGCCGACTGCGACGCCGGCCGCCACGGCGGCCAGGAGACCCAGCTTGTACGGCAGCCCCGCACAGGCCAGCGCGACGATGCCG
Source organism: uncultured Burkholderiaceae bacterium (assembly GCA_966212065.1). Taxonomy (GTDB): domain Bacteria; phylum Pseudomonadota; class Gammaproteobacteria; order Burkholderiales; family Burkholderiaceae; genus Trinickia. The sequence continues at coordinate 13,709 of CBIHOQ010000068.1, forward strand.
GCCGTTGCTGCCGATGCGATATAGCGCAGCGAGACGAGTTGCGGCACGACGATCGCAATGAACGTCGCGACCATCGCGAAGTCGAGCCCGAGCGACTGCAGCCGCGGGAAGGCGGCGCCGAACAGCAGCCCTGCCAGCGTCCAGATCTGCCAGTTCACGTACATCGAAACGCCCGAGCCCAGAAAGTAGTGAGGACCGATTTGCCCGGGCGGTGCATGGCGGTAATGCGCATAGGCAACCGCGAATACCTCGTCGGTCAAGAGGCCCCCGAGTGCGAGGCGCCAACGCACCGGCAGCCGCGCGACGTACGGAGCCAGCGTCGCGCTATAAAGCACATGACGCAGATTGACGACGAGGGTTGTCGCCCAGACGACGGCGAAGCCGGCATGGCCGGCAATGAGCCCAATCGCGATGAATTGCGACGAGCCGGCGAAGACGGCCAGCGACATGAGCTGGCCGTGCCACAGATGCAGTGGGCCGGCGGTGACGAGCGTGCCGAAGATGACGCCGAACGGTGCGGCGCCGACCATCATCGGGATCGTGTCGCGGGCGCCGTCGACGAATTCATTGAGCGGGGTCAGGGTGCGCGGTTTCAAGGGAAATCCTCCTACTGCGCCGGAGAATAGCGTCGGCGCGATGCCCGGCGCTTGTACGTTCTTGCTTTCGCCCTGCGCGGCTCAGCGTGTGCCGGCGCCGCCGGCTTGCCAACGGCCCGGCGGGACCCCGAACATGCGGCGAAAGTGACGGGTGAAGTGACTTTGATCGGTGAAGCCGCAGGCCGCGGCTACGTCGGCCACGGACACGCCCTCGCGCAGCGGCGCGAGGGCGCGCTGCAGCCGCAACTGATTGCGCCAGGCGTGCGGCGGTATGCGCGTCGCCTGCGTGAACAGGCGCGCGGTATGGAACGGGGATAGGCCGACATCCGCCGCGAGCGCCGACAGGCTCAGTGGCTCGGTCAGATCGGCCGCTAGCCGTTCCTTCATGCGTGCGACGCGCGGGGGATCGAGGTTGGGCCGGCGCGCTTCCGGGTGGGTCAGCGCATGACGCACGATCAGTGTCGACATGGCGTCGAGAAGCGCCGTCTCGGCCGCGAGCGGGTCGCCGCCCGACGGGTCGCCGCCCGACGGGTGGCTGCCCCGCAGGCTTTCGCCCGACGATACGTCAACGAGTCCTTCTAGCAGGCGGTGAGCCCGCGCGATACGGGCCGCTACGTCCGGGTCTCTGATGGCACCGGCCGGAAACCAGGGCATCGGTTGCGGCGCCGACGCGGTCTCGCGGGCAAGCTGCTGGATGAAATCGACGGGAATGTAGAACACGCGGTAGCGCCAGCCCACTTCCATGGCGCGCGAGCCGGTGTGGATTTCGCCGGGATTGATGACGGGCACGGTCCCGGCTTCGGCGACATACTGCGCGCCTTGGTAGGCATAGGCCTCCGCGCCCGCCTCGATGACAGGTACCGTGTACGCCTCGTGCCAATGCGGGGCGAACTCGTGCTCGCGATACTCGGCCGTGACCATATCCGCGCCGGGCAGCAGCGGCGATCGCCAATAGCGGGCGCAGTCGCGGAAGCGGGGCGGGTCCATGGCGGGCATCGATGCGGCGTAGCGGGAGAGGGCGCCGGGCCCGTTAGCGTAACGGGACGGTCGTGCCGGCCGGCAGCGCGACGGCACTGACGCTGTTCTTGGCGCTGCCCGAGACGATGCGGTCGCTGTACGTCAGATAGACGAGCGCGTTGCGCTTTTCGTCGACGATGCGCACGACGTGCAGCGACTTGAAGATCAGCGACATGCGTTCGGTGAAGACATCGGCCTGGCGCTTCAAGGGGCCGGTGAACTTGATGGGTCCGACCTGCCGGCAGGCGATCGAGGCTTCGGTCGGATCTTCCGCGATTCCGAGCGTGCCCTTGATTCCGCCCGTGCGTGCGCGCGAGACATAGCAGGTAATGCCCGCGACGGCTGGGTCGTCGTAAGCTTCGACAACGACGCGGTCCGAACCCGTGATGTGAAAATTCGTGTTGACGCTGCCGATCTCTTGGCTATATGCGGGCAGCGCTGCGCAGGCGAGCGCCGCGCACGCGCCGGCGACGATGAGGAACGACGAAGGAACGAAGCGGCTCATGGCGAAGGGCAATCCTGCGGCGATCGGCCGCGTGAGGGGTGAGGTGAGGTGTGAGACAGGGAAAGCGAAACGGTATCACAACGGTTTGCAGCGGGCGCCTTAGCCGGATGGCCGATGGACGAGCCGAAGGAGGGCAGAGGACCGTTGAGACAACTCATGGGATTCGTGGCCTTTCGCGGCGACGAATGCAAAAAGGGCCCGTCTGATGATACAGACGGGCCCTTTGCAAGAAGCTTTTGGCTCCCCGACCTGGGCTCGAACCAGGGACCTACGGATTAACAGTCCGGCG
>CBIHOQ010000069.1:0-14644 GCA_966212065.1 uncultured Burkholderiaceae bacterium
CATTGTGCGACTCCCTTTACGCGAGTTCTATAACGCCCATGGCTTACCGCTTACGTCCGGGTTTATGCCCAAACGCGCAAGTCACTGAGAACCGACGGCGCCTCACTTTTCGTAGGAGCAACTATGCACCTATTTTGTGACGAATCGGGCAATACCGGTGTCGACTTGCTCAGTGCCGACCAGCCCCTCTTTTCCATGGCAAGCACGAACCTTGATAGCGAGCGCGCTGCACAGCTTGTGCGGCCTCTTTTGCGCCAGGGACAAACAGAGGCGAAGTATACCAAGCTCCGAGGAAGCCGCAGCGGGCAGCAGGCGCTGCTCCAGTTTTTCGCGTCGCCCGACCTCACCCCGGCGAACGCGAAGATGATGGTTGTTGACAAGCGGTACTACCTCATCACCCATCTCGTGGACAAGCTAATTGAGCCGACAGTCTACGAGGGTGGGCTTGACCTTTATGCTGGGGATGCCCACGTGGGACTCGTGAACGTCTGGTATTACGCAGGGCACACCATTTTCCCTGATGGAATTTGGGAAAAGGTGTTGCGCGCGCAGGGTTCGACTGTCATGTATCTGGCGGTGGAGTGCACGCTCGCCGGCTTGCTGGCGGTCTCCGATCCGATCAAGGAAAGCACACCGGAAGCCCTTGCCGCGCTCAACGAAGCGGGCATGCGAGTGGTTGTCGCGAGCGGCGACGCTGCGGCGACCGTGAAGGCCGTGGCGGAGCGGCTCAAGATCGACGAATACCGCGGCGAATGCAAGCCGGCCGACAAACTGGCATGGGTGTCGAAGCTGCAGAGCGAAGGGGCAGTCGTCGCCATGGCCGGAGACGGCATCAACGATGCGCCGGCGCTCGCGAAGGCCGACGTCGGTATCGCGATGGGAACGGGCACGGACGTCGCGATGCACAGTGCGCAGGTCACCCTCGTGAAGGGCGATTTGCGCGGTATCGCACGAGCGCGTGTGCTGTCCGAAGCGACCGTGCGGAACATGAAGCAGAATCTGGCGTGGGCCTTCATCTACAACGCGCTGGGCGTGCCACTGGCCGCCGGTGTCCTGTACCCGCTGACCGGCTGGTTGTTGTCGCCGATGATTGCGGCGCTGGCAATGAGTGTGAGCTCGGCGTCGGTGATCACGAACGCATTGCGGCTGCGGGGCGTCAGGATCTGACGTGGGCGATTGGCGCATCGGATCGCGATTGATCCCCGTCCGGTACATGATTGGAGTGGACCAATGAGGTGGCAATCGCATCCATGGCTGCGCATCGTGCCGCTGGCCACGCTTATCCTCGGCGTGCCGTCGGTTCATGGTGCGGGCGACGTTGCACGCGGCGCGCAGGTGGCCCGGGAATGCATGGCGTGTCATTCGTTTGCGCCGGGGCACCACATGACAGGACCAAGCCTTGCTGGCGTGTGGGGGCGTAGAGCGGGGACACTCGCCGGTTTTGCGCGCTATTCCGACGCGCTGAAGCATTCAGGCATCGTCTGGGACAACCGGAACCTCGACGCATGGGTCAGGGACCCCCGCAGCACTCGTCCCAGGCAACGAAATGGAATTTCCCGGGATTGCGGATTCGCGCGTGCGGGCCGATTTGCTTGCTTTCCTCGAGGCGGTATCGAACGGTCGAGTCTCGGTACCCGATCGGCGCCTGCCGAACCTAAAGCAGGCCGACGCAGCGTCACAGCTCACAGCGATTCGGTACTGCGATGACACCTATCGCCTCACGACGGCCGACGGAAGGACCCACACCTTCTGGGAGTACAACCTCCGGTTCAAAACGGATGGTGGCGCTGACGGTCCGGCAGCGGGCAAGCCCGTTCTCGTCGGCACCGGCATGCGGGGTGATCGTGCGGCGGTGATTTTCTCGCGCCCCGAGGAAATCTCCGCCTTTATTCGAAGACAATGTGCATGAATGACGAGACCGCCCGCCGCTGGCGTGCGATGAGAATAGCGCTACTGGCGATGCTGGGTGTCGCGCTCGTGAGTGGAGGCGGGTTAGCCTATTGGCGCTTGTCTGCCGACCGCGTCGTGAGCGGCGTCACCGTTCATGCGCGCGCGCACGATCTGACGCCGCTGCGGTTCACGGATGAAAATGGCGCGGCGACGAGCTTGGCCTCATTTCGCGGACGGGTGGTGCTGCTCAACGTATGGGCGACCTGGTGCGTGCCTTGCCGCGAGGAGATGCCGACCCTCGACCGCTTGCAGGCAAAGCTCGGCGGACTGGGCTTCGAGGTCGTCACGGTGTCCCTTGACGCCGGTGGACTGCCGGTAGTGCGCGCCTTCTTTCGCGAGACGGGCGTCACGCACCTGCACCCGTACTTCGACACGTTCAACGAGGCGTCGGCGCTGGCGGCGATCGGCGTGCCGATTACGCTGCTCATCGACAGCAACGGCCGTGAGGTGGGCCGCAAGCTGGGAAAGGCCAAATGGGACGATCCGCAAATGCTTCGATTCATCCGAAGTTACCTGGCCCGCTGAGGGACGCTTTTCATGCGTGCAATGAACCTAACGTCGTTTGCGTGCTTGTTGTCCGCGATGGCGACTGGCGGACGGAATCCGCCACGAACGAGATGAGGTTTTTGTAGCAGAGCGCCAACACGGAGCTGTAACCGAATGCGGTGGTAGACCGAAATTCTGGTATGGAAACCGACCGTCTAATCGAATTGCTCGCGCGTGCGTTGACGCCCGTCAGACCGCATGTCGTCGCCCGCCGTTTCGGTTGGGCGTTGCTTGCTGGCACGCTTGCCCCAGCGCTGCTCATCATCGTGCTGTATGGCATTCGCCCCGATATCGACGCGATGCTGAAGACGCCGCTCTTTTGGGCCAGAGTAGCGTTTCCCTTCGCGCTGGCCGCAGGCGCGCTCGTCGCCACTGCTCGACTGTCGAGACCCGGCGTGGCCGTCGGGTCGGCATGGGCCGGGATCGCCTTTCCGCTCGGGTGCGTATGGCTGGCGGGCCTGATCGCATGGTGGCTCGCGCCGGCCGATGCACGTGTGCTTCTGCTGATGGGGCATAGCTGGCGCTCATGCTCGCTCAACATTGCCTTTCTGTCGATCCCGGGCGTCGTCGCCGCGCTCTGGGCCGTGCGAGGACTCGCTGCGCCGCGGCTGCGGCTCGCAGGGGCAGCGGCCGGCATGATGGCCGGCGCAACCGCAACAGTGACGTACATGCTGCATTGCCCGGAAATGGGTGTGCCGTTCTGGGCTGTCTGGTATGTCCTGGGCATCGCCATCCCGACCATGGCAGGCGCGATCGTCGCACCTCGGTGGTTGCGCTGGTAGCAGCATTGCGCCGGCGCTCAGCGGCCGTCATGCCCGATTCTCGACGCAGCGGCAGTGATGATGTGCGGAAAGGCTCACACGCCGGCCGTTCACCGGTAGTAATGTGATGGACGATGCAGGTAACAGACGGGGACTGGAAAATGAAACAAACGCACGGGGGTGAAGCCTTTACCCGCCGGCGCTTTCTCGGCGCGCTGGCGGTGTCGCTCGGGTATTACGGCAGCCGAGCAGCGGGCGCTGGCGCGGATCGATTGCAACCGCGATATCGGATCGACATCGACGAAGTCATTCCGCGGCGGGGTGCCAATACCAGCATCGTCTTCGGCGATGCGATTCGCCGATTGGTTGCCGCGGGCGCGCTCGATCCCGACAAATATCGCGCCGTCCTTGCCGCGCAGGGGCGTCTCCCGGCCTGGGTCGAGCAGCTGTTCGCCGCGCCATCGGCATCGCCGATCGTCTTGTCGCAGGAGAATGCACCGTATCTGCTGCATCTGCTCTGGCCACTCGGCCTGTCGACGCGTGCAGGATTCAATCAACAGAGTCCAATCCGCACGGTGCGGTTGCCGTCATTCGCCAGCACAGCCGGATGGACGCTCGGACGCGCGAACAATGGGTACATCTATTTCGACCAGGTCGATGCCGTCCGTTTGACGCACGCGCAGGAGGCGACAGCGCTTGAGGTGGCGACCACCACGTTTCGACCGTGTTGCGACAACTCGACATTCTTTCAGGACTGCAATCATGGCTCGGCTCTGCTCGGACTGATCGAATTGGGCGCTTCACAGGGCGCGTCGCTGGACCACCTATATCGAGTCGCGCGGGTAGCCAATTCGTTCTGGTTCCCGTCTCAATACGCGATGACGGCAATGTATTTCGCCTACTTTCAGCAGCAGCCGTGGCCTACGGTGTCGCCTCGGCTCGCGCTGGGCCCGGACTATTCGTCAGCTAGCGGCTGGCAGCGTAATGTGGCCGACGCGTTGGCGGGGAGGAAGGCGTCCGGGCCGCCAACGCAACGGGCGTCCGCTTCGTGCGGTATGCCGAGCGGCGCAGACGCCCGGGCGGCGGCGCCGCAGATCGTGCGGCGGGAGTGAAGCACAGCGCTTAACGGTGTTCGTGCAGCCGACCAGCACGTGCGGACTCTGGAAGCCCTTAGAAGCGCGCAAAGAGACGAGGCGGCACGCTGGCGTCGATGTAGTACACATTCAGCGGCCCGGACTTGGCCCCCGGCATGCCGGGTGCACCGGTCGGCATGCCGGGCAAGGCGATTCCCTTGACCATCGGGTGCTCTTTCAGCAAGCGCTGAACGTAGGTCGCCGGAACAAGCCCTTCGACCGCGTAGCCTCCGACGATGGCCGTATGGCAGCCTTCGAGATTTTCCGGCACCCCATACTTCTGGTTGATCGAAACCATGTCTTCGGTGTTGATCGTCTCCACCTGGAAGCCGTTTTCTTCGAGGTGTTTCGCCCAACCATCACAGCACCCGCAATTCGGGTTTTTGTATAGCTTCACAGGGACGCCTGCCGCCAGGGCCGGCAGTGCAAGGCCGAGGGTAACCACCATCAGCAAGGTTTTCAGGTAGCGCATGATATTGCTCCTTTGTCTTCGGTTATAAGGGTTTGGGAACGACACGTTGTTGATTCGGCTAAGCGCGGGTAGTCGATGCAGCCACGTTCGCGGGCGGCAAACAGATACCTTGCGTGTTGCAGGCCTGCACCCGCACCACGATAGGATCTCCGTTCAGGCTCGCGACGCCGGGTATCCGGATGAGCGCGCCGTCTTCATAGACTTGAATGTCTTTTCCTTCGATGATGATTCCGCTGCTTCGGCCAGCGGGATAATTCGCCTGCACCTCATGCAGTGATCCTTCGTGTCCCCTCAGGATCGTCGTCGGAATCAGGTATTGGAGCGAGGCGGGATGGGCATTGACGTGCCAACCCGGCTGAATGTGCAACGTCACCTCGACGCCTCGATCACGCAGGGCAACCGACGCGCTCACGTATTGTGACGAATCGGCGATGCCCGTTGTCGCGAAGCTGGACAGGTCTTGCGAAGGCGGGGATGGGGGGGCCAGTGCGTGCCACGCGAAAAACGCGAGGCTACCCAGTACAACGATGGTACCGAGGAGAACGAGGACCCGGTTGGAAATGATTTTCACAAAAATGCTCCGTTCAATTCAGCGTATTCAACGCCTCTACGAGGCTTGCGCTGGTAAACAACCCGGAAAAATGCTGGACCTCATGCCCGTTGTGATCAAGCACCGCGATGAACGGGAGGCCCGCGCCCCCATACGAGGCAAGCAGGTGTTCGAGCGCCGGATCAGGCCGCGTGAGGTCCGCCTGAAACGGCATCACGCCATGCTGTTGAATCGCCCGCACGAGTTCGCGATCTCGATACACGGTGTGTTCAAGAATCTTGCAATTGATGCACCACTGTGCCGTGAACTCCACGATCGCGGGCCGTCCCAGTACCGGCAAAGCGGCGATATCGTTGGCCCGCAGTCGTTGCCATGCGATGTCCTGCTCGGCCGACGATCCCGGTTGCGTGCCCGCATAAGCCAAAGCGGCTGCAGCGAGGCCGATGATTGCCACGGCGCGGCGCGAGGCACGATCTCGGGTGCGCACGAATATCGCGATCACCCACGCCAGCAGACCGGCCCCAAGCGCGATCCAGAGCGGCGTTCGCCATGCTGCGGGCACGATGCTTTGCGCGAAGAAGATCGCCGCGGCCACGAGTGCCCAGCCGAAACTCTGGCGCACCACATCGGACCACGCGCCGGCGCGCGGCAATTTCCTGAGCAACGCGGGACGAAGGATCAAGACCACATAGGGCAATGCGAGTCCGAGGCCGATCGCGACGAAGATGGCGACGATGTTGGGTGCCGGTTGCGTCAGCGCGAATACCAGAACGCCGCCCAGAAGCGGGCCCGTACAGGGCGTCGAGAGCAATGCGCCGATGAGCCCGGAAACGAACGGCTCGAGGAAGCGCACGCTGTGTAGGGATGCGACGGCGGTGGGCATCGGGAAGCCGCGTCCACGAAAGTTCATCACGGCGAGCGCGAGCAACAGGGCGCTGAGCAGACCGAGCAGGAGCCGGGATTGAAACAGGACGCCCCATTGCAAATGCAGCAGCGCCGTCGCCAGTCCGAGAGCGGCGAAGAACAACACCGATCCGCTGGTAAAGAGAACGGCCGATACGACGCGCGCACCGGGGCGGTCTCCCGTTTCGTGCAGAATCGTGCGGACCTTGATCGGGACGGCGGGCAGCACGCACGGTGTGAGGTTGAGCAGCACGCCGGCCCCGAAGGCGAGCGACGTCTGCATGAAGAGCGAGGCAAACATGTTGTACGGGTGGGCTCAGGAGGTTTGTGACAATGCCCGCTCGATCAGACGATGCAGCGCGGGGAAATCGGGCTCCCCAAGGATTCGCTTCAGAATCCTTCCCTTCTTGTCCACGACAAACGTAGTCGGCGTCATCTGCACGTTGTAGAAACGGTGCTCCAGGCTACCGTCGGGGTCCAGTCCAACCTTGAATGGCAGATGCCGGGTCTGCGTGTAGTTGATCACGTATTCGGGCGGGTCGTAGTGCATGGCTACCGCGATGAATTCGAAGTCCTTGTCTTTGAATTTCTCGTAAGTGCGGATCATGTCGGGCATCTCCTTGATGCAGGTGGCGCAGCTCGTCGCCCAGAAGTCGACGAGGTACACCTTGCCGCGCAGTTCGGCCGTCGTGATCTTCTGGCCTGACAGCAGCACGAAGGTAGCGTCGGGTACGGTTTGCGTTCGCAAGGTCATGTAGGCCACAGCAGCGAGAACCGCTAGCGCCGCTACCACCAAAACCTTGCCGATCGACAGCTTGAATCGATGCGCGGCTGTCATGACGGCGTCCCTCGTACGTGACCTGTCACGCGAGCCGTTTCGAAAAACCATGCTTTCAACGCGCGCGGCGCCGAATGGCTACGGGCGAGCAGTATCTTCATTGCGTCAGTTCTCCTTCAGCAGTTCATGCATGTCGGCGGCCAGCGTTGTGGAATTCGCGCCCGTCTCCTCCAGCACCCGGATGGCTCCGTGCCGGTCGAAGAGAAACACGTTGCCGTTATGCATGATGTCGTCGCCGGCTTTGCCGGAGCGGCCGTAATACACTTTCAACTGACTCGCGAGCGCTTTTAGTTCGTCTGGTGTGCCGCGCAAGCCGAGAAAGCGCGGATCGAAGCCGCGCACCCAGCGCGCCAGTACGGGCGGCGTGTCGTGTTCCGGGTCGACCGTCACGAATAGAACTTGCACTTGATCGGCCTGCTGGCCGAGTTGCTGCATGGCAAGTTTCAGTTCGCCCATCGTCGTCGGGCACACGTCCGGACAGTGGGTATAACCAAGAAACACGGCCACCACATGGCCTCGGAAGTCTGCAAGCGTCCGGCGTCGGCCGGTGTCGTCGGTCAATGTGGCCGTCATGGTCAGCGGCGAACCGCTGATGTCCACTCCCTTGAAGACGGGTTTTCGGCTGCATGCCGCAAGCAGCCCGGCGACGAGCGGGAGTGTCAGATAGCGTAGCGCCGCACGTCGATCGGCGCGCACACCCTTCGGTTCGGTCATAAGGTTGCGTGAATGCATGGCAGTCTCATTCCCCGGTTTGCCGCGCGGTCATCGAGCCTCGGGGGGATACGGCGCATGCCGGCTCTCCTCGCGTTGAAACACTCTTTCCTTTGGAGTCCACATCGTTTTGATGTAGTTGAGCACCGCACGAATTTCGATCGGTTTCAGCGTCGCGCCGAAAGCCGGCATGGTCAGGCGGCTGGTCTTGTTGAACGGATCGCGCCAACCGTCATGGACGAGCCGATACAGCATCGCATCGGCGTGCTTCCAGGTGTGGCCGCTCGCATCGTGCGGAGGGGGCGGCATCTCGCCCATCGCGTCGGGCTGCTGCCAGCGCGGCGCGCCTTCGCCATGCACGCCATGGCACGAAGCACATTGTTGCAGGTAGACCGTACGGCCGACCTGCGTCAAATCTGCTGCTGCGGGCAATGGCCGCATATCGCCTGCGTATGCCGTCGAGGCAATGCCGATGAGCCCGATCATCGCGGCCCGGGGCAGCTCAATCATGAACGCGCTCCCATGTCGTCGCTTGATCATCGCTGCGAAACAGCATGCCATCGGCGCCCGCATACAGCCTGCCGTCCGGCGTGAGGAGCAGCGCCGTGATGGCTGGGCCGGGCGCATTCACCGGTGTCCATTGTTCCCCTCCGTTCCTACTCAGCAGGAGCGTTTTTCCTGTCGCCGCGTAGACCTTCTGGGGCTGCTTCGGATCGTAGGCGATCGCGGTCATCTCACCGCTCAGCGCTCCCGCTTGGCGCCAACCGCAGAAGCAGTCCATCGATCGGGCAACGCCGTTCGAAGTCGTCGCGAAGAGCCAGCCCGTCTGCATGCTGCCCGGCATGTTCGAGTGAACGAGGCGCAGGATCGGCTCGCGGGGTCCGCGATCCATCAGCCGCCAATGTAGTCCATCGTCCTGGCTCCGGAAGAGGCCGTATGAAGCGATATAGACGTAAACCGTGCGGGCCTCGTCCGCATGGGCGGCAACGGCCACGACGTTGCGGTTCGGCAAACCTTTGTCGAGCGAGTGCCAATGCTGGCCGTCGTCGTCGCTACTGAAAATCCCCAGACCTGGTCCCCCGAGGTACAGTCGACCCGGCTTGTGCGCCGACGTCGAGAGCGCGGTGATGCGGCCATTTGCATGGGGCAACGTGATCTGCGTCCAATGCCGGCCGCCATCGGCGCTTCGATAGAGCGCCTTGGTGTCAGCCTTCAAGAACAGGTGATTCGCCGCGTCGAATCCCAGCGCGACAATTGGGCTGTTCGCAACAGTGGCGGCACCCACGTTCGCACCGAGCAGCAGACACGCACCTGCGAGCAGTGTGATAACGCTTTGCTTCGCGCGCAGCAAACGTCGCGATACCGCGCGCGACGGCTGGCGACGGTTGTGGTCTCTCATTGAACCTCCAAGGTTCATGTGTACCTGCCGTATGTCCTGCTTTCCACTAGTGGGCATTCCGCTTTGCACGACACCGTTATCGCCATGCACTCATCCCATCGCGGCAGAAGCCGAACCCGTGCATCATCCCGATATGCATGGCCGCCATGCCGGCGATGCCCGACACGGCGAGGAGTCCAATGACTGCGAGCACGATGACAATTGCCTTCAATGCCCATGGCGCATCGTTCATATCTCTTCTCCTTGCCCGCTCACAGACGCGCAGAGGCGAGGCTGCCGCGTCTATGACCGCGGGGCACTAAGATCAGGTCTGCTGCTCAAGCGAGCGCATAGCCGGCCTCGCACGAGGCGCCGATGCGGTGCACGGCTCGTCCTGGCGCCGCATCAGCCACATAGCGGCTACCATCGACAGAGGGCAGAGCAATGTGCCGGTGATGGGTACCAGGCCGAGAATCAGAGTGCGGTACTGAGGCAGCGCCCAGTACCCGATGACGGCGAGCATCACCAGCCCGGCGGCGGCTTTCAGCATGATTTTCGTGTTGCACTTCACTGGAAGCTCCTTCTATTCGTTGGGAACCTTGCCAAGCAAATCGGTCAATCGTGCGCCTTATCCGCGTACTTGCGCATGACGTTGCTCATCGCCTGCATCATGTCGGCGCGCATCAGCATGGAATCCTTGCCGCTCAGGTGAGTCCCGCCCATCATCGGGCAGTTGCCCATCATGTCCATGCCCATGGCGCCGTGTCCCATCATTTCGCTCATGGCAGGTGAGGGCGCGGATTGGGTTTCATTCGGCGTTCCGGCCGCCAGGGCGGTTCCGGACAACCCGGCGAGGAAAAGGAAAATGAGGGAAATTGAAAATTGTTTCGCATTCATACGATGCTCCAGAGAATTCGCACGGCAGTGCGAGGGGATGGTGGCTTAAGTGAAGTGTTCGGCAAGGCCGAGCACCGTGACAAAAATCACGGATGACTGCGCGGTGCACAACTTCGCACGGACGGTATGGGGGAATCAGCTACCGCAACGGAGTTAGCACGAGCGATAACCCGCCGCTGGTGCGGTCGGCGCGATGCAACGGGCGGGGGATTACAGCGTTCGTGGTGGACGCTGCGGTGGGGCGGAGATGAATTGGGCGACGAGCGTGCGACTGACATCCCGATAGACGGGCGACGCGGAAACGGCGACGGTGGTTTGGCGAGAAATGAGGAACGGCATGCTGCACGAGAAGCTGCCAGGATTGCCATGACAGGCCGGCGCCAGTTTGTTCATCGAAACTTTCGATGGCTGCGCGTGGTGCTTCACTCCGGCCATTGATGCTGCGCAGTTGGAGCGCTGAATGCCGGTGGCGGACATTTTGGGGCACGACGTCACCTGCGCCGGGTAGCCGAGCAATGGCAACCACGCAATTAGGAAATAGGCGATCAGTCGGACCAGAATCCTCATGCGCCATAGTATACCGGATCGCGCCGCAATTGCGCACCTCTTGGAGCTCCGCCCGAAGCCGCGCGCTTGCGCTCGCGGCCTTCCATTTTTAGTGCCAACACGTGCCGGGCGATTGACGACTATCTCGCGTACCGGCTCGCGGCGAAGCATGGTGTTGCGACCGCTCCAGCGGCGTATCGAGAACTGGACCCGGACGGCCCGCTTTTCAGGGCGGGCGACTTTCCTCGCTGCCTGCCGTTAAGAACGTCATAGAAGGGGCCAGATGAGCACCGTTGGGCCTCTCATTGCGCTTGGCGTTCTCATTAGCCTCGCTGGCCAAACGATCTCTGTTTGCTACCACGCCGATCAGTCGGAAGTGTTCCCAACCGGCGTGCGTTGCCATGCTAACGGTATCGTGTATTCCGCCAGTCGTTTAGTCGCCATGATGTCCGGTTTCAACCGAAAGGGCTGGCTCGTTTCTCCCGCTTCCTTAGCAGCCTGGCTCGACTTCCGGGGCCTGTGCATCAAGCAGACTCTGACCGCGCTTCCGTTAACTATCCCAGCGGCGCCCTAGCGCCCTCCATCATCCCTATCTGTCCTGCCCTTTGAATAGAATCGCCGCACAAGAGACCGGTAGTCTGTTATATTGGAGACCATCGGGCGCTTATGTTCCCTGGGGGCCCGCGGATGCGATGAACCGTGGCTGCTCTCCGCGGCCGACACAATCACCTTCACGCAAAGGCTACCGATATGGCGTCTGATAACGGTTCATGGGTTCTCATCACCGGCGCCTCGAGCGGATTTGGTGAGGAGTTTGCGCGCCAGTACGCGGCAAAGGGCCATTCGTTGATTCTGGTGGCTCGCCGGCTGGACAGGCTTCAATCACTAGCGGAATCCCTGCGCCAGGCGTATGGCGTCAATGTGCTCGCGGAGCAGGTCGACCTTTCTGATGTTCACGCCATCGGTCAGTTGCACTCACGACTGCGTGACCAGGGTATCGCAGTCGACATCCTGATAAACAACGCCGGCCATGGATTGCAAGGGCCGTTCCTTGATGCGCCGCTTGACGCGATGTTGGACATGGTGCAGTTGGATATTGCCAGTCTGACTGCCATGACGCGTCTCTTCGGGCAGGACATGCGTCAGCGAGGCCGTGGCAAAATCCTGCTGGTAGCTAGTCTCCTGGCTTATTACGGCGTGCAGGACATGGCGGTCTATGGTGCGGCAAAGGCGTATGTTCTGCGGCTAGGCGATGCGCTGCACCGCGAGTTCAAACGGGACGGCGTGACTGTGACTTCGCTTTGCCCGGGCATTTCGGACACCGGATTCGCTCAGGCGGCAAATCAGAAGATTACGTTCGCGTTGAAACTGCTCATGATGAAGCCGGAGCCCGTGGTGCGTGCCGGAATACGTGCACTGCAGGCGGGGCGCATCAGTGTCGTTCCAGGCTGGGCAAACAAGTCAGCGGTGGCGATGATCTGGGCGACGCCTCGCTGGATACACCAGGCGATCATCGCCCGACTCATGAACAGTTAGTGCTTTCGCGGAACAGCTTTTCGGATTCTTCCACGATGACGACATCGACGTATTTAAGGGCGCGCTCTGCCGAGCAAAAGGAGGAGCGCCGGCGACACCTGCTTGACACGGCCAGGTTGCTGCTGCTCGAGATTCCGGACGTGCACGACCTCGGGATCAATGAGCTCGCGCGGTGCGCGCAGATGACCAAGTCGAACGTGTATCGGTACTTCGAGAGCAGCGAAGCCGTTCTGCTAACTTTGCTCGTTGAGGAATTCATGATCTGGCGCACCGAGCTCCGCGCTGCGCTGAACCGCAATGCGAGGCGTAGGGGGACCATCGAACATATCGCGCGTGCGTTCTCCGCAACGGTGGCGGCACGCCCACTGTTGTGCCAGCTCACTAGCGTCTTCCCGTCGATTCTCGAGCGCAATGTCTCTGCCGAGCGCATGGTGGGGTTCAAGCATGGACTGCTAAGCGTACGGAAGGAGACGGCGCTCGACTTTCACGGCTGCGTGCCGTCCATCGCCGCATCCACGTTCGAAAAGTTTATCCACCAGGCGCTGCCGCTAATGATCGGGCTCTGGCCGCTGAGTAATCCGGCCAAGGTCGCAGCAGAAGTGATAGCACGCCCCGATCTGGCGGCCCTGCGCTACGACTTTCAGCACGATCTGGAAGAAGGGCTGCTGATGCTTCTGCGTAGCCGACTTCGTGAGTAGCCGGTAGAAGATCTCTCGCTGAAATGGTGGGACCAGAAGAGGCAGCTATCGCGTACGGCCGCGTAGCCTCGCACGGCGTTGGACCGTTCCCGTTTTGGCTTGGCCAGCAGAGCTGGTCGTTGCCCGCGGTTGTTCGTTTGAACTGGGGGCGAACTGGTCGGCCGCCCGAGTTGGCAACAATGCTGATCGCGGCAGGCTCGACGCCGTTATGCAGCTTAGCGTGGCAAGCGACGAGTGGCCGGCCGACGCCACGTGCCGGATGCAAGCCCTCCATCCGGGTCTGCAGGAAGCGTTGAGGCGAGCCGAAGCCCAAGTGGATGTCGCGCGGCGGATCGTCGGCAGGCTGAAAAAGCCGCCGCCTTGTTCTTGCTTCGCCGGTGGCGTAGAATTGTGTACACACAGATTCATAAACGCCGACGCTGGGGCGATGACATGGAAACGATCAAGGTTGGGATCCGCGAATTCCGGGCCGATTTGGCCGACTACATTGCGTCGAGTACGCCTGTCGCCGTCACGCGGCACGGGCAGACGGTTGGCTATTTCATTCCCGCGCAAGGGCGGAGCGAGGGGGACGTTGCGGCCCTGAAGAAGGCAAGCAAGGCGCTGGATAGACTCCTTGCCGAGCGTGGCGTCGATGTGGAAGAGGTGGTATCCGATTTCAAGGCGGCTCGAAGGCCGGCTGGCGCGCGTAAGAAACCCAAGGCCGCATGAGCACAAAATCGATCGTTCTTGATGCGAACATCCTGATTCGCGCTGTCCTAGGCCGCCGCGTACGCGACCTCATCCTCGAGAATACGCCCGACGTCGGGTTCTTCGCCCCCGACGTCGCGTACGCCGATGCCAGGAAGTATTTGCCGCCGCTGCTCAAGAAGCGAGGCATTCCGGGCGATCCCGCCATCATGGTGCTCGACAGCCTTGAAACAATCGTGCATGTGGTCGATGCTGGCGCCTACGCGGGTATGAAAGAGCCGGCACTACAACGAATCGCTGTCAGGGATGCCGATGACTGGCCGGTCCTCGCATGTGCGATGGTCCTTGGCTGTCCAGTGTGGACCGAAGACGCAGACTTTTTCGGCACAGGCGTCGCAACGTGGACAACCGATCGCGTTGCGCTTTATTTCGCATCGAACTGACCGGCGATCACGGCGGCTGAGCGCTCGGGTGCCATGTAGTTCTAATCACCGGAGGCCATCGTGACTACCACGCGGAGACCGTCATGGACTCGTCCAAAAGACTCGCAGTGATGTACAGCCGGCAGACCCTTCCGCTGAAGCCGGCCGACACAGAACTGACAATGGGGCAGGCCGCTGCTATCCTTGGGGTGTCCCGTCCCTATTTGATCGGACGGCTCGAAGCCGGCGATCTGCCGTTTCATAAGGTTGGGCCGTCGCTACATCCGTTTGTTCGACATCATCGCGTACAAGGCGACCACGGCAGCGGAACGGAAGGCGGCCCTCGATGAACTGGTAGCGCGAAGTGAAGCGCTGGGCGGCTACGATTGTGATGCCGAAAGCCGTCCACTTCATCGTCATGTTTCCTTTGCGTGCCGATTTCGATATTCACGCGCGACGCAGTGGGGGTAGGCAAGGGGGTAGGGCGCTAATCCGGAAGTGGGAGCCAAACCCGGAGCGGCTCCCCGGACAGCTTAGCGCGCCCTCCGTCTCCGCCAGAAGCGGTGACAAAGCCCCGTAAGTTCTCGGACTTGCGGGGCTTTCTCTATTTCAG
>CBIHOQ010000070.1:0-14140 GCA_966212065.1 uncultured Burkholderiaceae bacterium
CAGATACGACATTTCTATTTAGCTGGCGCTACGACATTTAAATCTGGCCTCGACAGCTAGTTGTAGCGGCTAAGTTGTAGGGGGATGAACAAGGTAAGCGCAATTTCCTATCATAAGCCCTGAAGTTATGAAAGTTCGTGCACTTATGTGGATGTCTGTATAAACGGCCTACCGCTTTAAATCTCGTGCGGCGAACGCCTGATCAAACTGCCGGGCTCGCTGCACTTCGTCGCTGTGCAGATAGGTCGACGTCGTGGAGATCGAGGAATGGCGCAGATTGTCGCGCACCATGATCAGCTCGGCGCCTCGCGCCAGCGCGTGTGACGCGTGCGTGTGCCTCATCCAATGCGGGCTCGCCCGGCGCAGCTTCTCGGCCGTCGCGGGCCGCTCGCCCTGGATCGCGTCGGCCACCAGCACGAAGAACCGCCGCAGCACGCGCCAGAGCCGCGTGCTTTCGATGCCTGCGCCGTCCTCCTCAAGGCTTGCGACAAGCGGCGCCGCCGGGTTCCAGCGAGCGGGCGTGACCGGCAGGCCCCGCTGCACGAGATAGTGGTCGAGTGCCGTTCGCGCAAGCGGCGGCAATGCAACCTTACCGCGCTTGCCACCCTTGCCGAGCACGTGCAGCCAGTGATCGCCTTGCTCGTCCCGGCGAATGTCGGCGAGCGTCGCGCCAACCAGCTCGCTGGCGCGCAGGCCCGTCGCATAGCCGAAGTCCAGCAGAAACCGCAGGCGCTGCGCGGCCGGCTCGCTCCAGCCGCAGGACCATTCGAGGCCGTCGGCAACGGTGCGGATCAGCAGCCACTCGCCCTCCGAGAAGCCCCGCGACACGTCCAGTCCCGCGCCCGGCGCGTGGCTCTTGACCTTGACGCCGGCGAATGGATTCGCCAGCACGTAGCGCTGCTCGACCAGCCAGCGGAACAGCGCCGACAGGACGTTCAGTGCGTATTCCGCCGATCGGGGTGAGAGCGCGCCGGTGAACGGCCGCCATTCAATACTGCGCCGCGGCCGCGACGGCCCGACCCAACGCTCGCGCGGCGAAGGGCGGCGCAGGAAGGCACGATACGCGATCGCGTCGTCGGTAGTGAGCGACGACAGCGCACGGCCGCGCTCGACGATTGCCCACAGGATCAGACGTTCCGCTTCCTTGCGGTAGGCGCGCTGCGTGGCGGCCGATTCGTGCAGCGACAGCCAGGATTGGATCGCCTCGTAATCGTTGGACGCACTCAGCAGGCAGGCGGCCCGCGGCGCGCGGAACTGTCCTTGCGAGCCGTCGACTTCGTGCGGCACACCCAACTGTTCCCACGGCACGATGTTCCCGGCCGGTGCGGCGACGATCAACGCCCGCGCCCGTTCGGTCAACGCCGGGTACGTGGCAAAAAACGCCTCCACGCGGCGAGCGCCGGCGACGCCGAGCCCGGCGATACCTGTCCACCAGCGGCGCCGGCGCGGAATCCGCACGGTTAGATCAGCTAGCGTCCGGATGCCATGCGCCCGCAAGGCGGCCACCGTGCGAGGCGACAACCACCGGTCGATCTCGTCGGCAATGTGCGGCATCGGGGCTGGCAGGCTGCGCAATGTTTCGATCGCGCGCGCAAGGAAGTCGGCCGACTTGGTCCCTCTTTCGCCGAATACCTCCGCCAGATCGTCCCGATGGCGGCTTGCCGCATATGCGATCAAGCCGCGCCGAATACGGCCGAGCACGCTGCGCGCGGATGCCCCTGGCGCCTTGCGGTCGCCCAGATAGCGCGCGACGGCCGCTCGGGCGCCGAGCCCGGCGTACCAGGCGCGCAGCGCGGCCAGTTCGGCGTCGTCGGGAAACGTGACGGGTTCGGTCTCGCGCGTTTTCATGATCGCCAGTTTAGATCACAATCAGAGATGGACAGATAATAAAATTTATCAGTCTATCCCCGCATTTCGTGCACCCCAAACTGTGCCCAGAGCAGCCCGATCTCGCCCTCCGGTCAGCTCATGCGGCGTACCTACGGGGCCGCAGCAGACGACCCGCATGTGCCGCTAGGACCCGGCCTCCTGCATTGACTGTTTCGGAGGCACAACGGCCATTAACGTTCGTTTCAGTAGTCTCCGCTCTGTATCGGAAGCCATCGACGATCGGCAGAAATCCCAGCGCACTTGTCTGGGCGAGAATTGACCAAAGGTCCTACCTGTCCGCATGAATTGAGAAGGAGCGCGAGGAATAGCAGAAGTGTCTTTCGGTGCACGCCGCTGACGGCAAATCCTCGGATGCCCCGTCCTAGCGTGTGCTCACGCCGCTCATTTGCCGTCCGTCGGCACTGACGGACAAACAAGCTTACGCTTTCTCGGGATTGCGTCTACCAGCCGGCGGATACGCCAATCCATGCGCAGCCCGCCGCGTTTTGATGCGCCATCCGATAGCCAAAACCAGCCCCCAAACTGGAATCATGGCAACGGTCCACGTACCGCTCGGGTAGTCGAATGCCATCAGGACCAAAACTCCCAGCAAAAACACGAGCGTCAGCCACGAGGTGAAGGGAGCGCCCGGCATACGGAACGACACATCTTCACATTCGCCGCGATTGACCGCGCGACGGAACAGGATCTGACAACCGACGATGAAGCCCCAAGCCGAGATAATCCCGAGCGACGCGACATTCAAAACGATCTCGAAAGCCTGCGCTGGAACGACGTAGTTTAGGGGTACACCGATCGCATTGACCGCTACCGTGGCAAGGATGCCACCGTAAGGAACACCGTTGCGATTCATACGCGCGACGAAGCGCGGTGCCGAGCCACCCATTGCAAGGGACCGCAGGATCCGGCCTGTCGAATACAGCCCCGAATTGAGACTGGAGAATGCAGCGGTCAATACCACGACGTTCATGACGGTGCTGACATAGGGAACGCCGAGCTTCCCGAAGAAGGTCACGAACGGGCTTTCGTGCGCACTGTATGCTGTCCATGGCAACAACATGGTAAGCAGCACCACCGCGCCGACGTAGAACAGCGCGATCCGCCACATGACTCCATTGATTGCCTTCGGCAGAACCTTTCGCGGCTCCGCTGTCTCACCGGCTGCGATCCCGACTAGCTCGACGCTCGCGTAGGCGAAAACCACACCCTGAACAATCAGAACGGCAGGAAACAGTCCGTGCGGGAAGAAGCCGCCATTCTCAGCGACGAGATGAATGCCGGGCACCGATCCGGCAACCGGATGCCCGCTCGCCAGGAAGAAGATGCCGACGAGCAGGAACAAGCTCAATGCCCCGACCTTCACGAGAGAAAACCAGAACTCCATCTCTCCGAAGACCTTCACGCCTATCATGTTCATCAGGGACACGATAGCCAGGGCGCCCAGAGCAAACACCCACTGAGGAACGTCTGAGAATACGGCCCAATACTTCATGTAGATCGCGATAGCTGTAATGTCTACGATGCCGGTTGTCGCCCAGGCGAGGTAATACATCCAGCCAGCCACATACGAGGCACGCTCGCCCATGAACTCGCGGGCGTAGGACACGAAGCTCCCACTGGTCGGACGATGCATCACAAGCTCGCCCAAGGCTCGCATGATAAGGAAGGCGAACGCGCCGCACACGAGGTACACGATTGCCAGCGCCGGGCCAGCTAGCTGAAGCCGACTGCCAGCCCCAAGGAATAGGCCGGTGCCAATAGCACCTCCGATCGCTATCATCCGAACGTGGCGCGACTTCAGTTGCTTCGCGTATCCTGCTTCATGCGATGCAAACAGTGCTTCTTTGTCCGATTGCTTTCCATCGGCATCACGCTGTGCGTAAGCCGAAGTATTGGTGTCACTCATTGTTTCCTCCAATGCGCCGCGCCTCGGAAAGACTTTTTATTTAGGATGACTTATCCGGAACTACACGGCGCCGTACGCTTTTGCTGATAATGGTCAGTACACTCGCGGCTTGATCAGTGCGTCGGGCCGGAGCGCTTCGTCCAACTTTTCGCTTGTCATGAGCTGTTTGCTGAGAACGACCTGCCTAACCGTCGCTCCCGTCTCATGCGCTTCACGCGCCACGGACGTTGCGAGCTTGTAGCCGATATACGGGTTAAGCGCGGTTGCGAGAGAGGTGGAGCGTTCCACGGCTTCAAGCATCCTTTCCGGGTTCGCGGTGATTCCCTTGACGCACTTGTCGGCCAGAGTCACGCTAGCTGCCGTGAGATGGTTAAAGCTCCTGAACAACGACGCGGCAATGATCGGCTCGAACGCATTGAGTTGCAGTTGGCCCGCCTCTGCTGCGAAGGTTACGGTAATGTCGTTGCCGAACACTTCGAACGCCACCTGATTGACGACTTCGGGGATGACCGGATTCACCTTCCCCGGCATGATCGAAGAACCTGCCTGCATCGGGGGAAGGTTGATCTCACCGAAGCCTGCGCGCGGGCCGCTCGCAAGCAACCGCAAGTCGTTACACGTCTTGGAGAGTTTGACGGCGATGCGCTTGAGGACCCCAGAAATCTGCACGAACGCGCCGCAATCTTGCGTAGCTTCGATGAGATTCGGCGCGATACTGAGGTCAATCCCGGTAATGCGCTTCAGTGTCTCCACTGCCCGGCCTGCATACTCGGGATGCGAGTTGATGCCTGTCCCAATTGCGGTCGCACCAAGGTTGATTTCACGAATCAAAGCGTCCGCTTCCTTCAGACGTGCCATGTCTTCTTCGACCATTGTGGCGAAAGCAGAGAACTCGAGGCCAAGCGTCATCGGAACCGCGTCCTGAAGCTGCGTGCGCCCGAGTTTCAGCAAGCCGGCGAATTCGACGGCCTTCTCTTCGAACGCATCATGCAAGCGGCCCATCGCCTCGATCAGGTGCTCAATGGCAAAGCTTGTCGCGATGCGCAATGCAGTGGGGTAGACGTCGTTTGTACTTTGCGCGAGATTGACGTGCTCGTTGGGATGCAGGAAATCGTACTGCCCGCGCTCGTGCCCCAGGATTTCGAGCGCGCGGTTGCAGATGACTTCATTGGCATTCATGTTGGTGGACGTGCCTGCGCCACCTTGAATGATGTCCACCACAAACTGGTCGTGCAGCCGACCTTCGCGAATTTCGATGCACGCGCTCTCAATTGCGTCTCGGCGTTCTTTTGACAGTAGGCCCAACTGGTAGTTGGCCTCCGCGGCGGCTTGTTTGATCGATGCCAGCGCGCTAATCAGATAGGGAAATTTCGAAATGCTGACGCCGGAAATCTGGAAGTTTTCCTTCGCGCGCAGTGTATGAACTCCGTAGTAGGCGTCCGCGGGGACGTTCCGCTCGCCCAACAGGTCGTGCTCAACGCGATACTCTGTCACTGTCCCTCCTTCGTGTCTCGTCTTGGTTCGGCCGGGAAACTGGTCGAAGCCGGCTGTTTAGCCGACGTTGAAATTCTATGCTTTTGCGTCATGGCAACAATATCTGTATTATAGAACTCGGTTTTGCGTAGCGCGCAACAGTGGGGGAGCGATGAAACAGAAGCCGATTGATCCGGGCGTCGATCACCTTGGCGCTATGAGAGCGTTCGTAAGGGTCGTGGAGACGGGGAGCTTTTCTGCGGTCGCAAAGGAGACGCATGTTTCCACCTCTACCGTTGCGCGAAAGGTGTCCGCAATCGAGGAAGCGCTAGGCGTGCCGCTGTTGCACCGCACGACGCACAGCGTCACGCTGACGGAAGCGGGCCGCATCTATCATGAGCGAGCGATCACGCTCATCGCGGACCTGGACGACACTCTTCGGGTCGTTGCAGAACTTAATGCTCAGCCGAGTGGACCACTCAAATTGACCGCCCCCGTCGCATTCGGTCGCCGGTACCTGGCACCGCTGGTAGCGCCATTTCTCGAGCAGCACCCGACGATTCAGCTCGACGTCCGATTGACGGACAACCACAACGACCTCGTCGCCGGGGGATTCGATCTCGATATACACGAAGGGGAGAACTACCTCGATAACCTGATAGTCCATCGACTATCGCGTAACGACTCTATCCTGTGCGCGTCGCCTGCCTACCTGGATCGCTCGGGTCGCCCGAGCGCGCCTGAGGATCTCGCGAAATTGAATTGCTTAAGATACGTTCATCCGGAGGGCGATCCACGATGGCATTTTGTCAATGACGCAGGCCGGCAAAGTGTTCTGCCGGTTGGCAATCTGACTACCGACCATTCCGAACTGCTACTGGAAGCTACTTGCGCCGGGCTGGGAGTTGCCGAATTCGAAATCTGGCTAGTCCGAGACCTGTTGGCAAGCGGTCAGCTGGAAGCGGTTTTGCCGCGGTATCAAATGCAAAGCAAGTTGACCGGAGATTTCATTTATCTGGCCTACCTGACGAATAGGCGCAGCTCGGCGAAGCTGCGCGTTCTCAAAGACTTCCTTGCGGACCGACTGCGCAACGTCGGCGAACTTTCCGAAAAGGAAATCCAGAAAATACGCGGCTAGCCTGGCAACGGGCGGGCGAAAGTCTATGTGTCCACTCGTCGCATTGCGGCCCTGCGCGCCCTTAGTGCTTCGTCAATTCGAATGGGAACTCCGCATGTCCAATGGTGACGCCCTTCGTGTTCAGCATCTTCGGCCGATGATAGGCCTCGATCTGACTCCGTTGGCTTGGCGTCCCGATCTGAAGCCTCTCCAGCACTTCGCTCACGATCATGTACGCCACGTCGATATTGCCATCGCCGACCTTGACCGAGATACCGATCGCACCACTTGTACCCAAGCCCTGAGTTTGCTGCGATGCGCGAACCCCGACGCCGTAACAAGCATCCGCTCCGAGCTTGCCGACGAGTTCTCCTTCGAATGCATGCATCAGGACAGTGCAATATCTACCGTCGCCAGCAACCATTTCGGGATACTTCGTCATCGCCCGATAAATTCTCGCTAGCGCGGCTGATCGCTTGGTCAATTCCGTATCCTGGGCCTCGGATGCGTCGGCAGCGTGGGCCAGCTGCGCGTAGAGGAACGCCAGCCGATCAAGCGGGAATGCAGGCGTAGGCAGGTTGCAGCCGTCGATACCCCACTGCACGAGGTCATCCGGCAACCCACATAGTTCCGCGGTTACGCGTTTCACCAGGCCTTGCATCGGGTGGTCAGGTAAGTGGTATCCCGCCATGGCAGCACCAAGCGCCTGTGCGCCGCCCAACATGCCAACATGCTTGCCCGAGCAGTTACTGCAAACAGCGGTCGGCTCGTAATCGCGCTTGACCCACGACCGATAAACGGCGTCCGACAGAGGCGCGTGGCCTCCACAGCGCATGTCCGATTCTTGCGCATCCACCTTCGTAAGCATGGACTTCGTTCGCTCAATATGGCGATCCTCGCTGTTATGCGATGCGCACATTAGAGCGAGGTCCCCTTCGTCAAATGCGAATCGGTCGAACGCTCCCGATTCGAGTACAGCAACCGCCTGAGCTGGCTTCGCAGCTGAGCGGGCGAGTGTCATTCGCGTGGGGTCTCCGAAGCTGTACAAAAGCTTCCCATAAGCGTCCACGATTGCAATGTGCGCGCTATGGACATTTTCAACTGACTTGTCGCGGTACGTGATCACCGCCTCATCATTCCTTTCCATCCTCGTACTCGCCTCCATTCGTCCCTCCTTGCGACCGCCAGAACATAGGGCCTGACTTCACCAGTACGCGAGTGTATCGGTCGCTTCCCGGTTCTGATTGCCCCCATTTGGAAATCCGTCTTGCGCGGAATGCAAAAGAAAGCGCGCGAGTCGGAGCAAACAAGGCCGAGCAGCTTGCGGAGCAGCGGCTTGCCGTCGTCCTGCGCCACGTTGTCTATACGGCAGAGTTGGACGTGGAGCCGACACTCGAATGTCCGATCTGAGCTGCGGGCGAACGTCCCCAGATCGCCGGAGGTCGCATAACACCGGCCGGGACTGGCCACCCCATGGCCTCGATCAGTGGGCGGGCGCCGTTCAACCTTCGCCAAAACCGTCGTCCGGGTGCAGCGCTTCGAGAGGCTCGAGGATCGCCCTCACCTGGGTGAGTTCCATGACAAATTCGTCAATCAGATCGAGCGCGTCCAGCACCCGCTCGGGCAAGGTGCCTTCGCGTCGCGACGGCACTGATGGTGCGCCATTCAGCACCGAATGCGCCATGCTGTGGATCTCCAGCAGATCGTCGCGTAACCCCTCGGGATCATGAAGCTGGGTGCGGATGCGATCAACGATGTCCACCGCGGCCAGCACGCGGGTTGTGTCGTAACTCGATTCGAGCCGCTCGAGTGCGGCGGTGTCGACATCGCCGAAACAGGTCGTAGTGGTAGCCGGGCGTGCAGTCATGAACGGGATGCGTAGGTGCGGGCGGCGTGACCGAACAGCGGGTCCCTGATCCAGGCTTCCGGCCGACGGTCCAGGTGCAGTTTATAGTGGCCGAAGCGCCGGATGTTGTGGGTCGGGTACGGACTCAGGAACTCGATGTCTTCGGCGCGGACCTTCTCGTCGTTGGCCACCATCTCGCGCAGCGCCTGCATCATGTCCACCGTGTTCTGGAGGATCACGGCCGACGCGATCAGGTCGTTGTAGCGCAGGCGCTTTTGCTGCTCCTCCGGCTCGTTCTCGGCGATGACATCCCCACCGAACGACAACCACTTCGAGAAGCCATTGTATGACTCGATCTTGTTCGTATTTGCGGTGACGTCCTGTCGCAACTCGAGGCTGCCGATCCACCGGAGCAGGTACACCGTGCGCACCACGTTGCCGAGTTCGCGTGCGGCCAGGTACAGCCGGTTCCTGCGGCTTTCGGAGCCGAGCCGGCGCAGCAGCAGCGGCGACGAGATTGTGCCCGCCTGGATCGACAGCGCGACCTGCATCAACTCCTGCCAGTGCTGCTCGATCAGCGCCCAGTCGATGGTCGCCGTGAACAGCTTGTCGATGTGACTGTACTTGACCTTGCTGTCTGGCCGGTAGAGAACGAGATCCTTCCAGTTGCGAATCCGTGGCATCAGGTTAATGCCGAGCAGATACGTGAACGCAAAAACGGCCGCGGACTGGCCCTGCGTGTCAGCATGAACGGTGTCCGCCCTGATCGACAGCCCCGCCTTCAGCAGTCCCTCGATCACATAGATCGCCTCCCACACGCCCGGTGGAATGAAATGCTGGAACACCGCGATGTAGTTGTCGGCGACGTGCCGGTACACGACGGCGCCCATTTTACGGTAACGGAAGTGATAGCCGGCCAGCAGATTGTTGTCGTAGAAATCGTACTGCGTACCGTCGGCGGCCACCGTTTTGCCGTCGCCCCAGTGTTTCGGCAGATCGAGGCGCAGGTACAGCTCGATCAACTCGCGCTGCGCGGTCTCGAGCTTATCCAGGCTGATATGCCGGCGATTGACGAACGACAGCATGTGCGCGGTCACATCCGAATCGAGATGGCGGGCGGCCTGGGTTGGCCCGAGGTTGCAGCCCATCGCGAAAACGGTCAGCAGGTAGCGCTCGGCCGCCTTGCGTATCTGCGGATCGCTGCCGGACAACGGTCCGAAAGGCCGCGTGAAATGCGTCCAGTGTTCGATGTTCGCGAGGATGTCCAGCGTGTTGCGCGTCGGCAGACGGGCGTTGAGTCGCTCCTGCAATGCGATCGCGCTCGCCGGGATCTCCCTGGCGACAGTCCTGCGCAGGATCGGTTCGCCATGACGATCGATCACGACATGCTCGCGCTTGCGAGGCACTTCCTCGTCGAGCTTGCGGGCGGCATCCGTCAGCCATTGACGAAGGTGACGCACGAAATCGCTGCTACCCGTCGGCATACCCAGCTTATCGCAGTAGTCGGGCAACTGCTGCTCGCATTGCCGCCACGGCAACAGATGGTCACGATAATCGGCATAAGCATCGGAACCGGACACGCAAAGATCGCCGACCCGCAGTTCCTCCGCCATGTACGAGAACACGCAGAGCTCAAGGTAACGGCGGTTGGTCGGCAATCCGTCGCCATGGGAGCGCCGCACGAGCTTGCGCCAGCGCGGCGCCGCGAAACTCACGTCGACCTCGGCATCGATCCACTCCCGATGTCGCGATTCGTTTTCCAGCACGACGTCGAGGGCATTCAGGAGCAGGCGGACCGGGCTCGTCGAATCCCACTCGAGAGTACGGGCAACGCGCATCATGACCGAACGATGGGCCTTGAAGTGCTTCCAGATCAGCGGGAGGTAGTTGCGGCCGCTGAACGCGCGGATTGCCGCACAGCTTTCGCGCAGCGGCTCCAGGTCGCCCTTCGGGGCGAGCAACTTGCGAACGGCCTTCGCGATGGCGGTCTCGTCGGATTCGTCGGCAAGGATGTCAACCACGCCGTCAAGCATGCCCACCAGGTCCTCGACCTGTTCGCGCTGCTTGCGCTGGATCACGTCCAGCTCGTCGCTCGCGCGCTTATGGATCGCTCCCACCCGGCGCACGAACATATCGGCGAGATCGTCGCGGGCGCGCACGCGCATTCGATTGAGCAACGCGATGATCAGCGTGTAGCGCTTTTCCGGGAGCGTATCGTTCTTGAGCGCCGATGCGTCGAGCGCCATGGCCTGTTGCGCCAGCGAGCGCAGCTTCGCGGCGGGAATCCCGGCGACAGCCAGTGAGAAATCACCAAGCTCGTCGAGCCAGGCGATCTGGTCGATCAGCAGGTCCAGATGCTGGCGCGATGGGCGTTTCGCATGGCGTTTGATCCGGTTGTAGGCAGTCTGCCGGCTCGACAGGTCGCGCGCGAGCAGCCGGTCGAGCACAAGCTTCTGTTCATCGGTCAGGCGTCGCGTGACGCGCTTGAAGAGTCGCGACTGCGCCCTGGCGTGGATCTGTTCGGTGAGACGATCGAGCGTCGAGAACGCTGGCAGCTCGATATCGCGCGCGATGAGTTCGTCGATCGTCGCATTGATGATGTCGACCGGCTGGTCCATCGTCAGCGACGCCGTGTGCGCCGCCCGCGTCGCGATCGCGTTCGCGTCGGTGCCGTAATACGGCTTCACGTCCAGGTAGGCGCGAACTGCTGAGTAATGCCGGAACAGCGTTGGGGAGGTTTCAGTGTCGTAACCGAAATGCACGGTGTCGCCGATATCGGCAGCCGCCCGGACGTGATCAAGGATGGCAGTCGGGATGGTATCGAGCGGCGGGAAATAGTGCAGTTGCTGAAAGACCTTCAGCAGCACCAGCAGGCCCAGTCGAGGTCGCTCGCCGCGCGTTGACCGGCGTGCCCATTCGAGCTCGTCGGGCAGTGGCGTGTAGCACGCTTGCAGTACCCGGGGTGCCAGAACCTCGGGAAAGCGCGGATAGGCGGTACGTTCGAGGGTAGCCATTGCGGATCGTCCGGATCGCAGAGGGCCGCTCAGCTTAGCGCAAGAAAAATCGGACGTTACTACCCCAGATAGTAATAACTAGGGCAGTTCTTATAACTTCGAGGCTTATGATAGGAACTTACGCTTACCTTGTTCATACCCCTTGTAATGTCCGCTTTTAGCTAAGTTCAAATGTCCGCTTTTGGTGGCGTACGCTGGCCGGCAGCCGATTCCGGCGCCGGAGGTTGCGATGGCTGCGACAGAACGGTGCACTGGATGCTTTTCGGTTCGCCGCGCCGTACCGAATTTCGCATCGCGCGCACATGGACTCGGCGAACCAATGGGAGCATGGATGCGCTCATTCCACCGGAGATCACATTGCGCGTGCCCTTGCCTCGCTTCGGATGTTGCGTTTGCTATGCGGTCATGCTCGTGTCTTTGAGTGCCCTCGCTGGCCCGATGCCGCCATCCGGCAACGAGCAGCAGTGTGCCACCGCGAGCGCTCGCTTGATTCGTGTCAGCGCGCGCGAAGATAGTCTTCGAGCCGAGAGAATTCGACGAGAACGGATACACCAAGAATCGCTACATCAAGAAGCGTTGCGCGAAGAACGGTTACGCGAAGAACGGTTACGCGAAGAACGGTTGCGGCAAGAGCGCTTACAAGCTGAGCGCAGCGAAGATGAACGGCTGCGACAAAAGCGGCTACACAAACGGCGCCTGCGGCCTCCCGACTGCCAAAGCGATCAGCAAACAGCGCCCGAAGACTACTGCAGCACTCCACAGCGGCAATAGCTGCTCCTGCGCTTGCCCCCACCCGTCCACACATTGCAGATCTCGCAAGCTTGCTCCGCTCATCGGAAGTACGCTATCGATCTGACGATAGCGCGCCATCTCGGCGGCACCCGGAACGTCAATCGTTGGGCTTCAAACGCGCCAGCACGAAGCATGCCAAGGTGTTTCACCGAATCTGAATCTGCTCGTCTGCGATATAGCTGCGGATCACGTCGGCGAAACTGCGCTCGCCGCTAAGGCCCAGCCTTTCGGTGCGCGACGTATCCCATCGTCCCGGCCAACTGCCGACGATCTTTTCCACGCGCGCATCGCGCTCCCACACGATTCGCCTCGCGGCCTCCTCGCCCGCGACCTCGCGCAACGCGGCCACCATCTCGTCCACGCTCACCGAGATCCCGGGCAGATTCAGCACGCGCTGGCTGCCGAGCAAGGCGGTGTCGAGTTCGAGCGCGGCGATCAAGTTCTCGATCGCCTTGCGTGGCGACAGCAGCCACAAGCGCGTGGCGCCCGCCACGGGACATACGGCCACCTCGCCATTCAACGGCTCGCGAATGATGCCGCTCGCAAACGACGAAGCCGCTGCATTCGGTTTGCCCGGCCGCACGCTGATGGTAGGCAGCCGCACCACGCGGCCGTCGACAAAACCACGGCGCGCGTAATCGTTGAGTAGCAGTTCCGCGATCGCCTTCTGCGCGCCATACGAAGACTGCGGATTCAACGCCGTATCATCGCGCACGACCTCGGGCAACTCGCCGCCATACACCGCCACCGAACTCGTGAAGAGCACGCGCGGTTTGTGTCCGCGTTGCCGACAGACTTCCAGCAGCAGCCGCGACGCATCGAGATTGATGCGCATGCCGAGATCGAAGTCGGCCTCAGCCTGCCCGCTCACGATCGCGGCCAGATGAAAAATCGCCGAAGTCCGCTCGTCGATCACGCGCTCCAGCACATCGCGCTCGGCGATGTCGCCCACCTCCGTGCGTACGCGGCTGTCGCCGAAATCGCTTGCGCGCACCACGTCGAGCAGTACGAGCTCCGTGATGGCTTGCGGCTTACCGCGCGTGTCCTTCAAAGAGCCGCGCGCGAGCAATTCACGCGCGAGACGCTGGCCGAGAAAACCAGCGCCGCCGGTAATCAGTACTTTCATGGCGTCTTTCGGTGTTAGCGCGCGTTGTTCAGATACGGCCTGAGCCAGCCAAGGCCCGCCGAGGTGCCCGCACGGGGCCGATATTCGCAGCCGATGAAGCCGTCATAGCCGAGCGAGTCGATCAGATCGAACAGGTACGGGTAGTTCAATTCGCCGATATCGGGTTCATGCCGCTCCGGCACGCCCGCGATCTGAATGTGGCCGATGCCCGCCATATCGCGGTTGAGTTTCACTGCCAGATCGCCTTCGACAATCTGGCAGTGATAACAGTCGAACTGAACCTTGAGATTGGGCGCGCCCACTTCCGCACAAATCGCCTGCGCGTCGTCCTGACGGTTGAGAAAGAACCCGGGTATGTCGCGCGGGTTGATCGGCTCGATCACCACCGTGACGCCGTCGGCTTGCGCGGCCTTTGCGGCATGCGCGAGGTTCTCCAGATACACGTCGCGATGCCGCGCGCGCGATTCATTTGCACCGATCAGGCCAGCCATCACATGCAGCTTGCGATTGCCCATCACCCGCGTGTAGTCGAGCGCGATATCGATGCTGCGGCGAAACTCATCCTCGCGGCCCGGTAGCGAGGCAATGCCGCGCTCACCTGCGGCCCAGTCTCCGGGCGGTGCATTGAAGAGCGCCTGAGTCAGATCGCTCGCTTCGAGCCGCGCCTTCAGTTCCCCGGCGTCGAAATCGTAGGGAAACAAAAACTCGACCGCCTTGAAGCCGTCTTTTGCCGCAGCGGCAAAACGGTCGAGGAACGCGTGCTCGTTGTACATCATCGTTAGATTGGCGGCGAAACGAGGCATGGCGCAGCATCTCCTTGGAACAGATTGGCGCGCGATCAGCAAAATAATCGGTGCGCCGCGCGGGACCAAATTTAGCGATTGACCAGCTTGGCGGGCGTGAGCCAGGTGGCAATCGCACCGATGACCAGCATGCCGGCCAGCACATACATGCCGCTTTGCGTGCTGTGCGTGAG
>CBIHOQ010000071.1:0-13659 GCA_966212065.1 uncultured Burkholderiaceae bacterium
CGCCCCTGCATCAGATCACCTGAGATCGCAAGAACGTCGGTGAATTACCGATTACACCCGGACGATCACTGGCCGCCCGGGTCGCGACGGCCATCCACCTCGTGTTCGAAAGGAGCGGCCGATGGCTGAGCGCGGAGATGAGTCCTCCGTCCGGATGGAAAACGAGCGCGCGTCTTTCGAGCCTATGAGTCAGGAACGGCACCGGGCGGCTGAGGTCCTGGCCGTTCAGACCGTGTTGAAGCGGAAGACCTCGGAGGCGTATGGATCGTCGCTATTCGCGATGTTACGCGCGATCCAGTCACCGCCGTAGTCACAGTCGAGTAGCCCATCATGCCGGGGCGACGAGACTACCATCCGCCCTGATCGAACTTGAATGATGCGCGAGCACAATCTCGCCAAGCGCTTTTGTTGCGTTGTAGACGACGCCGACAATATGCCACGAGAAAATCCCATTCTCCTCGGGGTGACCGCTAACGTGGGCGACCGTTGGGGGTCGGCAGCGGTTCGACGCGCTCGATCTCTGGCGAGCCGCCTTATCCAATCGGCATCGGACCGTGCCTGGCCAAGAGGCGACGCTGGCGATTACGCCGTTAGCAGTCGTTCGGAGGGCGCGGCCGGCGCTACTTACTTCTTCGATACCGGCTAGTTGGCAACCGCCTGTAGCTTTGGCAGTTTCCACGACGGACTCTTCGCCATTCGCAAGCTTAATGTTCGCTTGAGCTTATCAAGAAAGGGACGAACGCGGATCTCGTTTCTCACATTCGGGTTCTCGTCCGCAGAGGTGACGATATTGACCGCAATTTCCGAATAGAGCTCCATTGATTTCTTCGCGTACTTGGCGAGCGCATTGCGAAAATCTACCGTGTCCATCTTCGCAAGAGACAACCTAGTTAGGTCGGACCCGCATTGTTCAATCAATGTGCTCGCGACGTAGATTCCCCAAGGCGTACCGTGAATTCCGAGGATCGACTTCATCACGGGGTCTTCACTGTCTTCGTTGGTCTTCAACAATTCGATACGCTCTCGTTCCACTTCTTGAGCCAATAGCCACGCCAAGAAAACGCGCTCTGCTTGCAGTCCTCGGGGAAAGATCGCCTTGTACGAGCGGTCGAACAAGTCGCTCTTTCGACGGACGGCATCGAGAATCGTGTCCTCAGACACGGCTGCGAGATACTGAGCAACTCGATCAAGCTCGATCTTCTTCGGATTCCTGGCCAGTCTCGCGCCCTCTTGCTTGGGCGCATACGAGTAGCCAATCTTGTCAAACGACTGCCGCAACGCCTCCTGAATTGGGTCAAGCAGACGAACAGAGGAAAGCTTCACCGGGTTTTGTGTGTTGTTGTACCTGACGATGTCCGTCAACAGCGCCTTTTTTGCGGCAACTACACGGACCAGGACTTGTGCGGTAGCGGCATTGTCCGACTCCTGAATGGCTTTCGTTAGACTGACTGTCGTCTGGCAGCCGTTCACAATTGAGAAGTAGCGAAGCTTGTACTTCGTCCCCGTCATGCCCTCGAAGGACTCGGCGACGATAGTGATGCCATTATTCAATGCCCAGAAGTGACCGTCCCTGTTGATCGCGGTTTCGATCATCTTCTCATTGATGCCGCCCTTTCGTTGACCAATGAACAAGCGAACATTTCCCTCAAACAATTGATTTCCATACTTCTCGTGCCAACGAGCGAGCTCGCTGGCGGGAACGGCGCCGACGATGGCTTGACCAAATTCACCCTTGATCGTGGCAATTCCTCCACTGTTGAAATTGAGGGTGTCCTCCGGCACCGTCCGATCAGTGGTCTTCGCGATCAGGTACTTGTCATAGAGAATATCCTGGTGCTCATAGAAAAACGAGACGTTGGATCCATAGGTTTTTGATCGAACCGTTGCGTCGCGCTGTCGCGCGATTTGCTCGGACTTGGCCGCCAGCGTTACCAAACCGAAGATCAGGGAATAGTTCTGTGCATCGGGGTCCTGGAGTAAGGCGTATATGTCGGAACGACCGCTATGTTGGAATGAGACCGGATCTCGAATACTCGCGATAGCCGCGACCAGCGCGTTCCACTTTCTGATGCTGGCTGAGCGTTCAGCTCTGTCAGAAACGTAGCCTTGGAGTACGTAGATGGTCTCGTGCTCGGCGTCGACGTAGATGAAGTCGCAGCCGTTGTCCTCGGGGCCGTCAACTGTTGCTGCGTCAATCGCTTCGTCCTCGTCAATACCGAGAAGTGTCGCCGCATACCAAGCAGTGATCGCACGATCCCGCGTGATCCCGCCTCGGGAAGCGATCTCGTCAATCGCCGCGAATAGCTCCCTGCGAGTGTCTGCCACTCCGGTCCTTTCCGCAGTTGGCTTACCGCCCCTGGTCGTCTTCGCTGTAGCCATCTTTTCCCCTTGGGCCATCTTAGAAAGCAAACGTATTTTGACCTGCTCGCCGAGATACACGACGACCGTTCCGCCACCGACTTGGTGTGGCACATCTGCATTCGGGTGACAATAACAGATTTCTCTGCAACGAAATCAGTAGCTGCTTGCAATGCGCGAAGGCGAGCGCGACCAGGCTTCGCAGAAACGATGGCCGCTTAGGGGATTCGAACCTGGTCGACGTCCAATTCGATCGACGCCGAACAATCCCACTGACGCTACAGCCTTACCACGGCCAACACGTTTTCAGAGACGTTTCTTTGTGCGATTGCAGCTAAGTGCCGATGGTGAGTGAAGACTATGACCTGACTCTGCCCGGAGAATTCGGCAAGCGCCTGCAGCATCAAGCCCGCGCGATGGTCGTCTGATGTCATCAGTACATCGTCCAGTATGACCGGCAGATCAACACCGGCGGCGCGCCGGAGCTCTAGCGCGGCCAAGCGCAGCGCCAGATAGAGCTGGTCTCGCGTACCTTCGCTCATGCCCTCGACGCGAAGCTGTGAACCATTTTGACGCTCGGCGACCAGTGTCGGGTGGTCGCCCGTGTCATCACTGATGAGGCGGACGAACTCGCTGGCCGTCATGCGCCCGAAGTAGCCCGAGGCGGACTTGAGCATCGGTCCCTGCGCACGGTCGCGGAACCGCTTCAGAGCTTCCGCCAAGAGGGCATGCGCAACGCGCGATCGAATCCACGGCGACATGTTGGAGCGGACGCTGGCGGCGCTACGTTCCATGGCCTCTCGTGCAGCAATGGCCGTGTCGGCGCTGTCGATCGCCTCCAAGGCGCGGCGAGCTTCTTCCTCGCGCGTTCGCGCGGCGCGTAGCTGCTCGTCGACTTGGACTTGCTCCAGCACGCACTTCGCTTCGTCGGCGTCCATGCGCGCCGTGTCGTGATCGACGAGCAGCGTCCGAAGTTCGTCGGCCGGCCGCCGAGAGGCCTGGGCGAGTTGGCTGCAGGAGCGATCGAATTCTGATTGGGCTTCGTGCTTACGGCGGGACTGTTCCTCTGCTTGCGGCAGCAGGTTGATCGAGTCGATTCCCGCAGCTACGCACAGCCCAGCAAGCAGCCTCTCATGGCCGGCAGCAGTCTGCTCGTGAGCGCGCTGGCTTTCGATCGCGTTGTCCAGCGCGTTCTGGGCAACCGTACGCGAAGTCTGGACTTGTTCAGCGGACTCTAGGCGGGCCGACACGCGTTCGATGTACAACCGGATGTCAACGAACTCTGGATCGCCGAGCGTCTTCGCAATTGCGCGAGCGGCATTTTCGAGCACCGACAGCGCTTGGCGCGCACGGCGGTCTTTCGCTTCGGCGGCTGTCAGACGGTCCTTGGCGTCCAGGAGCGCCTGAAATTCGCCGAGACGAGCGCGCGCCACGTCCACATTCGCGTCCTGCGCGAGCAGTAGGTCTGCCAGCGCAGGCTTCAGAGCGTCCAGGGCAGCCTGCAACCCAATCGTAAGTTGAGTTTCACGTGCAGCTGACTGCCGGCGCTGTTGATCGCGCTCGAGTTGCTTGCCGGCAGCGGTGTTCATTGCCTTCTCGCGCTGCTTGATCTCATCCTCGATCTCAGCCGCGGTCGCTGAAAGCGTGCTCAAGGCCGCATCGGACGCCGGCGAAGCTAATGCGGTGCCAATGATCGCCTCGCGAAGCTTTGCCATCAAGCCCTGTTCGGTACCTTGAAGCTGCTCCAGTTCGTCGAGCGTAGTCTGCAGCATCTCGCACGCGGCGCGGGCAGGAACAAGCAACGCTTGCCAGTCGCGCAACGCCGTGGGGGATAGGTCGGGCAGCCGGCCTGAGGCAAGGGCTTGACTCCACGTCGCCTGCTGTGCGCCTTCTTCACGACCAATCTCCTCGAGCTGGCGCTTCAGTTCGTCCCGATCACGTTCGAGATCGGCGATGGTTCGCTCGCTCGACTGCAACTGCGCGGCGCGCTCGGTGTCGCCGGCCAACTCATCGACCAGACGATCGGCATCGGTCACGGCTTCTTCATAGGCCTCGGGCAGCAGCTTGCCCCCGGTGAAGGCGTCCGCCTGGGGGTTCGTGCCATCGATATAAGTACCGCGCACGAGCGCCCAGCCGAAGTCTCGATGAGAGCGTGCCTGCTGGACACTATCAGGCGTGGGTACCGAGCCCTGTTCGAGGAGGCGGTCACGTCGCTCGAGTGCGGTATCCAAGGCCGTCGAAATCTCGTCGATACGCTTTTCGCGCTCCTCCCGGCGAGTCGCGTTGCGGCGCTGCTTGTTCATCGCATCGTCTATCTCTGCA
This sequence comes from uncultured Burkholderiaceae bacterium, assembly GCA_966212065.1. Taxonomy (GTDB): domain Bacteria; phylum Pseudomonadota; class Gammaproteobacteria; order Burkholderiales; family Burkholderiaceae; genus Trinickia. The sequence continues at coordinate 4,681 of CBIHOQ010000071.1, forward strand.
TCCAGCAGCGGCCGAACACTCCGCAGAGCGCTTTCATCGGCAAGGCCGGCGGCATCTAAAGTCGCCGTCACCGCCCGCCGCGCGGCCTTGATTTCCCGCGGCAAAACCGCCAGTCGCTTGAGCGCCGTATCGCTACGAGCGAATTCGGCTTGAGCAATGCCCAACGCCGTCCGTGACTCCGGTGATGGCAGCGCAGCCTCAGCCGACTCGAAGGCTTCCGAGTCCCGTCGCGTCACCGCCAAGTGCTGCTCGAGGCCAAGATGCGCGCGCTCGACGTCGCGCAGGAGCTGTTCAATTCCGGCCTTGGCGGCCGGTGTTGGGGCGCTATTGAGGACCTCGTCCGCCGATGCGGAGGTGTCGATCCTGGCCGCTAGCTCAGCAACGCGAGCGGTTTCGGTTGCGAATTCCGCGGTGGCGTCCGCCAGATCGGTGGTGTGGTGATCGATGGTCTCGACGGACGCAGCTAGACGCTTGACTGCTGGGCCGACCTCCAGAACGGCGGGATCGAGCGCGAGCTCGACAAGCCGCTGTCGCTGACGCTCGGCGTCTGCGGCTGCGACGTTGGCATTGTGCTGGGCAGTCGCGAGGCCGGATTCGGCGGCCACGCGTTCGGTGGCTGCAGTCGCGGACAGCAGTGTTACTGTCTCCAGTTGCCGAAGAGATCCTGACGCGTGATCGAGCGTGCTGAGCAGCGGCGCCACGGCGCGCAACTCGTTGATTAGCATTTGCTTGCCGTTCAACTCGATGCGCCGTGCCTCAAATGCCACCACTTCATCGGCCGCTGCCCGGTGTTTCTTGAAGAGCTCCGCCCAGTGCGATGGACGAACCAGCGCCTGCTTGTACTCGGCGTGGTGCTGGTCGTACACGTTAAGCGCCTCATTGATGCGAGCGTTCTTTCCGCGACCGCCTGGCATGAAGAACGTGCGAGCCGATTGCTCCAGGCGCTCAAGGATCTGCGGGATGCTGCGCACACCAGCGCTGGCCTCAAAGAGGGCCGCCCCGACTTCACCCTCGCCCTTCAGCAGAGCCTCGCCACCCTCGCGCAGCCGCCGGTGGTCAAGCCCGAACATGGAGTCGTAGTCCTCCTTCTTGAGACCGCACGTTAGCAGCGCCTCGACATCCGGCGAAACCACCGCGTCGGGCATCATGCCCCCCATGTCGAAATCGGCAAAATGCAGGGTTGCGCCACGCCCTTTGCGACGTATCAATGAATACTCGCGCCCTTGGCGATCGACGAACACGCCTCCTACGCGCATGTCTGGGTGCGCGTGTACGAAATTGTCCTTGCTCTGTTGTGGAATGCCAAAGCGCAAGTCAGAAATCGAGCGCAGTGCGGACGATTTACCCGCTTCGTTCGGGCCATGCACGAGCACGAGGCTCTGGCCGTTGGTGCCGAAGTCGAGCGCGCGATCGGTGAAAGGGCCGAACGCCTGTAAGTAAAGTCGAAGCAGCCTCATTGCAGGCCCCCCTCAGTATCAACACCGGAGAGCTGGGCGAGGACAGTGGCCTCGGCGTCAGCCAGGAGGCTTCGCATTGCGTCGACCTCCAGAAGGTTCGGGTCGGCGTCCGCGAGTCCGCTTGGCAATGCACGCATATCACCAAGCTGCGCCGCGAACCAGGCCTTTAGATCGGCTTCATCGGCGCCAATCGCGTCGACCAACCTCACGACCTCGCCAACTGCGTCGGCGCGCTCGGCGGCGGCCGCCCGATCCAATGGGGACCTCAGGTCCAAGCGAACCTGCTCGATCCATACGTCCGCATCGTCCATGTCCTGGGTGGCGGCCTGGATGGCCGCGGCGATCGAGCCTGGCTGTTCCGCCTCCAGGCGATGTAGAGACGACTCGCCATGGACAAGAAGCCGGACTGCGTGCAGACGGTCGCGCGCGTCGGCGACCAGCTTCTGGGCTTGCGCAAGGAAGCGCCTGGCCAGCGCGTCGACGCTCGCAAGGCCTGAGGCATCCAGGCGCAGGACATGCCAACGCACGACGTCCAGGGGGACGAAGTCCGCTGCCGTGATGATCCCGCCTTCGATCGTGATCAGCTCACACCCCTTTGGCCCAGTCTCCTTCGCATAGCGGCCTTGCAAATTACCGGGGAAGACGATCCGCGGATCGGATTCTCGAACGACTTCCCGCACGTGGACATGACCGAGTGCGAAATAGTCATAGCCCTTGTCCACGAGTACATCCACCGAAGTCGGCGCATAGCGATCGTGACCCTCGCGGCCTGTCAAACTCGTGTGGAGAACGCCGATATTGAATCGACCCGGCACCGGAGGCGGATACAGCGGCACCAGATCCTCTGGGACGGCACGATGCGGAAAACTTCGCCCGTGCACGGCAACGCCGAGGTCCTCTAAGTCGAACGTCTCACTCTTAACCGAGCTGAACACGTGAACGCCATCGACCTCGGGAAGCTGTTTCGTGATCTGGCTTTCAGCATCGTGGTTGCCCTTGACGATGAAAACAAGGATGCCTGCGCGGCGCAGCCGCAGCATCTGGTCTCGAAAGAATAGGCCCGTGCGGAAGTCGGCCCAGTTGCCGTCGTAGATGTCGCCAGCCAGGATGACGAGCGCAACACGCTGCTCGATCGCGAGTTCAACGAGCGCGATCAGCGACTGGCGCGTGGCGCCGCGCAATCTTTCCACCGGTGCACCGTCGTAACTGTCAAGTCCACGCAGCGGGCTATCGACGTGGAGGTCAGCGGCATGGATAAATTTCAATCGGAACCCTCCCAGTTAGCGCCCAACGGCTACGACTCAGGCAGTCGAAAGAATACGCCATCCGATCGTCTTTGCCCGACTCAAAGCGCAGGCATTGGTTAGCCCAGTCATAGTGCTCAGCCCGGTTGACCCAGTCTACACGCCCGCCTCCGAGGCGCTGCCAGGAGGGGGCAGTCACGGTAGACCCTTGAGGCCTTCAATAGAGCGCACGAACCGCGTGCGGTAGTTGGGAGGCGTAAGGGACTTCGCAGTCGGCCCGCGTCGCGGGCGACTCCTCACGGCCCGGGAAGGTACGCTCGTGGGCAAGACTCTAGAGTGACGCAAACAGGTCGACTACTGGTGACCGCACTTGGCAGTAGCCGGCCATGAACCGCCGATTACATACGCCGTTGGTCGGACATTCAGACGTCGGCGCTCCCCGTAATCGGTCATTCGATGGTCAAAGACTAACGCTCCTTCATCGGCCTGAGCTGCCTTTGGGACGGACCGGCTTCTAGGCCAGCAATGTACAGTTTCCGGTCGTTCGCAGACCGACTATGCACCTCGCATCATTGGCTGTTCCGGCCATTGGAGCCTTTTGGTGTTTGACAATGCAAAATGGCTGTAGCAAACAACAACTTGGATCGTGCATTTTTATGCCAATAGTGTAGTCTTTACTGCACGTTCGATCGAGGTGCGTAAAGATGGCCGAGCATGATCCCTTGCGTTTTGCTACAGGTCTGAGCGCCAAACTGGCAACGCGGTCCCGTCACGTATGCACCTTGTTTGGTGCAGGCACATCGAAAGCATGCGGATTACCAGACGTAGCTGAGCTACAACGGCGAATTCTTGCCAACCTTCCGGAGGCTCAGCGTACTGCACTGACCGGCCAACTCAACGGACGGAATCTCGAAGAAGGTCTGAGTAGGCTAAGGCGCATCTCCGCGCTTTTGACGGGCGAGCAGGCGATCGATGGGTTAACAGCTGCCGGTGCGACGGCGCTGGATCGGGCGATTTGTCGAGTAATCATTTCGGAAGTCGACATAGGCCACGCCGACCTGACCGCGACGCGCCATTTCGCCGCGTGGTTGGCGCGAGCAAACTATCATTTCCCTGTAGAAATATTCACGGTGAATTACGACCTGCTATTCGAGACCGCACTCGAAGAGCTGCAGGTGGCTTACTTTGACGGATTCATAGGGAACCTTCGGGCAAGATTTCAAACCGACCTAGTCGAGGCTGCCCCCGGATCGGACCAAGATTCGGTGCCCGCTTTCTTCACTCGCCTTTGGAAACTCCATGGGTCGGTGAATTGGGAGTGGGATTCCGGGCAGGTGGTTCGAGTCGGCCAAGCCGTGCGCGAGGATGTCGCGGCGGCAATATACCCATCCGACACAAAATACGAAGAATCACGACGTGTTCCTTTTCTGGTGCTGCAAGACCGGATGCGCAGGGCCGTGCACCAGCCGGAGACGCTTGTGATTGTCGCCGGCTATTCGTTCGGTGATGCACACCTCAATGAATTGTTGTTCGATGCGGCCGTTCGCCGGGAAAGAACTGAGATTGCGGTCTTCTGCTATTCGACTATTCCTGATCTACTGGCTGAGCGAGCGCTCCTTACTCCAAACATACAGGTCGTTGGGGATCGCGAAGCCATCGTCGGAGGCATAAGGGCCGCCTGGGCCGTGCCGGAGAGTGACATAGGCGGCATATTCGAAGGTGGCCGTTTCCTGCTGGGCGATTTCCGGCGATTGGCTCAATTTCTCGCGAAAAGCGCCTCAAGGCAGCCCGAGGTTGACGCTCGCCTGCGTTATTTGCTTGATGCAGTAGCGCAGAACCCCCCTGCCGAGGGAGCAGCGTAAGTATGCGAGATCTTGATCCGACATGCGTAGGCAAGGTCCGGCACGTCCTTGGATCAACCATTACCGTTGCCTTGAATCCCGATTTGGCTGGCGTGGCACCGATCTATAAAGGCCAGTTGCAACCTATCGGGCAGATCGGTTCCTTGGTGCGAATTCCGCAAGGTCTTATTGATCTCATTGCAACGGTCACTTTGGTGGGAATCTCCGAACTTGTCGACAAAGTAGCTCCATTCGACGCGATTCAGCGAGACGAACGGTGGCTTCAAATTCAGCTTCTCGGAGAGATTGATCGCGCAACCGGGCGATTCCAGCGCGGGGTAGGTACGTTCCCGGGCCTTGATGACCCGGTGCATTTTGCGACCCCTGAAGAGTTGGCAGCCATATTTCCACGAGCGGATGAAACGCATCTTCGGTTGGGGCGTTTAGCTGCGGCTGAGGATGTGCCGGTTTGCGTAAACGTATCCAAATTTGTGGTTCGTCACGCTGCGGTGGTGGGGTCGACTGGATCTGGGAAGACGAGCGTTGTCGCGTCGCTGATGCAGAACTTTGTGCGCGGAGGGTGGCGTGCGGCAAACATAGTCGTTGTTGATCCGCATGGTGAATATGCGCGGGCACTTGCCAACAGTGCGTCTGTCCGCAGCGTATTGGTGGGACGGGCCGAAAATCGATTGCGGGTCCCTTATTGGGCGCTTCCCGCCGTAGACATAATACGTATCTTTACAGGTACGTCGGGCGGTGCGAGCTTCATCAACAGATTCAATGAACTGGTTGCTCAAGCGCGGCGGGAATTCGTAGCGGCGGCAGAGTGGCTAAACCTAGAACCGACTGCGGTAACCGCCGATACTCCGGTTCCGTTCGATATCCGAACCGTATGGCACAGACTGGACTCCGAGAACCGTGAGACTCGCCGAGAGAAGGGAAATCCGGCTACGGCATGTCGCGAGGAGGATGGTGACCCGGCCACGCTTCGGCCGGCTAGATTCACGCCGTATGGGCAAGGCGGCCAAGCTCCGCATCAAGCGCCGACTTACGGCGTATATGGTTCCATGCCCGAGTTGCTACGCCTTGGGTTGCTAGACCAGCGACTCAGATTCTTTCAAGAGCCAATGGGCGATCATGCGGGACCTGATCCTCTCGTGGAAGTTATGCAGGAATGGCTCGGCGGAGATCGTCCGGTTTCGGTGCTTGATTTCAGTGGGGTGCCAGCCGCAGCTGCTGATCTCGCTATCGGCGTAGTTCTCAATATGTTGTTTGAAGTTGCACTTAGAAGTGAGCCGGAGGGACCGGGCATCGGAAGGCCAAGTCCGGTTTTGGTTGTCCTTGAGGAAGCTCACCGATACTTGGGCGAATCAGCAAACGCAACGACTCGCGATTCGGCAAATCGTATCGCCCGCGAAGGACGAAAATATGGCGTGGGGCTCCTGCTCGTGACGCAACGACCAACCGAGCTTCCGGACACAGCTCTGGCGCAATGCGGGACGCTGATTGCTCTTCGCTTAACAAATGCCGGAGATCAGGGCGCAATACGTTCTGCTCTACCAGATATGGTGGCAGGACTTGCCGCAGTTTTGCCCTCGCTACGGACAGGCGAGGCGATAGTGAGTGGGGAGTCGCTCGTCCTACCTGTTAGAGCGATGCTGGATAAACCAAATCCGATGCCGCTGGCTGAAGATCCCTCGCTCGATTCATGGCGTATGGATCCCCGGCCGCCTGACGTTGCCGCACCGTTGGCGGCTTGGCGCGGAACATACGAGGCTGAACATGAATGATTGGATCCCTGTGGCTGGCTCAACCCGGATCGTTGCGGAAAAATACGATGCGGAATCTGAGATGATTTACGTGCGCTTCCCCGATGGCGTTGAGTGGTGGTATTCCGGCTGTCCTCTGCATGTTTGGGAAGCATTCACGGCCGTAGGGCAATCACGAGGGCAATATATCCATCAAGTGCTCAACTACAAGCCAAACGGACGTTACTCTGGCTAATCGGTCGAGTTGCGTGTCGCGGTGACGCGTCGCAAGGGGTCGCGCAAACTATTGCTTGAAGGCCGCCACATTGCTGATGTAGAACCCCCAGCCCGCCCCAATGTCGGAGATGGCCGAGCTGCCGCCGGTCTCGATGTCGAAATCGACGGCCGTTGTACCTTGGAAGCCGTCATTAACGTTGGCCGGGTCGAAGGACCGAAGGGGGTCGATCGGGGACGGTAGCGACACAGACCAGCCGCCCCTGCGACAGGTCGCCAGAGGTTTGTCCAAAATACGATCTCGGATTGAGCGCACGCGTACGCCGCAATTCGAGATATGCAGGCCGTTCAGTATGTTCACGAACTCGCAGTTCCACTAGCCTTCAGGATGCTATGGAACCAAGTCATTCAAACCATGCATGCTCTTGTCTTGGAAAGATGGGAGCAACCGGCGACACTTTCCCTTGACGCCCCTGAGTGCCTTGACCTTCAGCGCAACTGCGCTGGACTGGCCAACCAGCTCGATGCAATGTTGTCTTCGTTGCCGAATGAATTGGCGAAGACCGTTGTCAGCCCACCTGCGGCAAAATAGGTTGCGGTCAGAAGCGACAAAGCCCACTAGCGGCCGGCCGCCCGCACGGGCAGCCACACCAACGACCGCTGCACCCTAGAACGCGACGTTTGAACTGCGAAGCCAACATGATCGTCGCGGTCCAGGCGATCCACTGAACACCCGGGAGCGTGGGGTCCGTGAATCGCGGCCGATAACCTACGCCGCCGACGGATCCTGGGCCGCAGGCTGCGTGATCGGCGTCACGGTCGCGCTCTGCCGCGAGCAGTACCGCGCCCAATCCTCCATCAACTTGCGACGACGCTCGAGCATGTCGCCGCGTCGATAAGCAGCCTCTGTCTCGTTCTCAATCGCATGCGCCAGCGCTTTCTCTGCGAGCGAGTCCGGATACTCGGTACATTCAGCCACCCAGTCTCGGAACGTCGAGCGAAAGCCGTGTACGGTGATGTGCTCGTAACCGAGGTCATCGAGCAGGTTCAGCATGGTCATGTTCGAAAACGGCCGACCTCTCCTTGTCCCTGGAAACAGATAGCCGTGTGCAGCCGTCTTTTTGGCTTCCCGCACGATCTCAACCGCCTTCTGTGACAGCGGCACGCGCAGCGGCCGCTCCATCTTCATGCGATCGCCCGGTATCGTCCATACTTTCCGTTCGAGGTCGAATTCCTCCGGCCGTGCGAGCAGCACCTCATTCGTGCGCACGCACGTCAGAATCAGGAGGTGAAGCATGCGCGCCGAGCGCGCACCGCTCGCGAGCAGCTTTGGCATGAACGTTGGGATATCGGCCCACGGCAGCGCCGGGTGATGCTTGACCTTCTTACGCTTGTTCTGCCGAGGAAGGATCTTGTCCAGATGGCCTCGCCAGCGGGCGGGATTCTCCCCTTCGCGGTGACCAAGCGCCTTCTCGGCGTCAAGGATCGATTCAATGCGGCCACGCACGCGAGCAGCCGTCTCGCGCTTCGCCGTCCAGATCGGCTGCAGGATGCGCACGATCAGGGGCGTGTCGATATCGCGCACATCGACGTCTGCGATCACCTTATAGGCGTAGGTCGCAAGGGTATTGGTCCATTGCTGCGCGTGCTTGGCGTTCTTCCAGGCGCCGCGGTGCTGGGCGATATAGTCCTCAGCCGCCACTTTGAACGTCCGCGCGCAAGCGCTTTCCAGCGCACGCCGGCGCTGCTCAGTATTGCGCGCCTCGATAGGGTCGATTTTCTCTTTCAGCAGCGCGCGGCACTTCGCCGCTTCAGTGCGAGCGGCCGCGAGGGAAACGGAAGCTAACGAGCCAAGACCCATTTCCCGGGTTCGGCCGAAAAGCGTGAATCGGAAGATCCAGGAGCGAGCGCCGCTCGGAGAGATTTGGAAGTGTAGGCCGCCGCCGTCGCGATAATAGCCAGGCTCGAGCAGCTTGCTGATGCGCAGCGCCGTGAGCCGGTGCAGCTGTCTGGACTTGGTTGACTCCGCCATTTCCTACCCCCTTGCCTACCCCCTTTCGATGGGTAGATTGTGGGGATAGCTACGGGTGGCGGCAAGAAGATTGATACCCCCAAAACCCTGCCGTGACAGGGCTTCGGGGGTATCCAGCAGACTCCAGAAGAATCTACTGAAACCGCCTATTGGCGGAGACGGAGGGATTCGAACCCTCGATCCAGGTTTTGGCCCAGATGCTCCCTTAGCAGGGGAGTGCCTTCGACCTCTCGGCCACGTCTCCCAAAACTGTCGTTGCGCCGGGAGGCAGCGCAACGAGACAAAGATAATAACGGGAACGGTTACGTAGGTCAAACCATGCGATGATTTTTTTCACCGCATCGCCGCCTGCTTACGCTTGATCGAGCTCGAACACCTTGTGCAGCGACCGTACGGCAAGTTCCATGTACTTCTCGTCGATCA
>CBIHOQ010000072.1:0-13573 GCA_966212065.1 uncultured Burkholderiaceae bacterium
GTTCGGGAATGACGATGCCGTTGATGCGGTACTGCAGGTTTGCGTGATCGCCCCGTACATGCAACTGGCCGTACGAGTCGCTCGCCACACCAGGCGCCTGCAACAGGACCTGGTTAAGCGGTGTGTTCTGGCCGGCTGGCAGGTTGTCGATGTCGCTCTGGCTGAAGCGGTAGACGCTGCTGCCGGTTTCAGGCAAAAGGTCGTTGCGCGCTCGGTTCAGACGCTGGGCGTTGACCTGCACATCCAGCACGTCACTTTTTGCCGGTGCGATCGATACGGAGCTTTCGTCCGCCGCGTATGCATGACCCGCAACGGTGAATAGGAGCAGTGCAGCCTGTGAGAGGTGATGGCGCTTTGTCATCTTGTCAGTTATTTGTTAGGAATGCGACTCTGGAGTTCGCCCATCGGTTGCAGGATTTCGTACGGGGGGATTTCACGCGGATGCGAAACTGCCGTTGTGCGCCGTTCCAGCGGCGGCATGCAGGCAGGCATCGTTCGCGATGCATCACGTCGAGCGAATGCAATGTTATATCATTGCAGTCAGTAAGCAAATCGTCTGCTACTTTTTCTTGCAGAACGGCTTGTCATAGGACGTTGGGAACACCCGCTGGAAGCTTTGTTTCTCGCCTACTATGGGACGCATGGGCCGCGAACACGGCCGGTTATTGCCATACCATCGCAGTTTATTTTCCGTCGCCGTCGCAGATGCGCGCGAGTTCATCGGCGACGCTGCGTTCGCGATGCACCGTGTATGCCGCACGCCGCCCCGTCGGCCCCACGTTTGGGGGAAGCGCAAATGACCGACCCACTAAGCGCCGCCCAGGAGCGTTTCGAGCAACTGACGTCGTATCGCGCGACGATCCATTCGACGCCGCTGCGCGGAGCGCCGACACAGTTCCATTACGCCTACCGCCGGCCCGGCTACGTGCGGATGGACTTCGTGACGCCGCACCACGGCGCGGTGCTGGCCTACGATCCGGCTGCCGACAAGGTGCGGCTGCGGCCGTTCGGCGCCGGCGTACCGCCGGTGCTGTCGTTGTCGCCGACGAATCCGCTCGTGTGCGACGCGAGCGGCCATCGCGTCGACGCGTCCGACATCGGCACGCTGCTGCGCAACGTCCGCGCACTGCGACAGCACGGCGCGATGGACGACACGCGTGACGATCCGATAGACGGATTCACAGCGGTGCGCGTGACCGTCGCGGGCGCACCGGGCCACGTCATCGCGGGCGTGCATCGCTACGTGCTGTGGTTAGACGCGCGCAACGGCTTCCCCCGTAAGGTCGTCAGTTACGCGGCCGACGACGGCACGCCGCTCGAAACCGTCACGCTCGACGACGTCGAACTCGACGTCGCCTTTCCCGAGCGCTTCTTCGATCCATGACGCGGAGCGGGCTCATGGCCGAATACCGGTTTTCGACGACATGGCGGATCGAGGCGCCGCTCGCGTCGGTGTGGGACGCGATCTACCGCGCCGACGCATGGCCGCAGTGGTGGAAGAGCGTGCAGCGCACGGTCGAGCTCGAGCCCGGCGACGCACGCGGCGTCGGTGCACTGCATCGCTATACGTGGAAGGGGGTGCTGCCCTATCGGCTTACGTTCGACATGCGCGTGATGCGCATCGAGCCGCTGCGGTTGCTGGAAGGCCGGGCGAGCGGCGCGGTCGAGGGGGACGGGCGTTGGCTGTTCGACGGCGACGATGCGCGCGCCGTCGTTCGCTACGACTGGCACGTGCGCACGCATCGGCGCTGGATGAACTGGCTGGAACCCCTCGCGCGGCCCCTGTTCGAATGGAACCACGACATCGTGATGCGCGACGGCGCGCGGGGCCTCGTGCGGCGGCTCGGCGCGCGAGTCGACACGGACGATCGCACCTTCATGCCCGAGCGCTGAGCCCGCCCACGCATGACGAACCGCTTTCCCGAATCAGCGCGCATAGCGGCCCAGGGCAAACCGCGGCCGACGTGCCCCCGCTTCACTCCTGCGAAAAATCCAGCAGAATCTTGCAGCTTTGCGCGGGCTGCTGTTCGGCCATCTGGAACGCGCGCTCGACGTCGCGGAAATCGACCTTGTGCGTCACGATGTGCTCGGGCTGGAGCAAACCGCTGCGAATCCACTCGATGACCTGCGGGAACATCGCGCAATTAAGCCGCGACGCGGCGAGCGTCAGTTCCTTCTTCGTCAATTCGGCCTGCACGATCGCAGACGGCTCAGCGGAAAAACCAAGCACGCCGATGCGGCCGGCCGGTGCCGCGAGCCGCACCGCTTCCTCGAGAATCGATGGATGGCACACGGCATCGAAGATCAATGTCGGCCCGCCATCGACACCGCGCTTTAGCAGCGCATCGGGGAGATTTTCGAGACCCGTGTTGATGACTTCATCCTCGCCCGCGCCGCACTTGCGCGCGAGTTGCAAACGTTCATCGAGCCGATCGGTGATAAACGTGCGCACGCCGTACACGCGCTTGAGCACTTGCAGGATCGTCAGCCCGACCGTTCCCGCACCGTAGATCAAGGCGACGTCGCCCGGCAGAACGCCGGTGCGCGAGGTCGCATTGGCCGCGACCGCGAACGGCTCGATGATTGCAGCGCATGTATCGGCGATCTCGGCCGGAATCCGGTACGCGTTGCCGGCCGGCACGCAGGTGTATTGGCCGAACCCACCGTCGCGATGCACGCCAAGCACGATCAAGTTTCGGCAGACGTTGCGCCGCCCTATCGTGCAGGCATGACAATGACCGCAACTGATGACCGGATCGACGGCGACGGTCTCGCCGATGCGGGCCGCATCGACTCCGTCGCCGACGGATTCAATCGTCCCGACAAACTCGTGCCCGATGATTCGAGGGTACGAGACAAACGGATTCTTGCCGCGAAAGATATGCAAATCCGAGCCGCAGATGCCCGCATAGCGAACCTTCACGCGCACCTCGCCGGCAGCGGCCACGGGCATGGGCGTCTCGCGCACTCCCATGCGGTTCGGCGAATCCACAACGACACTCAACATGGCTGTCTTCCTCTCAGGTTCTTCGCTCGATTTTTTCGATCACCAGTTCCACATGGAACCGTCGCGCAGCCGGGCGACCGGCAGATAGGCGCGCTCGTACGGATACTTCGCGGCCAGCGTTTCGTCGATGTCGACCCCAAGCCCCGGCACGTCGTCCATCACGAGATGGCCGTCTTCAAAACGATAGCTATGCGGGAACACTTCGTGGGTCGCTTCGTTGTGCGCCATCATTTCCTGAATGCCAAAGTTCGGGACCCACAGGCCGAAGTTCACCGCGGCCGCCATGCAGACCGGCGATAGGTCCGTCGCGCCATGGAAACCCGTGCGCACTTGATACATCGCCGCGTAATCGGCAATGCGCCGCAAGTGGGTGATCCCGCCCGCATGCACGATCGTCGCGCGGATGTAATCGATCAGTTGATCGCGAATCAGGTCCTTGCAGTCCCAAATCGAATTGAACACTTCGCCCACCGCGAGCGGCGTGCTCGTGTGCTGGCGAATCAAGCGGAACGCCTCTTGGTTCTCCGCGGGCGTCGCATCCTCCAGCCAGAACAGCCGATACGGTTCGAGGTCGCGGCCCAGCCGCGCAGCCTCGATCGGCGTCAGCCGGTGGTGCGCATCGTGCAGCAAGTGGGGGGCATCGCCAACTGCCTCGCGTACCTTTCGAAACAACTCCGGCGTATGGCGCAGGTAGAGCGCGGTGTCCCACGGCTCCTCGGGCGGAAGGCCTTTTTCCGCAGGCTCGTACGCACCCGCGGTCTTGCCGACGCCGTACACCTTCGTGAGGCCGGGCACGCCGGACTGCACGCGAATCGCACGAAAGCCCGCCTCGATATGCTCGCGCACCGCATCGACGGCTTCCTCGTGATCGCGCCCGGTCGCATGCCCGTACACCATCAAACCCTCTCGGCTTTTGCCCCCGAGCAGCTGATAAACCGGCATACCCGCGAGCTTGCCCAGGATGTCCCATAGCGCCATGTCGATCGCGGCGATCGCCGTCATCGTCACCGGCCCGCGCCGCCAATACGCGCCTCGGTACAGGTATTGCCAGATGTCCTCGATTTGGCGCGGATCGCGTCCGACGAGGCACGGAAACACATGGTCTTCGAGATACGCGCGCACCGCGAGTTCGCGCCCGTTCAGCGTCGCATCGCCCAGGCCGTACACGCCTTCGTCGGTAATGATCTTCACGGTGACGAAGTTTCGGCCCGGACAGGTGACGATAGTCTGCAAGCGTTCGATTTTCATTGCGCTCCTCCTGCGCCTCTTCAGTCGATAAAGTAATTCGGCGCGCGACTGCGCACCTCCGGAAGATGCGAGCCGATCCGATCGACGTGCGCCGCAACCGATGCGCCGAGCAGCGCCATATTGCGCGAGGCCATGTGCGAGAGGATTTGCTCGTGCTCATGCAGCGCGTGGCGCGCGTGATCTTCAACGCGGTCAAGCAACAGCCAGCGCACACGGTCGAATTGCCGCTTCATCGGCTGCAGCATTTCCCAGACATGCGGCCTGCCGGCAAATTCGAACATGCGCCCATGCATCGCCTCGTCGAGTTCAAAAAACGCGTCGACGTCGCGCGCAGCCACCGCATCGCGCTGCATGTCGATGAGCCGGGCAAGCTCGCCCAACTGCGCGGGCGTCATTCTTTGCGCGAGTTCGACATGATTCGCGCATTCGAGCGCGCTCCGCGCAAACCGCCCTTCTTCGAGCAGCGACACGGAGATCGGCGCAACGAGGGTCCCCACCTTCCGATAGATCTGCACGAGCCGCTCGTCGGCTAGCTGCGCGAGCGCCTCGCGCACCGGCGTGCGGCTCACCGCGATCGTCGCCGAGATCACCGCCTCCGACAGCGCAGTGCGCGGCGGCAACGCGCCCCGCACGATCGCATTGCGCAGCAGCGCATGCACCTGCTGCGCGTACGACCGGCTTTCGTCCAGCCTGAATCCCTGCAACGCCGAAACGACGACGTCTTCCATCAATACCGGTGTATCGCTCATGTGTTCATCGACCGAACGCGTTTCTCGAATTTATACCATGGTACATAACTTCAGCTTAGCGGGAAGCATGGCGTTTACCCCGATAACTTGCCCGGCATTCTGGGATTAATCTGCGATCAGCGTTAATACTACCATGGTAGATCACCTCCCCACCCACAGACCGTCATGCCCCTATCGTCCGACCTGTCGCATGCCGGGCCACCCGGAACGATCCGCCCCGGCTACGACCGGCGAGCCGTTCGTATCGGGATCGTCCATCTTGGCCTCGGTGCGTTCCATCGCGCGCATCAGGCCGTCTACACAGAAGCCGCGCTCGAACACGGCGACCTGCGCTGGGGCATTGCCGGGGTCGAACTACGCCGGCGTCATACCGTCGATCTGCTCGCCGCGCAGGATCATCTGTACACGGTGACCGAGCGCGACGGCGAAACCGCTCGGACGCGCGTCGTCGGCGCAGTGCGCAGCGCCCTGTTCGCGCCGGATTCGCTGCCGGCGCTACTACGGCTGATCGCCGATCCGAACGTGTCGATCGTTAGCCTGACGATCACCGAGAAAGGCTATTACCGCCTGCCGGACGGCGGTCTCGACGCCGACGATCCCGCGATCCGCGCGGACCTCGCGACCCCGGACGCCCCGCGCACCGCGCTGGGCGTCATCGCAGCCGGTCTGCGGCTGCGCCCACCGGGCGCGCCGCTTACTGTGCTCTGCTGCGACAACATGACGTCGAACGGCGACACCTTGCGCGCCCTGCTCATCGAGTACGCGCAGCGAATCGACAGTGCGCTCGCGCGCCGTATCCGCGACGACGTCGGCTTTCCGAACAGCATGGTCGACCGAATCGTGCCTGCGGCCACGCCGGACTCGCTCGATTGGGTGCAAGCGCGCATCGGCGCGCGCGATGCGGCCGCGATCGTCTGCGAGCCGTTCTCGCAGTGGGTGCTCGAAGATCGCTTCGCAGGCGCACGTCCGCGCTGGGAAGAGGCAGGTGCGCTCGTCACGACCGACGTGCGCCCCTACGAGACGATGAAACTGCGTCTGCTGAACGGCTCGCACTCGGCGATCGCCTACGCGGGCCAATTGCGCGGCCGGCCGACGGTGTCCGATGCGATGGCGGACCCACTGATCGCGCGGTTCGTCGACGGGCTAATGACGCAAGACCTGCTTGCGACCGTCGATGTGCCGTCCGGCTACGACGCGCGCGGCTATTGCGCCACGCTCGCTCGGCGCTTCAGCAACCCGACGCTCGCCCACCGCACGGAGCAGATCGCCATGGACGGCACGCAGAAAGTACCGCTGCGCTGGATTCCGGCGCTCGCCGAAAGCGCACAGCAAGGCGTGGAACGCCGATATCTGGAACGTGCACTCGCGATGTGGCTGCATTACGTCACCACCGCGCGCGACGAGTCGGGCCGGCCGCTCACAATCAGCGACCCGAACGCGGGCGCACTCAAAGCGACGCTCGATGCCGCGCCAAGCGCGACAGGCGCGGTGAAAGCGGCGCTGGCTGGACCGATCGCATGGCCCGAGGCGTTGATCGAGCGCATCGGCGCGCATCTTTCGATACTGCGCGAACGCGGCACCGACGCACTACTCGCGCCGCTGTGCGCGCAATGACAACGAGACGGACGGAGACAAGCATGAAGCAGAAGACACAAGCATGGCTGACAGTATTCCTGCTGTTCATCGTGTACGGCATCAACTATCTCGACCGCGTGGCGCTGTCGATCGTCGCGCCGATCCTCCAAACGGATCTCGGCATCGACGCTGCCCGGATGGGCATTATCTTCAGCGTGTTCTTTGTCGGCTATGCGCTGTTCAACTTCATCGGCGGTCTCGCTTCGGACCGGTTAGGTCCCAAGCTCGTCTACGTGCTCGCCGTTGCACTTTGGTCGATCTTCTGCGGCATGACCGCGATTACGGTGGGTTTCGTGAGCCTCTTGATCGTCCGGCTCTTGTTCGGCATGGCCGAAGGCCCCCTGTGCTCGGCTGCCAGCAAGATCGTCAATAACTGGATGCCGCGCAAGAGAACCGCGACTGCAATGGGCCTCCTCAGCGCAGGCTCGCCGCTCGGAGGCGCCATTGCCGGGCCGATCGTCGGCCTATTGGCCGCCCGGTTCGGTTGGCGGCCGGCGTTTTGGATCGTGTGCACAATCGGGCTCGTCTGGGTTGTCGTGTGGATGGCCCTAAGCTCGGACCGGCCAGCCGCGCCGGTCAACGCGGCACCCGGCACTCAGTCAGGCGGCACCTCGGCGTCCACGTCGACCTCGACGTCCACGCCCGCACCCACCCTCTCGCACTACCTGCGTGAGCCGCGCATCCTCGCGACCGCGGTCGCGTTCTTCAGCTACAACTATGTGCTGTTCTTCTTCCTGAGCTGGTTCCCGAGTTACCTCGTACGCGCGCATCATCTGAACATCCGCGAGATGAGCCTCGCCACAGTCGTACCCTGGCTCGTCGGAACCGTAGGCCTTGCCTGCGGCGGCGCGATTTCCGACGGTCTTTACAAGCTCACCGGCAACCTGCCGCTGTCGCGGCGAATCGTGCTCGTCACTTGCCTGCTCGGCGCGGGCGGGTGCGTCGCCGTCGCCGGAATGGTGAAATCGACGGGGGACGCGGTGGCGCTGATGTCCGTGTCGTTATTTTTCCTGTATGTCACCGGTGCGATCTACTGGGCGATCGTGCAGGACGTCGTGCATCCCGAACGCGTCGGCAGCGTAAGCGGCGTCATGCATTGCATCGGTAGCCTCTCAGGCATCGTGGGGCCGGCTGTTACCGGGTTCATCGTCGAGCGCAGCGGGTCGTTCGCGTCCGCATTCATGCTTGCGGGTGCGATCGCGCTCAGCGGAGCGGTGCTGGCCGGCATCTTCGTGCGCAGCGGGCGGCGCGGGGACGTCCCGCTCAAACGCGTCGCGCTTTGATCGCTCGTAGACACCTACGGATGAACCCCAACATCCTGCGGAAAACGCCACGCACTCGCGCCACATGGAAGGCGATCCAGCTTGGGGGCTTTTTTGATTTTTCTCAATAGGCGTTCGACCGATCTTCAACGCGCCGGCGACTGTGCCGTTAATGCAACAAAGCGTTAAAAAAAGCTTCAGCGCTGGCAATGCAATCGAACTGCGTCGGATAATCGTTTCGTGTCAGGAGATAGATCATGGAAACCAAGCCCACCAAAATCCCAACCCCCGATAAAGTATCCAGCCCGGATCCGGAACCGGCGGGCGTTGAGTTTTTGGCGGCCGAGTTGCCCGAACATGTGCGCGCGTTCTTCGACGAGCAGCGCAAATCGTGCAAGCAGCAATGACGATCGCGGGTCACCGCGCCCGCTACGCATGAACTTTCGCATGCGCCGTACGGCGCTGTCGGCTGTCGTCCTAAGTGTGGTGCTGTCGGTCACCGCTGCCGGCGCGCGCGCCGACGGTGACGAAACCGCCATGACCAACCTGATCGCACTCGTCTCGCAGCGCTTGGCGTTGGCGATCCCTGTGGCTCAGTGGAAGTGGGCCAACCATCGCCCTATCAGCGATCCGCCACGCGAAGCCGTGTTGCTCGCCGATGTCGAAAAACGCGCCCAAGCGGCCGAGGTCGACCCCGCCTTCGCGCACGCCTTCTTTCAAGACCAAATCGAAGCCAGCAAGCAAGTGCAAGCGGCGCTGTTCGATCGCTGGCGCAAGTCGGCGCCGCCGCCGGGCGTCGCACCCGATCTGGCCACCAGCACACGGCCGCAACTCGATCGCATCACGCAGGCGCTGATTCCGGCACTCGCGCGCGTGCAGCCGTGGCGTGAGGCGCCCGATTGTCCCGCTCGGCTCGCCCATGCAATCAAAAGCTGGAAGATGCTTACGCGCTATGGCGACATCGACGTCGAGGCACTCAATACCGCTCTCGGCCACGTTTGCACGGCGGGCGGTGTAGGGGACGTAGGCTAGTTCACGCTCGCCGGCGCCGCGGCGGCGCTGGTTTCGTCTGCCACCGGAACGACGCCCTCGAGCGGCATGACCTTCAGCCCGCGCGCGAGATGCGTCTGCAAGAGGCGAAATGTCGACGGCTCGAACACCGGCTCGGTCCGCGCGGCAGCAAGCGAGTGCGCCGCCGTCAGCGACGGTGCGGCGCCTAGGTAGCACCAGCGGTCGACGACATGAAACATCCGCTGCTCGAGCGCCTCGTGCGCATATTCTTCGAAGACGATGGCGGCGCCGAACGGCCAAGCCCCGTCGAGCGCCTCCTGCGCTCGCGCCGAACGCGGCTGACGGTTGTGGACAGGACGCAGGCTCTCGACCCACTGGGCCTCGGTCAGCAATGCGCCTAGTTCGCCGCCGGTCCCTTGCCACTGTACGCGCCGCACCTGCTCGGCGATCCGCACATCACGCGCCGAGCGGCGCTCGCCGGTCAGATGAGCACGCACGCGCTGACGCAGGCGTGCACTGCGGCCGACGTAGAGCGGAATATCGGATGCGTCGAAAAACGCGTAGACGCCATGCCCGGCCGGCGCGGTGTCGAGCGTGTCCTCGGTAATGTCGCCGGCAATGCGATAGCGCCGCAACGTGCGATCGATGTGCTCGCGCAGCCCGTCGAGCGGCCACAAGCCATGCAGACGATGCCAGAACTGCCAGAGCAAGTCCGCGTCGGCAAGCGCGCGGTGCCGCGCCAGCGGTTCAAGCGCGTGACGCTCGATCAGCGCATCGAGGCCATGGCGCTTCTCGTGCGGCCAGAGCGCCCGCGACAGTTTGACGGTGCACAGCACATCGGGATTGAATGCGAAACCGGCCCGCCGAAATTCGCCGCGCAGAAAGCCCCGATCGAAGCTCGCGTTGTGCGCGACGAAGAGCCTACCCTCGAGCCGCTCGAAGAGTTCGGCGGCCAGCGACTCAAACGTAGGCGCGCCACGCACCATCTCGTCGTTAATGCCGGTCAACGATTGGATGAAAGGAGGAATGTGCTGCTGCGGATTGACGAGCGTGCTCCAACGGGACACGCCGGACGGCCCAACTTGCACGATACCGATCTCGGTAATGCGGTGCTCGGCGACTGATCCGCCTGTGGTTTCGAGATCGACAAAAGCGATGGGCGTGTCGATTGCCGGAATCGGCAACGATAAATCTGACATGAATTAGGACGCTCGGGTGCTTCGATTAGCGAAGTATGCACCACCCGAGCGCCCTTGTAAGGATGCATGCCGCGCCGGCGTGGGTCTAGCGACGGGCGCCGGGCGCAGCATGCAGGGGACGAACGCGTTACAGCGGTCTGATGTTTGCGGCTTGCTTGCCCTTCGGGCCGGTCTTCACATCGAACTGAACGCGTTGATTTTCCTTCAGAGACTTGAAGCCATCAGCTTGGATCTCGGAGAAATGCGCAAACACGTCCTCGTTGCCCTTGTCAGTCGTGATAAAGCCAAAGCCTTTAGCATCGTTGAACCATTTGACGATACCGGTTTCCATAGTACAAATTCCCTCGAAATTTAATAGACGGGCAGCGCCCTCCGCCTGAAAGCCCCCAGCCTCGGAAGAACGACACCCCGGTCTCTCTACCCGAGGCGCCGTTCACTGAGTGATTCCGGCGCTGCTTTTATAAATGGTCCGTCGAGCGCTCGTCAAGGAATTTTTCATTCAATGCGGCGTTCCCGTGAACGTTATGCATCCCACACTAGGCAATGCCGTAGCGAAAGTCAGAATTACCTGCGGCGCACATACAAAATCGGGCGACCCGGAAAAAGATTCACTATTTGCAACAAGATATTTCTGATGTCAGTATTTTTCCGGGTTGCCTGCGGGAAGTCGTAGCTCGATGATTGATATAGACAATTGCCTGGAGACCACCATGCGAGCCATTCCCATCAAGCGCTTCGTCGCGTGGCTCATCGGGCCGCCGCATGCGGCGCAGCCCTCGATTAGTCAGACGAAAAGTGGAGCGACAGCGCTCGAGTTCGATCCATTTTGGCACGGCGACCACTGGCAAAACTTGTTGGCTTCGCCCATGGACGCCCGCCATTACGTGATGGAGGACTGGGCGCTGCCCCTAGAGGACGACGAAGTCCACGACCCGAGCACCTACGACAAGGTGAGCAGCGCGCGGCGGCGGCTGTTGCGCGGCTGACGCCCCAAAAAAAGACGCGACTCGAAAGCCGCGCTGACAAAGGTTTGGAGACGTCCTTTTCCTTGACGAAAAAGTCTGCTTGGGCAAGCAGAGACATCAGTATAGCTAGACGAACGATTTAAATCACCGTCGTACCGTGCAATCTTCTTTTTCAGAAAAAACAATAATCGGCTACGACGACTCGTATGTGGAATCGCTTCCCAATTCCCTGTATCGTAAAAGCAACGCCAGCGTGGAGAATATTCGATCCGCACCCCTTTGATAATTCCGCCAAGCCTTGCCGCAGAAGGCTTTGACCGGTTTCTCTCGCCATTTCTGTTGGATCAATACTTTATTGCTGTTTTCGAAACGCGCTTCTGAACGAAGCGCTCTTTACACTCAACCGGGTTCGGAAAAGCGGACCTGTTGCTGTGTTTCCAGTGCATCGTCGTCCCGATGTGCGATCCCTGTAGGGAATGCCATCGGCCGACACCTCCCGCGACAGTCAAGAAAACTTCCTGATCCTGGAGAGAAAGATGAAAAAGACGCTTCTAGTCGGCGCCCTGACAGGCGCATTCGCGACGATGGCCCACGCGCAAAGCAGCGTGACGCTCTACGGCCTCATCGATGCCGGCATCACCTATACGAACAACCAAGGCGGCCATAGCGCCTGGCAGCAGACGACGGGCTCGGTCAATGGTAGCCGCTGGGGCCTGCGCGGCGCCGAGGATCTAGGCGGTGGCCTCAAAGCCATCTTCACGTTGGAAAACGGCTTCGGCATCAACAACGGCACGCTCAAGCAGAATGGCCGCGAGTTTGGGCGTCAGGCCTGGGTCGGCCTGCAGAGCTCGCAGTTCGGCTCAGTGACGCTCGGTCGCCAGTATGACGACGTCGTCCAATACCTCGGGCCGCTGGCCCTGACGGGCACGCAGTACGGCGGCACGTACTTCGCCCACCCGTTCGACAACGACAATCTCGACAATTCGTTCCGCGTCAATAACTCGGTGCACTTCCAGAGTGCGGACTACGGCGGTTTCAAGCTCGGCGCGTTGTACGGCTTCTCGAACACCGCCGGCCAATTCTCGAACAACCGCGCGTATAGCGTCGGCGCTTCGTATGCGTGGGGCGGCTTAAACGTCGCCGCGGCGTATATGCAGTTGAACAACAACATCAACGCGCTCGCCCAGGCCGTAACTGCGCCGGGCGCCGTGACCGGCGACGCCACCTTCGTCGCCAGCCGTCAGCGCACATGGGGTGCGGGTGCCAACTACACATTCGGTCCGGCGACAGCGGGCTTCGTCTTCACGCAAACGCGTCTGAACAATGCGCTGGGCGTGAACGCCTCGAATGCCGGCACCGCGGCAACATTCGGCCTGCCCGGCGGCGGCGCACGCTTCAACAACTATGAGGTGAACGCCCGTTACGCCCTGACCCCGGCAGTCAGCCTGGCCGGCGCCTATACGTACACGGACAGCACGATCGGCGGCGTACATCCGAAGTGGAACCAGTTCAACCTGCAAGCCGATTACTCGTTGTCCAAGCGCACCGACATTTACCTCGAAGGCGTATTCCAACACGTCGTGAACAAGGGGACGGGCATCGGCGCCGTGATCAACGGCTTGAACATGTCGTCGACAGACAAGCAAGTGGCCGTTACGGCCGGCCTACGCCACCGCTTCTAAGAAGTACGCGCAGGCTCCGATAGCCCTTGCGAGAGAAAGGCGCCGCATTTCGATTGCGGCGCCTTTTTTATCGGCCTGCGACCTACTCGGCCACCGGGTAGCGCACGTCGAGCACGTCGATTTGCTCGGGCCCAGCGGGCGTATGCAGCGTGACCGTATCGCCGACGCGCGCCTTCAGCAGCGCACGCGCGATCGGCGAAATCCAGCTCACATGGCCCTTGTCGAGGTCGACTTCATCGACGCCGACAATCGTCACCGTATGCGTTTCACCATCCTCGGTCGCGTAGTCGATCGTGGCGCCGAAGAATACTTGGTCGAGGTTTTCCTGCCGGCTGGCATCGACGACCTCGGCCAAGTCGAGCCGTTTCGTCAGAAACCGAATGCGGCGGTCGATCTCTCGCAGACGGCGCTTGCCGTAGATGTAATCGCCGTTCTCCGAGCGGTCGCCGTTGGACGCCGCCCACGATACGAGTTTGACGACTTCGGGGCGCGCTTCGTCGATGAGATGCAGAAGCTCGTCGCGCAGGCGCTTGTGGCCCGCGGGCGTGATGTAATTCTTGGCGCCGGCGGGAATCGCCGGCTGGCCGAGGTCGAGATCGTCGTCATCGCCTTCGGTCGACTCTTTGACAAATGCCTTGTTCATGGTGCGAATCACTACCTGCGTTCAATCTTCAAGCGTACACGATCGGGGCCCACCCACAAGACAGAATAAAGGGTTCGCGACGTCTTCCCTTTTCTTGGAAGTTTGCTATAATTTCCCTTCTGCGTGCGGCTGTAGCTCAGTTGGATAGAGTACTTGGCTACGAACCAAGGGG
>CBIHOQ010000073.1:0-13227 GCA_966212065.1 uncultured Burkholderiaceae bacterium
CATCGTTGGGCGAGTTTAGGCGTCGACCTTCATAGTGATCCGCGATGACGGTCACCCGGCCGTCATGCTCCGTGCGTGTGACGCGGCGCTCGCCATGCTCGCAGGTAACGAGCCGGCTCTCCCGGTCGAGTGTGTTGCCGTTGCTGAAGTTCGAATGGGCGCGATACACGCCCGTGCCGATACCGGGCACCCAACGCAGCATTCGATTGTTGGGAATATCGCTCCAGACGAGGAATTGCGCGGCCGGGAACCAGACAGGGCCTTCGACCCACATGCAGCCGCCAGCGAGCTTTTCCAACTGAGCGTTCGGCTGAAGCAGCGCGCGAAAGCGCGCATCGTGGATTTCGTATTCGTCCGGGCGCACGGTGCTCTCCTCGTCTCGTTCCCAAAGCGCTGCTTATCAACGCACCGCCTTCTCGCGGCCATAGAGCATCATCATCACGATGATGACGAGGCCGAACACCACTTGGCGGAAGACGTCGGCCGGCAGCTTGATGCCCATTTCCGCGAAATAGTCCTGCGGTTGCAGCACCGAAAGGATCGATTGCAGCAGCGTGATGAGAATAACGCCCGCAACGGTGCCGAAATAAGTGCCGCGGCCACCGAGCACGTTCGTGCCGCCGAGTACGATAGCGGCGATGGCCGGTAGCAGATAGGGGTCGCCCATCGCTTGATAGGACCGGTTAGCCCAGCCGGCCAGCAGGATGCCCGCGGCGGCCGCGCAGGCGCCGCAGAGCGCGAAAGCAATCAGCGTGACGCGGCGGCTATCGACACCCGAGAGGAACACGGCACGCTCGCGATTGCCGATCGCGTAGACTTCGCGGCCGAGCCGCATCTGCGTCAGCATATACACCGTCGCCGCGCCGAGCGCGATCCACACGAGCAGCGGGTTGGGCAGAGCGCGAATCAATTGACCGCTGGCAATCGCGATCATGAGATCGGTCGCCCGATCTTGCGGCGCGAAGCCGCCGGTGTGGTACACCATGAGACCTTGCGCGACCGCGTTCATGCCCAGCGTGAAGATCATCGACGGGGCGCGCAGGTAGGCCACGCCGAGCCCGTTGACCACGCCCACCATTAAGCCGCAAAAAATGCCGAACGGAATCGCGAGCGGCACGCCGAGCGTGGGCCCGAAAATGCCGACCGCGCCCGTGGCCATCATGCCGCCCATGGAGATCGTCCAAGGAATCGATAGGTCGATTTGCCCCATCAGGATCACGATCATTTCTCCCGTCACGATCACACCGAGAAACGAGGCGACCTGGAGCTGCTGGACGAGGTAGTCAACCGACAAGAGGCCCGGCTTGGCGGCTGCGCCCAGTAAGAGCAGCAGCACGATGCAACCGAAGGCGATCAGCGTGGCGACGTCGATCTTTGGCAAGGAGCGAACCATGGCGGGCGTTAGCGATAGAGGTCGAGCTTGTTGCGAACGCGCAGCAGGCGCAGCGAGCCGAGACTGATCGCGAACAGCAGGACCAGGCCGACGAAAAGCGGCTGAAGCACCGGATTGATGTTGAAGACGATGAGCAGATCGCCCACCGTCCGCATCACGAAGGCACCGAAGACCGAGCCCACGACGCCGCCCGAGCCCCCGAACAGGGACGTGCCGCCGATCACCAAGGCCGCGATCGAGTTGAGTGTGTAGTCGCCGCCGAGCGCGGCGCGCGCCTCGCCGGAAAACGTAATGCAGGTCAACAACAGGCCCCCTAGCGCAGCGAGGAAACCCGCGAGCATATA
This sequence comes from uncultured Burkholderiaceae bacterium, assembly GCA_966212065.1. Taxonomy (GTDB): domain Bacteria; phylum Pseudomonadota; class Gammaproteobacteria; order Burkholderiales; family Burkholderiaceae; genus Trinickia. The sequence continues at coordinate 1,738 of CBIHOQ010000073.1, forward strand.
GGCGCTGATCTTGGCCCGCGCGATCGGAACACCGGACATGTACGCCGCCTGTTCCGATGAACCGACGGCGTACGCCGCCCGCCCGAGCGTCATATTTCGATAGGGGAGCCAAACAACGACGACCGTCGCCACGATCAGCAGCACGGAGGACGGCACGCCATAGGTCGAGCGCGTCATCAGGTCGGCGAAAGCGCCATTGATATCGCCGCCCGGCTGCGGACGCAAGGCGAGCGCGATGCCGAAGTAGATGGCGCTCGTCGCCAGCGTAGCGATGAGCGGCTGCAGCCGGCCGTAGACCACGACGAGCCCATTGGCTAAGCCGCACAGCAGGCCCGCGCCCAGCACCCCGACGATACCGAGTGCGCTGGCTGCGGCGCCGCCCGTGACAATCGTCGATGCCAGGCAATTAGCCAGCATGAAGATCATGCCGACGGAGAGATCGAGCCCGCCGGTCAACACGGGCAAGGTCTGCGCCATGGCCACGAGTGCCAACAGCGCGCCCTTGTTGGCGGCTGTGTTGACGACATCGACGCTGAGCCCGTTCGGCTGGGCCGCGCCGTAGACGCCGAACATGGCGGCGAAGATGGCCGCGGCCACAAGCGGCCCGCGCTGTGCCGCCAACCCGTAGCGCCAGTCGCCCTTGCGTCGTCTACCGGCCGTCATCGTCGATCGTTCCTCGCTCATTCGATTACCTCGCGACCTGGGAAGCGGGCCGCTCCGTCCCCGGAGCGAGGTTCAGCGCCGCCCCGACGAGGTTGTGCTCGGTCAGCTCGGCACCCTCGAGCATGCGGGTGATCGTGCCGTCATAGAAGATGGCCACGCGGTCGCAGCAACCGATGAGCTCGTCGTAATCGGTCGAATAGAAGAGGACGGCCGTGCCCTGTTCCGCCAGCCGCCGTAGCAACTGATAGATTTCCTGCTTGGTGCCCACGTCGATGCCTCGCGTCGGATCGTTGAGCAGTACGATGCGCGGCTTAGTCATCAGCCATTTGCCGATCACCACCTTCTGTTGGTTCCCGCCCGACAGCGCGGCGACCGGGCCGTCGAGGCCATCGGATTTAATCGCGAGCTGGCGCACGAGTGCATCGATGCGCTCGCTCTCCGCATTGCGGTCGATTCGGCCGAATCGGCTCATGCTCTCGAGTGCGGCGAACGATAAGTTTTCGCGCACCGTCATCGGCAGCATGAGCCCTTCGTTTTTTCGGTCCTCGGGGATCAGCGCTAGCCCAAGCTCGGGCGATTTTGCGTGGCGCGGGCTCGTGATTTTCACGGGCTTGCCGGCGATTTCGATCTCGCCTTCCACGCCGATCAGTGCGCCGAAGAGTGCGAGCAGAAATTGCCGCTGGCCCTGGCCATCGAGTCCCCCAAGGCCAACTACTTCGCCTGGATGGACATCGAGCGAGACATCTTTCAATTCGCCGGCCCATGCGAGGCCGCGCACCGCAAGCGCCGGTTTGCCGTCGCGCTGGGTCCCGCCTAGCGGCGGAAAAACGCTCGAATATTCTCGGCCGATCATCATTTCCACGATGGCGTCGTCCGGCTTCGTGCCGGCGGCGAACGTCTCGATGTAGCGGCCATTGCGAAAGACGGTGCACTCGTCCGCAAGCTCGGCAATCTCCTGCATCCGGTGGGAGATATAGATGATGGCCATGCCGTCGGCCCGCAGACGCTTGAGGAGTGCCAGGACTTGGGAGACATCGGCGGCGGTCAGCGCGGACGTCGCCTCGTCGAGGATCAACACCTTGGGTTGACGCGCGAGGGCCTTGGCGATTTCCACCATTTGCTGGCGCGAGAGCGGCAGTTCGCCGACCGGAGCCGCCGGATGAATGTCGCCGCCGCCGATACGCGCGAGCATCGCTTCAGCCCGGCGCCGCTGCGCCGCACGGTCGATGAGCCCAAACCGGCGCGCGGGATGCGCGATGCCGATGTTGTCGGCCACCGTGAGATCGGGCAGCAGCGAAAGCTCTTGAAAGATGCACGAGATGCCGGCTTGGGCGGCGGCGGCCGGCGTCGCGAAGCTGACCGGCACGCCGTCGAGAAAGAGGCGGCCGCGGTCGGGCTGGACGACACCCGACAGGATTTTGATGAACGTGGATTTGCCTGCGCCGTTTTCACCCAGAAGCGCGTGAATCGTGCCCGCCCGGCAGGCGAAGTGCACATCCTCCAGCGCCCGGACGCCGCCGTAATGCTTCGAAACACCCTCCACCCGCAGCAGCGGGCCTGGCGTGCCTTCGGTCATCTTTGTGCCTTTGTCTCCTGCGGGCCGACGCGGCGAGGGTCTTCCCCGGCGCCGGCTCGGGGCTCAGTCGTTCTTGCTGGACTGCGTCGCGATTTCCTCAGCCGAGAAGCCGATGTCGCAGCTCGGGAAGTTGTTGCCGGCGAAGAAGCTGCCCGGCAGTTTCGGGAAGACGTTGGTGCCCGGCTTGAACGGCGAGTAATCGACTGAGGTCGGCAGCGCGATGTTCCGCGGAATCGCTTTTCCTTGCAGTGCCGCAAGCGCTGTCTTGACCGCCACCGCGCTTTGCGCGGGCCCGGTGCCACCCGATTGGCAGGTTAGGCCGGCCTTGTCGCAGAGCACGCGAAACGCGTTTTCGGTCTCGCCCGAGATAGGGGCTTTGAATTTCCCTGCGTCCAGCATCGCTTGCACCGCGCCCTGCGATCCGCCCTGGACGTAGATGCCATCGAATAGGCCGCCTGCGGCGATTGAGTCGGCAGTGGCTTTTTGCGCGTCGCCCGGCGCCCAGTTGCCGATCACGTCGACCACTTTGACCTTACGCCCGGACTTGTCCAGCACATCGTGAAAACCTTGATTGCGCGCGAGATCCACCGGCTGGCCGGAAGGCCCACGCACATGCAGGAACGTCAGGTCGCCCGTCTTCTTGGCTTCCTTGAGCAGGAACTTGGCGGCCATCTCGCCAAGCCCCACCTGGTTCACGTTAACCGAAATCTGATCGGGGCTATCGATCACGTTGTCGAACGAGACGACGACTACGCCCTTCGCATTGGCCCTGTGCACGACGCCCTTGAACGCCGCGGCGCTATTGGCATCGACGATGATCGCGTCGAAGCCTTGATCGATAAAGTTATTGGCGGCGGCAATTTGCGCGGAGATATCTTGCCCGACAGAGACGACCTTGAAATCTCTAATCTCTTTCTTGATCGCCGGCTGCTCGACATAGGCCTTGGCGACTCGAATCATCTGAACGCGCCAATCGTTGGCGATGAACCCGTTCACGAGGGCGATTCGATACGGGCCGGGCTTAGCCGGCCATTGGAAGTATTGGGTGTCGCCCGCCTCCGGCTTGAAACAAGCCGCATCGGCGCCGGGGCCGCTCACGACCTTTGGGCCGGCCGCGAAAACCTGAGTCGACAAAGCAAGCGCTATCGATATTCCGATCGCCTTGGGAAACTGCAGCTTACGTCCGCTTTTCATCGATTTGCTCCCATCGACCCAATAACCGCAGGTAACAGAAGTTAGATGAGCGGCGCGCGCCCTGTCAAGGCGAAGATAGCGCTACCACTTAATGGGAGGGACTGGGCGGGACCGGGAGTGACGGTTGCCGAGAAAGGTTGCCGAAAAACGGCGCGCCCGATCGCTTGGGCGCGCCGTTGCGGTGCGTCAGGCCGCGGCAGCGCCTTCCACGGCGACGTCGGCCACCGCACGGGCGAGCGTATCGAGCAACGACTGCCCCGATGCGATGTCGCTCAGCGGGTACCGGAACGAGTAGAACGCGTGCCCCGTCTCCGGGTGCAGCGAGAGCGTGCCGCGTCCGCTCGCTTCGAGTTCGAAGTTGATCTTGAGCAGCAACTCGAACGCACGCTTTTCGTACTTCGACGGCTTGCCGAGGTCGACGTACACCGAAAGATGATGTTCGTCGATTTCATCGTCGTGAATGAACGTGATGATGTGATCGCCGGCCTTGATGCGGCCGCCGGAAACGAGCGCATGGTTATCGGTGAAGCCAAGGACGCTGCTCAGTTCGCTGAGGACGCGCTCGTAGTGCGGGTTAGCCATTTCGTTCTCCGTTGGAGGTTGTCAGTTAATGAACGATGCGACGAAACTTCAGGCGAGCGGGCGGGAAGCCGACTCGGACGACGTGGATGCGTCGCGGCGCCATGCCGGCGTTTGCGGGCGCATCGCCTCGAAGCCACTGGCTGCCTTGCTGACCGCCGACTCAGGTTTGTCGACCAGCGGCGCGAGCAACTGCATGTCGAACTTGCGCGAGAAATCCACACCTGACATCAGATGGAAATCCTTCGTGCCGAGGAAGCTCTCGGCCGATTCGCGCACATCGGCTTCGGTCCCCGAGGTCACGACGATCGGCTTGAGCGTCGCGCGACGCTGGTAACGCGGGTGATCGAGCTTCGGCGCCGCCGAATCCATGGCCTTTTCGAGCGCCTGTGCTTGAACCGACATCGGATCGATCACAGGAATGTTTATCCCGCGCTGTTTCAGGACGTTCTCGATGAACGGCTTGTAGGCCGGGTAGTGCGTACAGCACAACCACACCGAAGTCGCGTCGGAGGGAATGCGGTCGACGATATCCTTGATGTCGTCCATCATGACGGCGCGCGTCTCCGGATTGTTGTACATCTGGTCGAACTTGTTGATGTACGGGGCCCAGTTTGGCGCGCCGATAGTCGTGGTCATCCGCTCCTCGCGGTTTCCGAGCTTAGCCGCGCTCTCGTTGATCGCCTTCAAATAGGCCATCGAATTGATGGTAGCCGGCGTGGCCAGAACGGTCGGACGGGCGCCGCCTTGCTTGACGACTTCGTCCGCCGTGACCTCGATCAGGTTCAGCACGTTGACGTCCTTGACTTGCTTCAGCGCCTGCGGGAACGTGGTGCACGCGGTGTTGCAAGCCATGGCGATCACGTCGACGCTCATCTCCTCGCTGGCGCGCAGGCCGTTGCCGACGAGCGTGATCAGTTCGGGGTGCGCCGTGCCGCGCCGTTCGAGTTCCCGCGGGGTCGCGTCAGCGGAAGTCAGCATCGGCACCTCGTTCGGGCCGCCCGTGTTGAATTCGCTGAACCGGCCGTACGGCGCGTTGTCGTGGTCGACGACAACCACGAATCGTGCGTCATGCGGCGACCGATATTGCAGATACCCGGCGAGGTTCTTGGTCGCGATGAGTCCACCGTTGCTCGAGTCGAAAGCCGAGATGAGGAACGGCGCGTTCGATTTGGGCGTCTTGCGCGCGAGCATACCGTCCGGCGGCAACAACTCTTGCGTGATGGAGCGCACGAGAAACAGCATTCTGCCGTGCGTGCTGGGCGAGAAGCCGTCGACGCCCGAAGTTTTCCCATCGATCTCCTCATCGACCTTCGCCCCGCGCGTTACCCCATCCACGGCGCCGGCGTCCATCGATGCCTCGATCATCTGGCGCTGCTGGTCGGGTGTATGCAGCTTGTCGAGCTTGTCATGCAGTTGCAGCACGCCCGCGCCCAGCGCTTCGCCGCCGAGATTCGAATTCCATGCCGTGATCTGGTAGTGGGCGGTGGGCGCCGCCGCCATATGCTTGCCGTTGAGCGCCAGGGGAATCCCCGGACGGCCGCCCATACCCGCTTCGTTGCCGCCGTCGCCGACCCCGAACGTCGGAATATCCCTGTTGTAGGCCTGGATCAACACTTCGTCCACGGCGCCGTTCACGTCGTCGATCGAGATGCCGCGCATGTTGCTGCGGTACCCATCCTTCGACAACGCGTTGCGGCCCGGCAGCTCGATCGCGCCGACGAAATCAGGCTTATGTTCGTCGAGCAGCTTATTCGCGTGGGGCGCGGCATCGGCCTGTTTATGGTCGAAGTTCACAAACCGCGTGTATTTCGCCGATTCCTCGCTCAACACGGCGAGCGCCGCGCGCGTCGGTGCTTCATTCGGTTTGTCCGTCACGATGATGACGATCTTGCCCGCTTGCTGCAGCGCATGCGCGAGCGCAGCGGTTCCCGGCGGGCCGTCGGTTTCCGGCATCGGCAGGCCGGTGACGGGATGCGCCCCGACGGAGAAACCCGTCAGCAATATCACTTTCTTGATGTGATTGGGCGCGAGCGCACGGGCCGTCTGAATCAGACCTTCGGGGTTCTTGAAGTTTTCGATGCCGCGGCCTTTAAACCAAGTCAGTACCTTCTTATTGATTTCGGCCGTGAACTTATCGTCGATATCCTTTTGATTCGTCGTGGACGACGAGCGCGCAAGCGCGGCTCTCACGGGCGAGCGCGAAGCGCCCGGCGCGCGCGGCGAACCCGGCACACCCGAGAGCACGCCCTCCGCGTTGCGCTGGGTGCTGGAGGGGCCGGCGGATTCGGAGGGACGAGCCTGGCCGGGTTGCCCCGACTCACTCGTCGACGGCAAATCCGGCACTTGAGCCGAATGATGAATTGAATTGAAATCCATAGTTTAAATTCCTCGGAGATTGATAAAGCAAGTTTCCCGCTCAGGCATAGTTCCGCTTGCGCAGGGTGTCATCGGACGTATGAGGTGACGAACGAATCTTAAACAAGCGCCATTGCAGAACGGGGCGAATAGCGAATGCTCGATTCAGAATGCGAAGGGAGAGGGAAAAAGCGAAGCAAAGTAGCGAAGCGCAGTCGAATCGACCATGTAGGAAGTGACGGTCATCCGAATTCAAAAAACAAAATCCGCAACCTATTATCAAATCAAAATCGCCTTTATTTGGCGATCTTTTAAACTTCATCGATTAATAAGAAAATCAATCTCGATCAGTTTATTAACGGCCACTCAGTGCGCCGAAGCTGTTTCCGGTCAATCAAGCAAGGAGTGGGTTAGAGAAACGCTTTTTGGTGTGGTCAGGCGAAAACACGTACGAGGCCTTGCGCTTTTTAGGAAAAAGCGGGATTCGCAGCCGTGCTTGCCGCGAATCCCGCTCTTGACGATGCTCAACTGGCGCCGCTAATTTCCGTTTCTCGTTCGATGGCGGCGCCGCGAGCGGCGGAGCGGCGGACCGACCGCCTCCGGCCGCGCTCCGGTTACGTAAACGTTAGGACTTGCTGCGCACGGTTGTCGACGCCGGCGTAGGTAACGCCGAAAATGCCGTTGACGCCGGCCGTGCGCCCTTCCTGTTGGCTCTGCGGGTACGTGACGAAGTGGGCCTCGCGGTACTGCCCGTCCGCGTGAATCGTGTCGATGTCGTTGCGGGCGCGTGTCGCTTCGGCCACATTGCCGCCGCGCGCCATGACGTGCTCGTAGGCCCGCAACTGATTGGAGATCGCCACGGAGTCGTCGAACTCGTAATAAATCTGCGGGGTCGCCGTCGTGTCGCGTTGGCTCACGGCCCAGGCCGAGAACTCCTTCACGTAGGCCTCTTCGAGCGCCATCCGTTCGGCGCGGACCGCCGGGTCCTCATTGTTGTACTCGGCCCCGAAGAACTTCCGGCTCTTGCCCTCAGCCATCTCGGGCAGCTTCTCGCGCACGTCGCGCATGAAGTCGGCCGGCGACTGGTAGGTATGCGTCGCATAGCTCGTCGGGTGCTCCTCGCCATCTTGAACGATCGCCGTGCTCTGATACATGACGCCCTTGCGCCAAACATCCGCGCTGATCGAGTAAAGCGCTGTCGGCATCCCGAGCACATTCGATGCCGCGTCAGGCACAGCCGCGTGCGGGTCCGGATCGATCGCATCGAGGCCGAGAACGGCGGTTGCCGTGCCCTGCACCGCGCCGCGCCACATCGACTGAGCCGTATCGCGCTCCGTTTTCATGAAGCCCGAGCGGTCGCGATATTGCATCGTCGCGCTCAGGTAACGCGCACCGACATTGCCGCCCACCACGCCCGCCACGTTGTGCCCGAATACATCGAGGCTGAGGCCCTCGATCCCAAGCACAGCGCCGACCGAGCCCGAGCCGGTATGGTCGGTGCGCATCTGCTCGAAATAGCCGATCGACAGATCGTCGCCGAAGGCATGAAACGCGCTCTTGATCAGCGAGCGGCGATCCTCCTCGTTGCCGGGCCGTGCGTAGTCGCCGCCCGCGCCGCCCACCGCGGCATGATTGACGAGCAGCTTGATGAGTTCCGCCTTGCGCTCGCTGGCGGCACGATCGCCGGGCGAGCCGCCCGTTAGATTGCGCGGAAAACCTAGCACCGCGCCTTCCTGGCCGATTACCTCGTAGGCATAGCCAACGTCGATCGACCCCTTGAGCGGCACCGCCTTCGTGCCGAGCGAGCCGCCCACCCCCGTTTCCACTTTTTTGAGCGTTTGCACGCAGACGCGCAATTGGCTACGGTCAGTCGTGTTCGACGATTCGAATCGGACCGTGCGCACCAGGCCCCCGCCAAGATCGACGTGAAGCTTCGCCATGAATCCCGTGAGCACCGCCGTGACCGTGTCCTGTACGCCCTTGGTCGTGACCGTGACGTTGCCCGCGTTGTCGAACGAGAACGCGGAGCCGAGTTCCTCGACAGCCACGACGCTGGCCAGGACATCCGCCACGTCCTTGCGCTCCTTGCCCTTGAACGACTCCATCGAGATGGGAGCCACACTGCCCTTCGTGAGCTGCATGAAATCCTTGCTGAATGCACGCCAGCGCGGCTCGGCAGCCGCGTCGGACGCAAGCCTGTGCGCGGCGAACTCACTGCCTGGACCACCGGCGTCCGCGGCCCAGCGCAGTAGTGTGTGCGGCGTCAGCACTTCCTGGTTTTCCTGCTCGACCAAGGGAACGATCCGCTCTCTCAACCCAGCGCGCAAGGCGGTGTTGGCGATACGCGCTTCGGGATCGGCGTCGGCGGATACAGGCGGCGCAAGCTTATCGAGTACCCCCGCGATCACCTTGTCCTTCGCAAAGTTCAGCAGACGCTTGGGCGTGGAATGGCGCGTCATGAAGAAAGCTTGCGCCTTGACCTGCCTCGCGACATCGGCGCGCACCAGCAATCGCAGCGCCGTGTTGCCGCCCTCATCGTCGCTAAGCGCGTCCTGTTTCAACTGCGGTTGAGCGTCGATCGCACCCGCCACGGCTTCCATCATGTCGGCTTGCGCACGCGCGGCGTGCGTTCCGCCCTGGTTGACAACGCCCATGCCCCGCCCCGGCGTTTCTTCCGCAATCCGGTTGTGCGTGAGGAACGGGCTCTTGCGCGTGAAAGGCGACACGATGCCGCGCAAATCGGACCTAAACTTGCTCCAGCCCGTAGGGTTGCGCATGGCGCGGTCCACGTGCTTGCCGACGCCTTTGGTCAAGCGAGACTCAGTCATACGGAACTCGCTCGGCTTACCGTCGAGATCGCGCGCCTGATCGGTCGGCATGCCGTTGCGGATCATCGGGATGGCGAAGCGGCAACCGTGCGTGCCCTTCGCGAACGGCGTTGCGAGACGTTCGGGATCGCCTGCGTGTTCATCGAGTGCGCGCAATTCGTCGCGCACGGCAAGCAGTGCCTTTTGCGCAATCGTGAGTTGTCCCGGCACGGCGGCGCCGTCACGGCCCGGCCAATCTTGCGCCGAGCGGCCCCGGATGACATCGCCGAGCCGGCCGAAGCCATAGATCGAGGCGGGGTCGTTCTGCAGTGCGGGGGCTACTTTGCCCTTGCCGCCTGCCGATGCCACGGCTTCCTGCTGGATCCGTTGAGAGGCCTTCAGGAAGACGTTGAGTACGATCCGTTCTTTGTCGGCCACCGATGCATGCGTGCGCGGATCGCGCGGCTGCGCCGGGCCAGGCATGAGTTTGGCGATCAAGCGCTTGCCGACGCCGCCCGGAATCTCGACGATCTCCTGCGCCAAGCGCCAGAGTTCGTCCGCTCCCTCGGCCGCGGCCGGCGACGCGTTCGGCGCGCCAATCTGCCGTAAACCGTCCAGCAGGTTCGTGCGTTGAAGCGCCTGCAAGGCGACGAGCGCACGCCCCGAGGGATCGAAATCCTTGCCGAAGGCCAGATCGAGCGCGTGCGCGAGCATCACGCTTTCGGGGCCGGTCAGCTTCGTCGCTTGCTTGTCCTGCTCCGCCTTTGCCTGCTCCGGTGTCAGCCCCTCCGTTTTCACTTTCGTCTGCTGGAGTTCGCTGAGCGTCTCGAACAACACGGAGCGCTGTACGCCGCGCAGCAGGTCGGGTTTTTCGTCGAACAGCGTCTTCAAGGCCTCGCCGGCGTTGAGTCGCGACACGATCTGCAAGGCAGGCGGGCTTTCGCGCGGCGCGGCGCTCGACGGTTTCTCGAGCATCGGATGCGTCATGGCCGGCTCGTCGGGCCGGCCGGCAGCGGCAACGCGCACGGGCGCATTCTTCTGCGTGTCGATCGTGGTCGCGAACGCCTTCATCGCCTGCGCCGCGGCCTTATCCACCACGAACGGCATGTCGGCCTTCTCGGGATCGGCAATATGGTCCGTCCAGGCCGTGAACTGGTTCTTCGCGGCAAGCACCGCCTTCTGCGCGCGCGTGAGGTCCTTCGGCACCGGCGTACCGTTACGACCGGGCCAACCGCGCGCCGCGGTCCGCCCCTTCGTCGCCTCGCCTAGGCGGCCGAGCGCGAAGACCGACGCCGCATCGCAGCCGCGCACGTCCGCGGGGTTCGCTTCCGTCAAGGCCTGATGCGACGCTCGCAGGAAGACGGCGGTCAACTCGCCGAGCGTCGCCGCGTCTTGGTCCACGAGCGCGCGCGCCGCGCCGGGTGAACGCGAGGCAAGCGAGGGCAACGCCAGCTTGCCGATCAGTTGCGCGCCGACGTCGTCATGCAGCGCGTGGCCTCCACCGTCTTGCGGCATCGGTGTAACGATGTGCTGCGCCAACGTCCACGCCTGGTCGGCGCCGGCCGGACGCGGCGGCGCACGAAAGCCCACCGTGCGGATACCATCGACGAAGCTCGTATCGAGCAACGTGTTCAGCGCCGCAAGCGCTTCGCGCGCGGGGTCGGCGCCCATGCCGAACGCGGTCCTGAATGACTGCGTAAGCCGTCCGGCCTCCTGCTCCGTCAGTCCCTTGTCCTGCGCGAGCTGCACGAGCTTGTCTCGCAATGCCGCGCGCTCGCTGCCCGGCGGGAGGACCTCGTCGCTAAATTGCAGGCCGGGCGTGACTTCGTTGTCGTATCTGAAGCCCGTATAAGGCTTGGGCTTGGGCGTCCACGTGTCGCTGCGGATCGGCGTCGACGTTGTCGTCGATGCGACGCCGAAGCCGTGGAGGTAACGTTTGTCCGGATCCCGGACGGCGCTGATGCCGTCCTTGATCGCAGTCGTCACTTTACCTAGCGCGCCTCGGACGCCGGATCGCCCGGCCGATGGTTCGTCGACGAAGTCGCCTCGGTTGATGCCCGACAGATCGCCATCGCCATCGCCATCGACATCGCTAATATGCGTCGGCGAGGACGCGTTGCTGGAGAACCAGTGAGACCCGCTGCCTTCCTGGTCGGTATCGTGCTGATCTTGATTGCCGATCACGGTCAAAACGTCGTCGCCGTGGTGCTGATTGTCGTACTGACTGTCCTGCCGATCGAAGGTCCGATCGAGGCTCAGATCGAAGGTCCGATCGAGGCTCAGATCGAAGGTCCGATCGAGGCTCAGATCCAA
>CBIHOQ010000074.1:0-11532 GCA_966212065.1 uncultured Burkholderiaceae bacterium
TGGCGGTTGGCGGTTGGCGGTTGGCGGTTGGCGGTTGGCGGTTGGCGGTTGGCGGCAAGGTCAGTTAGCCTCGAAAATCGAAATTCACCATTGCGAACAGCGCGCTTAATTATTAGCGCCCGCCTTCATAAGCTTGCCATTAGCGGGCTCGGGCTCGATCCCGTGCAGTGGGCTTGCGCCGCAATTCCAGTCCGACCACGGAGGAACGTGTCATGAACAAGGCAACCAGCACATTGATCGCAGCCATCGCCGCACTCATACTATCGGGTGGCGCTTACGCACAAAGCAACAATACGCTGGCTACTCCGACCACAAAGTCACCGGCCGATGCAACGAGTGGTTACGGCACGCCTGGCGTGACCCACTCGGACAGCAGCGCGGGGTCGCCTGGCTTGAGTCAGCCGAATCGCGCAGACACTAGCGCGACGTCCGTCACTCCCGCTTTCGGGGCTAACAACACGCTGGCGACCCCAACCACAAAATCGCCAGCAGCCAAATAAGATCCAAATGAGGTCGAGTCACCCATGCCGGACCCTACATAGCAATTAAGTCGAGGGTTTCAAATAGAGCTGTGTGTCGTCGTTTCGCGAGGCGGCAGGAAAAACGGCGACGCACAATGGCGCCGCGCTCGTCGATACATCTCAGTCCCGCGCCGGTCGATCGAAGGCGATGCCTAGCTCCCCCGCCATGCGTTCGACGAGCGCGCGCAATTGCACGACTTCTTCGGCTAAGCGTTGTTGCTCGGCCCTTAACACATCGAGTTCGCCGGACGGCGCCGATCGTTCCGCCGCTTCGCGTGCGGCGGCAACTTCGTCGATACTCACTTCGCCGCACATCAGATGCACCCAGCGATTTTCCCGTGCGCCCGGAGCGCACGGCAGCTTCACGACGAGCGGGGGCGTGCGGGCCGCCAATTCATCGAGAAAAGCCTCAACCGACGAGTTATCCGCAAAACCATGCAAACGCGCCGCATTCAAACGCAATTCGGCAGCGGTCTGGGGGCCTCGAAGCAGCAAGATCGTCAACAGCGCGGCGGACTGGCTCGGGATGCCGAGCACGCGATTCATGTTGTGCTCGTAACGCGTGACGCGGCTACTGCTCGCGTCCATCACGAGGCTGAGGCGCTTTAAACCATCGATTGCGGTCAAGACCTCGGGCTCGGTCGCACTCATGACGGGAAAGCGGGCGGTTTTCTGATTGCAGCCGGCGGTTAAAGCATTCAGCGAAAGCGGGTACGTATCGGGAACCGTGCGCTGCTTTTCGACCAGCACGCCAAGGACGCGGGCTTCGAGGGGAGTGAGGTCGCGCAGGGGTTGGGTCATGGGGCAACGGCAGGCAGGCAGTGTAGGTGATCGATATGATAGCCGGGACCGCAGCCCCGGTCTCCCATCATTCGAAATCCGCAATCGCCGTACTTCGCGTTAGGAGCGCACGGCGGCAGCCGCCCGCCTCCACCGCGAGCGTGTCGCAAGCGCTCCGCGCTGACCCACTGCGCGCTCTCACGCCACCGCGCGCGCTGCGCTCTTCCCTCGCAGCCATTCGAGCGCCAGCAACAGCGCCGTCGAAAAGATAATCAGAATCGTCGCAAGCGCTGCGATCGTCGGAGTGATGTTCTCGCGAATACCCGTAAACATCTGTCGCGGCAGCGTCGTTTGATCGGCGCCCGCTAGGAACAGCGTCACGACGACTTCATCGAACGAAGTCGCGAATGCAAACAAGGCGCCCGAAATCACCCCCGGCGCAATCACAGGCAGCGTAATCCGAAAGAACGTGCGCGTCGGATTGGCGCCGAGCGAAAGGCTTGCACGCACGAGATTGCCGTCGAAGCCTTGCAGCGTCGCGCCAACCGTCGTCACGACGAACGGCACGCCAAGCGAGGCATGCGCCATGATGAGGCCGATATAAGTATTGGCCAGCCCGAGCGGGGCGAAGAACAGATACATGCCCACGCCTACGACGATAACCGGCACGATCATCGGCGAGATCAGCACGGCCATGACGATCGCCTTACCGCGAAAGTTCGCCTTGGCCAAGCCGAGCGCCGCGAGCGTGCCAAGCACCGTGGCCAGCGCAGTCGCCGAAGGCGCAACGATGAAACTGTTCTTTGCGGCCAAGCGCCACTCGTCCGACATGACGAGGTTTTGATACCAGCGCAGCGACCACCCCGGAATCGGATAGACAAGAAACGTGCTCGACGAAAACGATAGCGGCACGATCGCGAGCACGGGCATGATCAAGTACAGCAGCGTCAGCACGGCCAAGCCACGCAGGGCGAAATACCACGCGCGTTCGACGATCGACGTATGCGGCGCGAACAAAGGTTTGGAGAGTTTCATCGCTTGAGCCTCACAAGCTCGGTTGCGCACGCGTGAAGCGGCCATAAACCGCGTACAGCACGAGCGTCGCCGCCAGCAGCAACGCGCCGAGCGCACACGCCATGCCCCAGTTGATCGTCACGTTCGTGAAGTAGGCCACGTAGTAGCTCACCATCTGATCGTTAGGCCCACCAAGCAATGCGGGCGTGATGTAGTAGCCGATCGCAAGGATGAACACGAGCAGCGCGCCGGCCCCGATGCCCGGGTAGGTTTGCGGTACGTAGACACGCCAGAACGCCGCGAACGGATGGCTGCCGAGCGAAACGGCGGCGCGTTGATACGTCGGCGGAATCGACTTCATCACGCTGTAAAGCGGCAAGATCATGAACGGCAGCAGGATGTGCGTCATCGAAATATAGACGCCCGTGCGATTGAACAGGAGCTCGAGCGGGGCCTGGATCAAGCCAAGCCCGTGCAATGTGTGATTGACGAGCCCTTCCGTTTGCAAGATCACGATCCATGCGGCCACGCGCACGAGAATCGATGTCCAGAACGGAATCAGCACGAGAATCATCGCAAGATTCGCTCGACGCTCGCTCAACGTCGAAATCCAGTAGGCGAGCGGATAGCCGAGCAGCAGCGCGGCCAGTGTCACGACGGCACCGATGACGAACGTGCGGCCGAACACACTCAAGTAGATGCGCTGATCGGGATCGATCCGTTCGATGTGACCGAAGGCATCTTGCCGATGGTCGAGCGAAGCAAGCAGATAGAACGGCGAGTAGCGCGAGCCGTTCTTGGCGATCGCGCGCCAGTAACGCGCTTCGCCCCAGCGTCCATCGAGATCGATCAGCTTCGCGCGCACTTGCTCGGGCGAGAGCGCAAGCGGATGGCCTGCGTCGTCGGCGAACGGCAGCGCGCGCGCCGTCTTCGATACGAGCGAGCGATAACCGGGGATCTCGACGTTGAGTCGCCGCGCCAGGCTGCCCATGACTTCGCCGTTCTGTGCGGCGGCCAAATCCGCTGCGAGCGCGCTGTAGGCACCCGCCGGCGGTTCGCTCTTGAGGTCCCATCCGCTGAGCTGAGCGACCGTCTTCGGCAGCGCATTGGCCACCTCGGGATTCTGCACGGCGCGCGTCATTAGCGCCGCGATCGGCACCACAAAAATCAGCAACAGAAAAATCGCCAACGGGGCGATCAGGAGCAGCGCTGTAGCTCGCTTGCGGGCCTGCGCAGCTCTCAACTCGCGCTTCAACGTCGCGGTCGATGCACTGCCTGGCTCGCTTGGAATCGTCATCGTTTGCACGCTCATCTCCTGCGTTGCCTCTTGCTTCACACTTCACGCCTCCTGCTTCTTGCTTCCGGCGTGCTTTCGCTGCGCCGTTCAGTTCGGCAAACGGCGCAGCGTTCTATCTCCGCCACGCCGACGACCTCGACCCTGCATCGGTCGTGGGTCATCGGCTTCGGCGGTCATTCACTCGATAACCGCGTCGCTTACTTCGATGCCCATGAAGCGAAGCGCTGCTCCAGTTCGTCGCCGTAGTCGGTCCAGAACGCAGCGTCTTGCAGCACTGCGTTCTTAGCGTTCGCCGGCGAATTCGGCAGGTTCGAGAGCGTCTTCGCGTCGAGCGATTTGATCGCATCGCGGTTGGCAGGGCCGTATGCGATGTGCTGCGCATACGCCTGCTGCGGCTTGGACGAAACCGAGTAGGCGATGAATTGCTCGGCGAGCGCCTTGTTCGGCGTACCCTTCGGAATCACCCAGTAGTCCAGATCGTAAATGCTGCCGTTCCAGACGACCTTTAGATTCTTGCCTTCGCGTTGTGCTGCGTCGATGCGGCCGTTGAACGCCGAGGACATGACGACGTCGCCCGCGACGAGGAATTGCGGCGGCTGCGCGCCGGCCTCCCACCACTGGATGTTCGGCTTGAGTTCGTCGAGCTTCTTGAACGCGCGATCTTGCCCCGCCTTCGTCGCCAGCACCTTGTAGACGTCCTTCGGCGCGACGCCGTCGGCCATCAGCGCGAATTCGAGATTGCCGCGCGCACCCTTGCGCAACGCCCGCTTGCCGGGGAATTTCTTGACGTCCCAGAAATCGGCCCAGCCTGTCGGCGCCGTCTTCAGCTTGTCGGCGTTATAGGCAATGGCGGTGGACCAGACGAAGAAGCCCACGCCGCAGGCGCTCGGCGACTCGGGGATCAACTCGGACTTCTTCGCGATTTTCGACCAGTCGAGCTTTTCGTATAGGCCTTCGTCGCAGCCGCGGCCGAGGTCGCCCGATTCGACTTCGACGACGTCCCAGTTCACGTGCTTGGCTTCGACCATCGCCTTGATCTTGGCGGTCTCGCCGTTGTATTCGACGGCCGTAACCTTATCGCCCGTCTTCTGCTGGAACGGCTGGTAGTAGGCGACCTTCTGCGCATCGGCGTTCGCACCGCCGAAGTTGACGACCGTCAACTCGGCAGCCCCGGCGCCGGCGGCGCCGACTATCGTCGACGCACAAGCGACGGCCAGCGTCGCAGCGATGCGGCGCGTCATGATGGTGTTCGTCTTCATTTAGGTTCTCCTCTACGTGACTACATGGACTTTCGTGAATGCGTCCGCCGGACCGGGGACGGGGCAATGCGCGCTTGCGCGAGTTCGGGTTCGAGTTCGGGTTCGGGGTCGTTACGCAAAAACCCGCAAATGCTCGGGGGCAAACTCGAGCGCAACGGCTACGCCGGGCGCGAATGCGGCAAGCGCCTCCGTTCCAAGCGGGACTTTGACGAAGCACTCGTCCTGTTCGGGTACCGCGCAGCGCATGCGCACGTGATCCCCGTAATAGATGAGGCCGCGTACTTCGCTCGAAAGCGCGTTTGCATTGGCGCTCAGGCGCGTACCGGCTTGGGCGGCCAGATGCAGGCGCTCGGGACGAATACAAGCGACAGCCGATGCACCGGCCTGCGCATTAGCAACGTTGCGGCCCACGACGTGCGTGCCGTCGCGCAGACGCATCCGACAAAACTCGCCGTCCACGTCGGAGATCGTGCCTTGCAGGCGGTTGCTATCGCCGATGAAGTTCGCCACGAACTCATTGCACGGCGTTTCGTAGAGACGGTCGACGGTATCGAGCTGCTGCACGATGCCCTTGTCGAACACGGCGACGCGGTCGGACATTGTCAACGCCTCGCCCTGATCGTGCGTGACGTAGACGAATGTCAGCCCAAGCTGCTCGTGCAGCGCTTTCAGCTCGTACTGCATATGCTCGCGCAGTTGCTTGTCGAGCGCGCCGAGCGGCTCGTCCATCAGCACCAGACGAGGCTTGAAGACGAGCGCCCGCGCGAGTGCGATCCGTTGTTGCTGGCCGCCCGAGAGTTGCGCGGGATAGCGCTTCGCGAAGCTGTCCATGCGCACCATCTTGAGCGCTTCGGCAACGCGGTCGGCGCGTTCGGCGGCGCCCATGCTGCGCACCGTCAACGGGTAAGCAACGTTCTGCTCGACCGTCATGTGCGGAAACAGCGCGTAGTTTTGAAAGACCATGCCGATGTTGCGCTTGTGCGGCGGCACGGAATTGAGCAGTTGCCCATCAAGCCTAATCTCGCCGCCGGTCGGGAACTCGAACCCCGCCAGCATCATCAGACAAGTCGTCTTGCCCGACCCCGAGGGCCCGAGCAGTGTCAAGAACTCGCCTTGGTAGATATCGAGGTCGAGCGATTTGACCACAAGGGCTTCCCCGTCGTACGTCTTGCGCACGCCGCGAAAACTCACAATCACCTGATCTGATTTCATCGAACGCCTCCATCGGCCCCGGTTGGCGCTTGCGCACCGAGCGGGACCCCGCGCTTTGCGCGTATCACCTTCGTCTTTCGATTGGCTCCATCGACAAGCGAGCACCGCATTTCATTTGCAATCCAATATAATCGTTCACGGTTCCACTGAACGGAACCATTTCATTATTCCGAAGGGAACCACTTTGGATACGATCATTCTGTCGGACTGGCTCGGTGCCCGGCTCGAGCGCGCCGCGGGCGAGCCGATGTACCGCCAGGTGCTGCGCCTCGTGCAGCAGGCCATTCTGACGGGGCAACTCGCCCCCGGCACGAAGCTCCCGAGTTCCCGCACGCTGGCGGAAGACCTCGATATTGCGCGCAATACGGTGCTGCGCGTATATGACCAATTGACGGCCGAAGGCTACGTCCTGTCGAGCACCGGCAGCGGCACCTATGTGGCCGATACGCGTCCCGATACGGCAGCGGTGCGTCCACGAGCGTTGGCGCGCCCCGCCGAGCCGGCCCCCGCGCGTGAAAACCGCGCTCAAGAGAGCTTGTCCTTGCGCGGGCGGCGTTTGATCGGCCGCGCGGGCGTGGCGCCGAAGCAGTGGGGCGCCTTCATGCCCGGCGTGCCCGACGTGGCGGAGTTTCCGTCGCGCACATGGAGCCGCCTGCAGGCGCGGCTCTGGAAAGACGCCAACCCGGAGTTGCTGACCTACGCGCCCGGCGGCGGCTACCGGCCGTTGCGGCGCGCCTTGTCGGATTACCTGCGCGTCGCCCGCTCGGTCAAATGCTCGCCCGACCAGATCATTATCACTACGGGTATTCACCAATCGATGGACCTTGCCGTGAAGCTGCTGACCGACGTCGGCGATCGCGCATGGGTGGAGGAGCCTTGCTATTGGGGTGCCCGCAGCGTGCTGCAATCGGCCGGGCTCGAACTGGAGCCGATCCCGGTCGACGGCGAAGGCTTGAACCCGCGCGAGCTTGCGCCGGGTGTGCCGCCGCGTCTTGCCGTCGTGACGCCGTCCCATCAGTATCCGCTCGGCATGGTCATGAGTCTCGCAAGACGACGCACGTTGCTTGAATACGCGCGCCAGCACAACGTGTGGATCGTGGAAGACGACTACGACAGCGAGTTCCGCTATGGCAGCCGCCCGATTGCATCGCTGCAGGGGCTAGACGACGCGGGACGCGTGATTTACGTCGGCAGCCTCGGCAAGATCTTATTCCCGGGGCTGCGGATCGGCTACATGGTCGCGCCCGAGCATTTGGTCGAGACGTTCCGCACGGGTGTCGCCGAGCTGTATCGCGAAGGACAGCTCATGCATCAAGCGGTGCTGGCCGAATTCATTCTGGGCGGTTACCTGACCTCTCACGTCCGGCGCATGCGTGCGCTCTACGGCGAGCGCCGGCAGATCCTGATCGATGCGATCACCTCGCGCTTCGGCGACACGTTGCCCGTGATGGGCGACGAAGCGGGCTTGCACCTGGTGCTGGGGCTACCGGACACGGTGGACGATCGTGCGGTGACGGCCGCCGCATTCGAAGCCGGCGTGATCGTGCGGCCGCTCGCGGCCTACTATAGCCGCGAGGAAGTCGCGCAACGAGGGCTGCTGCTCGGCTATGCGTGCGTGGCGAACGATAGGATCGAGCCGGTGTTCGATACACTTGCGCGCGTCATCGAGCGGCGCTTGAAAGCGGGCGCGATGCAGGTCGCTTGAGCAGTGCCAATCAGGGCCAATCAGGGCCAATCAGGTGGTCCTCGCAGATCCACGCTGCCGGCCCAATATTCAATTTTGCAGGTCCGACCAGTCACAAGCGTCTTGGATAAGCTTTCAAGGGCACTCGTACGAATCTGCGGATACCTTTCGTGATCGACCAAACGTTTACGTTAAACAAAAACAAACACTTGCGTTAAACAAAAATAGTTTGTGCGAATACTAGTCATTACCTACAATGCGCACAACTCTGCAAGATTGCAGAGTTGTTTCATAGTAGTTCTCAAGTTCCATACCATATTGACGGTCGCCTGCACTACATCTTTGTTACGTATCGCGGGAATAGCGCTGGGAAGAGTGCTTGTCGCAAGCAAGCAATTTATTACAAATAAATAACAAATCATTGCATCACTGAAAGGATTTGTGCCGGAATCACATAAGCGGCTCGAAATCTAGTGGTTCAAGATATCGATAGGTCGCAGTGCGCGATGATAAGCCGCAGGCCACGGTAAGAAAAGAAAATAAACCTTTGACGGGGGGGTAAGGGGCGGGACCGCTATGATCCAGCCCTTACGCTTGTATGGCCGAATCAGACCAAGAAACGACGTTCGACGAAGACCCAGGTCTCGCGGCTCTTGTATTAATCGCGCGTTTCCATAGCATCGCAGCAGATGCAAGCCAATTGCGGCACGCCGCGGGAATCAAATCGAACGCTTTCGATCTGCGGGAGCTATTGCTTGCCGCTCGTTCACTCGGCCTCAAAGCCCGTAACGTTACTGTGCCGGTTGAGCGTCTGGCTCAAACGCCATTTCCAGCGCTTGCAGTCGACACGGAGGGTCGACATTTTATCGTCGCCGCGTGCAACGCCGACAAGGCGCTTGTCGTTGACGCCGGCCGCAACCCTCCAAGAACGACGACGCCAAGTGAAGTGATGTCGCGCTGCAATGGGCACCTTCTATTGTTCGCATCGCGTGCTTCATTGGCTGGAGAACTCGCGCGCTTCGACTTCTCCTGGTTCATTCCAGCCGTTGTCAAATATCGGCGTCTGTTGCTCGAGGTGCTGCTTGTATCGGCCGCGCTGCAAGTATTTGGTCTCGTCTCACCGCTGATGTTTCAAGTGGTGATGGACAAGGTACTAGCCAATCGCGCGTTCAATACGCTCAACGTCGTTTGCATCGCCTTATTCGTCAGTTCGACCTTCGAGATTTTGCTCACGGGGCTGCGTAACTATGTGTTTTCGCATACGGCGAACCGAATCGACGTCGAACTTGGCGCAAAGCTCTTCCGGCACCTTCTGGCGCTCCCACTTTCCTATTTCGGATCGCGTCGAGTGGGCGACACGGTCGCGCGCGTACGTGAACTCGAAAACATTCGCAGCTTTCTGACGGGCCAGGCGTTGACCGCCGTCATCGATTTGTTCTTCTCGTTCATCTTCTTCGCCGTGATGTTCACCTACAGCGTATGGCTCACGATCGTGGTGGTTGTCTCTCTACCCGTGTACGCTGTGATTTCACTGACGCTCAATCCCGTCTTGCGCCAGCGACTAAACGAAAAATTTGCGCGCAGCGCCGACAATCAGTCGTTTCTCGTGGAAGCAGTCTCTGCCGCTGAAACGGTGAAATCGATGGCCGTCGAGCCGCAATTCACACGTCGCTGGGATACGCAGCTCGCGGCCTACGTCGCCGCGGGATTCCGCGTGAGCGGGATCGGCAATGTTGGCCAACAGCTGATCCAATACGTCGGCAAGCTCGTCACGCTTATCACGCTATATCTCGGCGCAAAGCTCGTAATCGAGGGCAAGCTTTCCGTCGGCCAACTGGTTGCCTTCAACATGATGTCGCAGCGCGTAGCCGCTCCTGTCCTGCGGCTGGCTCAGTTGTGGCAGGACTTTCAGCAGATCGGCATCTCGATGGGCCGGCTCGGGGATATCCTCAATACGCGCACCGAACTCCCGCAAAGCCGCCAGGCACTGCCGGCCGTCAAGGGCGAGATCGGCTTTCAGAACATTCGCTTTCGCTATCGTCCAGACGGTCCCCCGATTCTGGATGACGTCTCGCTCGAAATCCGCGCGGGCCAGGTCATCGGTATCGTCGGCCGGTCGGGCTCGGGGAAGAGCACGCTCACAAAGCTGCTGCAGCGGCTTTACATCCCCGAGCAGGGCCGCGTGTCGATCGACGGCATCGATCTCGCACTGGCCGACCCCGCCTGGCTGCGTCGCCAAATTGGCGTGGTGCTGCAAGAGAACCGGCTCTTCAATCGAACGATTCGGGAAAACGTAGCCGTCACTGATCCGGGTACGCCGCTCGAAGCGGTCATTCACGCAGCGCAGCTTGCGGGCGCGCACGAATTCATTTCGGAAATGCCCGAGGGCTATGACACCGTCGTTGGCGAGCACGGCTCCAATCTATCGGGCGGACAACGTCAGCGCATCGCGATCGCGCGTGCACTCGTGACGAACCCGCGCATTCTAATCTTCGACGAGGCCACGAGCGCGCTCGACTTCGAGACCGAACGCATCATTCAGCAGAACATGCGCGCGATGTGCGTAGGACGCACCGTCATCATCATCGCGCATCGACTGACTGCTGTCCGGCACGCTGACCAGATCATTGCGATGGATAAGGGCCGGATTGTCGAGCGCGGCAAGCATGAGCAACTGCTCGAGCAGGCTGGTTACTACGCACGTTTGGTTTCTCTTCAAAACGGCTAGGCGGGCGGCATGCAAATGAAATGGCTGAGAGCGCTGGCGCTGGCCGATCTGATGCGCCGCTATGCGTCCGTCTGGAAAGCAGCATGGGCTATTCGTCGGCAATTGGATTCGCGGCCACGGCCCGCGCACGAATTAGAATTCCTACCGGCGAACCTGGAGCTGGCAGAGACGCCCGTGCATCCGGCGCCAAGGTGGTCGATGCGGATCATCGTCACGCTGGCGTTGCTCGCCGTCCTGATTGCAGCCTTCGGCCAACTCGATATCGTCGCCGTTGCCAAAGGCAAGCTCATTCCCGGCGACCGCGTGAAGATCATACAACCGGCGATCACAGGCGTCGTTAGGCGCATCCTCGTGCATGACGGTCAACGCGTCACCGCGGGACAACTACTGCTCGAACTCGACCCGACGCAGTCGGCCGCCGATGCGAGCAAGGCGACGGCTGCTAAGGTCAATGCGCAACTCGCAATCGCTCGCGCGAACGCGTTGATCAAAGCGCAGGCGAGCGGCGGCAACCCCGTGCTTGTTCCCATCGACCACGTGTCGCGTGAGGACATGGACGAAGCGCAACACTTTGCCGATGGCGTCTATCGAGCCTATGAGGACAAAGTTACGGGCTCGAGGGCGGAATTGACCAAGCGCGAGGCCGAGCTCGCCACCACGCGTGAGCAAATCGCCAGTCTTGCGGCAACGGCCCCGCTCGCGCGGCAGCAAGCCAATCAATATCGATCGCTTGCGAAAGACAAATACGTGGCGCAAACGGACTACCTAGACAAGGAACAGGCAGCACTGCAAAAGGAGCATGACTTGGCGGCGCAACAAAGCCACGTTCATGAATTGACGGCCGGCATCGCCGAGCAGCGCGCCGATGTGGCCGCAACGATGTCGGACTTTCGCCGCATGCAGCTTGATGATCTCGATAAAGCCACTCAGCAGCTTCAACAAAGCAGCAACGATGAAACAAAGGCTGTCACCCGGCAGAAGCTGATGAGCCTGACGAGCCCGGTGTCGGGCACGGTGCAGCAGTTGGCCGTTCATAC
>CBIHOQ010000075.1:0-11297 GCA_966212065.1 uncultured Burkholderiaceae bacterium
CTTCCAGACTGATCACGATCGCCGAAATGGCCGATCACGATCGCCGAAATCCGCAGTTTGCGGCCCCGCCGAGCCCGCATGCGCTATCGCGTTGGCGTTCATCGGGAGCAACCTGGGGGGAATGGCGGCCGAAGCTGGAAACGACCTGTACCAGGAAGAACTACCCGTTTTCATGCACTGGATGAACGACTAAGCGGAACGCCGGAACATGTCGACGTCAATATTTATAGTGCTTTTCGTGCTCTTCGTCAGTGCCGCCGTGTTGATTGTCATCAATCTCACGGGTGACCCGGGCATCGACTACTGGGACCTCGACGGGGAGAACAAACCTCCTGCGTCCAAGCTTGACGTCCTGCGAAACAAGCCCGTGTTTTACGGCGCTGGTGCCGTACTCATCAGCACCTTCATCACTTACCTACTGCTGCGCCGCTGAGTCAGGTGACGGACATGCCGTCCGTTACCGAACGTAATCACGAGACGTTGCCATCTGCGGCGATGCGGGCCCCAGCCTCCATGATAAATTCGCAGCACGGCGACAACTAACGCTGCACGCAACAACACCGGTAGACGGATGCATGTTGGCGTCGTATTGCTGCTCTTTGCTGGCGCTACCGGGCGTGCGAGGGGCGCATCACACGCCTAAGCCGGCTCTATCAACGAAAGGCCCATAAATTTCTCAACTTATGGGTCCGTTTTTCTCAGCTTATGCGACTACCTACACCCACTGTAGCAGTACTCATAATGTGAGATTTCTCGCCCCTTCGG
Organism: uncultured Burkholderiaceae bacterium; assembly: GCA_966212065.1. Classification (GTDB taxonomy): domain Bacteria; phylum Pseudomonadota; class Gammaproteobacteria; order Burkholderiales; family Burkholderiaceae; genus Trinickia. Next base: position 766 of record CBIHOQ010000075.1, read on the forward strand.
ACAAGCCTCCGCGGGTAGGGGGAAGTATCTAGTGAGAATCTGGGAAGCGTAACCTGAGATTGTTCGTTGCGGGGTGGTGGCCATTTAGTCAACGAATACTCTCCCGACGAGGCTCACCCATCGGCGTTGCCCATCAAGTCGCCCCCAATTCAGCCCGTCAAGCCTACGTATTTTTGCAGCTAACGGGAGAGCTGCTCAGCCCTAATGCTCGACGAAGTCGACGGCAAGCTGTCTCGCAGAGACGCTAAGACCTCATCGTGCAGGTCGCTGCCATCAATCTTGACTGCCGCGTTGTTCGCAATGAGGACCGACGTTCGGAACTGGCCCCGCACCACACGGAATTGAAGTTTCTCAAGAACGTGCTTCCTGCCGCCAACGAGGTCCTTGCAGGCAGCCCGTACATCCTCTTCGCCTTTGAGCACCACCTTCGCTCGGACACCTTTCTCGATTTGAACCGCTCCCAACTGGATGGAGTCGATAACGACCTGGCTGCCGAAACACTCCTGAAAGAGATTGACCCACGTCATCACGTCCACCGTCAACGGAGAAATCGGCAGGCCGAAATTCGTAATCTCCAAAAACTGGCTTACGAGGCTCTGAGTTGACCTAGGTGCATCTACGAGTTCCAATCCGGGCCACTCCGACGTGGCCCGAAAGGCCGTCTGAAGGAATTCCAGTCGATTGAAAACAAGCTCCTTCCCAAAGGGGTCCGCAACGGTCTCCTCGTACTCGTAGCGCTCGACGTACCTAGCCTCCAGAAAATCGTCGCGCACCCTGTCCAGAATAAAACCGCTCGAGCCGTCGTCAGAGAATGGACGCTGGCGAATCTGCTTGGCAAGTGTCCGGACCGACAGCGGCCAATCGGCTTGCAACCACCGATAGCGGCTCATTTCGCCATTACCTCTGTGGCGGCGACAGGGGTCCGCTTTGCCCTCATATCAAGCAATATCGTGCGGGCTGCTGATTCGACAAGCTGATAGAGGCTTTCCCGCTCCCCATCATCGACAGGGCGTGCTGTTTTCGTGTAGTCCCCCTCTTGAAAGCGATAGGCGCCCTTGACGGAGTATTTGAAGCTCTTACCATTCTCCCCGTCCTCAAATTCGGCGTGCAGATGAGGAATGTCGTAGGGAATGGTCGTTTGGCGTGTCTTCCAAGTAATCGAGGTGATGTAGAACCCCCTCTCCTTCAGCGACAAATATTCTTTCGAAGCTATGAGGTTTTCGCCGCTCAGGGCCATGCTCCGCACAATAACGAGCAATTCCTCGCTCGCTTCGGCTCGGACATCCTCGTCCAGGTCGTCTTCGTCCAACTCGGCCTCAGGGCGCAAACTTGGGGCAATTTTCAAGTTCGTCACTCCGTAGAGCCTGTGGCCCGGCAACTCTGAAATCAGGCGCATAAAGAACATGGTGCGCTCATCCGCCGTGAAGTCTGCGTCAAGCTCAATAGCCTCTCGCGTGATGGGAGCGCGACGGCGACTTTCGATGCGGCCAGTGAGGTCTTCAACAATACGCTTTGACTTCTCCGACGCGGGTAGACGCACGATAGTCTTCCCGCCTTGCTGGAAAAATTCGATAGTTGCGTCTTGGCGCTGACGCTGAATGAGGCGCGTCCTCGAATAATCCATGTCGGCGTACTCGACGTTCATGACCAGGCCGTCAGTGCCCTTCGAATGGGAAACAACCCTCTCGCTGGTCCCGACCTCATCTTTGTACTCGCGCACGACTGCCTTCAGCTCGTCAATAGGTATATTGGCGTCCAGCGTGACCGAAGTAGTCTTTTCGGTCCGGCGAGAAGACTCCCGCCGCCCCATGACCTCACGCAACTCGTTTAGTGTGAAGGGCAGCTCGGAGATGGCTTCCACCAAATCGTCACGGGTGTCGTGAGGCGAAAAAAAGAGACCGCGTTCGCGTGCGATTTCTCGAAGAACCCCTTCCGTTAGGCTGCGCTTGGCGCACGCGAGCAGGTCAAATATGTCTTTGTCCGTCGCATAGAACTGTTGCGTACTGTCAGGCATAGTCCATCCCCAACTCGATGTCCGAGAAGCGTGTCAATACTTGTGACATCCGCTTGTACTGAATCTGCCTTACTCGTTCCGCCAACGGCGAGCCGGTCGACGCGTCCGACAGCCCGTCAATGTAGACCTGCTGCGCCTTTTGGAACATTGGCTGCGCTACGGGGCACGCATCGAGAAGCTTTATCTCAATATCGATGCCCTCTTTGAGCAGTTGAAGGCTACGCAAATAGTCGAACAGGTATGTGAACTCCTCCGCTGACTCGCCTTTCCCGCGATAGAAAAGCACGAGCCCTTTGAGTTCTGCATGGCCCGGGCGGTCGTACTCCAGCACGATGAGTTGGGAGGTTAGCATCTCCAGCGTTGCCGCCTTGGCATGCTCCAACTCCAAATTTTTGCGCCTGAAGAGTTGCGGATAGAAGTATCGGCAATGGGCAGGGTCCGGCAACGGAGCACCGCCGGTTCGTCGACCTCGCATCTGGACAATTTCGTACCGGACGTTGTCGAGCCAAAAAATATCCTCCGGTCCAAGAACGACTAACCGTGAACCTTTCGGCAGGTCCAGTTGGGCATTCTTCAAGCTCTTGAGATGCTGCCTGAAGTCCTTGTCGTACTCACCGTCATGGTTGTATACAAACAGGAGGCCACAAATTGAAGGGGTCACGTTCGGATGAATGTACAGCTGACGCCATTCGTCACTCACCTCCGCGCACGACACCTGTTTGGACAGACTCTCGACTGCACCTTTGACCGCGGAGACCGTGATTGACGACTTCGCGTAACTTTTAAGGTCGCAGTTGACATAAACACGATTCCGCGAGTACGGGTCATCATAATAGAAGACCACGTCGGACGGATGCGTGTCTAACTTGTGCTGCTCCTTCTTTTCACAGCTCCAATTCTTGTTCATTGGACCAGTGATATTCCAAAAAAACTCTGCGAAGAGTTCGTTGGAAAGTCGTTCTGCCATGGCAGCAATATTCGCTGTCTCGGCCATTGTGTCTGGTCTCCACTTTATAATACTGCCCTGTGCCCGCGGCGCTGAACACGCTACCTGCGAAGTCGCATCGATAGCTCTGAGCTACGTTGAGCGATAATTGCAGCCGCACGTCGCTCGGCACCACCGTCGCCCGAGAACCATGCGAACATTGCATGGTTCGGCAGATTTCGAAGGGCCGAGCCTCAAGAATATCCAATTATGAGATAAAAAGGAATCGGCAGCGATGCTGAATTCGCCTCGTCGCCACACCTCCCTAACCGCTTGGCGGCTCCGTCCGGTGCCGAAACCTGGGCGCAGAGCGGTCTTTGTGCGTTCGCTGGATGCTGCTCGTAACTATTAAAGGCAATGGTTAGCTTGATAACGCCGTCGCGCTTGCGCATCAAGGTCATCTAGCCGGCCCCTGCGCCATGCCTCGCGGCCTTCGTGCCGAGAGCCCAACGGCTGGAGACCGATGTCGGTATCGAAGGCGCACGTCCCGAGCCTTCAGACCGTTGCCGGAGCGACGTTCCGCAGCCGGGCATCACGCCACGTGCGATGTCTCTGCTGTGCCTGCCCGCTGCAGCCGGCCAAAACGTGCCGGCTTTGATAACATTCGCTGCATGTCGTATAGCTGATGCGTCACCTCCCAGGAAAGGATTCCTGGGGGTGTTGGGGGGCGTCAAAGACGCCGTAGAAAACTACCAGCAGAGACAATGGAACATGGGCGTCGGGGAATGGTTTTCTGGGTTTTGCGGCTCGCTTCGAATCAACGGCGAGCAACGGGCGTCAATCGCGTACCGCACCGCTCGCATCGTCGGTCGACTTAACTTCGACCTCCGCAATCTGAATTCCGACGCAGCGTATCGATTCTACGTCGGCTCGTACGGCCGCAGCACGGCCATCCCCAGCGTCAGCGACGTTGACCTTTTGTACGAGCTTCCTTACTCACTTTATCAGCGGTTTCACGGACATATCGGCAACGGACAATCAGCGTTACTCGCGCACATCAAGAACTCCATCCGTAACACATACAACGTATCGGATATGGCTGGCGATGGTCAAGTGGTGGTCATCAACTTCACCGATGGCGTGCGATTCGAGGTGCTACCGGCGTTTATCAATGACGACGGCAGCTATACGTTTGCCGACTCGAATAACGGCGGGACGTGGCGCATATGCAAACCAAAGCACGAGATGGACGCGTTCTCCGCGAGAAATTTGACATGCAATGGCAACCTCATCGAACTCAGTCGTATGGCCAGGGCATGGCGCGACGCAAATAACGTGTCGATGAGCGGGATGCTGATTGATACGCTCGCCTATCAGTTCCTCGGCACTTGGACGTACCGCGACAAGTCATACCTCTACTACGACTGGATGACGCGCGACTTCTTCAGCTATCTTGCGAATCTGGAGAAGCAACAGACCTACTGGCTCGCCCCCGGTAGCAATTCATACGTGTATCGGAGCGACGTATTCCAATACAAGGCGCGCTCGGCTGAGCTAAGGGCTCTGGAGGCGATTGAGTACCAGCGAAACAATCACGACTGGTCGGCCAGACAAAAATATCGGGAAATCTATGGAACCGCATTCCCTGCGTGACGGCATGCCGTCGGAGCCGACGGCGACGCTCGAGAGTCAGTTGCGGGAGATGTATGCGCGCGCTGCGTACACGCATAAGACCCACGAGAAGATGGCAGACCGTTACGTTGCCCGATACAAGCGCATCAAGACTGTCGAGATTGTACTGTCTGCCGTGACGACGAGCAGCTTACTCCTAGCTGTGCTCGGCGACTCCCACGGCGGGACGATTGTCGGTGCGGCGCTTTCGACGGTATTGCTCGGGTTCGCTCTTTATTTCAAAGAGGCAAGTCTTGGAGAGCAAGCTCAGAAACATACCGCGGTCGCGTCGAAGCTATGGGGCATACGTGAAGCGTTGCTGTCACTTTTGGTCGACATGAAGGACGGGCGCGCAATCTGTGATATTCGCAACGCGCGGGACCGTCTGAACGAATCGATGGAAGATATTTACAAAGCAGCGCCGCGGACGGATAGCAGAGCTTACGGTGATGCGCAAAGGGCCTTGAAACAGTCAGAAGAGCTCTTTTTTACAGACGACGAACTTGACCGCATGCTGCCGAAAGAACTGCGGACGAAGCGTCCCTGAATTACCTTCGGCACTGTCGAAAGTTGTACAGGTCGGTCATGTAGGGCGAATGCTGCGTTGGCGCCCGAAGACAAGTGCCTTCAAATGCAAAGGACTCGAAAAATGTCGAAAGAGCAGGCGCGCGAAATGGAGCGTCGACTTCAAGACGCGCTAGCGGCAATCGAGGGGCTTGAACAACCGCTGAGTCTGGCTCAGCTCCAGCACGCAGCGCAAGAATTTGCCGAGGCGCAGCAATGGTTGAAGATAGCAGCCCTGGGCGACGTCCCACTGGACTTCATTCGCCAGGAGGAGAGAGAACCTGCGCCGGCGGAACTGAGGTTACTCACGGTTCGAGGGCTTTGCCAGGACGGCGAAGAGCCCGCGTCGAATCTGACTAAGCGTAACTCTGCGCGGTACAAGGAATCGCTTCACTGGTTAAGCCTGCATTACCCGTGCTTTCATGAGCGCCCCGAAGCGGATTTGTTTATGGGTACGCTGAATCTTGCACCAAATAGCCGAAACACCCGGGATGCGCTCAGTGCGGTTCGCTTCGTTCGCAAGGGGTTGGAAGAAAAGCCATTCATTCGCTGGCTTCACACATATTGGTGGGTTCTGGCCACGTTGGCGTTTCAACGCAACGGGCCCAAGCTACGTAAACCGGAAGCTGACGCCGTCGATTCGGATGTGCCCGATTTCGGGAAAGCATTTCGCGATGGTGTCGCCTGTCTAAGTAACGCGGCGGTCATGAGCGAGAGCGATTGCGCCACCATGGCAATATACGAGCTCAAGCTCGTCGCCTACTCGACAGCTGGCGAATCGCTGCCTGCTGAATTTTATCAACGCGCGATAGCGTTGGCACCGACTGCTGAGGAAATCGAGGCATACAGGCGCACGGCCGGCTATAGCGGAAGTTGGGTATGTTCAACCGCCGATTGGGCATTCACCCTCGGTTTCGCTAAGGCCGTTCGTTCCCCGCAAGCGCTCAATAGACTGTGCGACCTCTTTCCGGTGGAGGCTCTCACAGGACGCGCACGAGGACTTTGGCTTCTCGCAAGATGCCGCACCGTCTCTGCCGGCGACGTCGACGCACTGTTTATCAACGCCATAGACGAAGTCATTCAAGGCGGAGTGGGAGAGCCTGCACCTAAAGGCATACTCGCACGAACAAGAACCGGCGTGGCACTCATGAGCAGGCCCGAGCCTAGCGCCTTGTCCAGGACAAGCATCAGCGACATTCTCGAAGGTCTACGGTACCAAATGCCGAAAGGCTGGCGCCGCTCGCAGGAACTCGGCATCGTCGCTGAGGTTCTCCAGACCGCGTCGCTTGGACTCCGGTCTAAACTATTTCTGTCCGACGAAAAGGCCATCACCTGGCTCGAATCGCATTGCAAACGCTTCCGCCCATTGTTTTCCGCGACTTATCCGGACGTTTCTGTCGCCATATCGTGGTGGCTCGAGTGCTTTCGGACTCACGCTGAGGCGAACCAGAGCATCGGCTATCTACCCCTGGCGAAATTCATTGGTGAGCCGGAGCAGGACAAGGTGACCGCCTTATTGAGTTCCGTTGAAGCTGTCGCGCAAATCGCTCCGTCCATGGACATTGCCTCGCAAACTGTCTGGCGCGAAGGACTACCAAGTATGTTTGAGTGGCTTTTCTCAATCGAAGACGCGGACACAGTCCGCAAAACCCGACAGGTCGCAGAGGCACTATGCGGACACCCTCAGGCCCGAGCAATTGAAACACGAGCCGCCCGACATCTTCAACATAAGAAGTACGGCGAGCCATATTCGCATAAGCGTCGCCAACCTGGGGCCGGTGGCAGGTCGGGAAGGGACTACGGTTCGGCGGCACGCCCCTCATCTCGTCCCCAGGTCCCTCCTGCATACACGAGCGGTATCCAAAGCAAGCCGCCTGTCTCAAACGAGGAAACGCGGGCCGAGTACGAACGCACGGCACCCAATCGCTGGCCTGGACTTACAAGGCAAGCACGGCAGTTGCTCACAACTATTTCTGCCGTTCCCAATTGCCGGTCCTTCGAAGAATTGGCGCTGCACTCAGGCATGGAGGAGATGTGGGTCCGTCGGCACCATAGCGTACTTGTGAGCTCTGGAATGCTCATACAGCGTGAGGGCGGCTATGTGATTAATCCGGCCATCGCGTCGTACGTTGAACTCGAGTCAAAACATGGAGTGGTTTCTCGAATCATTCCCTCGCACGGGACAGGCTCAATCAAGCAAGTCTTATACGGAAAGACCGAGATAAACCTTTATCAAATCTTCGTGCAACTGTGTCCGAATCATCTCGTCTTTCCGAACTACGCCCTGTCCAGCCTCATGGATGCCGAGCGAGTAAAGCCGCTCGTGTCAGCCGCCGATTACGACTACTACTTCAAGGCTCGCGTTGATGCCGTAGTCGTCTCGACTACTACCTACTTCCCGCTCCTAGCGGTCGAATTCGACAGCCCCCACCACGACACGCCCCGTCAGCAAGAGAATGATGGAAAAAAGGACAGACTGTTCGCGACCTCAGGCATCCCGTTTATGCGCCTCCGGCTCGTAGGCAATCCGTCAGAGTATGTTGTTCGCGGCCAAATCGCCGAAGCATTGGAGGGTCTCGTCAAATGTTTGCGGAACGATTCACCTGTGTACGTCCAAGCGGTCGACCTCCTTCAAGACTTGGCGGGGTTCGGCAGCGGGGACAACCAGGGTTAGAGATGAGCCCTTTCGGGCGGCCGTTTCTCTTCGCGAAAACCTGGCAGGCCTGTCGGTTATAGACGAATGTGCGGACGTGCGTTTATTCAGATGCCGGCTCATCGTGCTCTTTGCCGGGCCGGCAGTCCGAGCGGATGGACATCGGCCCGTCGGAGGGTTACTCAAATCCACCATATCGGGCGGGAGCATTGTCCACATCGTCCCAGCGACGTCCGACGGTGGGGTCCAACCAATCTGCAGCTCGTCTTATCCACGTGGCATCGAGGACACCGTCCGCAGCCGCGAGCTGTTTCGATTCCAACTCGGCCGCCAGTGCCCGTAGGCGGTTCGCTCGCTCGAGTTTCGACGCCCACTCCTCGACGCGCTTCAAGTGGTCGAGCGCGACTCGTTGAATCTCGCGAAGCCTCTCGCGTTCAGCCTGCTCCGCCGCCGCTACTGCCCGACGTTCAGCCGCCATCTCCGCATCTACAGCATCGCGAATCACCAGATGCCGGAGGCGGCTGACGAACGCCTGAATCTTTTTCTCGACCGAAAGGCTCCGCGTATCTGCAGTGTTCGCCGTCGCGTAGCCGCTCCCGACTCTGAATGCCGATATTTCGAATTCGCTCGTCGGATGGAAAACCGCCCCTGGACGGTGCTTGTCGAATCCGACACGCTTGTTCTCAGCCTGTTGCTCCCGCGTCAACGGCACAATCTCTTGGCGGCCGCGCTCCTTGACGCGAAACGTCAGCTTGGCGTCGAGTATGGACACATACGCGGGGCCGTCATCCTTCGCCGAAGTCGCGTAGCCCGCCGCCACCAGTGTCTCGAGCAGTTGGTTCAGCACCAAAAGGGCGCGCAACGCGTTTTGCTGCGATACATAAATGCGCATGAGCCCGGCCCCGTCACAATAGGGCCAAGCGCGCGAATCCCGCTGCTTTCCATCGAGTTTTTTCGCCATTCGTTTTACGAGCGGCAGACATTCGTCGATGGCGGTGCGCAACGCGACCGCGGGCACTTCTGGCGCGTGACTGGCGTCCTCGTCGATTTTCACCTGAGTGCGCGTCGAAAGCTCTTCGTCGCGTGGGTCTTTGAATACCGAGCGCCGATATCTCGTCGGCCCCTTAGTCGGCGCCAAGGCTGGCCTTTTAACAACCTTTCCCGCCGACGCCTTTGCCCAATAGCCCGGGGGTGGGAGAGGTACGCTGAGGTTGATGCATATCTTGCGAAGGCCAACGTCGGAGAGTCCATATTTCTTCGCCACCTTTGTGACGGCCTCGGACCAAACCTCCTCGTACAGACGCTCGCGGTCGAAATCTTGATGTTCGTATGGCATGTCAATCACTCAGTGTCTTGCGAAATGAGCGATTGCGCGCTTCCCCTGAGAAGCAATGCAACCCGCCCTGGTCAGCCTCTTATCGACAACGAAGTCGATGCTCGTCTCGACAACGAGCTAGCGAAAAAATTCCCGCCGCTGACGGCAGGCTGACCAGGGCCGGCGCTTGCCGACTACATCTCTCCAAAGAACGATAGCGCGGCGCCATTTCCATCGCCGATTCGCCGGCGCCTCTCAAGCGCGAAGAAGGCCGACGGCGTAGTGTCGCCTGCGAGCCACGCGAGCGGAAATCAGACCGCGTAGGTGTTCGCCAGCGTTGGGCCACCTGGCCCGCTATCCGGACTACCGCGTCTACAAGTACTAAGGGAGGCGCCCGCTCGCAAGAACTCACTCTACCGTCGCCTGTTTTTTGTGTCGTGGTCCTGAGAGCGATGCGCAGCACAGGCCGACGCGATGCAGGGTACAAGTGCGCGCGATGGGCAGTACAAGTAGAACCGATGCGGAGTACAAGCTGCGCCATCGCCGACCAGCGCTGAAATTCACGCTTGCTGTAGGCCGGTATTTGCCGATATGCCGCCGCAGCCCGTTCCGAACCCTTCCGCGGCCATCATTTCTGCATATACAGATGCATCTTCAACGCGTATGTGTTCGTCATGAGCAACCCCGCAATACCGACTCGCGCTGCCGGCGCTACCCAACTCGCCGTGGGGGTCGTCAGTACCTTTCACGAGCCGCATCGTTCGACCTCCGCCTTAGTCGGCGGCGCCGTGCTGCCGAGAGCGCCGAAAGGTACCGGCCTGCGCGAGGAGCGGCAGAATGGCTAAGCCGCAGGCACCAGGCAGACTCGAGCGCAAAGTCACAGAGCTTCGTGAACTCGCCAGCCTCACTGCGAAAGCAGCTCTCACCGCCGCGCTAGACCGACAAACGACCGTGCTCGATGCGGCTGAACAAATCGACCGGTTTGCCGACAATCTTGAACGTCGAGCCGAGAGCGCGCGCATGGAGCCGGCAGTTGCCGACCTTCCCTCGAATGCCACCGCAGAGGAGGTTCAGAGTTCGAGGCATCGACAGGCCATTCGGCGGGGCGCCGAGGTCTATCTGCCCAGATGGTCGGAAATGGCGCAGGCGCTGCCGAATGCGTTTCTCCGCTCTGCCCTGTTTTCCGCTGGCCGGAGCGTCCAGGCCGACAACACGAGCGTGCTTTCAGGCGACTCGACGATGCTGGTGGCTGGGAAAGAGATTGCCTCGCTCCGGAACATGACGCTGACCTTTAGCGGATACAAGCTCTGTCAGTTCGACCGACACACGTACGCGATTGGGTATTCCGGCCCAACGTGACCGACGATTCCGGACGAACGTGACCGAGCAT
>CBIHOQ010000076.1:0-10394 GCA_966212065.1 uncultured Burkholderiaceae bacterium
ATTGTGCGACTCCCTTTACGCGAGTTCTATAACGCCCATGGCTTACCGCTTACATCGCATCGATCAGGATCTGCCGGCGCTCGCCGTAGAGCGCACGCATGCGCCGGACGTGAGAGGTCGGGTAGCTAACAGAGCGTCGCTGCTTCCGCTGGGGGTGTATTTCAGCGGTCTATTATTGACGTTAGCTCCACCCTTGACGGATACTTCGATTAAAGAACGGTGATACCGTGCCGGTTGAGTTCAGACTTGGTCCAGAAGGCCATTGGCGCGTACTTCGCGAAAAGCTCCGGCGGGATGACCAGCGAACGCTTCTCCATGCCTACCCGTGCCCGGACTTTGTGCAGCCCGGGCATGCCGATATGTGCGTCGTAGTCTGGTTCGTCGTATTCGACATGATCGAAATCATGTTCAAACGGAGCTTCACCGAGCGCTGCGTACAGCCGTTCCATCGTCCGCCTAGGTTGCTCCGCGAGACTTTCGTAAGGCACAACTATTAACCGCTTTGCTTGCGCCCCGAACCACGCTTCGCGCAGAGTGCTCCACGCCAGCCCGATCAGGCCATGCTCGGAGTTCATCAGCCCGTCGGCACGCGCGTACACCGAAGCGCCTGGTCGGTAATTGAACATGCGTGAAAGCTGCAATGGATTCTTTGCAAGCATCCGCTCAATGCTGTCGATGATCCAGCCTACCTCGCGTACACAGCAGATGACACGAGCTTGGGGATATAGCGTATCGAGGAGCGGCATACGCGAAGTCCAGCTCCGGTTCGTATCAAATACAATGGTGCCGTCGGGCAGATCGGAATAGTAGGCGTTAAACACCGCGTGCAGCAGCTCGGTACGCTTGGCGTCGTCAAAGAACACCCCAAATTCTCCACCATTCGTCTTGGCAAGCATCGCACCACACAGGCTTGCGACGGGACTTGTCATCGCGGCGTGAAAGCGGGGGTTTTGGCGCAACAGCGCACAAAGCAGGGTCGAGCCGGAGCGCGGAAGGCCGGAGACCAGGTGTACATGCTTGACCAATTCAGTAACTTCCTTGTTCGTTCCCAGAGGGATTGACTAGCCCACCTGGGCACAGAGAGAGGACAGGAACGCCGCAGGTCTGGTTGATCGGACCTGCGGCGGTAAGGTACGATGAAGACGATTAATGCGCGGCCAATTGCAATTCCTGGATCAGGGGTTCGTTCCGTGACGTAATCGCCACCGAGCCTGCAGGTACGACGCTGTAGCTTGCCATCGCCTGAATCAGCTGCCCGACGCCGATATCGGGGGACGCCCCTTGGCCGTACAGCGAGATCGCTCCAGCGAGATCGGTGCCGTCGAGCGTGCGGTTAGCCGAAGTCAGTTCGTAATACATGACCGAGTTTTGGTCCGGGTTATCCGCGAAGCCGAGCGCGTGACCGATTTCATGCAGAAGAATCTGCTCGAACGTTGCGCCGGTGCTCTCATAGGTAAGCTGACCGTCCGCTCCGGCCGCCAGTGCATCCTGCGTCGGGTCTTCCAGTTCTATGTCGGTGCTGCCGATCACGCCCGCCAACGCTCGCCCTGAGGTGTAGCCGACCACGCCCGAACCGGCGGTATCGAGTTGCCCGAAACCAATCCGGATATCGGCCTGTGACGGGTCGAACACCTCCTGTAAGCTCAGGCTCGTAGCCGAAGCCCATGCGTCGAGCGCCTGCTGCCCCTGTGCCATATAGGCGGCACCTACAGTTGCGTCCACGCCTGCGGGCGCGGTGAAATTCCACGTGATGACCTGGCTGTCCCACCGAGCGCCTTCAAGCACTGCGTTGCCGCCTCCTGAGGTGGGTGTGGCCGCTGAAACGGCTCGTGCCTGATCCAACGCGGACTCAGCGGCGTCGGCTCCCATCTGGTCGCCCTGGGCCAAATCGGCGCGTGCAATCGAACCGGCGCTGTTCGCCATGGCTGCCTGTACGGTTGCCTTGCTACCGGCCAGACCATAGCCGCCAAAGTCGCCACCGAAGTCGCTACCGCCAAAAAAGTCATCACCAAAGTAGCCGCCATCAAAATATCCGCCGTCTTCGGGGCCAAGGTAGAGCGTGATCCCGTTTGCGTTAAAGATATCCCCGCCGGTCCAGTTCCCTGCGGCGTCGTAGTCCGAATAGCCGATCTGTCCACCGCCAGCACCGAAATATTGCTCTTCATAGGACGTCTCGTTGCCGTTTGCATCGTAGTTGAACGTAACGAGATCCGAGCCACCATTGGTTTGCTGAGTTGCATCCGACGTGAGTTGACCGGAACCGTCGAGACCGGTGAAATTCAGCGTCACCTTTTCTTCTCCATCAGGCAATCCGCTGAGATATGTCACTTGTGACGAGCCCGAATCAAAATTCGTTAATTCAGCGAGTAACGAGCCAGTGGCGTCCGCCCCACTAAACGTCATTGCTTCGAGCGAGATTTCACTACCGAGTCCCGTCGTGTACTGGACTTCTGATCCACCAGCCGTAAAGTTAATCGTTGTGGTGGTCAGCGTGCCCGATGCATCGCCCCCGGTGTAATTCTGATATACGGAAGCATCGTCGGACGGTAAGTCTGAAAAAATTTGCGCGATAGAGCTACCATCCGTATGATTCGTAATGGCCCATTGCTCTGCACCTGTACCATTTGCGCCCGTGAACGCGTCGATCACGCTCGAATCACCGCCCGGCAAGCCCGTAAACTGGAGGGTTTGCGAGTTACCATCGGAGAAATTGATGAGCCCTCCGGTGGTCACGCCCGTTCCGTCTGCGCCACTATACCAACCTGTCTGAGACAACTGACCTGCGGGCAAGCCCGTATACCAGGAGATCGATGATCCGCCAGATGTGTAGTCAGTCATTGACCATGTTTCAGTTCCCGTTCCGTTAGCCCCACTAAAATCTTCGGCAACGCTCGAGTCCCCCCCGGGAAGACCTGAAAATAGTTGAACCTGCGAGCTACCATCGGTAAAACTGATAGTTTCGCCAGTAACCTGTCCGTTCCCGCCGGCCTCGCTATACAGGTCCGTTTCCGAAGACAGTCCAGGCTGCAATCCTGTATAGAAAGTCTCGGATGAACTGCCATCTGAGTAATTGGTCAAGGACCATATTTCCTGGCCGGCCGCATTTGCATCGGCAAAGTTCTCCACGGATTCGGATTCACTGCCTGGCAGCCCCGAGAATTGCTGGATTTGTGATTGGCCATCGGTCAGGTTAAGAAGCGCCTGCGTAATAGAGCCGGTTGCATCGACACCGCTAAACCATTCGGTCTCATTTGAGATGCCATCCGCCAACCCAGCATAGAATGTTTCTGAAGATCCACCAGTTGTGTAATTCGTGATCGCCCACGTCTCAGCACCTGCACCGTTCAATTCGTCGAAGTTCTCGATCATCTCGGATTCATTGGCGCTGAATCCGGAAAACAGGTCCACCTGTGACGTCTGATCCCTAAAGTTGATGACGGTTTTTGCCAATCCTGTCGCATTAAGGCCATCAAACCACGAGGTCACCGATGTTTCGTCGCTGGTCAGCCCAGAATAGAAAAATTCGGACGATGTGCCATCGGTATAGTTGGTAATGAGTGATGTCTCCGTACCGAGCAAAAGAGGCGGTGCGGTGTAGTTGTAGACTTCCGCTGTCACACCGTCAGGCAAGCCAGTAAACGTTTGCGACTGATACTCGCCGTCGGTGAAATAAATCTCCGCTGCAGTTTCTGTGCCCGTGCCATCGAGACCACTAAAATGTTTCGTTTCCTCACTTTCGCCAGATGGCAGAATACCATCTTGCATTGTGCTTACCGAGGACGTGCCGTTATTGAAATCGCTCATCTCCGACAACAATGCCCCTCCGCCGTAAATAGCTCCGGCGATAGTCCTAGTGTCAGAAGTCAATTGAACACCGGAATCGCCAGAGTAGTAGTTCGTCTCCGTCCAGTATCCTGCGGAATATTGCACTACCAAATTAGTTGGGGCTCCGTCCGTGGAGTAGCCGACGATTCGTTCCGACTCCCCATTTGCCAGCCCTACGTACAGGGTATCCTGAGAAATCTGTCCCGTTAGATAGAAGTACTGATTCTCCGCCATCGTGCCGTCAGGCATAAACGTGGCCTGTTCAGTTACATGTCCATTTGTGAGACCTATTTGTCCCGTCTGTAGTCCCGCATCGGTATAAAAATCTTCGTAGCCGGTTCCTACTGCAATGTCATCGTCCTGCTGACCATAAACTTTCACCCCGCCGCGTGCGACGTCCACAGTATAGTTAGAGCCGCTCACCAGTCGAACGTAACCGTAGCCGCCGTCATCCACTTGAACAATATCATCACCTCCGGTGAGGGTAACGGTTCCCCAGGAGCCAACATCGATGTCGTCATTGCTGCCGTTAATTGCTGTCCAACTGTTAGGCCCGTCGTATGCATCAGGGTTGACCATCACCGATGCATCGTTGGCATTGACGATATCGTTGTTGCCGGTCAGAGCGTAGGTCCCACCGCTCGCATTCAGGGTCACCCCGTCACCCCCAATCGTAACGGTGTCGCCCGCAGTACCGTCGATAGCGCCCCCGCCATTGACGGCCTGAACCGTCAGGCTACTATTGATACCCAGCGCGATCGCGCTCGTCGAGTCGCCAAGCTGTACTGTCACCCCGGTGGCGCCCGCCGCGACGCTCAGCGTGTCAGCATTGCTCCCCGTGCCCTCGAGCATTATAGTGGCCCCCGAACCATCGTTCCCGACCGAGATGCCGTTGCCGCCGCCGTCGATTGTCCCGCTACTTGCGATCTGAACCATACCGCCAGATTCATTCACCGTATTGTTCGTACCTTGCAGGCTTACAAAGCTCCCCGGAGCGATATTGACGAGGTCGTTGCTCCCGACGGTGCAGACGAACTCACTGCTGCCTGGCGAATTGGCAGATGCCACCGTGAAGGTTTCTGACGAGCCTGCGATGTACACTTCGGCGACCGCATTATTCGATGAATCAGGATAGGCCTCGGAATAGCTACCATCCTGATAGGTGCCTAAAGTCAGAGCATTGGCCGTTCCGGCTTCGGGAATAGTCCAGATGTTTTCGCCTTCGCTCGCCGCCGCCGAATTCGTCAAAGGGCCTATTGCCGCCATACTCCCTTGAACGTAGGTCGCTCCGGATGAAAAGGTGTAGAGCGTACTGCCGTCTGCCTGAGGAATGGTAGCCGTCGGTATGTCGGCCTCATATCCGGTGATTTGCCCTGAGCTATCCACTTGCGGAACCATCATTCCGCCGGACCAGAGCAGTTGCGTCGTGCTCGATAGCGCCTTGGCGAACGTTGCCTGATCAGTTGCAGACAATTGGTTATAATAAGGTTGAATAATGCCTTGAAGCTGGGTTAATGCATTGGAAATCGAATACTCTGGCGATTGCGTGACCAGCCCAAGTACAGTCATTCCAGCTGCAAGAAAACCAAGGGCAATCGCTACCTCGGGAGTCGCAGCCCCCGCCGCGGCGAGCCCTAAGGCCACGCCGGCGATCGAATCCAGTTGGCCGGAGCTAATGGCACCTGGATCGCGAAACGCCTGATTGATGACCGAACTGATACTTGCGGCTAATCCAAGTTGCCCCGCACTCTCCGAGATGCGCCCAAGTAGGGCACCCGCTTCACTCGAATTTTGTGCAAACTGCTGCAGCATCTGGCCGCCACTGGCTGTCACGCCTGTGACATCTGAGCTGGCGCTTATACCACTCAGGATCCGATCGATCGTTGCGCCCCAGCTATTCGGCTGCTGCGAGCCTCCCGAATCTGAACTCGTACTAAGTGCGGCTTGTGCCCCGTTGGAAGCGTCAGCCAAGCTAGCGGTGCCTCCGGTGAGAAAATTGATCAGTGATGCCAGCCCTTGACTCGCCGTAATTGTTGACATTATTAGCTCCGTTGTTATGACACCAACTTGCACTGCATGATCTTTTTAGCGTTTGAGAACGATATCCACCAGAAAGGAATGATGATTAAATATGCTACAAACAGCTTCCACCCGAACGGATTTCTCGCGCTACGCAATGCCTCGAGCTGTCGGTCGGGGCTGAGGAACATTCGCCCATTTGCCGACGTGACTGAAAGAGGCCAAAAGAAGCCTTTGCCCCCTTGTAGCAAGAATCCGGAGACGTGCAACTGCTCGTCCGGGTTGCGGCTCTCAAATTCGCGAATTTCCTTAAACCCCGCATCGTCTGGCAGTCGATAAACGGTCCCGTTGGTAGTCGCCAAGCTTGCGACGGACATTTGCCTGGAGCCGACACGCTCCACGCCGAACACAAACTTTCCCGCCTGCGAGATAGTTTCGACCTGCGGGGGCAATGGTCCCTGGTATGGTCGCGCGAGGTTAATCAAAAATAACGGGAAGGCGAAGATTCCGATGATAGCAAACGTCAGAACGCTTCTTTTCCATTTGTACCCTTCCCCAACGATTTCAGCGGGCCCATTCAGCAAAATGGACAATGCTTGTAGTAGGTTCATTTGGCACCGAGCCGCTCAGTAGTGTTTTCAACAGTGAGGAATCTCACAAAAGCCTCCTCGCCGAAATCAGATCGCAACGCATCTAATGATCCTCTGCTGAACATTAGCATCAGTTGATTGCGGCTGTTGCGCGTTTTCTATTTCATGCGCACTTCATTGGGTAGGAGCGAGATCCCACATTCCTAACCTCCCCAGTTTTGTTGTTGTCGCGGCCATTCGGGTCGTTCTGAGCCAGGCCCGCCCATGCGTATACCCGATTGGGTGCGATCTGGGCGTGTTGGGCGGGATCGGTCGCTGCAATGAACGATTGAACCAGTGATTGGATCTGCCCCGTCGTATCGAGCGCCATCGCAGCATGCAGACTGGGCACATTGCCGAAGCCCGCTACATCAGGAAGCGCGGCGATCGTTCCGTTGACTGAAACCTGTGTGGTGTTGATCGTTCTGGCCGTATCGACGTCCAGCCAGACGTCTTCCATCGTATGGGTCTTTCCATCCGCCGTGGTGAATGAGCTGATGGCGAGATGCTTGTTGTCATTGGCATCCGTGACGCTTTCGCCGGTATAGGCGAGGCTGATCGAGGTAATGCCGAGTTCAGCAAGGGTCTTCAACTCACCTGCCTGCGACGTTCCGTCGCCGTTTGCATCGACCCATACACGCAGTTGCGAAAATGCGGAATCCTGGGCGTTGATAACGCCGTCTCCGTTTGAGTCGAGCGATACCAGCGTCGTAAAGCCATTGGCAGCGGCTGTGGTCGCGTTGGTGCCAGCGTTGCCGCTGAGTTCGTCGCCCGTGATGTTGCCATCGCCATTTTTGTCGCGGACGAGAATGCCCTCGTCCGGCGTGACCCATGCGGTTTGCTGGGCAAAGCCCGTTCCGTTGTAGTCGAAATGGGCGCCCGAATCGATGCCGACCGTTTTGATGCCGGAGCCGCTCAGATCGAGCACCAGCGGATCGATGGGCCGCAAAGCGGTATGGAAGAGGGTTTGGAGCGAGCTAATCAGCGAGTCCAAGCCTCCGCTCCCGACCTTTGATAGCAACGCGCCAGCGCCCAACGACGCCGCAATGCCGCCCCCGAGCCCTGCCAGCAGGGTGAGTCCTCCCGCAATGACCGCGCCTGCCGGCCCAGTAAGATACAGAGGCGCCAGTGCCGAGCCCACGATTTCCGAAGCAAGGGCTGCTCCCGCCCAACCCGCCGCAAATTCTCCAACCCAATTTCCGACGAGCGTATTTCCTTTAGCGCTATCGCCACTCGCGTAGGCGGCATTCGCTTCTTGCGCCACCACCGCCGCCGACAACAGCATCCCGGCCCACCCCAGCTTATTGAGCGTCGCGGCCGCGCTTTCAAGCAAGGCTGCGCTCTCCGGAGCCGCCAAGACTTGCAGCGCTTGTTGTATCGTCATCGACAGGAACTCGCCCGAACTGCTCGAGCTCACAAGACTCGCCTGTGAAATGGCGGCCGACTGCGCGATCGCCATGTCGACCTGCTCGGCCAGAGATCCAGCCTGCGCGAGGACAGTCTTGGATTCTCCGTTGATGAGAAAATCACCGGGCTTGCTCAACAAGGTCGGCAATTCGGTCTGCATTGCGACGCTGTTTGGGTCCACGCCGCCGACGGCTATGATGCGCCAGTCACCGTCGTTCTCCATGACGTACGAGTGCGAAATTACGTCGAAGAGAGATGTGTTGCTTACGCGGGCACCCGTGGAGTCTACGCCGTACACGTATTGATCGACATTGGCCTTGACCGACGCCTGCTCAGCGGCAGTCGCATTGCCATATGTCGTGTTGAACTGCTCTTTGGCGATGGCGTCCCTCAACGCATTGCCAAATTCCGCACTGTCTACAAACTCGCCCGCCGCTGTGCTGCCGATGTCATACACATCTGGGGCCGTAGAAGCCAGATTCGCCGAAATCGCCGCTGCATCGGCTCCCCCGCTATAAAGCAGAAATGTACTTCCTGGAGAGACATTTTGAACCTGGGAATCAACCTGGGATGCTAAATCGAAGAGACCTGAAACGGAGAGATTTCCGCTGCTGATCATGTCCTGAAGCGAGAGTTTGGCAGACATTAGATTGAGTGCCATGCTCAGATCTCCTCAGGAAAAATCGGAACCAACGGCACGTAACCGAGGTTCGAAACACCGAACTCTCCATGCACTGCAAAGGCTCTTGTCAACTCTTGCTTGAATTCCTCGTACTCATCCTTGGAAGGCTTCTCCCCAGCGTAAAAATCCACCATTGGATCAAAGCTGCCTTGCACGCGAAGTCGATACATCTTCGAGCGGAAAATGAAAAAATATAGGCTCCCCGACAAACGAAGGAAAAATCTCGGCGATATCATCAAGTAGTTCCCGCTCTCTCGATCAATAGCCCAGTATTTTTCAAACAATTCGACGCCATCCGACTCCCAAAAATGTCGCTTATCCATGATACGAGCCAAATCAGGGCCCACGTCGGCGTCGACCCGCTTTCTCCCCTCACTGCCAATCTTCTCTAGCACATACGGCATTGAAAACTCCTTACGTAAGCGTGGACTCTGTTAAAGGTATCACCGACAGAAAGCCTCAAGTTACTGCAATAAATCATATTTCTTCTTGGCGGAAAGCACACCCATCGAGGCCCTCGGCTGCGCTTTGCCTACATCACCGTACGGTCCGCGCCAAGCTACTCGAAAATCGACACACGTACTCGGTCGACGGACCGCATTTTCCGTTAAACGTCTTTCGTGCTTCCAAGGGAATTCAGATTACTCTCACGATTATTCGGATTCTCGTTGACCGGGGGTGATATTCGACGTTCCCAATCTCCCGAGCTTCGCGGCCAACTGTAACCGCTCCGACCGCCAATCCGTCAATGCCTGGATTCGCTCCCGCTTCGCCTCGGCTAGCGACGACTGCGCATTAAGCAACTCTAGAATGTTGCCGACGCCAATCTGATATCGGCGTTGCGCCGCAACATACGACTTTTGCGCCACATCGAGCAATGTCGCGCTGTTCGTCACATTCTTGCCGTCCGCCTGCAGCGCCTGATAGCTGGTCCACACATCGAGCCCGACTTGCCGCCGTGCTGCCTCAAGCATGTCACGCTGCTTTTCCGCTTCGGCCTCAGCTTGATGAATCTCATAGGTGCGGCCAAAGCCCTCGAAGAAGGGGATCGTCACCTGGATGCCGAGATACCATTCACGCGTCGCGGCGGGAACCTGCGGCACGCCGATCTCTAGCGTCGTCGGCTGATTGTTCCAGCTGTACTTGGCCACGAAGCTGACGGTCGGCATCCCCTCGGCCTGCGTTTGCCGCACTTTCGCCTGCGCTGCCTCGAGCTGCGCTTCGGCCGCCGCGACGCTAGGGTGAGATCGCTTCGCGTCGTCGATCAAATCAGCCACCGATTCGTCGAACTCATGGTCTGGCGCCACTCCGTCGGCCACGTCCGGCAACGCGACCGTCGCATACGGCTCGACGTTCATATCCGCGGCGAGCGTGCCTAGCGCCGTTTGCCAATCGCGCTCGGCCTTCGTCCGCTCGACGACGGCATTGGCCCATGACGTCTGCGCCTGCAATTGATCAGTGATTGGCGCAGCCCCGTGATCGACGCGCACCGTTGCTGCCTTCAGGCTGTCGGCCGCAGTCTGCTCGACTTCCTTGGCCGCGACGAACGCGCCTTGTCCCGCCTGCGCCGTGTAGTAGTCCTTGGCAACAGTCGCGAAGACCGATTGCAGTGTCTCACTTTCCGTTGCGCGCGCGGCGGCTAGCAATGCATTGGCATTCGCGAGCGCGGCTTTGCGTCCGCCAAAGTCGTAAAGGACCCAGTTCAGCGAAATGCTTTCATTGCGCAGCACGCTGTTTCGATAATTTGAGTCGAACTGCGGGAAGCCGCTAATGGCTACCTTCGTTTCATCGCGTGTGCCTTGCCAATTTCCGGTGACCTGCGGCAAGTACGC
>CBIHOQ010000077.1:0-10044 GCA_966212065.1 uncultured Burkholderiaceae bacterium
TCAGCGATCACGATCCTCCGGAATCCTTGATCACGATCGCCGGAATACGCAGTGGGGATCGCCGGCATGGTCAATACTCCGATGGGAAGAGCAACGTCGTCACTGAGCGATCTGCTTCGGTGATGATCCACACTCGCTGGCCCGCAATCTCATACGACGACAGGATTCGCGCACCGTGCTTAGCGGCGCGCTCATTCGCCAAAGCATCGTCGAGTGGCACGTCTCCCCAGTCGCCACCTACATGACGCCGCAGGTACGGATCGGCTTGAATGCCGTGGTGTTCGAGATGTTTCAAAACCCCGCGCGTAGCTACAATCTGCCCGAGCCGGAAACGCGGTAGCAGCGTTTGCAGGGAGCGGCATGTTGCCGCGCTGATCTCCGCTGTCGCATTGTCCATGTTCATGTGACTCTCCTCGAATGGTGGTCGGTATTAACCAACGGCGCCCCTCAAAACGCAAAAAGCCAGACGCGTCACGTTCTGGCTTTCGATACAACCCGAGAGGAACCGTCGATTGGTGGTGGCTTACTTGCTCGCTACGGCTTTGGTGTTCATCGCATGGACGCCGATGACCCAATGACCGGCGATGCCCTTGAAGTTGGTGCGAACGCGGTCGGCGGGTTTGCACCACGGCGCGGGGTCGAGCGCGTATTCGATCGTCGTGCCGGCGGCATGCGACGCCTTTGCGCGGTGAAAGAGAATGTGCCGGCCGACCTCCATATCGGCGTTGTAGTCGACCAGCAGCAAAGCGAGGTCGGGAATGTCAGCCACCCGGCCGACCTCCTTGTAGACGGTTGCAACGAGTCCAAGCTGGGCGAGCAGCGCGGCGATCTGAGTTTCGCCGAGGTAGTACGGCCCCCGTGGGGGATGCTTTATCTTGGCGACGGCGATATCCATCACCTCTTCGATCTTCTTGCCCGAGAGCATCGCAGCGCATGCAAAGACATCGTCGCAGTCGGTGGTCTGCGCCACGAACGGGAATGCAGGCGTGAAGGTCGTCGGTGTGCTCTCGACCGTGGTTGGAATGGTGATAGCAGCCATGGAAGCTCCAGAAAACACGAAAAGAAGCACGCAGCAACGCGTGCCTGACGGCATCGGACATTTCGGGCAGATTAGAGGGAGAAAGGTGAGGCGAAAATCCGGCAAATTTCCTGCGGATTCGCTCAGGCATGCGCTGCGGCGCGAGCGGCGAGCCGAAAACCGGCATGTGAGCGGTTTTTCAGTCGTATCGTCATTTTATCAGGGCCGAATCACGTCCTCAACCGCCAAATAACTTTGTCAGGCACGCGAAAACCCGCCGTTTCAGATATCGTCCCGGTGCGGATCGCTGCAGATTCGGCGAAGCAGGTGAGGCTCGGCGGCGGAGGTTAAATTATTGCTTTACAATAGGCTGTATTGCGAGCGAATATTTGAGGTGCGTGATGGCGGCTGAGACCCGGACCCTGACAGCGCAGGTACCTGTCGAACTAGCGGAAGAGGTAGACGCATTATCGGAGCAGATCGAACGTCCAAAACAGTGGATCATCAAGAAAGCGCTCGTCCAGTACCTCGCGCGAGAGGCAGAAAAGCGACGCATGATTCAAGAGGGACTGGATGATGTGACTGCAGGGCGCCTCGTTCCCATGCAGCACGCGCGCGCATGGGCCAACAGCCTCGGCACGGATAACGAACTACCGGTACCGAAAGCGTGAGCGTCAAGGTCGTCCCCACCGGTAAAGCCATGTCAGACCTTGCGGTCATCGCCGAACACGTCCGGAAGTTCAATGACGCCGCCACCGCACGCAAGGTCGTCAACGCGTTGCTGGACGAAGCGGAACGCCTCGGGCAAGATCACTTTCACCGGCTCGGCGAGGAACTTGACGGATATGACGGTCCGCCCGCGCGCGAAGTGCACCGTTGGGTATGCCTCGCGGGCCGGTATGAACTGCACTATGAAGTTCTGCCACCGTATGCTGAAGAGCCCGCTACCATTGCTATCCTTCGCGTATGGGACACTCGACAAGACCGCTGAGCCAATATTCAGTGGCCTTTTGGCCCCAGATGATCGCGATCAAGGCGACTGCCTCACGTCATCCCTCGACGACGTACTACTGACAGGCGCTAATCAACGATATGGCGGTTTCAAACCGCGGCGCACATCAGAACACAAAAAGAGCGACGGAGACCCATGAATCAGAGCGAAAAAAGCTTTTTTACCCTCGGCAATCTGTACGTTGCCTACAGAAAAGCCAAGGCCGAGGCTTTCTACGAGAACACGCACTTCCATGCACTGGCTTTTACAAAATACGAACAAGCTTTAGACGCAAACCTGCGACAGCTGCGCGGTCGACTTATCGCCCGTCAAGCTGATTGGCATACTGACATCGCATTTATCGGCGACCATGCCTATCTGCCAAAGTCGGTCGATTGTTCGGCGTGGGACGCAAATAATGAAGGTCACTTCCGAGCACTAGACCCTCGGCAAGATTGGCGGCACCGCTATGAAGAAGCCGGGCAACGCGCTAACGCATCCCTCCGCCTGGTCATTCGGCCAACAGTAGATCTTCAAATAGTCGCAGCGCTTTGGATTTTATTTGTTGGACACTTGTTTGATGCTTCGCTTGATCGCAAGACGTCCTTCGGCAATCGGCTACGACGGACCTACGCGACGCCTAAGGACGATCGGATTGACGCTCCCGGAGTAAACCATGCCACACCGGGTCTCTTTGCTCCGTATTTCTCCGCCTATCAGGAGTGGCGAGAAGGCGGTTTATCGGCCATGGAAACCGCTTTGGAAAATGGCAAAAGCATCCTTGCGATCACGATGGACATTGAGCGGTTCTACCATCGAGTATCGCCGCGATTCCTTCTGCGCTCATCATTCTTGTCCTCTATCGGACTTGCCCTGACGCGGCAAGAGCGTCAGTTTACCGATCGTGTACTGACAGCGATGTCTACCTGGTATGAGACAACACCGGACTTCGACATACGCCCTCAGGGCGCGCTTCCCGTCGGTCTGTCAGCGTCCAAGATCATCGCCAATGTACTCTTAACAGAATTCGATAAGGCAATCGTCGACAAGCTTTCTCCCGTGTACTACGGTAGATATGTCGACGATATATTTTTGGTTGTGAACGCTGATGAAACCGATCTCGGTGCACAACGCGTCACCGAAAAAATCGCTTCAGCAATGTCACCGATCGTCAAGATCAAGAACAATAATGGCGGTCCTGACTCACTCACGGTGCACCTTCCGTATGCAAAAGATTCGGAGTTAGTTTTTGCCGGCCCGAAACAGAAAATCTTTGCTCTTTCATCCGCACACGGTGCCGACCTCGTACATCATATTCGAGACCAGATACGACAACAATCAAGTGAGTATCGTCTGTTACCGGCGGTCCCGTCTTCCGGTATCGCGATGGCGTCCCGAGCATTATTGGCTACGCCGAACGCTGCTTTGCAGGCAGACGCGCTACGTAAAGCGGATGTCGTGTCAGTACGTCGGCTCGGTTTCTCGCTGCTGCTCAGTGATATCGAAACGTATGCTGCCGACCTGCGCCCCAGTTCGTGGCGGTCAATTCGCGACGAGTTCTATGGGCTGGTTACCCGTCACGTCATCACTCCGATGGGGTTCTTTGAGTTCTTTGGTTATATTCCAAGAGTCTTTGGACTGATGCTCAGTTGTGGCGATATTAAGGAAGCTAAGGACCTTATCGATGGTGTATCAGCAATCGGCACTCTGCTGACGGATACAACAACGCTTGGTGAGCCGGCCATGAAGACGGCATTTGAGCTTTGCCTGCAACAGTACGCGTCGGCTATGCTGCAAGCTGGCCTCCAAGCGGCAACGATCAGATCCGTCATGGTAACCCCCGGTTATCTCGGTGTTCTGAGGAAACTGAAGACCATCAGTCCGACCTTGAGAGTGTCCTCAAGTGTCAAGTCACTTCAGGTTTTGGTAATGCAGGTCCTGCTTTCGGACTGGGGGCGTCGCCCCTACAAAGAATACTGGTTTCAAGATCAGCATAATGATGAGAATGGGCCTAAAGTGCCAAGGGAGATCGCGGTCCGTCGTCAACTCAGACTCGGAGCAATAAGACGGTTCAGGCGTAGTGCGACCGATCTCAAAGTCCCGCACTGGCCGGGCTTGGCCTTCCCAACGCGGCCACTCCGGATTGATGAAATAGGGTTAGTAGCACCTGCCGTTTTGTCCAACCAAATTCTATTTCGTAATGTCATAGGCTACCTGAGAGGCGCACGGGTTGCATCTACACAGCGACTGGGATTCGCCCCTAACGGGGATTCGCCTATCTCTTACTTTTTCGCAACCGGTAGGCCTAAGGAACGTGTGCGCATTGCTGTCACAAGCATAGAGACCACAGAGGAGCAATGGACTGCCGCAGCAAAGAACAAGCAGGACCGCTCTGCGCGCCGATACGTTGCATTTAACGATCTCATCAACCACATACTGCAAGCGCGGAAGCGACCCGATTACATCGTTATGCCAGAGCTGAGCGTTCCCTTACGATGGGCACTCCGCGCCGCTCGTAAGCTTGCTACCAACGGAGTATCGTTTCTCGCTGGTGTTGAATACCATCGAGATAGAGCGACAAGGAAGCTTCGAAACGACTGCCTCGTATCACTCACTACATACTGGCCCGGCTACGCAAGCAGCATCGTCACTTTGCAGCCTAAATTTGAACCGGCTCACGGCGAGCGGGAAGAATTGAAGAAGTTGTTGGGCACGTCAAATGCACTATATAAGCCAGTAGGCCCTCACGCCAAGCCTACCGTATACGGGCACCGGGGCTTTTTCTTCTCCGTTCTCATTTGTAGCGACCTCACCAACATCTCACACCGAACGCAATTGCGTGGGAACGTCGATGCGCTGGTTGCTCTCGAATGGAATCCTGATACCAAGACGTTCTCGTCGCTTGTGGAATCATCGGCTAACGATCTCCACGCTTTTGTAATCCAAGCCAACAATCGCAAGTATGGCGACAGTCGGATCAGATCGCCTGCGAGCCAAGACTATGCGCGCGACATCGTTCAAGTCAAAGGTGGTGTGAGCGACTACTACGTGCTCGGTGAGATTGACTACCGGCAGCTCCGTTCTGAGCAAAAGCGAAGGGTAAAACAACCTCAGTTTAAGCCTGTCCCGATTGGATACGTGATGTCAAAGTACCGTAAGTAACCGATGCAACAGTCGGTCGTGATGGCACGTTCGTCGATGTGCCCGAGCGGATTGCTCACAACTGCTGCAAGCCGACCGAATCGAGAACGATCAAGTCCACGCTACGCCCTCGCGTCTGTACTGCCAAATTCGCATGCCCACGTAAGAACGGACGCGACAGCGACGCGCTTCCACTCACAGCCGTCTATTGACGTCTCGCTACAGACACCGTCAAATGACGGTATTTCTGACGGTATACAAGCGACTTTTCGCAACCTTGCGTATATAGGGCAAGCGTTTTCGGCCAGACTCAACATAATTGCGCGGTACACCGAAAGGATTCTGTCGTCGGCGCCGCCGATACAGCGTAGCTGACCGCTGCGGTCAGCTACGCTGCTCGACCGTCTTTCGCTCCGCGACAAGCCGTCCATCGGGCGACTCTGTAACCCCGCAGACGCTTTGGATCTGGCACGTCGAGTATCACCCCTCCGGCCCATTCAACCCGGACTACGCCGCGGCAAATCGCCGTCAGGCGCCCGCTTCCCCACCGTTCATCAACGTTTCCAACGCCCGCTCCGGAGATATCGGTCCCCTGTAAAGCGGGCTACATGGCGTGCGCGCCAGTTTTAACGACAACGCGATGAGTTCGGTCGGTTCGTCATGAGCGCGATAGGCTTCGGCGAGATGCGCGAACTCCGTCATGATGCCGACAACGCTGCGATTTTGCGTCTTCGCGTATTTGACGACCTGCATTTCGCTCACTTCCGAGTCGATAAACGAACGCGGCACCCCGTGGGCGGCCAGTATATCCATCAGAGCCCCCGGGAACCTGGCTGCCAGGTTGGCGGCTGGAGCCAACGGCATCAGCACCGGCAATAGCGTCTGCTCATTCACAAGCATCGCGACCTGCGGCCGCCATGGCAAAACAGTTGCGTACCAGTTGCCAAGCTTCGTGGTACTGCTTCCGACCTCGATCACTTCGGGTTTCAGGCGCTTGAGCAGCTTTTGAGTGCAGTGGAGATACAGCATAAAAAAGGGGAACAACCGTGTATCAGGAGAAAATGTACGTCCATTGTGCTAACATGACGTACATCTGAAGGAGATTCCTTTTATGAGCACCTCTACCCGCTCCGCCCGCCTGGGTTTGCGCGCCACGCCGCAGCAGGAAGCAGTGCTGCGCCGTGCCGCCGAGATTGCGCACAAATCCATGACCGATTTTATTCTCGACAGCGCCTGTCAGGTCGCCGAACGAACGCTGCTCGATCAACGTTTGTTCCTGGTGACTGAAAGTCAATCGCAAGCACTGCTTGACATGCTCGATCGGCCGACCCAAGACAATGCGGGCTTGAAGGAATTGTTCTCCCGAACAGCGCCTTGGGAGAGTTGATGCCGCTGTCCGCACTGCAAGCACTAGACGTCAGCCATGTCTTGGAAGGCTTCGATTGTGGCAAGCCAGGCCTGAATGACTGGCTCCTGCGCCATGCGCGGCAGGCACAAGCCAGTGGTTCGTCCAAGACTTACGTCGTTACCGAAGATCAGCGCCTAGTCGGATATTACAGCCTGGCCGTGGGGCAAATCGATACTCTGGAAGCACCTGATCGAGTACGCAAAGGGATGGGTGCCTATCCGATCCCTGTTGTCATCCTTGCTCGGCTGGCGGTAGCAATGCAGGATCATGGGCGTGGCGTCGGGATCGGCATGCTGC
This sequence comes from uncultured Burkholderiaceae bacterium, assembly GCA_966212065.1. Taxonomy (GTDB): domain Bacteria; phylum Pseudomonadota; class Gammaproteobacteria; order Burkholderiales; family Burkholderiaceae; genus Trinickia. The sequence continues at coordinate 6,856 of CBIHOQ010000077.1, forward strand.
AAGACGCAATCCGGCGCACAGTGCCCATCGCCGAACAAGTCGGCGTTCGCGCGATGCTGACACATCCGATCGATGAGGATGCTGCACGCTTCTATCTGCGTTTCGGGTTTGAAGCTTCGCCGGTGCGAGAACAGCAATTGCTGCTGTTGCTGAAGGACGCTCGTCGATTACTAATGCCTGCTGTATCAAGCAAACCGAAGTAGAAATCGCCTAATCATCGCCTATAGGCGCCCCACTACAGCTCCGTTGATATGACGGTGTTTCTGACGGTATACGTACATTTCCGCGAATCACCCGGCTTGCGGGACAAGCGTTTCCAGCCAGACTCAACATAATTGCGCGGTATGTGGAGCGGATGCTTGGAGCGGCGCAGGAGCAGCGATAGGAGTCAAGCACACCGGGCGTTGAAACGCAACGCCCGGTGTGCCAGCCGCAACGGGCGTCACCAGAGGCGGACTCGGCGCGCCGCCATCATCGCGGAGAATAACTAAGCGCTTCCTGCGTCGTCGCGACGCAGTTGCAGCAATCCGTCCCCTCCGCAAAGAGCCGTCACGAAGGCGAAGCTTGCTGCGAGCGTTTGATCCAACCACAGGAGCAAAGCAGCGAGGGCGCACCCACCGAAAAGCAGAAGCCGAGAGAATATGTTGGGCCGCATACCGAAAACACGAAGAGAGGCCTCTCGGCGCCCCGTCAAAAGTCTGCCGAAAAGGAGCCAAAAGAGCGATATGGGAATGTAGGTACCCAACGCAGGCGTATATGCGTCTGCCACGTTTGAAGACGGAATTCTGCCAAACCCTACCGCGATCAACACAAGACTCAGATACCAGAAAACACGCGTCATCGCCGTTCTCACCGCAGACCTCGTAATCAGAATTTAGCTATCCCCATCGTCACTTGGGCTGTGCGCCTGAATATCTTTCACAACAGAAGAGCAACCTCTCGAAACAAGCAAGCCAGTTAGAGCCCCGACCTGCGGATTTCTGGAAAGAATCCCCGCGGTGATCCCAAAGCCATTTGCGAGGATAAAGCATGTCACGGCGATTCCGCTATTCCAACTGTAAGCAGGAAAACCTGGAATATTGACATTGATTGTAGTGGACGAATCTGTTTCAAGCCTGGTAGTGACCGACGCGCCCGCTGGAAGCGTATACGTGATCGTCTCAACGTCTGGCGTTGCTTGATTCCCAACTTGCGAGAGAGGTTTCATCGTTGTGTTCCGACAGATAAATTTTTAGAGGTTACAGAGTTCACCATCGATTCGAGATCAAAAGAAACATAGCTGTTCCGCATTCCCTCCATTTCACGGCAAAATCTTGAATACACGTCCGAATCGGCTAATATCGTGGCGACCACGCAAGCAAATCGACTGAGCGATGTGCCATCGTCCAGTTGGTCCATTGCCGAGGTTCTTGCGACTTCCTTCAGGATCAAATAATGGTCCGCAACCCATGTCAAATAGTCAAGGAGCTTTGCGGTATGCGCACCGATTGCCAGATGGAGCGTGGGTTCATTCTCAAGGGGTATCGCCTCGTGCCACCATCCGCGCGGAATGTACAGCAGGTCGCCGGCCTGCAACACTCTGTCAAACACCGGGGCTTTCGGGCATGTGTCCTTCACGCTAACGCTCGTCTGGTGTTCCAGAGGCAGAGGGAGTGTCGGTCGAAATATGCGCCAACGCTTTCGACCAAACAACTGAAGAGCAAACACGTCGTGAGTGTCCCAGTGCTTGCCGAACGTTCCTTTTCCGCCCAACGCAAAGTAGCCATTGGCAACAGTCTTTAATTCGTACAGATCGGAAATTATCTGGCAGACACATGCAATTTTTCGACTCTTCAGATCCAAGCGATTAATAACCAACGTTGCACCAGACTGCAAAAGTGCGTCCAACTTCGCCGGCATGATTCTCTGGCGAAATTTACTTAAATCCTGATAAGGCGATGCATAACCTCCGACGGGCACCCTACCTCCAAGCATGACCTTCACATCTTCGTGTTTTTCTGGATCAAGAGTGAACAGCAGATCATTAATATCATCCCAGGCGAGGATGTCAATATCAACTACGCTCGGGGCATGAAAATACTGTTTTTCAAAATATTCGCCGTAAAATTCAGAACAATCTATTGGTATGCGCACCACGAGAAGAGCTCCTTAGTTATCGCAAACCGTGAAATACAGGTATCCGACACATCGCTTGAATCAACTGTAATCATCTCGTAATTAACTTGCAATGTCTTTTGCACCAACGAATGCCGTTTGCGCTGTAACACTCGGCAACCCTCTGCAGCGTCGAAATGTCGCGAGAGGGCACGGCTGCTCGGCTCCGAAGCAGCACGATAGAACATCGACAGCATGGTGACTGTCGTCAGATTTATACGTTGGATAGCCATCGGGATTGAACGTGCGGGCAACACCAATATTGAGATAGCGATCATGGTGCGTCGCTAGCCGATAACCGACTTCGACCTAAAATCATGCCGAGGAGCGCGTCACCGTGAGCGACAATATTTGTTGGATAGTTGATGTCGAAGCGGCACTTGAAGATGCATCGGCCTTCGCACAAAGAGGCATCGAATGGCTGGTCCGACAGGGCATTGCGGAGTCAATTCCCGATAGCGGGGCGCTCGCTTAACGGCGCAGATTTTTATCGCCCGGGGCCCAAAGCTGCGGCATGGTCCGATTACATCGCCGATGACCTGCGGCTATGCGGCGTAGAAGTCACGATAGACCGCACCCTATTCACGGCTTCGCCGGTACAAGAACAGCAACTGCTTCTGTTGCTCAAGGACGCACGTCGATTACTCATGCCTGCTGCGGGAGAACGGAAGTAATGGCTGCCCGACCTCTTGCACACCGCCAGGCGTGAAAAGAATCATGTGCACAAGATCATGACCGATGTACCCAACGGACTTGAAGCCAACGGCAACCAGAACTTCCGTACCCTGCTCGACTTTTCGCTTGCCCGCATTGACGACCGCCAGGCAATGCAGGCTCTCGGCATCGACAGTGATGAGGACCTCTTCCTGCTGATGGCTCAGGCCACCTACCGATGCCGCGTTTACCAGAGACGAGCGCGCGTCGCATGATGGGCACCTCCTGTTCCAAAGGATAGGTGCCCACGAAACCGGGTCAACTCCAATTGCGCGGTATGTGGAGCGGATGCTTTCGACGGGGTTGCCCGGCGGGCGCCGG
>CBIHOQ010000078.1:0-9154 GCA_966212065.1 uncultured Burkholderiaceae bacterium
TCGAGCAGCGAGTCGACGGCTTCCTGCAGCATCCGCTTTTCGTTGCGGACGATGATTTCAGGTGCCTTCAACTCGAGCAGGCGCTTTAACCGATTGTTCCGGTTGATGACGCGGCGATAGAGGTCGTTCAGATCCGACGTAGCGAAACGGCCACCGTCGAGCGGCACGAGCGGACGCAGCTCGGGCGGCAGCACGGGCAGCACTTCGAGCACCATCCATTCAGGCTTGATGCCCGAACGCTGGAACGCCTCGAGCACCTTGAGGCGCTTCGCATACTTCTTGATCTTCGCTTCCGAGCCCGTGTTCTTGAGCTCGGTACGCAGCGTCTCGACTTGCTCGTCGATGTTGATCGCGCGCAGGAGCTCGCGCACGCCCTCCGCGCCCATCTCGGCGCGGAACTCGTCACCGTACTCTTCGACCTTGTTGTAGTAATCCTCTTCGGTCATGATTTGCCGCGCTTTCAGCGGCGTCATGCCCGGGTCGATGACCACGTAGGCTTCGAAATACAGCACGCGCTCGATGTCGCGCAGCGTCATGTCGAGCACCATGCCCAGACGCGACGGCAGCGACTTCAGGAACCAGATGTGCGCGACCGGCGAGGCCAGCTCAATGTGGCCCATCCGTTCACGACGCACCTTGGCGAGCGTCACTTCGACGCCGCACTTCTCGCAGATCACGCCACGATGCTTCAGGCGCTTGTACTTGCCGCACAAGCATTCGTAGTCTTTGATCGGCCCGAAGATCTTCGCGCAGAACAAGCCGTCGCGCTCGGGCTTGAACGTACGATAGTTGATCGTCTCGGGCTTCTTGACTTCGCCGAAGGACCAAGAACGAATCTTGTCGGGCGAGGCAAGACCGATCTTGATCGCATCGAAAACTTCTTCTTGTTGGACTTGCTTGAATAGATCGAGCAAAGCTTTCATCGCTTTTCTCCAGTAGTCCGATTAGTTCCGGTCCAGGTCGATGTCGATACCGAGCGACCGGATTTCCTTCACCAACACGTTGAACGACTCAGGCATGCCGGCGTCGATCACGTGGTCGCCCTTGACCAGGTTCTCGTACACCTTGGTCCGGCCCGCCACGTCGTCCGACTTCACCGTCAGCATTTCCTGCAACACATACGATGCACCGTACGCTTCGAGCGCCCACACTTCCATTTCACCGAAGCGCTGACCGCCGAACTGCGCCTTACCGCCAAGCGGCTGCTGCGTCACGAGCGAGTAAGGACCAGTCGAACGGGCGTGCATCTTGTCGTCCACCAAGTGATGCAGCTTCAGATAGTGCATGTAGCCCACCGTGACCGAGCGTTCGAACGGCTCGCCCGTGCGGCCGTCGCACAGACGCACCTGGTTCTTGGACTTCGTCATGCCGAGCTGCTCGGCGATGTCGTCCGGGAACGCGAGATCGAGCATCTTCGACATTTCGTCTTCCGTCGCACCGTCGAACACCGGCGTGGCAAACGGCACGCCTTCGCGCAGGTTCTTCGCGAGTTCGACGATGTCGTCGTCCGAGAAGCTGTCGAGCTCTTCGGCACGGCCGGACTCGTTGTAGAGCTTGGTCAGGAACACACGCAACTCTTCGACCTTCGCCTGACGCTGCAGCATCTCGCCGATACGCCAGCCGAGGCCCTTCGCGGCCCAGCCCAAATGCACTTCGAGCACCTGCCCCACGTTCATCCGCGACGGCACGCCAAGCGGGTTCAGCACGACGTCGGCCGGACGGCCGTCGGCCATGTACGGCATGTCTTCGATCGGAACGATCTTCGACACCACGCCCTTGTTGCCGTGACGGCCGGCCATCTTGTCGCCAGGCTGCAGGCGGCGCTTGACGGCCAGGTACACCTTGACCATCTTCAGCACGCCCGGGGGCAACTCATCGCCTTGCGTGAGCTTCTTGCGCTTCTCTTCGAAGGCCAAGTCGAATTGGTGGCGCTTCTGTTCGATCGAATCCTTGATCGCTTCGAGTTGCGCGGCAGCCTCTTCGTCGGCCAGACGAATGTCGAACCAGTGATAGTGATCGAGATCTTCCAGATACGCTTGATCGATCTTCGTGCCCTTGGCGAGCTTCTTCGGACCACCGTTCGCGACCTTACCGACCAGCATGCGCGCCAAACGCTGGAACGCGTCGCCTTCGACGATACGCAGCTGGTCGTTCAAGTCCAGGCGATAGCGCTTCAGTTCATCGTCGATGATCTGCTGCGCACGCTTGTCGCGCTGGATGCCTTCGCGCGTGAACACCTGCACGTCGATGACCGTGCCGCTCATGCCCGAGGGCACGCGCAGCGACGTGTCCTTCACGTCCGAGGCCTTCTCGCCGAAAATCGCACGCAAGAGCTTCTCTTCCGGCGTCAGCTGCGTTTCGCCCTTCGGCGTAACCTTGCCGACGAGCACGTCGCCCGCTTCGACTTCTGCGCCGATGTAGACGATGCCCGACTCGTCGAGACGGCCAAGCTGCACTTCGGCCAGGTTCGAGATGTCGCGCGTGATTTCCTCAGGCCCGAGCTTCGTGTCGCGAGCGACGACGTTGAGCTCTTCGATGTGGATCGACGTGTAACGATCGTCGGCCACGACCTTCTCGGAGATCAGGATCGAGTCCTCGAAGTTGTAGCCGTTCCACGGCATGAACGCGACGAGCATGTTCTGGCCGAGCGCGAGCTCGCCCAGATCCGTCGACGCGCCGTCGGCCAGGACGTCGCCGCGCGCAACCATATCGCCGACCTTCGCGATCGGACGCTGGTTGATGTTCGTGTTCTGATTCGAACGCGTGTACTTGATCAAGTTGTAGATGTCGACGCCGACTTCGCCCGCCACCGCCTCTTCATCGTTCACGCGAATGACGATACGGCCCGCATCGACGTAATCGACGACACCGCCGCGCAGCGCTTGCACCGTGGTGCCCGAGTCGACGGCAACCGTGCGCTCGATGCCCGTACCGACGACCGGTTTTTCCGGACGCAGACACGGCACAGCCTGACGCTGCATGTTCGAGCCCATCAACGCGCGGTTCGCGTCGTCGTGCTCGAGGAACGGGATCAGCGAGGCTGCGACGGAGACGATCTGCGACGGTGCCACGTCCATGTACTGGATGCGGTCCGGCGTGACCATCAACGTTTCGCCCGCTTCACGCGAAGAGACGAGCTCGTCGGTCAGTGTGCCGTCTTCGGCCACCGCGGCGTTCGCCTGCGCGATCACGTAACGACCTTCTTCGATCGCCGACAGGTAATCGATTTGATTGGTCACCTTGCTGTCCACGACCTTGCGGTACGGCGTTTCGAGGAAGCCGTATTCGTTCAGGTGCGCGTAAAGCGCGAGCGAGTTGATCAGACCGATGTTCGGGCCTTCCGGCGTTTCGATCGGGCACACGCGGCCGTAGTGGGTCGGGTGCACGTCGCGCACTTCGAAGCCTGCGCGCTCGCGCGTCAGACCGCCCGGGCCCAGTGCGGAGACACGACGCTTGTGCGTGATTTCCGACAGCGGGTTCGTTTGGTCCATGAACTGCGACAGTTGCGACGAACCGAAGAACTCGCGAATCGCCGAAGAAATCGGCTTCGAGTTGATCAGATCGTGCGGCATCAGGTTTTCGCTTTCGGCTTGGCCGAGGCGTTCCTTCACCGCGCGTTCGACCCGCACGAGACCGGCGCGGAATTGGTTTTCCGCGAGTTCGCCGACGCAGCGCACACGACGATTGCCGAGGTGGTCGATGTCGTCGACTTCGCCCTTGCCGTTGCGCAGCTCCACGAGGATCTTGATCGTCGCGAGGATGTCGTCGTCCTGCAGCGTCATCGGGCCCGTGATCTCGTCACGGCCGACACGGCGATTGAACTTCATGCGGCCGACCTTCGAGAGATCGTACGCGTCCTCGTTGTAGAACAAACGATTGAACAGCGCCTCGACCGCTTCTTCGGTCGGCGGCTCGCCCGGGCGCATCATGCGGTAGATCGCGATGCGCGCGGCGGTCTTGTCGGTCGTTTCGTCGATACGCAGCGTCGACGAAATGTAGGGACCCTGATCCAGATCGTTCGTATAGAGCGTCTGAATGTCCTTGACCTTCGCTTCGCGCAGCTTCTCGAGCGTGCCTTCGGCGATTTCCTCGTTCGCGTTCGCGATGACTTCGCCCGTCTCGCTGTCGATCACGTTCTTCGCGAGGACGCGGCCGAGCAGATAGTCCTCGGGCACCGAGATGAACTTCGTCTTGGCGTTTTCGAGGTCGCGAATGTGCTTCGCGTTGATCCGCTTGTCCTTCTGGACGATGACGTTGCCGTCGCGGTCGGTGATGTCGAAGCGTGCGACTTCGCCGCGCAGACGCTCGGGGACAAACTCCATCTGCGCGCCTTCGCCCATGAGGGTGAAGTTGTCGAAGACGAAGAAGTTCGCGAGGATCTGCTCGGGCGTGAGACCGATCGCCTTCAGCAGAATCGTGACCGGCATCTTACGGCGACGGTCGACGCGGAAGTAAAGGATGTCCTTCGGATCGAACTCGAAGTCGAGCCATGAACCGCGGTACGGAATGATCCGTGCCGAGAACAGCAGCTTGCCCGAACTGTGCGTCTTGCCCTTGTCGTGTTCGAAGAACACGCCCGGCGAGCGGTGAAGCTGCGAGACGATGACACGCTCGGTGCCGTTGATGACGAACGAGCCGGTTGGCGTCATGAGCGGAATTTCGCCCATGTAGACTTCCTGCTCCTTCACTTCCTTGACGACGGGCTTGCTCGGCGACTCCTTATCGAGCAATACGAGCCGCACCTTGGCGCGCAAGGCGGAGCAGTAGGTGAGACCGCGCTGCTGGCATTCCTTGATGTTGAATGCCGGCGGCGACAACGCGTAGCTCACGAACTCGAGGCGCGCGAAACCATTGTGCGAGACGATGGGGAAAACGGACGTGAACGCAGCCTGCAAACCCTCGGGTTTGCGAGCATTCGCGAGCACGTCGGCTTGCAGGAATGTGCTGAATGATTCAAGCTGGGTGGCCAGCAGGAAAGGTACTTGGTGAACGATGGAGCGCTTCGCAAAACTCTTGCGAATGCGCTTCTTCTCGGTGAAGGAATATTGCATACGATCTCCGAATCACGGCGGGCATGGTGTCGAGGCGAGGCGCCAGGATGAGACAACCCGAGTGTTCACCGACTGAGACCCGATGGCCGTCCTGTGGCTTGAACGAGCCTAAAAGCTTGGTGGTTGGCCGCTACCAACCGCTGGCTGACGGCAGCGGATGCCAATGTTGCCCGCTGCCCGACCAAACTTGCCTTCTGCAGTCGCTTCAGAAGACAAAGAAAAACGCCGGTCGACGTGCGCCCGAAGGCGAGTGGAAAGGCAATTTTCTTTGGCCTCTGGGGCTTGTGTTCCGTCAGCACGAGGCCCGGCGAAACACAGTCCCCACAAAGCACAAAAAGGCCGGCGGTGAAAGCCGCCAGCCTTCGCACAACGCGAGGGGCCTTACTTGATTTCAGCCTTCGCGCCGGCTTCTTCCAGCTTCTTCTTCGCTTCTTCGGCAGCAGCCTTGGGCACCGCTTCCTTCACGGGCTTCGGTGCACCGTCGACCAGGTCCTTCGCTTCCTTCAGGCCGAGGCCCGTCAGTTCGCGAACAGCCTTAATGACCGAAACCTTATTCGCGCCGACTTCCGTCAGGTTGACCGTGAATTCGGTTTGCTCTTCGGCTACGGCAGCAGCGCCGCCGCCAGCCGGGCCTGCCACTGCAACAGCAGCAGCCGACACGCCAAACTTCTCTTCGAACGCCTTGACGAGGTCGTTCAGTTCCAGAACCGACATCGAGCCAACGGCTTCGAGGATGTCTTCTTTTGCGATTGCCATGTGAAATACTCCTAAATTGAATTCGGATACAGCCGGCGATCAGTTACGCCCGACCGAAGTGCGCCATGCGCCGCCCGTTTAGGCAGCTTCTTCGGCCTGCTTCTTCTCGGCGAGCGCGGCGAGCGCGCGCGCAAAGCCCGAAACAGGCGCTTGCATGACGAACAACAGCTTGGAGAGCAGCTCCTCACGGCTCGGGATGGTGGCAAGCGCTTGCACGGCTGCCTTGTCCATCACGTTGCCTTCGTACGAGCCGGCCTTGATGATCAACTTGTCATTGCTCTTGCCGAAGTCGTTGACGACCTTGGCGGCGGCAATGGCATCTTCCGAGATGCCGTAGATCAGAGGACCGGTCATCTGCTCGGCCAACGGAGCAAACGGGGTACCTTCAACGGCGCGACGCGCCAGCGTGTTCTTCAACACGCGCAGGTACACCTGCTGCTCGCGCGCTTTCGCGCGCAGCTTCGTCAGATCGCCAACCGTGATCCCACGATACTCGGCCAGGACCATGGTCTGAGCCTTCGCGACTTGCGCGGAAATCTCAGCCACGACGGCCTGTTTATCTTCTTTGTTCAGTGGCACGGTTAACCTCCAGATTCGATGTATCGGACCGCTAGGTCCAACACACCGCGTTCAACAACGGCGTCCGACGGTTAGGAGTATTTCGTCCATCGATCTCACGCATCGCTGCGTGCGGCCCATGGGCTCAATCACTGCAAAACTTTTTCGGGTTCGCCATCTGCGTTGGCTGATATTAAGGAAACGCCCGCCTGCTGCGCCTCCGCCAACGGTCTTTGACAACCGGCCGCGCGAGGCTTAACTGCCCTCTCGCGACCGCCCAAAGCCCTTTATTCCGCGCCGGTGGGCGACTGCCGCACCCGCGCGCTCAATTCCTTACTGCTGTGCCGCGAGCGACGCTTGGTCGACACGCACGCCAACGCCCATCGTGCTCGACAAAGCGATCTTGCGCAGGTACACGCCCTTGCTCGTAGCGGGCTTGGCCTTTTGCAGCGCTTCAACGAGTGCCGACAGGTTCTTGCGCAGCGCAGCCGGCTCGAACGATGCACGGCCGATCGTGGCGTGGATGATCCCGCCCTTGTCGACACGGAACTGCACCTGACCCGCCTTGGCGTTCTTCACGGCCTGTGCGACATCGGGCGTAACGGTGCCGACCTTCGGGTTCGGCATCAAGCCGCGCGGGCCGAGAATCTGACCCAGCGTACCGACGATACGCATCGTGTCCGGCGAAGCGATCACGACATCGAAATTCAGATTGCCGCCCTTGATTTGCTCGGCGAGATCTTCCATGCCGACGATTTCGGCGCCGGCGGCACGTGCCTGCTCGGCCTTCTCGCCCTGCGCGAACACCGCGACGCGGACCGATTTACCGGTACCGGCGGGCAGCACGACCGAGCCGCGGACGACTTGGTCCGACTTCTTCGCATCGATGCCGAGTTGAACGGCAACGTCGATTGACTCGTCGAACTTCGCCGTGGCGCATCCCTTGACGAGCGACAGCGCTTCGTCGATCGCATACAGCTTCTGACCATCGACCTTGCTCGCGAATGCTTGCAGACGCTTGGAAACCTTAGCCATTTACACGCCCTCCACGGTGATGCCCATCGAGCGGGCGCTGCCCGCAATCGTACGAACCGCGGCTTCCAAATCGGCAGCCGTGAGGTCAGGCATCTTTGCCTTGGCGATGTCTTCGGCTTGCGCGCGCGTGATCTTGCCGACCTTGTCGGTGTGCGGCTTGGCCGATCCCTTATCGATCTTCGCAGCCTTCTTGATCAGGACGGTCGCGGGCGGCGTCTTGAGGATGAACGTGAAGCTCTTGTCGGCGAACGCGGTGATCACGACGGGAGTGGGCAGGCCCGGCTCCATCGCTTGGGTCTGCGCGTTAAACGCCTTGCAGAACTCCATGATGTTCAGGCCGCGCTGGCCCAGTGCCGGACCAACCGGCGGCGACGGATTGGCTTTACCTGCAGGGATCTGCAGCTTGATAAAGCCAATGATTTTCTTTGCCATGTCGAAAACCTCGTTGGAACGCGTGAGCGTTCGGTGAGTAGTAGCGCGCGTTCGTCGCGGGTGTGCTGCGACTACTTGCGCTCCTCAACGGTCATAACGCGGACCGTAAGCGCGAAAGCGGACCGCCCGCTACCGGGCGACCCGCTGGAATCCATTACAGCTTTTCGACCTGCCCAAATTCCAACTCGACAGGCGTGGCGCGCCCGAAGATCGTGACCGAGACGCGCACGCGCGATTTCTCGTAGTTCACTTCCTCGACGCTGCCATTGAAATCCGTGAACGGACCGTCCTTGACGCGCACCATTTCGCCAACCTCGAACAGCGTCTTCGGCCGCGGCTTCTCGACGCCTTCTTGCATCTGCGACATGATCTTTTCGACTTCCCGAGGGGAAATCGGGCTCGGCTTGTTGCGCGTGCCGCCGATGAAGCCCGTGACCTTCGCCGTGTTCTTGACGAGGTGCCAGGTCTCATCGGTCATTTCCATTTCGACGAGCACATAGCCAGGGAAGAAACGACGTTCGGTCACCGACTTGTGACCGCCCTTCACTTCCACGACTTCTTCCGTCGGAACGAGAATTTGGCCGAACTTGTCTTGCATGCCGGCGCGCTCGATCCGCTCTTGCAGCGCGCGTTGCACGCTCTTCTCCATACCGGAGTAGGCGTGCACGACATACCAACGTTTACCGCTCGGAGATGCCGGAGTATCGCTCATATCATTTCCAACCCAGAATCGCCGAGAAAATGACCCATTCGATGGATTTATCGCTGAGCCACAGCAGGACCGCCATCACCAGCACGAAGCCGAAGACGACGAGCGTGGTTTGCGTTGCTTCCTTGCGAGTCGGCCAGACAACCTTACGGACTTCTTTGTAGGAGTCCTTGGCGAAAGCGATAAAGCCCTTACCGGAGGAGGAGAGGAGACTGACCACTACACCGGCAACGACGCCGACAGCAAGCGCCGCGCCGCGCACATACCATTCCTGGCCGCTCAGCCAGAAGAAACCCACGAACCCGGCCAAGACCAGCAGTACACCCGCGATAACCATCAACTTGTCGCTGGAAGTATCCACAGCTTCGACGGAAGGATTCGCCATAACACCCTACGTGCGCCGGCTTGGCGCAGAATTTTGGCAGGGGCAGAGGGAATCGAACCCCCAACCTTCGGTTTTGGAGACCGACGCTCTGCCAGTTGAGCTATACCCCTAAACCATTTGGGGCTGGCCCTACAGCCAACCCCGAAACCGCAGATCAACGAGAACTAACTGGCTTACTCGATGATCTTCGCGACGACACCTGCACCGACCGTACGGCCGCCTTCGCGA
>CBIHOQ010000079.1:0-8513 GCA_966212065.1 uncultured Burkholderiaceae bacterium
CCCCTGCATCAGATCACCTGAGATCGCAAGAACGTCGGTGAATTACCGATTACGATGCGATCACCTCGCGCTTCGGCGACACGTTGCCCGTGATGCGCGACGAAGCGGTCATCGAGCGGCGCTTGAAAGCGGACACAGTGCAGGTCGCTTGAGAAGTCAATCGCCTGCGGTACGATCGAGCGACGCCGCGCGCAGCGCCTCGCCCGAGTTGGTGAACACGTGCCGGTGCAGCTGCTCGACTTGCGCTTGCCGATCGGCCGACGCCAACCCCATCGCGTCGATACGCGCACGCTGGGCCGCATAGTCCGCGTATTTCGCGCGCCACGCGTCTTCGTCCTGTTGCAGTTTCACGATCCGCTCGGCCGCTTGCGGCCCGAGCGTCTGCGTCGCCTTCGCTCGAAGCTGCTCGGTCGACATCCCCTGCTGCTCGAGCTTAGCAATGGTATCGACGGTTGCCCGCGCCCGAGCGCCGCGCTCGTCGGCGCCGCGCGCTTCGGCCGGCAGGGTTTCGTCGAGCGCCTGCAGGCGAGACGCCTTTTGAGCATCGGTCAATGCCGGATCGCGCACGATCCGCAAGCGCTCAATCGTGTAGCGGCCGCGCCGCCAATCGGTGCCGAAGAACGCTTCGTTCCAATCGGCACCGAGTGTCCGGCTCGCCAGCGAGGCTCGCCCATCGAGCAAAGATTGCATCGCATCGAGGTCGGATTCGTTAGAGCCGCTCATATCGCTCGCGGAAGCCGGCACCGAAAGCGGTGCCAAGCGATCGAGCGCCTGGCGGTAGGCCATGTACCGTTGCCAGACGTCGAGCGCTTCGGTCTGCGCCGCGATATGCTTGCGCACAAGCGCATCCACCGCTCCTGCTGGAAGCTCGTTTTGGGCCGTCAGGAAATAGTCGAAGAAGTCGCGCACGCCGCGCGCCTTGCGTAAATGACCGTGTGCGTCGAGCGGCAGGCGCGGCGGCACGGAGCCCGCAAGCGACGCAGGCAGTGATGGCGACACCGGGGCGGACGCCGGCGGGTACCGTACAACTTGCTGGAGCGCGGCGGCTCGCGCGCCGGCTGGCGGCGCCCCGCCCGGCGCATTGAAATAGCAGAGCGCTACGGCTGCGGCGCAGCCGGCGAGCCCGAGCAGCGCGGATGTGCCCGCGGTCTTCTTTGCATCGGCAGGGCGCGTCATCGTCACAGCCCCTGAAGTTTCAAACGATTCGCGTGGGCCCGGATGACCGCAACGGGATCTTCCGCCCTCTGTCCCAGCGCGCCTAGGACTTGATTGATTTCGTCGACGTGATCCCAGTGATAGCCCGTGCTGAGCACATTGCCGAACAGCGCGCTACACACCGAGACGAGGCCGTCGTTCGGGCCGGCATCGCGGTTGATCATGATCGTGCCCGAGCCGAGCAACGCTATCGTCGACGGATCCAGGAGGTTAGCCGAATCGAGCCGCCCCGACACGCTCGTATCGGTGGCGCCGCGCAGGCCGAGCGCAGACCAGGTGGGCTGGATCGCGCTGCCGGCCCACGAATAGAGGTAATGCGTATTGCCGTCGATTGTCTCGGTCGGCGCGCCCGTTTCGCACGAGCCCGCCGCGCCGAGGCCAGCGGTGGGCACTAGCGCGTTGAACTGCGCGGCGCCGAACGTGGTCAGCGCAGCCAACGCGGCGCTCGTGTCCTGGTTCCGGTTGAAGTTACTGCTAAATAGCGCGCCGAGCAGATTGGCGAACTTCCCGATCAGCGGCTCGGCCAAGCCGGTCGGATCTTTAGCCAGCACTTGGACGACATAATCCGCAAATTCCGAGCCGCGATGCGGCGTGCCGATCGTCGTGACCGAAGCAACGAGTTCAGGGCCCACCGCAGCCACGTACCGTGCGCTGAGGCCGCCTTGGCTGTGACCGATCAAATTGACCTTTTGCGTGCCTGTCGCCGCGAGCACCTGCTTGACGTAGGCAAGCAACTGTTCGCCGCGCCCGTTCGGGCCCAAATCGCTCTGGAACCCCGAAAGGTTCGCCACATAGACATTCGCGCCGTGCGACTCCAAATCGAACGCAATGCCGTACCAGTAGTCGATCACGTTCGCGTACCGATCGGTGCCCGAAAGGCCATGGACAAGCACAATCGGGAATCGCGTCGCGGCGTAATGGTCGAGCAATGGCTCGGTATCGGCCAGCACCACCTTCGGAGCGGCAAGCGAAAGCAGCGCGGCCACGCCTGCGAATCCGGCGAATGACGCACTGCTCACCGCCAGCGCTGTCAAACTCGTCAGCATTTTGCTTTTCAAAGACCTGGTCATACCGCTTCCTCGAATTCGATCACTATGCCGCTCATGCTTCCGCAGCCACCGTCGTGCTTCGTTGCGGCTCGCCCACGTCGAGCCCCTTAGTGAGGTCGAGGGCCTGTCGCTCGAACAGCCGCCGGTACAACCCGCGATCGAGTCGAATCAACGTGTCATGGCTGCCCTCTTCGACGATGCGCCCCTTGTCGAGCACGAGCAGCCGGTCCAGCGCGCGCACCGTGGACAGCCGATGTGCAACGACGAGCGTCGTTCGTCCCACCATGAGCCGTTCCATCGCTTGCTGAATCGATGCCTCGCTCTCGCTGTCAAGGCTCGAGGTGGCCTCGTCGAGGATCAGCACGGGCGCATCGGCTAGGAATGCCCGCGCGATGGCGACGCGCTGCCGCTCGCCGCCCGACAGCTTCACGCCGCGCTCGCCGACGAGCGTATCGTAACCACGCGGCAAACCGACGATGAAATCGTGCGCATTCGCGAGTTGTGCCGCACGCTCGATGTCGGCCTGCGAGGCACCCGGCCGCGCGTAGGCGATGTTCTCGGCCAGCGACCGATGAAACAGCAGCGGCTCCTGCTGGACGATCGCGATCTGCGCGCGCAGCGAGGCTTGGCGAACCGCGGCGATGTCCTGACCATCGATCGTAATCCTGCCCTCGGCCACGTCGTATAGGCGCTGAATCAACTTGATGAACGTCGTCTTGCCCGACCCGGAATGGCCGATCAGGCCGACGCGTTCGCCGGGCGCGATACAGATAGAGAAATCCGCGTACAGCGGTACCGTATGCGCGTCGTAGCGGAACGTCACATGCTCGAAGCGGATTTCGCCGCGCTCGACGACGAGTGCGCCGGCGCCGGGCTTATCTTCAATACCGAGCGGCTGACGCGTGAGCTGCACGAGTTCTTCCATATCGTTGACGGAGCGCTGCAACTGCCGCACGAGCGTTCCGACGTCGCGCAAGTAGCCTTGCAGGACGAGGAACATGGTCAGCGCGAACGCGATATCGCCCACGCCGGCTCGCCCCTCCAACCAGAGCGCGAGCGCCACGCCCAGCATGGCGGCCTGCATCGCCGCGAGCATGACATTCTGGACGCCGCCGTTGAACGTGCCACGCTGCCACGCGCGGCGCGTGCGATGGCGCCACTTGCCGATCACGCGCGCGAGGCGCTGCTCTTCGCGCGTCTCCGCGCCGAACGCTTTCACGACAGCGTTGCAGGTGGCCGCATCGGCCAACGCGCCGCCCATGCGCGTGTCCCAAGCATTGCCAAGACGCGCTGCGGGGGCAACGAGGCCGAGCGTCAGCGCGATCGTGACGGCGATGTACAGCAATGCGCCCGCGCCTACGACAACGCCCATGATCGGCCAACGCATGCCAAGCAGCCCCGTTGCGCCCACGAGCATGACGAAGGACGGCAGGAGCCCAAGCAGCAACGTATCGTTGAGCATATCGAGCGCCCACATGCCGCGCGTGATCTTGCGCACCGTCGAGCCCGCGAAGCTGTTCGCATGCCAATCGGTGGACAAGCGCTGCACGCGATGAAACGCATCGCCGGCGATGTCGCTCATCATCCGCAACGTAAGCACGGTGATGCAGAAGAACGTGAAGTACCGCAACAGCGCGCCAACGGCGGCGAGCCCGATCAGCGATGAAAACGGCATAAGCGCCGCATGCAGCGCGTTCGCCTTGGCCGGGCCCGCGTGGGCCAATGCATCGATGAGACGGCCCGCGAACATCGGTGTGAAGATGTCGGCCAACGCCGTCAGTAGTGCAACGAACAAGATGGCGGCAATGCGGTAGCGTTGCCGGCTCCAATGGGTGAAAGCGAAGCTGAAGACGTCCTTGAACGCCCGCCCGCCAAGATCGAGTTTTTTGTCTTTCATAGACGCTCTGCCCCGGCGCGCACGGCGTCCAGGGCTGCCATAAGAAAAAGGATTGCGCGGCGACGGCTGAAAACGCCGACGCTACATTGCACCGCTTACCGCGGTGAACCTACTTGGGGGATGCCAGAGCCGGTTTGCGCGCCGAGAAACTCCGGCGGAACACGGCGAGAAGAAGCGACAGAAGCGACAGAAGCGACGTTAAGGTCGCACTTCGCGAATGCGAGCAGGTGCCACGTTCGGGACGGCTGCAAGCGTGGTGATAGACATCGAACGCCTCCCTTGGTGGTTGAGTGAAATGATAAGGCGCTACTCTAGCAGTATCTCGAAATAGGCGTGCAAAGCTAACAAGAACGACGCGGATATTGCCCGCCGCGCCGTTCATGGGCAGAGGGCCACCGGGGCACATCGGGGAGCCCACCGAGGCCACCGCCCGCCATGCGGCTCGCCCACCGTATCGGTTTAGGTCGCGGGCATCAGATCGACACGCGTCGCCGGCCCGTTGTCCTGCATGCCTTCCGTACCGAAGTGGGGCCCGACGAGCTTGAGCCGGCTGCTGTCGATCTTCTGGCTCAGATACTGACGCACGTTCTGCGCGCGTTCCTCGGCTAGGGCATGGACACTCGTGTCGTCCACGGGCGCGTGGTAAGCCAGCGCTCGCTGCATGTCCTCGTCGGGCAGCGATTTCGTCAAGCCGATAAAGTTGCGCGGCTTCTTGAAATCGGCGTCTTCATACGCTTGCTTCAGATAACGGCTGTACTCGTCGCGGCTCACGGTAACGGTCGAAGGATCGACGTGCTGCCCCCCGCTCGTCATCGTCTTTGCCTTCTCCTTCTTGACGAGCTCGTCGACATACGCAAGCCGCAGTCCTGGGGTATCGACGTTCGCGTCGGCACGACCGCTCACCTCGAGCTTCACCTCGGGCTTTTCGCCGAGCAGTTTGGCGAGCGTATCGAGCTTCTCGCGTGCGGCATCGGTCAGCTCGGCCGACCCCGGCGCGAATGCAATGTATTTGAACTGCTCGGCACTCGCCTGTCCCCCCTCCCCGCCGCCGAGCGCGTTCGCAAGCAGCGAGAACGGCGCCGTCACGGCCCGCTCGATCAAATGCAGCACGGCACCCCAGATCAGGCTACCCAAGCTGAACTGCGGATTCGACAACGATCCCGACACCGGGATGTTGACGTCGATCTGGCCGCGTGAATTTTTCAGCAGCGAGATGGCGAGACGAACGGGCAAGTGCGTCTCCGTGTTGTTCTCCACGTGATCGCCGAAGGTGAGTTGATCGATGAACAGATGGTTTTCCGCAGTGAGCTGATCGTTGGCGAGTTTGTAGTGCAGATCGACGTTCAAGCTCCCCTTCTCGATCGGATAACCCGCGTACTTCAGCGAATACGGCGTGAGATTCTTCAGGCTCACGTCGTGCGCGCTCGCGCTCAAATCAAGCGTCGGTTTGGGCGCGAGCGGATTCGCCGTGCCGCGAATCGAGATCGGACCGTTATCGGCCAAGCTCGCGCTGATGTCCACCGGCGCCGGTGTGGCGACGTCCGAGCCGAACGTGCCGATCTTGCCCGTGATGTCGACGAGATTCGCGGAGTAGTTCGGTTTGACGAAGTCGTCCGTGTAATTGACGTGACCCTGCTGCAGCACGATCTGTCCGATGCGGGCATGCAGCGGCGCGGACGCGGTGCCCGGCGGCGCGGTTTCCACATGCGCCGTGGTCGTCGTTGCCTTTTCCTTGCCGGCGCTCGCGGTTTCGGAAGCCGCCCGCTGCTGAGCAAGTACGTCGTTCAGGTTCAGCTTGCCCTGCGCATCGAGCAGCACGCGCCCGAAAAAGCGAGCAAACGTCACGCTGGCAACGTCGAGATCGATGCCATGCGAATCGTACCGGGCGTTGATGCCGCCCATGCCGAGCGTGCCCCAGCCGGCCAGCGGCGCGGAGCTGGTTCGATCGAGCAGGCGCACGTCGACGAGCGCCGCGCCGCCGCGATATGAGTAGGAGGCGGCGCCGTTCTTCGGCATCGCGGCCTTCACCTGGCCCCGGGCATTGAGCTGAGCACTGGCGATTTTCGCGTTGAGCCGGCTGCCGAAATACGGCTCGAACGGGGAAAGGTCGAGCCTGTTTGCCTGCACCGTCAACGTAGCGTCGAGGGGCAACGGCACGATGCTGCCTTCCGCGTTCAGTGTCCCCTTGCCGTTCAGCGAAGCCTCGAGCTTGACCGCAAGCGGCCGGCTGAGGTCCTCGGTGACATTGCGCACGTCGAACTGGATCGGCGCTACATGTAGCGTTGTCGGGCGCGGCGCTGCTTCGTCGGTGATGTCCGCGGAAGCGTCCTTCAACGTCAATTCGCCGATCCGATAGCGCCAACCGGGCTCCGCCGCATTCGCCGATTTCGCCAATTTCGGCTCGGCACCACGGGCTTGCTCACCGGCGCGCCGCCCATGAGCGGGCGAGTGCGGCTTCTCGTGCGGCACGTGCGACGGTTCTGCCTTCGGCGTCGAGCCCGGCGGCTGCAGCAGTTGCGCAAGGCTGATGCGGCCGTCCTTGTCCCGCGCGCCAGTCACCGCCAGTCCGGTTGCATCGATGCGGTCTATATCGGCCGAACGCGCCGCGACGTCGATGCTTTTGACCGCGACGCGGCCTTCCCCAAGCGCGATCGCCGGCGGGCCGCCCTTCGCTGTATCCGGGCCCATCAGCTTGAGCGACTTGAGCGTCAATTGCCCGGTGCCCACATGCACTCGGGTAGCCGGGGCCGACCAATCGGCATCGAGCGAGAGCGATGCGCCGAGCGCCCCGTCAACCAGTCGCGCACTCGTGAAGCCGCCCAGATACGGCTGCACCAACGGCAAGGCGAGATCGCCGATCGTCAATTTCGCGTTGGCCTGCTTTGCCGCCAAGCCAAGCGTTCCGGTGGCCCCGAGACTGCCGCCCTGCTTGAGCGAGGTCCGGATCGCATACCGCGCCTTCGCAGCGCCTTGCGTCGAAAAATCGTCGAGCGTCGCGGTGAGGCCGATCAGATCGAGCGGCACGGCCCGGTCAGGGACTCGATCTTCGAGGGCGATACTGCCGTCGTTCAGAGCGAAATGCTTGATCGAGACGTCTAGCGCGGCGGGCCTGGGCGCGGCAGCGGCGGAAGGCGACGATGCAGCACCCGGGGATGAAGCCGATGCGGATGCGACAGGCGGAGCGGCACTGGCCGATAACGCTCCGCCGGCGCCTGCGGACGATGCGGCTGTCGACGGCGAAGCCGCGCTAGCCGGTGCGGGCGTCGCAGCAAATGCGCGCGCAATACTGAGCTCACCCGAATGCTCGCGCGCGATACGCAGCGCGGGCTGATCGAGCCGAATTTCATCGAAACGATAGATGCCCGCGAACGGCTCGATCCCCGCTGCGGCCACATGCAGCGCATGCGCCGCGAAAAACGGCGCGCGCGCGGCGTCGACGACGCGCGCATCGGTCAAATCGGCCGTGCCCGTGACCGTCAGCGCGGGTTTGTCGGCGGACATCGCGAATCGAAGCTTGAGATCGCCGGCCAGCTTGCCGCTTTGCACGTCGAGCGGCAACTTCGCAGGCACGTACGACATCAAGCGCGGCACGTCCAGATCCGCGAACGTCAGCGTCAGGTCCGATTCACGCGATTTCGCGAACGGCTTCGTTTTGCCGGTCATTTCGATCGGACTGCCGTCGACCCGTGCCGAAAAGCGCGGATCGACGAAGATGTCGGTCTTCGAGGGCAGCGTCGCGATGAACGGCACGCCCAGCGCAAGCTGATCGACGACATGATGTGCGCCGAGTAGGCGGTCGTCGAACGCGATGTGGCCGTTCTGAACGGCGATGTTCGAAACCGAGAACAGCGCCGGGCCGGCGTGCGGCTTCGACGGCTGTTTTGCGAATTTTTCGGCGATGTCGGTGAAATTGAACCGCTGTGCGTCGTAGCGCACCACGTTCACGCGAGGCGAATCGACACGCAACTCGGTGACGATCGGCGCAAAACGCAGCAGCGTCATCCATGACACGCGCACGACGAGGCGTTCGATCCCGGCGAACTCGCCCGTGCCGCCGCTGCGCTCTTGCACTGTCACGCCGTCGAGTTCAAGCCGAAGCGTGTACGGATTGAGTGCGACGTGACGGATCGTCGCCGGACGCGCGAGCACTTCGCTCAGTTGCCGCTCGGCAACGTGACGAATGAGCGGCGGCGCCGCAAAAAAGCCAAGCAGTCCATACAATGCGACGGCGATCACCACCCCGATCGTCGGGCGGCGCACGCCCGGCGGCCCCCACCACACCCCGAGCCGGGGCCGCCCCCGGGCCGTGCGGTCGAACCGGAAGGGCCGGCCCCGCGCACGAGAGATAAATA
>CBIHOQ010000080.1:0-8239 GCA_966212065.1 uncultured Burkholderiaceae bacterium
CGATACGACACGCTGCCGCTTACCAAACGGCACATACAGGTGCGGCAGGTGCCGTTGCGGCACGATCGCGGCAGCCGCACGTGCGCAAGCGCGGCCGCTTCCAGCAGCGAAAGCGAGGCCGGCGATTCGAACGTGCGCCCGAGCGGTTCGATGCGAACGACAGGAGTGGGGGGATCGGGCAGGGCGGCCATGGCAACGACGATCTCGGCGATGTTAAAAAAACGCTCCTTACGGCACTAATGGCGGAGCTCACCGGCAGACTGCGCCCCGATTTCTCGCACAATTTCCGTGCGTTTCATCAGAGCAATTGTCGGCTTTGGCGCGAATTGCAAGGAAAAACTTGCTCGTTGGCGTAAAAGTCCTACATTGTATGCAATCGGCGTGTGGAGCAGTATGTCCCCGCCGGCGGCCCGCGCTTCCAGCAAGAAGGAAGCACCTCCCATCCGGCGCGGTTATCAGCGTGTTTTCGTCACGACAAAGGCGAATCCCATGCAGATCAGTTTTCCTGAAGAAGCGCCCGAGTATTCGGGGCGCGAGTTGATCTTAGCGTTCCCGGCGGTGGTAAACGGCGAGCGCGTCTGGTGCAGCATCACGGCCGAAGCGCTCGAAGATCATTTCGGCGCGGCCTCCCCGCGGCTCGAGGACATGGTCGGCGCGTTCGACGCGCATCGCCCAAGTATCGAGGCGGCGACGCGCAGACTGCTGTCGGAGACGGACGGCCAGTGCGCGATGCTGCGCAGCGGCTACGTCCGGTTCTACGAAGCGAACGCGCGCGCATGAACGGAGCGACGCGAGTTCGCTCACTCCCCGCCTAGATAGAAGAAGCGGAACAGAAAGACCGCGGCGATGATCCATACAATCGCCCGGACCTGTCGCGCGCGCCCGGTGAGAAGCTTTAGTCCCGCATACGCGATGAAACCGAATGCGACACCGTTGGCGATCGAGTAGGTGAACGGCATCATCAGCGCGGTGAGCGCGGCGGGCACCACTTCGGTCGCGTCGTCCCAAGGCAGGTCGGCCAGTTCCCGCAGCATCAGGCAAGACACATACAGCAGCGCGGGCGCGGTCGCATAGCCCGGCACCACACCGGCCAACGGTGCGATGAAAAGGCACGCGAGAAACAGGATGGCAACGGTAATCGCCGTGACGCCCGTCCGCCCGCCGGCCTGGACGCCGGACGCGCTTTCGATGTAGGCCGTCGTCGACGACGTACCGAGCAGCGAGCCCGCCACGATGGCCGTGCTGTCCGCGAGCAGCGCCTTATTCAAGCGGTTCATCTTCCCTTCGACGAGCAGCCCGGCGCGGTTCGCCACGCCCATCAGCGTACCCGTGGCGTCAAACAACTCGACAAGAAAGAATACGAGCACGACGTTGATGATCCCGGTCGAAAGCGCGGCACGCACGTCCAGGTGAAAAAGCGTAGGGACGATCGAGGGCGGCGTCGAAACCACACCGTGAAACTGATTGCCGCCGAAGAAAAACGACAGCACGGTGACCCCAAGAATGCCGATCAAGATTGCGCCGCGCACGCGCAGGAAATCGAGCGTGACGATGGCAAAAAAACCGATCGTCGCGAGGATCACCTGGGGCTTGTGCAAATCGCCGAGCGTCATGAGTGTGGCTGGATTGCCGACGACGATGCCGGCCGTCTTCAGCGAAATGATCGCGAGGAACAGCCCGATGCCGGCTGTAATAGCGACGCGAATCGAGCGCGGTATGCCATTGACGATCATTTCGCGCACGCCAATTAGCGTCACGATCAAGAACAAGCAGCCCGAAATGAATACGGCGCCCAGCGCGGCTTGCCAGGTAAAGCCCATGCCTTTGACCACGGTGTATGCAAAATAGGCATTCAGTCCCATGCCGGGGGCGCATGCGATCGGGTAGTTGGCATAAAGGCCCATGATCAGCGTCGCGAGTGCGGACACGAGGCAGGTTGCGACGAATACGGCGTCTTTCGGCATGCCCGCGTCGCCGAGGATCGCAGGGTTGACGAAGATGATGTAGGCCATGGTCAGAAACGTCGTGACGCCGGCCAATATCTCAGTGCGCAGATCGGTGCCGGCTTCTTCGAAGCCGAAATAGCGTTTTGCCAATTCGGCGAACGAAAAGGCTTTGGCTTGTTCCATGGGGGCTGTCTCCTCTCTCTCCCGTTGTATCCGGAAACCAAGCCGCACAGTGTAATAGCGACAATCCGCCGGCGCCAGGGTCGGGGAGCGCCGGCGAGCGCGAGCGATGCCGCACGGCGCCCCCGCGTGGCCTCAGCGGCGACCGAGCAAGTTGGCGAGCATCTCGATGGGAAGCGGGAAAACGATCGTGGAATTTTTGTCGGCGGCGATCGTCGTCAGCGTTTGGAGGTAGCGCAACTGCATCGCTTGAGGTTCGCGCGCAAGGGTTTGAGCCGCCTCCAGCAGTTTTTGCGAGGCTTGCAGTTCGCCGTCGGCATGAATGACCTTGGCGCGTCGCTCCCGTTCCGCTTCGGCTTGACGGGCGATGGCGCGAATCATCGTCTCGTTGATGTCGACGTGCTTGATTTCGACATTCGACACCTTGATGCCCCACGCGTCCGTTTGCGTATCGAGCGTCTTCTGAATATCGGCGTTCAACTGTTCGCGTTCGGCGAGCAACGCGTCGAGTTCGTGTTTGCCGAGCACGGCGCGCAGCGTGGTTTGAGAGAGCTGGCTTGTCGCCTCGAAGTATTTGGCTACTTGAATGACGGCCTTTTCGGGGTCAACGACGCGAAAATACACGACGGCATTGACCTTGACCGAGACGTTGTCGCGCGTGATGACGTCTTGCGGTGGAACGTCGAAGACGATCGTGCGCAGATCGATGCGCACGACTTGCTGTACGACGGGCAGGATGAGGACGAGGCCGGGACCTTTCACTTTCCAGAAACGGCCGAGCATGAAGACGACGCCGCGTTCGTATTCGCGGAAGATGCGGATGGACGATGCGATGATGGCGAGCACGATCAGGACCAGTATCGTGCCGAAGCTAAAAGTGAATCCGATCATAGCGACACTCCTCTTTGCGATTGTTCTGCGGGCTCCACCTCGAGCATGAGTCCGTGCCGGGCGACGACGCGCACGCGTGCGCCGGCGGCCAGCGGTGCGGCGGCGGTGACGCGCCAGCGCTCGCCGTGGACGCGCGCCCAGCCGACGTTCCGGCTACCGGCTTGGCCGTCGACGGGCACGAGCGGCGCGTCGATGATCTCGCCGGTGCTGCCGAGCATCGCTTCGCTGCCCGTGACGACGGGACGGCGCCGCGCGCGATAGGCGAAGCTGGAAACGAAAAAGACGAAGACGGCGCCGGCGGCCGTGATGGCGGCGATGGTCGTGAGCGGCACGCCGTAGCCCGGTGCGTCGGTGTCGATCAGCATCAGCGCGCCGGCGGCGAACGCGACGATGCCGCCGAAACCGAGGGTGCCGAACGTCGGCAGGAATGCCTCCGCAATCAGAAAGGCGATGCCTAGAAAGATCAGCGCCAAGCCCGTATAGCTGATGGGCAGCAACTGCAGCGCGAAAAGGCCGATCAAAAGGCAGATCGCGCCTGCGACGCCGGGCAGTACGAAGCCCGGGCTCGCGAATTCGAAGAAGAGCCCGTACATGCCGATGGTCAGCAGGAGCAGCGCGACATTTGGATCGGTTATGACGGCCAGCACGTGACTGCGCCAGTCGGGCTCGAGCGTGACGACCCGGGCGTGGGCGGTAGCGAGCGTGTGCGTGCCGCTTGCCGTGTCGATCTTACGGCCGTCCAGTTTGGTCAATAGATCCGGCAAATCGCGAGCGTTTATATCGACGACGTGCTGCTCCAGGGCTTCGCTGGCCGATAGACTGACCGCTTCTCGCACTGCACGCTCGGCCCACTGTGCATTGCGCCCGCGCAGTTGCGCCAGCCCGCGGATATACGCGGCGGCATCGTCGATTTGCTTGCGGGTTTCCGTCGACTGCGTATCGGTTGCGGGCGCGGCCGATGCCGCCTTGTCGGGTCCGCCGGGGGGCTTGGGCGCTGGCGAACCGGCACCGGGCGCGCCGATCTGGATTGGCGTGGCGGCGCCTAAGTTGGTGCCCGGCGCCATCGCCGCGATATGGCAGGCATAGACGATATAGGTGCCGGCGCTTGCCGCGCGGGCACCGCTCGGTGCAACGAATGCGGCAACGGGCACGGGCGAGGCCAGTATCGCCTTGATGATCTGACGCATCGACGTATCGAGCCCGCCCGGGGTGTCGAGCTCGATGACGGCTAGTTGGGCGTGCTCGCTCGCGGCGCGTGCGAGCGATCGTGTAATGAAATCGGCGCTCGCGGGCCCGATTGCACCGGCGACGGGAATGGCGACGACTTCGGCGCTCCGCTGGGCTTGCGCGCTGCCCGGCGCGGCTTGGGCGGCCGTGCAGGCCGCTAGCGTAACGAGTGTCGCGGCGCAGCGGGCGAGCCATAGTCGCAACTGCGCGAGCGGGCGCACTTGGCGAGTCGACGCGATGCGCGGCATCGAATGGGTTTTCATCGTTCTTAGCCGGCGCATTGAATGCGCCGCCGCCGGCGGAAGGGCTGCCCTGACGCTTAAAGATTAGGACGATTCGCGTCGGTCCGCTAATTGCGCGTCGCGCCGCATCAAAAAATCGACTGCTGGGTGAGCGTGGTCAGCCATTCCAGCGCCAAAGCCCCGGCAAGCGAGTTGCCGTTTGCGTCGAGTCCCGGCGACCAGACGCACACGGCCATCTCGCCGGGTAGCACCGCGACGATGCCGCCGCCCACGCCGCTCTTCGCCGGCAAACCGACGCGATAGACGAAGTCGCCCGCGGCGTCATAAGTGCCGCAGGTCAGCATCAGCGACGACAAGCGCTTCGCCGAACTTGCATCGAGGATGCGCTCGCCGGATACCGGTGCGACGCCGCGATCGGCAAGAAAGAGCGCGGCCGTGGCGAGCTCGACACAACTCATCTCGATGGCACATTGACGGCAGTACGCATCGACGACGGCTTCCGGCGGCATGTGCAGATTGCCGAAGCTGGCAATGAAGTGCGCCATGGCGCGGTTGCGCTCGGCGTGCTGGAGCTCGGAGGCCGCGACGCGCAGGTTGTAATCCAGATCGGCGACGCCCGTTAGGCGCCGCATGAACTGCACGAGCGCCGTCTCGGCGCCGACAAAGCGTCGGCACAGCACGTCGGTGACGACGAGCGCGCCTGCGTTGATGAACGGGTTGCGCGGTTTGCCGCGCTCGCTTTCGAGTTGCACGAGCGAATTGAATGCCGTGCCTGACGGTTCTCTGCCGACGCGCTCCCACAATGCGTCGCCCACCAGTTGGAACGCTAGCGTGCATGCGAATAGCTTGGAGATGCTTTGGATCGAGAAGCGCTCGTGTGCGTCGCCCACCGAGAACATACGGCCATCGAGTGTGACGACCGCCATGCCGAACCGCTCGGGCGGCACGTTGGCGAGTTCCGGGATATAGTCGGCCACTCGGCCCGCGGTGCGCCATGGCTCGATGTCGCGATGGATCCGTTCGAGGATCGCTTGATAGTTCTGCTCGGTCATTGGCGGGTGCTTCTGAAAGGCCATAGGATCGGCCCGCGATGATACCTCAGCGCCGGTGGGCGCCCGAATCATCGTCGCGCTCGGATGCGTGGCCCATCACTTGCTTTGCCGATCACTACCTTAGTGCATCTGCGCAGTCGAGAGGACGGAGGAGTAGAGCATGGAAAACGCAAGGAGAATGCAAGACAAGATCGCGCTTATCACCGGCGCGGGACAAGGCATCGGACGCGCCATCGCCGTGCGTCTAGCGCAGGCGGGCGCGAAAATTATCGTCAACGATCTTCACGACGATAGCCGTGCCGAGCAGACGCTTGCGGATGTGCGCGCGGCAGGTGGCGACGGCTGCGTCGTGGCAGGCGATGTCGGGGTGACGGAGGCCGGCCGGCAGTTGGTCGCACAAGGGGTTGCGCAGATGGGCCGGATCGATGTCCTCGTCAATAATGCTGGCGTAGAGCATAACGCGCCGTTTCTCGATGTGACCGAAGAGGACTACGACCGCGTACTCGACATCAATCTGAAAGGTGCGTTCTTCATCACGCAGGCATTCGTCGGTCATTTGCGCGACACACAGCGCGGCGGTCGTATCGTCAACATCAGTTCCGTTCATGAAGAACTGCCGTTTCCGCATTTCACCAGTTACTGCGCCAGCAAAGGCGGCATGAAGATGATGATGCGCAACCTCGCGATCGAACTCGCTCCGCTCGGGATTACGGTCAACAATGTGGCGCCCGGCGCCGTGGGCACGTCGATCAACGACCGCTTGCTGCACGATCCCGCCGAACTCAATGCGCTGCTTAGCAACATTCCGCTAAAACGCTTGGGCAAGCCGCTCGACGTTGCGAACGCGGTATTGTTCCTCGCGTCGGATGAAGCCGACTATGTCACCGGCTCGACGCTGTATGTCGACGGCGGCTTGCTCTGGAACTACGCGGAACAATGATGATGACGATCGCCGCGGACAAAATGCTGGCGGCCGGCGGCGCCGCACCGGATGTCGAGCACGTCGCGCCCGCCGATGTACTGACGCCGGCCGATCGCTACCAGGAGCTCTTCGTCGCCGTACAACTGGGGCGTGTGTTCGACGACAGCAAGTCGTTCCCGGATTGCGTGCCGCTCGTGGAACCCGCCGAAATCATGCGGCGCTATCGCGCCGATCGGGGGCGCCCGGGGTTCGACTTGAGTGGGTTCGTAAAACAGCACTTCGCGCACGAGGCGGTGCCGGCGAATCACTATGTGGCCGACGCGCGGCAGACGCTCGTGGAGCACATCGACGGGTTATGGCCGGTACTGAGCCGCCGGCCCACTCAGCATCCGGCGAATAGCTCGCTGTTGCCGCTACCGTACGACTATGTCGTGCCCGGAGGCCGCTTCCGCGAGATGTATTACTGGGATTCGTATTTCACCATGCTCGGTCTCGCGCAAAGCGGTCGCCACGATCTGCTGCGCAGCATGGCCGATAATTTTGCATTCCTGATCGATCACTACGGACATGTCCCGAACGGGAATCGGACTTATTATCTGAGCCGCTCGCAGCCCCCGGTGTTCGCACTGATGGTCGACTTGTTCGAGGCCCACGGCGTAAAGCCCGCCCTGCGGTATCTGCCGCAATTGAAGCGCGAGCACGCTTACTGGATGGAGGGCGCGGAGGGTCTCGCGCCGGGTGATGCGGCGCGGCACGTTGTGCGGCTGCCCGACGCCAGCTTGTTGAACCGATACTGGGATGAGCGCGACACGCCGCGCGACGAGGGGTATCTCGAGGATGTAGAAACCGCGGCGCGCAGCACGCGCGTGCCGGGCGAGGTCTATCGCGAACTGCGCGCAGGCGCGGAGTCGGGTTGGGATTTCAGTTCGCGCTGGCTGGCCGATCCGAACGAACTGTCGACGATCCGTACCACGTCGATCTTGCCCGTCGATCTGAATAGCTTTCTCTACAGGCTCGAAACACAAATCGAGAAGCTTGCGCGCGCACAAGGCGATACATTGACGGCTGACTCGTTTCTAGCGTGCGCGGCAGCGCGGCGGCGGGCCATCGACCGCTATCTGTGGAGCGACACGCAGGGCGCATTCGTCGATTACGACTGGCAACTTGGGACGCAACGCTGCGGATTGAACGCGGCGCTCGCGGTGCCCTTATATATTGGGCTTGCGACGGGCGAGCAGGCGCATCGCACCGCGCGGGCCATAGAGTCGCGGCTCTTTGCGGCCGGTGGCGTCAAGACGACCGAGCAAGAGAGCGGGCAGCAGTGGGACCGTCCCAATGGATGGGCGCCGCTGCAATGGATGGCGACGCGCGGGTTGATTCGGTATGGCGAACGCAAGCTAGGGCTCGACATTGCACATCGGTGGCTGGCGACGGTTGCGGCCGTCTATGAACGCGAGTGCAAGCTCGTCGAGAAATATGCCCTGCATCACGACATCGACGCGACGCAAGGCGGGGGCGGCGGCGAGTATCCGCTGCAGGATGGCTTCGGGTGGACCAACGGCGTGGTGCGCATGCTCCTCGCGGACCATCCGAGCCATGCGGCGCATCGCAGTCGTGCGGGTCATCGCGCCGCGCAACTTGGCTAACCGGCCGGGGCATCCGCACGGTATGCGATGGTCCGGCGAAATTTCGCTTGCGGCGCGTGCGAAACATCCCTAGAATCGCGCCTCTTCGCGCCGTCATGGCGACAGCGCGAAAGAAAGGAAAGGAAGCGGGAAG
>CBIHOQ010000081.1:0-6584 GCA_966212065.1 uncultured Burkholderiaceae bacterium
TCATCGTCCGCAACGAAAAGCGGATGCTGCAGGAAGCCGTCGACTCGCTGCTCGATAACGGCCGTCGCGGTAAGGCGATGACGGGCGCCAACAAGCGTCCGTTGAAGTCGCTCGCCGACATGATCAAGGGCAAGGGCGGTCGTTTCCGTCAGAACTTGCTCGGTAAGCGTGTCGACTATTCGGGCCGTTCGGTCATCGTGGTGGGTCCGACGCTGAAGCTGCACCAGTGCGGTCTGCCGAAGCTGATGGCGCTCGAGCTCTTCAAGCCGTTCATCTTCCACAAGCTCGAAGTGATGGGCGTCGCGACGACCATCAAGGCGGCGAAGAAGGAAGTCGAGAACCAAACGGCGGTGGTGTGGGACATCCTCGAAGAGGTGATCCGCGAGCACCCGGTGATGCTCAACCGTGCGCCGACGCTGCACCGTCTCGGTATTCAAGCGTTCGAGCCGGTACTAATCGAAGGTAAGGCGATTCAGTTGCACCCGCTCGTTTGCGCGGCGTTCAACGCCGACTTCGACGGTGACCAGATGGCCGTGCACGTGCCGCTGTCGCTCGAAGCGCAGATGGAAGCGCGCACGCTCATGCTCGCGTCGAACAACATCTTGTTCCCGGCCAACGGCGACCCGTCGATCGTGCCGTCGCAGGATATCGTGCTCGGCCTGTACTACGCGACGCGCGAAGCGGTCAACGGCAAGGGCGAAGGCATGTCCTTCACGGGCGTGTCGGAAGCGCTGCGTGCGTACGAGAACAAGGAAGTCGAGCTTGCCTCGCGCGTGAACGTGCGGATCACCGAAATGGTGGCGAACGAGGATACGTCCGAAGGCGCGCCGAAGTTCGTGCCGAAGATCTCGCTCTATCCGACCACGGTCGGCCGCGCGATCTTGTCGGAAATCTTGCCGCCGGGCTTGCCGTTCTCGGTGCTCAACAAGCCGCTCAAGAAGAAGGAAATCTCGCGTCTGATCAACACGGCGTTCCGCCGCTGCGGTTTGCGCGAGACGGTGATTTTTGCCGATCAACTGATGCAGTCGGGCTTTCGCCTGGCGACGCGCGCCGGTATCTCCATCTGCGTGGACGACATGCTCGTGCCGCCGCAGAAGGAAGTCATCGTCGGCGACGCAGCGAAGAAGGTGAAGGAGTACGACCGCCAGTACATGTCCGGTCTCGTCACCGCACAAGAGCGCTACAACAACGTTGTCGACATTTGGTCGGCCACGTCGGAAGCGGTCGGCAAGGCGATGATGGAGCAGCTGTCGACCGAGCCCGTGACCGATCGCGACGGCAATCAAGTGCGTCAAGAGTCGTTCAACTCGATCTACATGATGGCCGACTCGGGCGCTCGCGGCTCGGCGGTGCAGATTCGTCAGCTTGCCGGTATGCGCGGCCTGATGGCCAAGCCGGACGGCTCGATCATCGAGACGCCGATTACGGCGAACTTCCGCGAAGGCCTGAACGTGCTGCAGTACTTCATCTCGACGCACGGCGCGCGTAAGGGTCTGGCCGATACGGCACTGAAGACGGCGAACTCGGGTTACCTGACGCGTCGTCTCGTCGACGTGACGCAGGATCTCGTCGTGACCGAAGAGGATTGCGGCACGAGCAACGGCGTGGCAATGAAAGCGCTCGTCGAAGGCGGTGAAGTCGTCGAAGCGTTGCGCGACCGTATCCTCGGCCGCGTGGCAACGGCGGACGTCGTCAACCCCGAATCGCAAGAGACGCTGTACGAAGTCGGCACGTTGCTGGACGAAACGGCCGTCGAAGAAATCGAGCGTTTGGGCATCGACGAAGTGCGCGTGCGCACGCCGCTTACTTGCGAAACGCGCTATGGCCTGTGCGCCGCGTGCTACGGCCGCGACTTGGGCCGCGGCTCGCTCGTGAACGTCGGCGAAGCGGTCGGTGTGATCGCGGCGCAGTCGATCGGCGAGCCGGGTACGCAGCTCACGATGCGGACGTTCCACATCGGCGGTGCGGCATCGCGTGCGGCGGTGGCGTCGTCGGTCGAAGCGAAGAGCAACGGTACGGTGCGCTTCACGGCGACGATGCGTTACGTGACGAATGCGAAGGGCGAGCAAATCGTCATCACGCGTTCGGGCGAAGCGATGATCACCGACGATCACGGCCGCGAGCGCGAGCGTCATAAGGTGCCTTACGGCGCCACGCTGCTGCAACTCGATGGTGCGCAGATCAAGGCCGGCACGGTGCTGGCCACGTGGGATCCGCTCACGCGCCCGATCATCACCGAGTACGGCGGTACGGTTAAGTTCGAGAACGTCGAAGAAGGCGTGACGGTCGCCAAGCAGATCGACGATGTGACGGGGCTGTCGACGCTCGTCGTGATCGACGTGAAGCGCCGCGGCTCGCAGGCGAGCAAGAGCGTTCGTCCGCAGGTGAAACTGCTCGACGTGAGCGGCGAGGAAGTGAAGATCCCCGGTACGGAGCACTCGGTACAGATCGGCTTCCAAGTCGGCGCACTGATCACGGTGAAGGACGGTCAGCAAGTGCAGGTCGGTGAAGTGCTCGCGCGGATTCCGACGGAATCGCAAAAGACGCGTGACATTACCGGCGGTCTGCCGCGTGTGGCCGAGCTGTTCGAAGCTCGTTCGCCGAAGGACGCCGGCATTTTGGCGGAAGTCACGGGTACGGTTTCGTTCGGTAAGGACACCAAGGGCAAGCAGCGTCTCGTCATCACGGATCTCGAGGGCAACCAGCACGAGTTCCTGATCGCGAAGGAAAAGCAGGTGCTCGTCCACGATGGTCAGGTCGTCAACAAGGGCGAAATGATCGTGGACGGTCCGGCCGATCCGCACGACATCCTGCGTCTGCAGGGTATCGAGGCGCTGTCGCGCTACATCGTCGACGAAGTGCAGGACGTGTACCGTCTGCAAGGCGTGAAGATCAACGACAAGCACATCGAAGTGATCGTGCGTCAGATGCTGCGCCGCGTGCAGATCGTCGACAACGGCGATACGCGTTTCATTCCGGGCGAACAAGTCGAGCGGTCGGATATGCTCGACGAGAACGATCGGATGACGGCAGAGGACAAGCTTCCGGCGTCGTACGAGAACGTGCTGCTCGGTATCACGAAGGCTTCGCTGTCGACCGATTCGTTCATCTCGGCGGCATCGTTCCAGGAAACGACGCGCGTGCTGACCGAGGCGGCGATCATGGGCAAGCGCGACGATCTGCGCGGGCTGAAGGAAAACGTGATTGTCGGCCGTTTGATCCCGGCCGGTACGGGCCTCGCGTTCCACAAGGCGCGCAAGCAGAAGGAAGCGTCGGATCGCGAGCGTTTCGACCAGATCGCTGCGGAAGAGTCGTTCGAGTTCGGCACGCCCGAGCCGCAGGCCGATTCGCCGGCTGCGGAAACGCCAGCCGACGAGCCGCATCAGCAGCATCCGGCGGAGTAAAGGCGGGCGGCGCGTTGCGCCGCTCGTTCGAAGCTTCGCCCGCCTTTAACGGCGCAAAAAACCGCTCGGTTTGGACTGAGCGGTTTTTTTTTGCCTTTGGCTGCCGCTTGGGCCGCGGCTATCTCTCTGCATCCGTCGGCCGAATGGCCGACGTGCGTATCACGCGCATCGCCGCGCGCGGGTGCGTTGGTAGAATGCATCCATCCGCAGTTCGCCCTTCTTATCGCCTCCATGTCCCGTGCTCTAGAAATCCTCAATGAAGTATTCGGCTATCCCGTTTTTCGAGGGCAGCAGGGCGATATCGTCGAACACGTCGCCGGCGGCGGCGATTGTCTCGTGCTCATGCCCACGGGTGGCGGCAAATCGCTGTGCTACCAAATCCCCTCGCTGGTGCGGCGCGAAGCCGGGCTCGGCGCGGGTATCGTCGTCTCGCCGCTGATTGCGTTGATGCAAGATCAAGTGGCCGCGCTCACCGAGCTCGGCGTGCGTGCAGCGTTTCTGAATTCGACGCTCACCGGCGCTGAAGCCTCGGCCACCGAGCGCGCGCTGCGCGACGGCGACCTCGACCTACTTTACGTCGCTCCAGAGCGATTAATGACGCCGCGTTTTCTCGAACTGCTCGAGCGCGCGCGCATTGGCCTGTTTGCCATCGACGAAGCGCATTGCGTCTCGCAATGGGGCCACGATTTCCGCCCCGAATACATGCAGTTGCAGGTGCTGCACGAGCGTTTCCCCTCGGTGCCGCGCATCGCGCTGACGGCCACGGCCGACGCCATTACCCGCGATGAAATCATCCATCGCCTCGCGCTCGACGAAGCAAGCGTGTTTGTGTCGAGCTTCGATCGGCCGAACATCCGCTATCGCATCGTCGAAAAGGACACTGCGCGCTCGCAGCTGTTCGACTTCATTCGAGCCGAGCACACGAACGACGACGGTACGACCGATGCGGGCGTCATTTATTGCCTGTCGCGCCGTAAGGTCGAGGAAACGGCCGAATGGCTGAAGGGCCAGGGCGTTCGCGCGCTGCCCTATCACGCAGGGATGGATTTCCAAACACGGCAGCGTCACCAGGAGCTTTTTCAGCGCGAAGAGGGCGTCGTTATTTGCGCGACGATTGCCTTTGGTATGGGCATTGATAAACCCGACGTGCGATTCGTCGCTCACCTCGATTTACCGAAGAGCGTGGAGGGCTATTACCAGGAAACGGGGCGCGCCGGCCGCGACGGTTTGCCTGCGAACGCCTGGATGGCCTACGGGCTTGGCGACGTCGTTCAACAGCGCAAGATGATCGACGAATCGGAGGCCGACGACGCGCACAAGCGCGTGCAGACGGGCAAGCTCGATGCGCTGCTCGGGTTGTGCGAGACGGCCGCGTGTCGACGCGTACGGCTGCTTTCCTATTTCGGCGAGACGAGCGAACCGTGCGGCAATTGCGATACTTGCATCGACCCGCCGGTGACATGGGACGCGACACAAGAAGCGCGGATGGCGCTTTCGTGCGTGTTTCGCGCGCGCCGCGCGAGCGGCTTTCATTTCGGCGCGGGCCATCTCATCGATATCCTGCGTGGGAACCGCACGGAGAAGGTACGCGAGCGCGGGCATGACACGCTGAGCACGTTCGGGATCGGTGCGAGCCTATCGGAGCCCGAATGGCGGGGCGTATTTCGCCAGCTTGTCGCGTACGGTTATTTGACGGTGGACCATGATGGCTATGGCGCGTTCGTGCTGACTGAGGCTAGTAAGCCGGTGCTCAAGGGGGAGCAAACCGTCACGCTGCGCCGCTATGTGAAGCCCACGCGGACGCGCCAGGCGTCGTCGCGCACAGGCGAGCGGGCGGACCCGACAGCTGGGCTCGGGCCGCGTGAGCGTGCGCGCTGGGAGCGGCTGCGCGCATGGCGCACGGATACGGCCAAGCGCGACGGCGTGCCGGCGTATGTGATCTTCCACGACGCCACATTGGCCGAAATCGCGCGCTCGGCGCCCGATACGGTCGACGGCCTGCGGCACATTCCCGGTATCGGTGCGCGCAAGCTTGAGCGGTTTGGCGGGGAATTGCTGGAGGTTGTGGCGGCGGATTGAGCGATGCGAGCGTGAGCGGGCTATGGTTGGGTGCCCGCGGTGACGGTTGCAAGGAGCCATCGTTTGTTCCCGATCAGGCGTCGACGCGCGAATATAACTGCACTTCAACGCGCGTGTTAATCGTCCAGCTCAATACCGAGACGCACGAGTTTTTCAGTCAGCTCGCAGCGATTGACGCAATCGAGCCTCATTTTCAATGCGTCGATGTGGCTTTCCACTGTGCGACGTGACAACGTGAGGCGTATAGCGATTTCACGAGCCGTCTTGCCGGTGACTATGTATCGTGCGATTTCGAGTTGACGCGTCGTCAATGGCAATGCATTAGGAGGCACCGAGCGGATTGGTGATTTGTTTTCCGTGAGACTGGGGTGTGCCACGCTGGATGCCGATCTATTTCGCGTACGCATGAGAATGTCTCATTACTAGCTCCATTACAGAGGCGCGATAGTCCGATCAGATAGTCGTCGGTATCGGTCGCACCGATGCTTTGCCGCCGAAATTCGAGTCAATGCGAGCTTGCGCGCTAGACGTCGTCCATAACGATCGTAACTAGATCGTGGTCCATCAGGGCTTCGAGAATACGGGCCGTCGCGTCCCACCCACCCCCGATTTTCGCTATCTCGCCGCCACTGATCGTTCCGGTGCGAGGCACCGCGCTCAACACCGCGCACTCATCCGCGGTTAAGCAATGAATGCGTCCCAGTGCGTAGGTGTCGCACCGGTCGGGCTGACTTGAACGTAACGTTAGCACTTCAAAAGGGACTCGTCTGAAGCGATCAGTTTGACGGGGTACATTTAGCGACGGGAAGTTAGTCCGCGTCCGGGAGCATCTCTTGTTGGCATAAAAGGCGCGCATGAAGTCATCCATCCGCTCTCTGCTTGCCAGGGTCGCAAGGAAACGGCGGCAATCTTCGATTGTGTGATCGACACACCCGCTCATAAGTCGAATGTCCCGGCTAGGGATGCCTGCCTTGTCTTGCTGGAGGTGCCACGTCACGAAATCCGCGACCGTGGGATAGACGAGGCTCACGGTCAAATGAAGGCTTCGCGCGTTGAGCGCAATCGCGTTGTGCCAGGTGCCCTTCGGAACGTACATGACAT
>CBIHOQ010000082.1:0-6259 GCA_966212065.1 uncultured Burkholderiaceae bacterium
AACGCAAAACATCGTCTGGGTCACCCCCGAAGGCGGCGGCGGGCCGAACTACGGGGCGATGTGAGTGGAAGAGGCAGCACCATGAAAATCTATGGTCACCCCCCACCCTACACGCGGGTTACGCTGTAGAGCGGGGGTGACCATCTCATTAACACCCCAAAAGTCGGATCGATGTCCGCTTTTGGGGTCCGATTCACGGGGCGGCCTGTCTTCTAGGCAGGCTTGCGCTGAACGTCGGCCGTTAAGGCGCGCGAGCAGCGATCTCGGGCGTCGTCACTTGGACATCGCCGCACTGCGCGCGGTGACGCAGCGCATGATCGATCAGGACCAGCGAAAGCATGGCTTCGGCGATCGGCGTCGCACGAATGCCGACGCAGGGATCGTGGCGCCCAAAGGTCTCGACCACGACGGGCTTTCCTTCTTTGTCGATCGAGCGGCGCGGCGTACGGATGCTTGAGGTCGGCTTGATCGCAATCGAGACGGTAATCTCCTGCCCGGTCGAAATGCCGCCGAGCACGCCGCCGGCGCGGTTGCCGACAAAGCCTTCGGGCGTAAGCTCATCGCCATGGACAGAACCGCGCTGCGCGACACTCGCGAACCCGGCGCCGATCTCGACGCCTTTGACGGCGTTGATGCCCATCATCGCGTGGGCGATATCCGCATCGAGGCGATCGAATAGCGGCTCGCCCCAGCCCACGGGGACACCGGTCGCCACAACGGAGATGCGCGCGCCGATCGAATCGCCGTCCTTGCGCAGCGCGTCCATATAGGCTTCCAATTTCGGCACGATTTCCGCATTCGGCACAAAAAACGGATTCTCCGAAACATACGACCAATCGACGAACGGAATGTCGATCTCACCAAGCGCACTCATATAGCCGCGGACTTGCACGCCGAATTTCTCGCGCAACCACTTTTTTGCCACGGCACCGGCCGCGACCGTCGGGGCCGTGAGGCGCGCCGATGAACGCCCGCCACCGCGGTAATCGCGCACGCCGTACTTCTGCCAGTAGGGGTAATCGGCGTGGCCGGGGCGAAACGTCTCGGCGATATTGCCGTAGTCCTTGCTGCGCTGATCGGTGTTGCGAATCAGCAGCGCGATCGGGGCGCCCGTGGTGACGCCCTCGAACACGCCGGAAAGGATTTCGACCTTGTCCTCTTCCTGGCGCTGCGTCACGTGGCGCGACGTGCCGGGCTTACGGCGATCGAGCTCGCCTTGGATATCGGCTTCCGAAATGGCCATGCCCGGCGGGCACCCGTCGATCACGCAGCCGATCGCGGGCCCATGCGACTCGCCGAACGTGGTGACGGTGAAAAGCGTGCCGAGAGTGTTGCCGGACATGAACGTGGCCTCAGGAGAAAATGGATAAGCAAGCCGATATTATGCCCTGCCCCGCGCCTCGGCCGCCCTTGCGCGACTCGCGACGCGCATGGCGCCTGCTTACTAAGCCTAGCGCCGCTCTCCTCTCAACTGTGCAACGCTCGCCTGCAGCACCTCGGGCGTGGCCGCGCTCGGCTCGAGCGGCTCCGCCACCGCCAGCGTGAGCCGGCTCATCACGCCTTTGTTAAGCGGGCGCGGCCAGCGCGCATCGGCATGACCCGAGAACACGCTGCCCCAAAGCCCGCTCAGCGCCATCGGAATGACGGGCACTGGCGTCCGCTCGACGATCTGGGTCACCCCTTGGCGGAACGGATTCATTTCGCCGTCGCGCGTGAGCTTGCCTTCGGGAAAGATGCAAACGAGTTCGCCTTCGGCCAGCGCCGCCGCACAGGCGTCGTAAGCGCTCGCCAATATCTCCGGATTCTCGTGCGCCGGTGCGATCGGAATCGCTTTGGCATGGCGAAACAGCCAACCGGCGAACCGCGTGCGGAAAATGCGGTGGTCCATGACGAAACGAATCGGCCGAGGGCTCTCGGCCATGATGACGACGGCGTCGACGTAGCTCACGTGATTGCAGACGAGCACCGCGGCGCCTTGTTCGGGAATGCGCTCGGCATGAACGAGACGGATTCTGTAGAACGTATGCACGAGCAGCCACGCGATGAAGCGCAGCAGGAATTCGGGCACGAGCGAGTAAATGTAGGCTGCGACGACCACGTTGAGCAGCGCGGTGACCGCGAAAATACCGGGAATACTGACGCCGGCCGAGGTCAGCGCGATTGCCATCAACGCCGACACGATCATGAAAAACGCATTGAGGATGTTGTTCGCGGCGATGATCCGTGCGCGGTGCGTCGGCTGGCTACGGCTTTGGATCAATGCGTAAAGCGGCACGCTGTAGAAGCCGCCGAACATCGCGAGCAAAAACAGATCGGCGAGGATGCGCCAATGGCGCGCGTGACCCAGGAACTCGGCCACCCCGATGAGTTGCCCAGCCGGCGGCAGTGCATGGCTCGCCCAGAACAGATCGAAAGCGAACACGCTGATCCCGATCGAGCCGAGCGGCACGAGCCCGATCTCGACGCGGCGCTTCGAAAGCCGCTCGCACAGCAATGAGCCCGTTCCGATCCCGAGCGAGAACGTCGCAAGCAGCACGGTGACGACGTCGGGATTGGCCGAGAGGACGTCTTTGGCGTAGCTGAAGAACGATGTGAGGAACGTCGCGCCGACGAACCAGAGCCAGGAGATCCCGAGCAAGCTCAAAAATACCGTGCGGTTCTGGCGCGCGAGCGCGAGATTGCGCCACGTTTCGGTGAAGGGATTCCAATTGATTCGCAAGCCCGGCTGCGAGGCGGGCGAGACCGGCACATAGCGCGAAGTCAAGCGCCCGGCGAGCGCAACGATCAGGCACATACCGGCCAGCACCCACGCGCCGTGCGCAGGCGAAGCGGCAGCGGCGCCGCCGATGATCGTGCCGATCAGAATCGCGACGAACGTCCCCATTTCCACGAGGCCGTTGCCGCCGATGAGCTCCCGATTATCCAGATGCTGCGGCAGATAGGCGTATTTGACGGGCCCGAACAGCGTCGAATGCACGCCCATGAGGAACGTGCAAAGGTAGAGCAGCGGCGCATGATGCGTGACGAAACCCGCCCCGCCAATCAGCATGACGACGATCTCGAAGGTCTTGACGAAGCGCGTGAGCGTCGCCTTATCGTACTTGTCGGCGATCTGGCCGGACGTGGCCGAGAAAAGGACGAACGGGAGAATGAAGATGGCCGAAATCAGGAACGCGGCAGTCTTTGCATCGACGCCCGAGAAGCGCGCCGTCTGATACGTGACGAGCGAACTAAATCCGACTTTGAAAACGTTATCATTCAGCGCGCCGAGAAACTGCGTCCAAAAGAACGGGGCGAAACGCCGCTCGCGAAACAGCGTGAATTGGGACTGGGTTTCGCGCGGGGCGCGGCGCGGCAATGGGACGGCGGGCAGCGGGCGATCGCTCATGTATCAATCGAAAACAATCGAAAAAGCCTTCAGCGCGTTTCGCGAGGCTGCCCTTCCTCGGGCCAATCGCGGATGTACGCCTTGAGCATGCGGTTCTCGAAGCTCTGCTCTTCGACGACGGCCTTGGCCACATCATAGAAAGAGATGACACCCATCAACGTGCGGTTTTCCATGACCGGCAAATAGCGGACATGGTGTTCGAGCATCATGCGGCGCACTTCGTTGACGTCCGTTTCCGGCGTGCAGGTGATCGGGTGATCGTCCATGACCGTGCGAATCGTGGTCGTGCCGACGCCACCGCCGTTTCGCTTGAGCGTGAGGATGATCTCGCGGAAGGTCAGCATGCCGACGAGTTCGCCGAACTCCATGACGACGAGCGACCCGATGTCGTGCTCGGCCATGGTGTCGACTGCCTGGCTCAGCGCCGTCTCGGGCGTGACCGTGAACAACGTGTTGCCCTTGACCTTCAATATGTCGCTGACTCGCATGGCTGTCTCCCGGCGAAGCTAGAGTGGATCGGTCGATCCTAGCGGAAAGACCTGCAAAAGGAAAGCGAGACGCCCGCGCGTAGGACCCACGGAGCCCGATGGGGCTTCGCCCCGCCGGCGCAGCCCGATGTTACGATGGCCGCCACCGCAACCTTTGCCGGGCGCCGGCCCGGCCGACGCCATGTCCGCCAACCGCTTCGACACGCTCGCGCTGCATGCCGGCGCGGCCCCCGACCCCGCGACGGGTGCGCGCGCCACGCCCATCTATCAAAGCACTGCATTCGTCTTTCGCGACGCCGACCATGCCGCCGCCCTGTTCAACATGGAGCGCGCCGGCCACGTCTATTCCCGCATTTCGAACCCGACCGTCTCGGTATTCGAGGAGCGCATCGCGGCGCTCGAAAACGGCGTCGGCGCAATCGGCACGGCGAGCGGCCAGGCGGCGCTGCACCTGGCCATCGCCACGCTGATGGGCGCCGGCTCGCACATCGTCGCATCGAGCGCGCTCTACGGCGGCTCGCACAACCTGCTGCACTACACGCTGCGCCGCTTCGGCATCGAAACGACCTTCGTCAGGCCGGGCGAGCTCGACGCGTGGCGGGCGGCCGTGCGTCCGAACACGCGCCTGCTCTTTGGCGAGACGCTCGGCAACCCCAATCTCGACGTGCTCGACATCGAGGCGCTTGCCGAAATCGCGCACGCGCACGCGATCCCGCTTCTCGTGGACTCGACGTTTACGACACCGTTTCTCATCAGGCCGTTCGAGCACGGCGCCGATCTCATCTATCATTCGGCCACCAAATTCCTGGGCGGCCACGGCACGACGATCGGCGGCGTGCTTGTCGACGGCGGCACATTCGATTTCGCCGCATCGGGACGGTTTCCCGAATTCACGGAACCCTACGACGGCTTTCACGGGATGGTGTTTGCCGAAGAAAGCACCGTTGCGCCGTTCCTGCTGCGCGCTCGCCGGGAAGGGCTGCGCGATTTCGGCGCCTGCCTGCACCCGCAAGCGGCGTGGCAGCTATTGCAGGGTATCGAGACGCTGCCGCTGCGCATGGAGCGGCATGTGGCGAACACGCGCAAGATCGTGGGGTTCCTCGCCGCGCAGCCGGCCGTCGAATCGGTCGCCTACCCCGAACTGGAATCCCACCCCGACCACGCGCTGGCCAAGCGCCTGCTGCCGCGCGGAGCCGGCGCCGTCGTCAGCTTCAACTTGCGCGGCGATCGCGCCGCCGGCCGCCGCTTCATCGAGGCGCTGAGCCTCTTTTCTCATCTCGCGAATGTCGGCGATGTGCGCTCGCTCGTCATCCATCCCGCCTCGACGACGCACTTTCGGATGGACGCCGCGGCGCTTGCGGCCGCGGGCATCGCGGAGGGCACGATCCGGCTGTCGATCGGCCTCGAAGACCCGGACGATCTGATCGACGACCTCAAGCGGGCCCTGAAGGCCGCGACCAAGCCCGCAGGCAAGCCGGCGCCAAGCGCCGGCGGCGAGTCCTCCAAGCAGGAGCCGGCATGATCGTGACCGTCCAAGGCAAGCCTGCCTATGCCTACACCAGCAGCAAGCGCTTCGACCCGGCGCTGCCCACGGCCGTGTTCGTGCACGGCGCGCAGCACGATCATAGCGTCTGGGGCCTGCAAACCCGCTACTTCGCCCATCACGGCTTCAACGTGCTGGCCGTCGACCTGCCCGGCCACTGCCGCAGCGAGGGTCCGGCAAAAACCGCGATCGAGCAACTGGCCGATTGGATCGCCGAACTGCTCGACGCCGTGGGCGCGCCCGCCGCGCTCGTCATCGGCCACAGCATGGGCTCGCTCGTCGCCCTCGATTTCGCTAGCCGCTATCCGGCGCGCGCCCTGGGCGCCGCCCTCGTCGCGACGGCCGTCCCAATGGTTGTATCCGACGCGCTGCTCGATGCCGCGCTTCATCGCGAACCGGAGGCCATCGAACTCGTGAACCGCTGGTCGCACTCGACGATCGCAGCGAAGCCGTCTTGCCCCGCCCCCGGTTTTTGGCTGCACGGCATCAACCAGCGGCTCATGGAGCGCGTGTCGGCGCGCGGCGAGCCGCACCTGTTTCATACCGACTTCGCCGCCTGCAACGGGTACGCGCATGGGCTCGAGCGCGCGGCGCAGGTGCGCTGCCCCGTGCGCCTCGTACTGGGCGCGAGAGACATGATGACGCCGCCGCGCGCCGCGCGCGCCCTCCTAGATACGCTGAAGACTACGGGGGTGCCTGTGGACGTCGTTACCCTAGATGCGGGCCACGCGCTGATGAGCGAACAGCCCGATGCGACGCTCGACGCGCTTTTCGCATTCGCGCGGTCGGCGGCGGCGATCCAAGGGGCTTGACGATACGCTTGATACGCCGAGACGCCGA
>CBIHOQ010000083.1:0-6056 GCA_966212065.1 uncultured Burkholderiaceae bacterium
CACGACACGCAGCCCCACGACACGCAGCCCCACGACACGCAGCCCCACGACACGCAGCCTCATGACGCACAGCCTCACAACGCCCCGAACAGCGCCGCCCAGTTCGCCCAGGGAACCATGGAGCAGACCGGCGAGTTCATGAGCCCGATGATTCAGGCGCAGATGTTCGCCGCCGAGAGCCAAATGTTCATTTCGATGGTTCAGGCGCAAGTCGACGTCGCGAAAGCGGCGGCGTCGGCCGTAGCGGATGCGGCGAGAAAAAGCTGAGCCTTGAAGCCGAAGGTCCCGAAGGTAACAAACCATCACAATCGATCGAAAACACGACGCGCCATTGAGACGATGCATCCAACGATCCGCACCTTCGAATGCGGATCACGTCGATTCAGGAGCGTGCCATGTTCTCGAGCGTCTATTTCGTTCTTGCCTCTTCCCAGGCCTCGGCCGATGCGCTTCCCGCCTATGCGCGCTTGGTGGCCGCCGGGCGTCTGGGCGACGCCTGCTCCGCGCTGGCCTCGCTCGCCGAGCGCGAGGACGAGGCGGACGATCCCGTCGTGCTGCAAGCCTATGCCGACATCCAACTCGCGCTCGGCCGCATGATCGAAGCCGAGGAAGGCTACCGCAAGGCGCAACGCGCGATTCGCCAGTCGCGCGAAGCGCTGCGCATCGCCTCTTGTCGCAATGCCGGCTGGCTAGCATTTTTTCAGGACCGCTTCAGCACCGCGGTAGCCTGTTTCAACCGCGTGCTCGAGGAACCCGAGGCGAGTGCCGCGCAGCGGTTCGAGAGCCGCCTCGGCAAGGCGCTCGTGCTGCTTCATCTTGGATGTCTAGGCGCCGTCGGCGCGCAGCTCGATCTGCTCGCACAGATTGCCGAACAAACCGGCGCCGCCGGCTTTAT
Source organism: uncultured Burkholderiaceae bacterium (assembly GCA_966212065.1). Taxonomy (GTDB): domain Bacteria; phylum Pseudomonadota; class Gammaproteobacteria; order Burkholderiales; family Burkholderiaceae; genus Trinickia. Next base: position 896 of record CBIHOQ010000083.1, read on the forward strand.
CGATCTCGCCAAGTCGCTACGCTACGACGCGCGCATCCAACACGAACTGCGCGAGGCCGAGCCGCTGCGCGATCACATCTATTGGCGCTCGGCCGCTCAAGGTGTGCTGCCCGATACCTTCGGCGCGATCGTGCCGGCGCCTGCCGCGGCCTGCATGCCGCTGCTCGCTCAACGGCTCGACTATCTCGGTCATCTGCACCGCTTCGCTTTCGGTGCGAAGGGCCTAAGCGAACGACTCGACCCGCATCTGTCGTGGGCCGCGTCTAGCGGGCTCACCGAATACCACCGCAGTCTCTGCTTGGAAGTCTCTGTGGCCGCGGTCGCGACGCAAGCCCCGCATACGGCCGAGACGATGCTCGGCCAGTGCCGCGTAGCCAACGGTGCCGCCCATCAGCACAAACGCTGGTACCTGGAATACCTCTACTGCCTCTCTAAGGTCCGCCAGCAGCAGGGGCGCGGGCATGAGTCCACCGAGCTTTACGGCCGCTACGCGCTCGCTTCGATCAGCCACGTGCGCACCGACAGCCTGTTGATGCCGGCCGTCACGGCCGAGGCCGCGAGCCCCGCCGGCGCCCAGCCGCGCGCCGACGACGTGAGTGCGCGACTGCCCGCCAAGTACCGCCGTGCCTACCGTTATTTGATGGAGCACTTGGACCAGCGCGATCTGTCGGTACGCGAACTCGCGGCACAGATCGGCGTAACCGAGCGCGCGCTGCAGGCCGCCTTCAAGACCTATCTCGGACTTTCGCCGAGCGAGTTGATTCGCCAGCGTCGCATGGAGCGTATTCGCGCCGAACTCACGCGCGAGGACGGCAGCACCACGGGCGTGCTCGACGCCGCGCACAAGTGGGGCATCCAGCACCGCTCGACGCTCATCAACAGCTATCGAAAGGTTTTTAACGAGGCGCCCTCGGAAACCCTCGCACGTTGAAGCATCGGGCCGCGCCGCTCAATCCCGTCCATGTAAGAGGAGCTGTGTCATGGAACAACCGATCAAACCGCTTGAACCGATGGAGCCGTTCGATCCGCCGCGCGTCATCGAGACCGATCGGCTCTGGCTGCGCCCGCTCATCGAGAGCGACGCCGAGCAACTCTACTACGCGCTGCTCGGCGATCCGGAAGTGATGGAATGGCTGCCGCGGCGCACGCTCGAATCGGTCGACGAAGCCATTCTCTACATCCGCGAGTGCGAGTCCGGCTGGAACAACAAGACGATGTTCACTTGGGTGTTCGAGGATAAGCAGACCGGGCACCTGTGCAGCATGCTCGAACTGCGCCCGTGCTTGCCGCGCGTCGAGCTTGGGGTGGCTTCGGCTCAGCGGCTCGCCTGGCGGCGCCGGCGCGCCTCGCTCGATGCGTTTCGCAAGGTGCTGCACTGGACGATCTCGCAGCCGAACGTATACCGGATCTACGCCTGCTGCTCGCCCTACGGCAAGTCCGCGCCGACCATGGAGAAGCTTGGTTTCAAGCACGAGGGGCGCCTGGTCAACTGGGAAGCGAGACCGAACCGCGGGCTCGTGGCCGACGACGCGCTGCTCTTTGCGCTCACGCGCCCGCCGTCCTCGGCCACGGAGGCCGCATCGGTGCCCCGTTCGGAATCAGCCGCGCCGGCGCCCGGCGAGCCGTGCGAAACCTCCACGCAGGAAGCGGGTCGCGACGTGGCCCCAGCCTGAGTTCATGACGTCGGAAACGCCCTGTGCAACTGGCACGGGGCGTCCCGACGCGCCGACGCTCGGCTGATGGCTTGCTGCCGGTAGGCGGCGTCAAACGGGTACGCGCAGCGTGCGCCAATACGTATAAGCGCGCCAAAGCGCGCGGTCCTCCGGCCGGATCTTGAACGATCCGATTGCCTCCGGCGGCACGGAGAAATAGAGGCTGTTCCGAGCCGCCGAAAGGCCGGGCCGCTTGTTCGACCGTTGCCGGTCTTAGCGGCCCGCAGCCGCCGGTTAAGCGTGAGCGGGCTGGTGCTTCGCTTCCGGTTTGTGCTTCGTTTCCGGCTTATGCGTCGCTTCGGGCTTGTGCTTCGCTTCGGGCTTGTGCTTCGCTTCCGGCTTGTGCTTCGGTTCGGGTTTGTGCTTGCCCTGCACCCCGCCGAGTTGGTGCTCGAGATCGTTATCGAACGGCTTCGTGTGGTTCTTGTCCGGATTCGAATGCATGGGCTCCTGGGACGGAGGCGGGGGAGGCGGGGTGATGCTGATGGGCGTGACGCCAGCCATTTTATTTCTCCTGCGTGGTGAAAATTGTGACCGGACGGCGCCGAAACGGCGCCGCGCTTTGAAGACAGTTTCGGGCCTTATGCCACGTGCACTGTCTTCAAGTAGTGTCGTCAACCCTGTGCGTCTGCCTCGGTCGCGGAGCGAAGACAGCACTTCCTATGCGAAGCCCTCGGCGTGCGCTTGGCCGGGGCGATCGAGCACAGCGGCTTGTCATGGATAGGGCGCGCTGCGCTTCGCTTCGCTTGCCTGTTCGCGTCTTCGCCGCGCGCCGTTCGCGACTGGGTCCACGTCGATACCTTTACGGAGCGCTGGCGGCAGCGGGCATCGAGACGCGCTCCGCGCTGTCGGGCGCATCGCAACGTGACCGTTCGGGGGACATTGAACATGACGTTTTTGCGCAATGCGTGGTATGTCGCCGCCTGGGGTGGCGAACTCTCTGTCGAAACACCGATGCGGCGCGTGCTGCTCGGCGAACCCGTGGTGCTGTTTCGCGACGAGGACGGCCGGCCCGTGGCCTTAGCCGATCGCTGCCCGCACCGCTTCGCACCGCTCTCGCGCGGCCGCGTGCGCGGCGGCACGATCGAATGCCCGTATCACGGCCTCGCATTCGACGCGACCGGCCGCTGCGTACGCAACCCCCATGGCGACGGACGCATTCCGGAGGCTGCTCGGGTGAGCGCCTATCCGCTCATGGAGCGTTACGGCGCCGTCTGGATCTGGATGGGTGAGGCGCAGCGCGCGGCTGATGCCACGTTGCCCGACTTCGGCTATCTCGATCCGGCCGAGAACGAAACCAGCACCGGCTATCTGCTCACTCGAGCGCACTATCAATTGAGTGCCGACAACCTGCTCGACCTCAGCCACTTTCAGTTTCTTCATCCCGAAACGCTCGGCACGCCCGCGATCACCGCCGGCACCATGGAGTTCGACGACGACGGCGAGACAGTCTGGGCCCGGCGCTCCACGCGGGGCGAGCATCTGCCGGAAGCCGTCGCGCGCCCATTTGGCGTGCCCCGCGGTATGCCCGTCGATCGCTGGCTCGACGTACGCTGGAACGCTCCCGGGCTGATGTCGATCGAGGTTGGCGCGACCATTGCCAACCTACCGCGCGAGTTCGGCCTGACTTCGTTTTCCGGGCACTTCCTGACGCCCGAGACCGAAGCGTCTACGCATTACTTCTTCGGCTTCGGGCTATCGAAGGCGCTCGGTGTGCGTGCGAGCGAAGTGGTTCAGTACGCCGTCGATATGTTGATGGACCCGTTCCGCGACGAAGATCTGCCGATGCTCGAAGCGCAACAGCAAGCGCTGGGCGGGCGCGAATTTTGGTCGGCGAAGCCGCTGATGCTGCCGATCGACGGCGGCGCCGTGCGTGCGCGCCGCATCATGGAGCGAGGGCTCGCGGCCGAATGTCAACTGCGCGCAGAGGCGGGTGCCTCAGCTGAAACCGAGCCCGCGCCCGAGCCGTCCTGCCTCGGTCAGGGGCAAGCGGTGCGGCTCGTGCAAGTGCGTTGAGGCGCGGCACCGACATCGCTTCGATGTTGTTTTTCCGGCCGGCGGCTCGCGCAATTTCTCGGGACTTCGCCCCGCAAGCGGCCGCTTCGCTCCTAGCCCTCCGGCGTCCGCGCGCTCTTTCCATACTTCTCGTCAATTACAGCAACAGCGGCGCATTGTGCCGCCGCGGGCCTCCTGCTCGGCAGGAGCTGCGAGCGCGCCGTGCGCGCATGTAGGACCAGCGCAAGCGTCAAGGAGCATCGGCATGAGGATAGGTAACCTGAGTAACTGGATTTCGGCTTGCTTGCCGGTCGGCAACGGCCCGAACGTCCAGAAGACCTCCGGCAAGGCAAAGACGGGGCCCCGGAGCCAAAATCCCTCCGGATCTCGCGTACTCGGGAAGCTCGGCTCTTGGACCCGGAGCAGCCGGAGCAAAAAGGACAAAGGCGACACGGTCGCGGACGGGACGCATACGTCGTCCACGCCCGCGCCGCAACCCACGCCTATCGACGACGCGTTGGATTACATTCGCAGCGGCACCCACTGGCTCGCCGCGGACAAAGCCGAAGATAAAACGACAAACAACCCGTCGGATCAAACCGACGGCAGGCTAATATTGCGTCCACGCACGCCGAATCCCTCAGGGAGCGAGGACCAGTTTGCCGGATTTGGCGCCGGCCAACACGCGCGCGAAGCCGCGCTGAAGACGGCGGCGCGCGCAGTGTGGGCGATCCCTGAGATATCGACCGACGAGATCGCGGCGGGCGCAGGCGAGGGCGGCATCGTCTCGGGCTCCGCATTCGTCCCGAGGCCGGTCGCACAGACGGGCGCAGCGCAGGAGGACACGGTGGCGCCGCTCGTCGCCGAGCATCACGACATCGACCCGGCCCCGGTGCGCGCATGGTTGGCCCGGCACGGCATCGAGACCGTGCCCAACAGCGGCAGCGGCATGAACTGCTTGCTGATCTCGCTGCTGCAGCATGCGACGGGCCGCTATGATAAGGCTTCCGAGCCCGAGCTGGCCGAGGAGGCGGAAAAATGCCGCATGGTCCTCAAGGAAACCCACCCGGAGATCGAGGAGTCCGACCGGATGTTGTATGCCGACGAGGATGCGATCGTATCGGCGATTGCCTACGTGAACATCCGCTTCGGCGCAGACCTCGATGTGCATTGGGCTGAACCGCATGCGGACGGCCACCCCGTGCGTTGGTTGCGCTCGGGTACCGGCGAGGAGTCGGTCGCGATCATCCGCTTCGGCAATCACTTCGAAGCGTTGCGCTCGGTACGCGGCGATTCGCGCTCGTCGAGCGAGAGCGAGCCCTTCGAGTACATCGGATTTGCTGAGCGTTTTGGAATGCACGAAGGCAGCAGTGAAGATTTTTCGGTCGCGAGTGATTTGGATCTGAGCCTCGATCGGACCTTCGATCTGAGCCTCGATCGGACCTTCGATCGGC
>CBIHOQ010000084.1:0-5029 GCA_966212065.1 uncultured Burkholderiaceae bacterium
CGCGCTAGTGCGCAATTTCGCTTGAATATGGCGCGATAAGGCCCGCCGTCCGGCGGGCCGACGGATGCATCGTCACCTGGCGCGGCGCGCTGCGCCGGGGCGCAGCGCGCGCGTTCCTCAAGGCATGACGAGATAGTTGCTGAAGCCGCCGTCACGATCCTTGAGGCCGGAGATCGCTTCGTTGACACGCGACAGCGGAAACTTGCGATGCTCGAGATACGACAGATCGAGCGCACCGGTGCCGACCATATCCGCCATCTCTTGCCCCTGTGCGGTTGTGAACCAGTTCGAACCGATTAAGTGAACCTGCTCGTCCATCAACCATTTGACGTCGATGGGGAGATCCTCCGCGACGCCGCCTACGTTGACAACCTTTCCGCCGCGCCGAACGCCTTTCATCGAATCGAGCATGGTCGACGCCGGGGCCTTCGCACCGAGCGCACTGATGACGAAATCGACACCTTCACCGCCTGTCAGGGACTTCGCCCAATCGCCGACCGATCCGTCTCCAAGCTTCATCACTTCGACGCGATCGGGCGCGAGTGCCTTCACGCGTTCGAGCAGCCTCTCGTCGCGCCCGGTGCCGAGGATGCGCGTCAACCCCATGGCGAGGCCGAGCACGGTCGACGCAACCCCGAGTGTTCCGGTGATGCCGTCGATCAAAGCGACTTGGCCGGAAGCGGCATCGGCGTTCTTCAATGCACCATATGAGGTGCCCAGATAGCCGAAGCGTCCGGCCTGCTCGAAGCTGAGGTTATCGGGAAGATTGACGAGCGCATATTCGGGAGCGGTCATGTACTCGCTGAAACCGCCGTACGGATACAGATCGAAAATGCGTTGACCGTCGCGGCTCGTGCTGAAGTAGCCGTTGAGCGTGTAATAACGGCACTCGCTGCGTCTGCCCGCACGGCATGCCTTGCAGGAGCCGCAAGAACGTAATGGGCTCACATAGACGCGGTCGCCCGGTTTCACGTTGATGACGGCCTCACCCACTTCCTCCACCACGCCGGCCGGATCCAAGCCGAAGATTGCGGGGAATTTCGGCAGCGGCTGATGCGGGAACCACGTGGGCCAGTTGTTGATGACATTGGCCATGTTCGGCACGATGCCGCACGCTTGGACCCGCACGAGCACGTCCGTCGGCCGCGGCTTCGGGATGGGAATCGTATCGAGCGTCATCGGGCTGCCGAGAGCGTGCAGCCGCGCTGCAACCATTGTTCTTTCCATGTCTACCTCTTTCCTTGTCAATTCTGCGTGCACGGCGCGAGTGCCGCTCATCGATCGGCAGGGCGTACCGCCGCGCACAGGCTATCGCCGTGTCGGTCAACGATAGCCGTCCTCAAGCTCGATGCCGAGCGCACCCATGATGCGCACGCCCGAGTTGTACCAAGCGACGTTGAGCGCCAATTCAACAAGTTGACGTTCGTCGAGGAACGCGGCCACGCGTCGCCACGTTGCGTCGCTGATGTCAACTTTCAGCGTGGATTCTTTTGCGACTGCCATGACCGCACGCTCTTCGTCGTCGAAGAGCGGCGATGTTTCGAAGGCCGCCACGGCCTTCAATTGCTCGGGGCTGATGCCGGCTTTGAGTCCGTGCGACTGATGGTGCGCGATTTCATACTCCGATCCCGTGCAGTGGCCTACCGTGAGGATCGCCAGCTCGCGAAGCTTGGGGCTGATCGACGACGCCCTGATCGCGTTGGCGTACGAGAGAAACTGATCGAGGATGTCAGGAGCATGCGCAAGTGCGCGAAAGATGTTTGCGGTCGGAACTTTGCGTTCGCGTTCGAGCCGGTCGAAGAGGGCGTCGTTGACGCCGGCGACATCCGAACGCTGAAGATATTTAACGCGTGCCATTTGATCGTTACCGGTTATAGAAGTCAGTCGAGTGCCGATTGTTTTCGGACGTAGGTTTCGAGTGTTTCGGGCTTGGGCTTGCTGGGCGTTTCGATGAGTTCCGCGCCTTCGAAGCGCGACGCCTCGAAGTACCATCGGTGCGACGCGGGCAGTCCCCAGCGAACGCTCGTGTTCAGCGAAGCCGCATCCCACCGGACCGGCTCGATTTCAACGTCGATCGTTTGATAGTGCCCATCGCACAGTTCCACGCGATGGCCATCGGGGTCGCGCAGATAAACGAACAGCATGCCCCCGGGACCGTGGCGGCCCGGGCCGCGTTCCACCTCGTGCGCATAGCCGTAAATGCCGGCCAGATCGCATGCGGTGAAGATGTCGTGCGATTCGGGCACGATGTACGCGAAGTGATGCATGCACGGGCCGTCGTTCTGCACGATCGCCAAGTCTAAACACGTTCCCTTGCGGTACATGAAAGCACCGAGCAGCGTGTCGCCATGCTCGAGGTACTCCGAATTACGAAAGCCGAGCTTGCTGTAGAACTCGCATGAGCGATACGTATCGGGCGAGAAGAGTTGAAAGTGGTCGAGCCGCTGCGCGTGTGCCCCCTTGAACTTATCGCGCTCGAGATAGAGTCGCGGGCGCGTTTCCATTTGCGCGCACAATTCTATTTTTGTGCCGAACGGATCGGATACATGCAGCGTTCGGCCCTGATGCGCCACTTCGGCCCACTCGGCCGGGAGCCCTTGCTCCTTGAAGAACGCATAGGCGAGATCGAGGTCTTCATCAAGGAAAACGCGAAAGCCGATGCGCTTGCAGGTGGCCGCGGCATCCTTCGACTGGATCAGTACGAGGCTGTGATGGCAAGCCTCGGACAATCCGCGCAGATAGCACGTGTCGCCGATTTCCTCCGTGACCACGAGACCGGCAATGTCGACATAGAAGTCACGGCTCTTCGCCAGATCGGCGACATTCAGTACGATGTGGCTCGCACGCGTGATGTTGAACGGCGGCTTGAGATTGACTGGGGGCAGCATAATTGTCCTCGCTAGGATGATCGTTCAAGCAAGATCGTATAAATTCGGTGCCAACGTTAGCATCAAAAATCTCATCGGCCCGAAGCGGTTGCGGAGCGGGCGTAGAAGGGCAGCGCGGCCCAGCCGCTAAACGAAGCTTGTCGGCCCAGGGATTCCTCGATGCGCAGTACTTCGTTCCACTTCGCCATGCGTTCCGAGCGGGAAAACGAGCCCACCTTGAGTTGCCCCGCGTTCCAGCCGACGGCCAGATGGGCGATGGTCACATCCTCGGTTTCGCCCGACCGCGCGGAGACGATCGTGCCGAATCCCGCGTTCTTGCCCGCCTGCAACGCAGCGTACGCCTCGCTGACGGTTCCCGCCTGATTGGGCTTGATCAGCACGGCGTTGAGCGCGCCGGTCGATGCGGCTGCTTCGACGCGTGCTGCGTTCGTCACGAGAAAATCGTCGCCGATGATCTGGCAGCGCGATCCATACATCTCGGTGAATTGGCGAAAACCCGCCGCATCGTCTTCGGCAAGCGGGTCTTCGATTGAAATGATCGGATAGGCGTCAAGCCAGCGGCCGAGCATATCGATCAGCTGAGCGGTGTCGAGCGTGCGGTTATCGAGTGCGAGCGTATAGCGTCCGTCGCGTCCGAATTCGGAGGCCGCAATGTCGAGCGAAATGCCGACGTCCTTACCCGGCCGCAGTCCCGTATCCAAAATGGCGCGCGTTAGCGTCTCGAGCGCTTCTTCGTTGCTATCGAAGGCGGGCCAGTAGCCGCCTTCGTCGGCAACGCCTTGCAGCTTGTCCGCTCGCTTCATGAGTGCACCGGCCGCGCGATAGACTTCGGCGGTCCATTCTAGTGCCTCGCTGAAGCTGCTCGCAGCGGGGCACATGATCATGAAGTCCTGCACGTCGACGCGACGAGCCGCGTGCGCGCCGCCGCCAAAAATCTGAATCTCGGGCAGGGGCATGCGCACGGGGCCGTCGCCGGCCAGATAGCGCCAGAGCGGTTGTCCGCTGGCTGCCGCCGCGGCATGCAGCACCGCCATCGACGTCGCCACGATCGCATTGCCTCCGAGCCGGTTCAGATTCGGGGTGCCGTCGAGCCGGATGAGGCTCGCATCGATTCCCGATTGGTCGTACGCATTCATTGAGCGCAGCGCGCCGCCGATCTCGCCGTTTACGCCGGCGAGCGCGTTCGCCACGTCGAGGCCGCCGAATGCGTCGCCTCCGTCGCGCAAATCGACCGCTTCGCCGGTGCCCATCGATGCGCCGGCAGGTGCAATGGCGCGACCGCTCGCGCCGTTCTTCAGTTTGACTTCGACTTCCACGGTCGGGCGTCCGCGTGAATCCCAGACGCGGCGTCCGTGTACGTTTGCGATGGTTGCATCGGTCATAGGTCTTCTCTGTTTCTCTGTATTTTTGCTATGCGAGGTATCGGGCTTGCGGCACGCCAAAGGCGGGTTGCCGCATAGCCGGCTATCGAACTTATCGAACTATAGGGGGCGGTCGCTCCGCCTTTCGCACGCTTGTGTCGTGCCGATCAAGACGAACGCGAGCGTGGCCGAGCGATCGCTTTTATTACGCCATGCGTGGCGTGTTCCGGTTTGGACGATCGCGTCATGCCGGCGCAGTAATGTCGAGCGGCCATCGTCGAGCTCGAGCCAGATCTCGCCGTCGAGCACGATGCCGTAGTCGATGGTCGGCGTGGCATGCATACCGTCGGCCTCGAACAATTCGGCAAGACCCGGGCTGATCGCCAGATTTTCGGCGGCGGCGGCGACGGGGTCGAAATCCGGCGCGCAAAACACGCTGTCAGGCGGGAACGTGACGATCAGAAAGCGGCTGCCGGACTGGGGCGGAACGATGCTCGTGACGGACAACGTGGGATCGGTCGCGCCAGCAGGCAGCGTGAATTCTGGATCCGTGGCCCAGATGAGCCGGGACATCATGCCCGGAATATGCAGGAACGCGTCGGAGCGGGGTGCGACGCCGTCGAGCGCCACCCCTGACGCGCCCGTTTCGTCGCGGCCGGTAACGACCCGACGTATCTCCAACGGCAGGCCGTCGGCTGGAAGGCAATTCGACGCGGTCATAGCCATTCCCCTGAGGTAAGACACAGGCAACGCGAGGCTAAGAAAGCGATCGCACCGCAA
>CBIHOQ010000085.1:0-4455 GCA_966212065.1 uncultured Burkholderiaceae bacterium
CAAGGCGCCGCCAAGTGCGGGAATGGCGAACGTCGCGGCGCAGACCAAAGACCGCGCGCCACACATATCAGGGCTGCGACGCGCCCCCTAGCGCGTAGCCTGCGCGCGCCGCGTCGTCAACGGCCCCAAGACGCAAAAGAGGGGGCGGCCGCTTTGGCCGAGTCGAACTCCAGACTGTGTAACGACCGAACAACGGATTTTCTTGGAACACCTTGGACAACTCGTTGACAATGCGTATCGCTGACTTCTCCTTATGCTCACTCTTTGTTTTCGCCCACGCTCAAATTTTTATACGCGTGCCCGACGACGCCTCTCACCGTGCCGACTTTCGAATGATTGCTCGCGTCGCGCGACAGGAATCACCCCCAGAACGTTTCTCATCTCGTTGCAGCAGAGCAAAGATGGCGGAAGTCGCATTGACCACAAGTCTTTTTGTGAGGCTTAGGTGGCAAGTCGTTGGTACGCAACGCCTCTGCGGCCGTCCGCACATCCCGTTTCACGTCGGCGATAAAATCATCGTCCACCGATCGACGCTTCTGTTTCTGTTCATCAAGCTCGTAAATCTCTACATAATCGGCCGGCCGGCCAGTTAACTCCTGGTAGCCAAGCGCGTAGATGTGTAGCTGGGTCTCGGTAACGGCGTCGGTCTGCGCGCGGTCACTTGACTTTAAGTCGACAATTGTCACCTCTCCCGTATCAATCCGCCGGACCAAGTCAATGCGGCCGGCCACCGATACGCCGTCACCGAGCGCAATCTCAATTGCCTTTTCAGAATACTCCAGGCTTCTAAAATCGGCGGCGTTCCTCCTGATATAGGATTCCACGACCCGCTCAGCGGCCTGCTCGAGCTTTTCGCGCAGCGCCGGATATGCGTAGGGCGCGCGCAAATGTCGTTCGACCAGCGTCTTTGCTTCATCGGGATCAATCTTCTCTCCGTGCAGAGCCCGCGCATGGACCTCCGCCAGCGCGTTGTGCAACGATTTCCCGAACCCCAGTGCCTCGTCCAGTGGCGCGTTAAAACCGTAAAGGATGCGCAGCTTGAACTGGTACGGGCACTCGAAAAAATACTTCAGGTCTGAGAATGACAGACGTATGTTCGCGACCGATGCCAGCGGACTTGGCACGAGCCGCTTGCGGCTAGCATAGTCCTGCAATCGACGCTTAACGAATTTCGATGCAAGCACATCGTTGAATAAATCTGAGGGCATCCGTGCGGTGCTGTTGCCAGCGTGCGGCGCCCAACTCAAGTGTAGGAACTTCTGTGCGCGCGTGACCGCAACGTAGAATAAGCGACGTTCGTCCTCTGGACCTCCACGGTAACGAACAGCGTTGTCAAAGGCGGCTTCCGGAATTAGGTGCCAGGCGGTGCGTCCGCCTCCCCCCTTTGCGGGAAATCTGTTCTTGACAAGCTGTGGGATGAATACTACGGGCCATTGGAGTCCCTTTGCCTGGTGCACGGTCATTATGCGCACTGCGTCTGGGCTCACAAAGGCGTTGTCCTGCCAGCCCTCCGGGTAGGCGTTCTCCGCGTGGTACCGCAGAAAGCCGGCGAAGCTCTTGTATTTCTCGACCGGACTTGAGTGAAAGTGGATGCTCTCGAAATCCGATATCGCCTGACTGAACTTGCCGAGGTTGTAGAACACCACCTCTCCCCGGCCGCCCGGTACGCCCTCCTCGCGAAGGCCGGCATTCTCTAGAAACGCGACGAACTGGCGCTGCATGTTGTAGACCCTAAACTGGCCTATCTCGGCATTCTGCATTCCCGTCTTCGCCTGGGCGGCGTACTTGATTGCCTCTACCAAGGCATCTTTCTTGATGCCGAGGTCGGCGGCCTTCCACGCCTGCCTCAGGACCGCCTCGTCTACTTCCCCGGAAAGGAAGTAGAACAGCTGGCGAGCGGCTTCTGCCTCCGACGTCGCGAAAAGGCTGTCCATGCCGGTGATCACATACGGCACGTCGGCAGCCTTGAGCGCCGCCATGACCAAGTTCCCGTCGCGGCGCACGGACCGCAGCAGGATCGCCATGTCTGACCAAGCAATCCCGCGCTCCTCGTCGCCCTCACGAATTGCTATGCCACGGAGTGAATTACACGTTTTCGCGATGTAATCGGCTTCAGCGGATGGCGAATCGAAGCCTAGCGCCACAATGTCGCCTGCCTCGAATTTCTGAGCCGCTGTTGCCTTCATCTCTTTGGGTAAGCGCCGCTGGAGCTGCCGGATGAAGTCGCGAGCAACGGCGACAACGCCTTCACTCGAACGGAAGTTCTCCTCCAACTTCACCTGGGTCACATTCTCGTATCTGCGCTCGAAATCCAAAATATTGCGCACATCGCTGCCGCGCCATTGATAGATTGTCTGGTCGTCATCGCCGACTACACAAATGTCTGCGCCAAGCGTCGCAAGCTCGCGAACAACTGCTTCCTGAATCGGGTTGACGTCCTGGTATTCATCCACGATGACATGCCGGATGCGCTCTCCGAGTCGCTGTCTCAATCCGACGTTGCAGTGCAGTTCCTTGACCGCCTCCTTCAGGAGGCCAGAGTAGTCGAGATAGCCTTTACGGTGTAAGAGCTCTTCGTAGCTCGATAGTCCAGCAACGACTGTGTTGCCCTCAAAAAGTAGCGGACTTAGCACCCTATCTTCACGAAGAATCGAGTGGGCCGATACGTAATGACGGGTATCCGTGTAGCGCTTGAGTGGGATGCCAGTAAGCGTGGTACTGTTTGTCAATCCTGAGGTCCGTGAATGGCGGTCGATGAACAGCGCCTGCTGCACCTCGTTCAGCACCTCGTACTTCATGTACGCTGGTACCTCGGACTTCAAAAGCTCGAGGCAGTACCCATGGATCGTCCCGACGTACATTTCCGCTAGGCCAGTAACGCGTCCAAAAGCTTCGTGACATCGTGTGTGAATGCGCTCCTTGAGCTCGGCAGCGGCCTTGTCGGTGAAAGTAAACGCGATGATATTTTCAGGTATATAACCAGCCCCGCCTTCGGCAATAGATCGCAGCAGGCTAACCACATGCTGCGCCACCACCTCGGTCTTCCCCGATCCTGCACAAGCAATTAGCTGGAGATTTCCGCGAAGGTGATCTATCGCAGTCAGCTGCGCCGCTGTATATAAAGACCGATCCACTGAATCCCCCTTATCTTCGTGTGCCCGGCACATCGGATACTCTTTCTCGGCGCCTACCCTCGGTAGCGCGCCCCATTAGCTAGCGAAGCGAAGAGCCTCTCATTCTTTATATAAACCATGGGCGTACGAAAGTACTATACTGCAACGCCTAGCCCATTTCCAAGAAAATAGCGCCGACTTGATGTTCCAGCTCATCCTGGCGATTCTGACGAAAGCGCACGAGGCGAGAGGTCACTTCCGGCCACGATGCACTAGCTTATCTGTGCGCCCGAAGACATGGCAGCGCAGCCGCCTCGCGAAGCAGAGAGCCTAAACTCGGGGCTGCCGCGAATGAAGTCATCTTTCCGCAAGCAGCTGAGAGGCGGGCGCCTCTTTCGCGCCGAATTGAGGGGCGTTGCGAGCGGTTCCGCACTCAAATCTTTCATGTTTGCCAATAGGATCGAAGGGCGTGTTTGCAGAACGATTCCAATACGACCATAGAGGTGTTTATGCGGACGGTAGTGGTTCTTGATTTTGAAACGACGGGCCTGTCTCCGCGACTCGGAGATCGCGCCACCGAGATTGCCGCTCTGCTGGTCGAAGACGGCCGAGTCGTCGAGCGATACGAAAGCCTCATGAATGCTGGAAGATCCATACCCGCGCGCGTTGAGCAACTCACCGGCATCAGCAACGAAATGATTAGCTGTGCTCCTCCAGCTTCGAAGGTAATGCGCGAGGCCGCAAAATTTGTAGGTAAGAATCTAGTCGTGGCGCACAACGCAGGCTTCGATAGTATGTTCTGGAAATACGAGCTCGGTGTTTTGGGTATCGCGACAGACAATGCTTTCGAATGCACGATGCAAATGTCCCGACGTGCGTATCCGCACGCGCCGAACTACAAGCTATCAACTCTGGCAGAGATGCTGCGCTTGCCCAAGGCTGGGCGCGCACACCGGGCGATGGCAGATGCGGAGATCACCAGTCATCTTTGGCAGCGGCTTCAGATCGACCTCGCACATTCTCGGAGATCCACTCGGACAATGTAGCTTCTGGTCACTGGTCTCTTGAAGGCTGAGAGTAAGCGATCCACAAACCCCAGTCTTTTCAGGGCGTCATTTCGCTGGCTAAATCGCGGCTATGGAGATTCCACGGCAACAACGCTTCGACAGCCTCGACGGTTTGAGCCGCCGGCAATTCGCGCATCACTCGGCGCAGCGAGGTGTACGGCTCCAGGCCGTTGGCGCGCGTGGTCTCAATGAGCGAGTAGATGACGGCGCTGGCATGCGCGCCGTAAGCGGTAAGCCATGGGCGTTATAGAACTCGCGTAAAGGGAGTCGCACAA
>CBIHOQ010000086.1:0-3677 GCA_966212065.1 uncultured Burkholderiaceae bacterium
TTGTGACCATCGCTTCGCGCGAAATCTATGACGCTGCTGGCTTACCGCTTACGTTGGTGTCCCATTGCAGGATCTTGAGCTTGTCGCGACAACGCCCGCAAAAGACAAACCAGTGCGGTCCCACCGGCTCCATGCCCAGCGTCTCGACCACCATCAGCGCCAGGGTGTTGATCGATTTGCGCATGTCGGTCACGCCGGGCGCCAGATAGACGTTGCCCTGCGGCGCGCCCCACATCAGCGCACCGCCGCCAGGATCGCCGGTAGCCAGCGGACGTGCTCGGCACTGGACAGGCGCAGCACGTAGCCGCTCGGCGTTTGCATCTCCAGCATCGGTTCCGATGTCATTCCAGCCAGCGGCACACGGATCAGCTTCGGCGTTCCCGGTGGCGACGACAAGCGCTTGCGCCACGCGTATACGCTCCACGCCGAAACGCCTGCCTGCTTACACCATGCAGCAACGCTCAAACCCGATGCCTGCTGCGCTTCCAGCCGCTCGCGCCACACCGCGCTGAGTTCTTGTCCATTCTCCATCCGACTTCGCCTCTTCGAAAAAGTCCGATTCTCAACCGTCAAATCAGGCAGCGGAAGGTGGGTAGAAATTAGCGCTTACCATCATTCCGACCGCGGCAGCCAGTATTGCAGTCACGATTACCAGGTGCTGCTGGCCGAGTACGGGATGACTTGTTCGATGAGCCGCAAGGGAAATTGCTGGGACAACGCGCCAATGGAAAGCTTCTTCAACAGCTTGAAGAACGAACGCGTCTTCCATGAGGATTACAAGACGCGAGCGCAAGCGAAGCAGGATGTGTTCGAATATATCGAGGTGTTTTATAACCGGAAACGCCGCCACTCCGCGTTAGGCTACCGCAGTCCGGCGCAGCATCACGCTGCCTGGATCGCAGAGCAAAAGCTGGCGGCTTGATGAAGTCGTTGGTATCCGGAAAACACGGCCAAGCTCATACCTCCATAGTTGCTCCGGTTGCTTCCGGCTGGAGCGGTTGCCGGGTGGGGCTTGCACCCACTGGAAAAGCGCCGCCTTTGCACGGCGCACGCCGAAAGCGGACGTTCCATGACTAACTGTTGAAGTACCCGTCGCGCTTTTTGTCGGTGGCTTCTTCTTTGAGCAAATAAAATCCGCTTATTACTGCGCGCGTTGGCGGTTGATTTCCGAAGCAATTAGTGCAATAAGCTGACCAAACGCGGATTGCATAAAGAAATGCCCTCCCGGTAATAAGTGGGCTCGAAATGTATTCAATGTGTAGTCTTTCCATTTTAGTAGTAACTCCGGAGGTACTGTGTCATCGTCGACGCCTCCAAACGCAACAATCGGGATGTCCAACTTTTTTCGCTCTGAACACTTCGCGGTCTCTGCCATTTCGAAGTCGGCTCTGAGAAGAGGTAGGAACACACTCATTAGCTCCCGATCCGCCAATATCTCCGGCGGAGTCCCTCCCAATTTTTCGAGTTCGCTGACGAATTCGTCTTCTTCGAGCTGATGTACCGAATAATCTTTCGCTGGATTAGGAACGGGCGAGGCCCCGGAAAGAAACAGCTTAATTGGCAAAGCCAGACGCTTCTCGTTCAAACTATTTGCCAAAGCATAGCCAATTAGTGCCCCCATACTGTGCCCAAAAAAATAGAACGGACGGTCCAAATAGGGAAGAATTGTTTGTTCCACCAGTTCGATTGCGCTCTGCATTGTTCTTAGGGGCGTCTCTCCAACTCTGGATTCTCGTCCGGGTAATTGGAGCGCGATAATTTCAACGTCCGGTAGGCGTTTTTGCCAGGATCGAAATGCTGAAGCGCCGCCACCAGCATATGGGAAGCAAAATAGCCGACTTTTTGCGTGAGGATTCGGTGCCCCAAACTTAACAAACGTTTTTGAAATAGTGTGTGATGACATCTTCAGTTTAGAAATGCGAAGGGGAACAGGAGTGATCAGACGGAGCGGCGCTTAAGCCTCAAAAATTTCGGCGTTAGCTGTTGTACTCGATATTATCGAAAAAATAAATGCTATAATGGCAATTCTTATCCCCGCTCTACGAGACTTTAGAGCTGCGACGACCAATTGAATGACGATGCGTCATCAATTGATTGAAAGACGTCATAGAAATGAGTTTGGCTAAGTTGAGCCACGTGGCATCGTCCAAACGCTGAAATTTAGATTACCTTCCATGAGCGTAGACAAGCTAATAAAAAAACTCGCATTTGCGGGCGCTCGATTGGAAGTAAATGGCGACAAAATCAGGGTCCATGCGCCGGCAGGTTCTCTTTCAGACGAGTTACAAGCCGCTATTCGCCAAAACAAAGACAGCCTAATTTCATTTTTTAATGAGCGTGAACATCGACATGTTTCACGAGTTCCAATCGTCCGGCGACCTTCAAATGCGACCATCCCCCTTTCCTTTTCACAGCAGCGCTTATGGTTTCTCGAACAGTATGAGCCAGAAAGCACACTGTACAACATGCCTATTTCGATTCACTTGTTGGGTGATTTGAATGTCTCTTGTCTGGAAAATACGATAAATGAGGTTGTCCGTCGTCATGACGGGTTACGAACCGTTTTTAGCATACTGGGTGATTCGCCAGTTCAATCCATTGGTTATGAGCTTGCGATTTCGGTTTCGATTGTTAACCTATCCTCGCTTCCCAAAGACAAACGCGACGTAAGGGCTGATGAATGTCGTAAGAAAGAAGCGCGACGTCCATTTGATCTCAGTATTGGCCCACTCTTTCGCGCAACACTGATCCAACTGGCCAAGAACGAGCATATATTCTTTATCTGCTTGCACCACATCGTCTCTGACGGTTGGTCCAATGGCATTCTATTCAATGAAGTAGCAACAATTTACACGGCCTTCTCGCAAGGCAAGCCGTCGCCCCTGCCGGCCTTGCCGATCCAGTATGCCGATTTCGCCCACTGGCAGCGCGAATGGCTGCAAGGCGAGGTACTCGAGGCTCAGCTGGCGTATTGGAAGCAGCAGCTGGCCGGCGCGCCGGCGGTGCTGGCCTTGCCGACCGACCGGCCGCGCCCGCCGGTGCAGACGTACCGCGGCGCCACGGTGGGCTTTGGTTTATCCAAGGAAGTATCTGCCGGGCTGTATGCGCTGAGCAAGCAAACCGGTTCGACGCTGTTCATGACGCTGGCGGCGGCATTCAATGTGCTGCTTGGCCGCTATAGCGGGCAAACCGACATTTGCATCGGCACGCCGATTGCCAACCGCAACCGGGCCGAGATCGAAGGTTTGATCGGCTTCTTCGTCAATACGCTGGTGCTGCGCACGCAGCTGCAGGGCAATCCGTCCTTCCAGCTGGTGCTCGAGCAGGTGCGCGAAGCGGCCCTGTCGGCGTATGGCCATCAGGATTTGCCGTTCGAGCAGCTGGTCGAAGAGCTCAAGCCGGAGCGCAACCTGAGCCATTCTCCGCTGTTCCAGGTCATGTTCGCCTTGCAGAATGCGCCGATGGACCGGCTCGATGTGCCAGGCTTGACGCTGCGTCCTGTGACCAGCGACGCGGCCATTGCCAAATTCGATTTGACCGCGCAAGTGTTCGAAGGCCGGGAGAATCTGTTCGGTTCGTTCGAGTACAACACCGACTTGTTCGATCGCAGCACGATCGAACGCATGGTGGGGCATTTCCAGACACTGCTTGACGCCATCGTGGCCGATCCCGGAGTG
>CBIHOQ010000087.1:0-3453 GCA_966212065.1 uncultured Burkholderiaceae bacterium
GGTCGCGTAAAAGGACTGGAACGTAGTGCACCTTTAGTTCAACATTCCACGGTTATCGTGGCCTTAGAGGCTTTCGTTCGGCAGGAGGAGCGATGTCGAACGAGGAGAATCCGATCGATGTGAACGCATTGGCGGCGCTCGGACCAGAACGCCTGGCGACGTTGCTGGCCGAGGTGGCGATGACGAATCGTCAGCCTTCAGGCTTGTACCCAATCAGCTTCGTCGAGTTTGCTGCGATCAAGCCGTTTATGGTTGACCAGCAGCGTCAGAACGGTTCGATCGGACACCTGGAAATGGTCAGCAACTTCCTGTTGATTCTCCATCGAGTAATCACCATCCAGCATGTGATCGGTCGCCTCAAAAGGGCTGAGAAGCTCGGCCGCGAATGCGCGCTGAACTTTTTGTCGGTAGGTATCCGAATGCGTGGCTGGGCGTACAGGGTCGTCCGTCGCGTGGGTCAAGGTGTCGCCCAACAGGCGGGCGAGCGCAAAACGACGACCGGTTTCCCGCCCGGCGCGCCGCAGCACGACGCGATGACGTTGATCGGACTCTGACAGATCGAAGGACAAGTCGGATGGCTGTTCCAGCGGATCGAAAGTATTGCGTGGGGCCCCATACATGCGTGCGAGTTGGTCATTCGTGATCGCTACATCCGGAGCGATGTTTTCCTGAGCACGCAGCAGCTGTGCTGCGTGGGTGCCGACCCGCCAGGGGGCATCCCGATCGTGTGGAATGGGCGTGTGCAGGGTGATTCGGTCTCGTGGGTTGGTGACGGTACCGCGTGTATGGCCCAATTCAAGCAGGTACGCAATATCGGGAACAGGTTTGCCGGAAATACGGTTAGCGGCGATCTCCTCAAGCGCTGTTTGACCCGTTGCCTCGGCATTGGCGATAAAGCGCTGTAGTTGCGTCTCGTCCATTTCACCCGGGTCTTCGCCCAACAGGGCTTCGAATTTCCGTTGTACGGACAAGGCAGGGTCTTGCCGTTCCTGTACGATATCCTGCCAAATTTCATGAAGGTTGCTGCCGGTCACCTGGCAAGTTTGCAGTCGCTGCAAAACTGCTTCAATGAACAGATCAATTTCGCCTTCGAAGTCAGTGGCGGGAATGATGCTCACGCTATCACTGATATACCGGTACGGCGTGCTTGCCCGCTCAGGTGTGGGTTTGCATACTAGCGATATATTTTTCCCGTCGGAAACGATGTGAATGTTTGGCCAGACGTAGCCGCCGCCGATACTTGCCATCGCATGCGAGAGCTCCCACTCGGAAGACTGCCTATGTGGTTCCCAGCGCAGGCGCCACCAGTTCCAGGCAAGCCATTCGGCAAAATGGTATGCGGACAGATATGGGGCACGTCTGACGCTTTGCAGTAGGCTGTCGTATCCAAACGTCAGGCAGGCATCGTAGGCATGGATGCCGAGCGCAGCAAAGCCGGCCCGCTCTTCCGGCGACCCGGTCTCCAGTTGTGCCCACTCGACATCTATTGACCAGCGCTCCGACATCTTTCTTCCCAGATCGATTTCACGTACTTGTGCATGGCATCTTCGTCTTCCAGCGGATACCCGTGGTATTCGCCCGTTCCGTGGGTGTCTGTCTTGGCTTCAAACACCTCGCCATGTTCCGAAACGCTCCAGATGAATTTCGGGAACCCGTCTTCCTGAGGCTCGCTGAACAGGCCGTACTGAATACCACGGGCCACGAGTTGCCGGGCTTCGTCCAAAAGGATTGTGCGTTCCAGGTCGCACAATGACTTGGTCGGCCGAGGGTTCGGTCGCAGCAGCCCATAGTCCGCCGGATTGCGTTTATGGTGACCGCTGCCGACATAGCGCACGGCACCCGTTAGCGCATTTTTCTGGTCTTCGGTCAGGCGCTCGAGTGGGGCGATGCGGCGTTTGGGATTGTTCCCGGGGCGGCGTGCCATAAACGTGATCCGGCTCAAGTAACAGGTCATTCCAACCTGCATTCTTCGGCATTTTCGCACACTTATGCAAGCCGGCCTGTCCCAAAGGATAGGTGTCCAGGAAACCGGGTCAACTCCAGGGTACTCATGAGCGCGCTTCCTTAGGATTGATCAAAACAATCACAAAAATGATCGAATCGAAAAAAATGCTTGCGATCGACCGTTCTGCTCAACTATAGTGACCGAACTAGTCGTACGGATGATCGAATCGATCATATCAAAACTAACAGGAAGGCCTTCAACGCCTTCCGTCGTGGAAGTGGGGTCGAGCATGACAGTCGTGTTCAAAGGGATCATTCCCGCACTCATCACGCCGATGACGGCAACCGAAGAGGTGGACGAAGGGTCGGCAACAACGACATCAGCGCGGTGCTGATTTCGGAGGACGAAGGACGCTCGTGGCGCGAATATGAAGTTCCCGAGAGCGTGGGCTGCGTGCACATGAACGTGCAGGCGCTGGCCGACGGTTCGTTGCTCGCGCTGTTTCGCAGCCGCTGGGCCGATTCGATCTACGCGAGCCGCTCGAAAGACGGCCGCACCTGGAGCACGCCACAAGCGACCGCGTTGCCGAACAACAATTCGTCGATCCAGTTCGTTGCACTGAAGAACGGCCATCTCGCGCTGGTGTTCAATGAAAGCAATGCGTCGCACGGTACCGAACGGCGTGCGTCGCTGTACGACGACATCGAAGATTCGGAAGAGAGCGGCGCGTTGCGCGACCAGGGTGCATCGACGCGCGGCACAGCCGTGTGGGGCGTGCCGCGCTCGCCGATGTCGCTGGCGATCTCCGAGGACGGCGGCTGGACCTGGACGCGCCGGCGCGCGCTGGAAATCGGCGACGGTTACTGCATGACGAACAATTCGGCGGAGCAGCGCAACCGCGAGTATTCGTATCCGTCGATCGTGCAATCGGCCGACGGCGCATTGCATATCGCTTTCACGTACTTCCGCCAGCGCATCAAATATGTATGCGTCGACGAAACGTGGGTGCGCGGCTGAAACGTTAGCGCGGAAGCAGAATTGGAGCGAACCGCAAGGGACCACGGCGTGCGATGGGAATTCGCTACACTAGGCGCACTTATTGGCGCGTCTATTGCGGACTGTGGCTAAACAGCTCCTCCGATTCAAGATCATGAAAGTTGCGAAACGCCGCGAGGCGATGCTTCACGCTGTGCTGGGCGGGATGACCGATGTCGGGACGTTGTGCGCGCACTTCGGCATGTCGGAGGCCACGGTGCGGCGCGATCTGCGGGCGCTCGCGGAGGATCGCCAGATTCTGCGTACCTACGGCGGGGCGGCCGCGGTCAGCGCGCATGAACCGGAGGCCTCGCTCGACGAACGTAGCCAGAGCTTTCGCGAGCAGAAGGATGCGATCGCCCGCGCCGCGCTCGCGCATGTGCAGGAAGACGACACCCTGTTTCTCGACGGCGGCACCACGACGGCGGCGCTCGCGCGTCAGTTGGTCGGACAGCGTTCGGTGCATGTGGTGA
>CBIHOQ010000088.1:0-3429 GCA_966212065.1 uncultured Burkholderiaceae bacterium
ATGATGATCCGAACTTGTCGACATACGGAATCTGTCATTTGTGATTCGATTGAATGACAAACAATGATTTAGATCGTGCCAGGAGAACAGTCCGTTCAATAGGCTCGAATCGATATGATCTTGCCAAAAGAAGTTATGCTTGTGAGCGCCGCGAAATTGGCTGCTGCTCAGGAGGTATTCTGCGATTTGAGTTCCAATCATACTCAGATCCTTTTGTGTCGCACTTCGATGATCACCTTTTCACGGGCCAGCGCACAAATTATGTCGTCGATTCGTTTCGTGTTATCCGCATCGAGATTCGCATCCCACTCGTCGAGCAATATGTACTGGATGGATTCTAGTTTGAAAATTTCGGCAAGACGTTCAACTAGCTTCTGCCCTGTAGATAAAGAATGGCAGTCCTTTTCCCACGCCAGATCGGAATAATCAGACGGCAACAAGAAACTGGTAGACCCATATTCGTGTTTCAACGCAAGTAGGGACGTGGACTTGCCGCTGCCGTTGGCGCCAGTGACGGTGAAGCGCCCGAGCCTCTCCGTCGCGATAATTCGCCTCACTTCCACGATATCTTGAACACGAACCCCATTGATCGATATGTCTATCGAACCGACCGCGGCTGCGCTGCCAGTAGCTGATAGTCGAGTTCGAGCGTCGAACAGGACCTTAATTCGTGCGTGTAGCGAAGAATAGTCGAGCACTCTGTGAACGAGTGCGCTCAATGAGTTGACGATCAGAAATATCCGGGTCAAGCTTACGATTACCGCCGCGATCAGGGTGGGCTGGGCGGTGTCGCTGCGAGCAAATGCCAGAATCAAAAAAACCGTCGGACCGAGCGAGGCGGCTGCGAGCAGAACGTTGCCGAATTGACGAAGAAGCTCAAGGCGGTCTGATGCTGCATAAAAGGAGTGTCCTGTCGACTCGCGCTGTGCCCGCCAAATCGACTCATTGTGCACGTTCCCCAGCACTGTATTGGGCCAAAATCTGCCCAATACCCCGGAATAGCGGAGGTATGCGTATTCACAATCGGACGATATCTTTGCGATCGTTTTCTGCAAGCACGTTACAATCGCGAAGCATAGTACGAGGCTCAAGCAGTAGCCACCCGCTAGCTGCGCCGGAAGCAAGAATACAATTACCGCGATACTGAGAATGCTATTGAGACTGAAGCTCGCAAGATCATGAGTAAACGATACGTAGTCCTTGACGACAGGGAAGGAGTTGCGGGCCAATACGGCGGTAATATTGTCTTGCGTAGCGACGTCACGATAATCTAGGTGTCTCAATTTGGCTGAAATCGTGAACTCGTGGACGAATGCATGATGTGCTGCGTTAATCCATCTTTGCATTAGAACGAACGACGCGCACCCAGGTAAGTAAGGCATTGTCATCGCCGCCAGGTAAAGGAAAAGATCTGTCAGGTAACCCTGCCCAGACTGAAAGCGCGTGATTGCGTTCGTCAGAAAGATCGTCGAACTCGCGACGATGCTCTGATGGATTAGTACCAGAAGAAGACACCAAAGTGCGGGGCGGTGATTAAAAACAATCCGCCAACCGCGCGAGGACGCGGGGTCGCCGCCCGGAGGGCTCTCGGGGTGGGCTTCGGTGATCGCACCAACGGCGGCCATAGACAAGTTCCTCGCGCGGTTGTCAGTTCGGGTCGTGTTTCGGCGATGCAGAGACCGAGCGAAGCGTCTCGTTCATCACCTGGCGAATTTTGGAGACGAGCGCACTGCCGCGAGACGTCAGGATCCCGGGGTACTTGAGTGCCGTCGTCTCTATAGAAGACACTGACTCGTCCAACTGGCGCAACATGATCTCGGTCGGAGGATGGACTCGGTGTACGGCGGGTTGCCCGATGTACAGTTGCCGAAAAAGCAGAATTTCGGTCGCGACAACTGCGCTGTGCAGAACCTTATCTAGAGGACGCGATATGTTCAAAATCGCGGACTTCGCCCACGTTGATCGGTCTGCGACGGCTCGATATGAGTAGTGGCCGTAGCGGAGCTCGTCTAGGAACACAGTCTGATGAGTGAATTCATGCAGCATAATTTCCATCAGGTCGAACGTGGCATAGCTCAGCTTCGGGTTCACCCAAATCACACCAATCGCGTGTGATGTCGATCCGGCTCTTGCGACGCTCGATGGCGATATGAAAATGTCTGTAACGATTGTCCTAAAAATCTCTCCGTAATGCGGGCAGTAAAGCGAAATCTCACGAAGTGCATTATCTACGCGCTCCCGCTTTAGCTCCCGCTCCGAGTCGTCCGTTTCGGTTATGACATCGGATTGTAGTTTATCGTCCAAAAGAGAGCCGTTTGAGAATAACGTCGCGAGATTACGTGCGTCGGATGCCGTCGTTGCGTACGCAGGCTCATGAGAATGAACACCGATGGTTCGTTGCTTGAGGGATGCTAGAAACCGTCGGTAACCTTCCTTTAGCCCGTTCAGCGAGCTCAGTCGCTCGCTCGATCGAGCGTTCGTCGCGGCGACGAGCGCCACTAGCGTCTCGATCTGTGCTGCCACACCCATCTGCAAGATCATTTGCTCACATCCTCAATGTGGTAGATCCAATGTGCGGATATCGAGGCACAACTACGTTATGCCTCGATATCGCTGCTTACTGCTGGTCCTCGTAAGCGATCATGTTTAAAGGTTGATTCCTATTCCAGCATTCGTCGTCGATTTCCATCTCAGAGCGCACTTTGGCATCGTTAATCTCCTGAAACTCCAGGTTTGATGCCGCGGCTCTCACGACGGAATCCAGATCCAATTGAGGCATGTTCATCTCCTTGCGAGAAATGCCACCCATGCGATGGCAATAGCAATGTCACATATCCATACCCCGGTGTCTTCGGTAAAAATACTGTAATCACGATGTAAGGTTAGGGCGATATCCATCTCAAAACAACCGGCAAACCAGGTTTGATGGCCTGTGTGTGCCTCGAGCGTTGCATGCTCGTCGGGCGGCCCGTCGCCATGCCCTCGCTCCGGCGAGCACGCAAGCTATTGACGCGCTTGATGTTTTTCGAATATCATGTTCGGTTCCTGTTCTTGGCTCTTCGGCCGAGGGTCCGCCTACGCGCGGGCAGCTCCGATCGAAGCCTCGCGGGACTGTTTGACACGCATCGCGTGGCCGCTTTGCCCGGCTGGCGGTGCGGCGTTTTTATCCATTTCGGGAATACACAATGCCAACCATCAATCAACTGGTTCGCAAAGGCCGTGCGTCGGAAACGACGAAAAGCAAGAGCCCGGCCTTGCAGGACTGCCCTCAGCGTCGCGGTGTGTGCACACGTGTGTACACCACGACGCCGAAGAAGCCTAACTCGGCGCTCCGTAAGGTCGCCAAGGTTCGTCTGACGAACGGCTTCGAAGTCATTTCGTACATCGGTGGTGAAGGCCACAACCTGCAGGAACACTCGGTCGTGCTGA
>CBIHOQ010000089.1:0-3407 GCA_966212065.1 uncultured Burkholderiaceae bacterium
GCACGCCCTGCTTCACCATCGCACCGTCCGCGAACAGCTTGTACGGCATGCCGGTGGGCACGTAGGTGTTCGCCGCCGGGGAGCCTGGCTTGGCGAGCGGCAGACCTGTGGCCGGATCCAGATGCTTCTCCTTGCTCAGCCGTTCGATGAGTTCTTCCGAGGGCTTTTGCGGTGGCACCGCCGCTGCCTGGTCTTTTTCCCACTGGAACGTGCCGTCCCAATGCGGAAGCTTCGCCGGCGGCAGCGGCACAATCTTGTCGATGTCCGGGACCTTGGGATTGCGGCCGTCGTTGTCGTCGATGAACTTGCCGATCAGCTTATAGCGGCGGGAGCGCTCGAGATCTTTTTCAACGCCGATGTAGCTGAGCTGATCGCCTTTCGACACGCTAGAAAATCCCAACTCCAGCGAGAATGCACCCTGGGTCTCACCTGCTGCGGCGGCTTTTTGAAAGGCCCTGGCGGCGCCAGGATAGAGCTTGTCCGTCTGTAGATCAACGCCCAAGACGTTCGCTGCCTTACCGTGTCCCTGATCGGCCGCGCACTGCCACATCTCTCGGGCAATCGCGGGAGCATTATCGATCGGGGC
The DNA here is from genome assembly GCA_966212065.1 of uncultured Burkholderiaceae bacterium. Lineage (GTDB taxonomy): Bacteria > Pseudomonadota > Gammaproteobacteria > Burkholderiales > Burkholderiaceae > Trinickia. The sequence goes on from CBIHOQ010000089.1 coordinate 587, forward strand.
AAGCTTTTGCCCGACATAGTACTGTGCGTCCGGATTGCCGAGGTCAGCGGCCTTGCGCATGTAGCGTAGCGACATTTCGGGATCCTGCTTCAGGCCATATCCGAGTTCCAGGTAGTGCGCAATGTCGTAATACCCGCCCGGTATGCCCTGATTGACCAACTGCACGGCGAGGTCAACCGTTTCCTTCTGCGCGTCCGGCGAATCCGCCAACCCCTGCGACACCAGCAACTGCAGGTTGTGGTTCGCCTTGTAGTGCCCATACGCGGCTGCGATCCGATAGTAGCGGGCGACATCGTTAAAAACCTTCTCGCCGTCCAATTTTTGCAGGTAGCGAGCATATTGGAACAGCTGATCCGCATCGGGATCGAGCGGTGGCAGATGATCAGCCTCGTGCACGCAGGTGAAGGCGATGTTCGCACGCACTGCGCTCATGTCGGGTAGCAAAGCCAACGGATTCTCCTGGTGCGTGCAGGCGCAAACGAGCACGGCCAGCAACACCATGGATAGGCCCCTATTCATGGGCAGCCTGCGCGATACCTGTTTCACGTCTTCGTCGAGCAGAGCGCACTATGCCTCATTCAAGTAGCCGACCAGCTTCCAGGTCACCTGCATCGTCTCGTTGCGAAAGCCCATCCAGTCATCGAGCCAGGCGAACACACGAGGGCGATAGATCGTCAGCGATGGCAACGCCATGCCCTTCCGGAAATTGCGCTCGGCCTCCGCGACCGTGCCTTTGGCGAGACTCGCGCGCCATACGCCGGTTTGCGGGCACGGCTCGCCAGTTCGCGCGATGGTGCCGACCGGCAACCTCGTTTCGGCCGGCGGCATGCTTTCCGTCTGCGAGACATGCTCGGACTTCGCGACGGGCAGCCCCGTGGCCGGATCCAGGTGCTTGTCTTTGCTCATCCGTTCGATCAGTTCATCGGACGGCTTCTGTGGCGGCACGGCTGCGGCCTGGTCTTTTTCCCACTGGAACGTGCCGTCCCAAGGGGGAAGCTTCGCTGGCGGTAGCGGCACGATCTTGTCGATGTCCGGGACCTTCGGGTTGCGACCGTCGTTGTTGTCGATGAACTCGCCGATTACCTCGTAGCGCCGCGAGCGCTCGAGATCCTTCGATAATCCAAGGTAATACAACTTCTCGGCTACCGGAGGTACATCGAAGCCGTTCTCAAGGAACGACGCCGCTTGCCGACTTCCCGACCTGACGCCTTGCTGGAAAACTTCGAGAGCCTCTGGGTAGAACTTATCCGTCTTCAAGTCAATACCCAGCGTGCTCGCCGCTTTGCCATGTCCCTGATCGGCCGCGCAGTGCCACATCTGCTTGGCTATTGCCGGTGCGATATCGATCGGGGCGAGCTTTTCCCCCACGTAGTACTGGGCGTCTGGATTGCCGAGGTCGGCGGCCTTGCGCATGTAGCGCAACGACATCTCGGCATCTTGCTTCAGGCCATATCCGAGTTCGAGGTAGTGCGCAATGTCGTAATAGCCGCCCGGTACGCCCTGATGGACCAACTGCACGGCAAGGTCAACGGTTTCTTTCTGCCTGTCTGGCGAATCCGCCAATCCCTGCGACACCAGCAATTGCAGATTGTGGTTCGCTTTGTAGTGACCGTATGCCGCCGCGATCCGGTAGTAGCGTGCGGCGTCGTTAAAACTTTTCTCGCCGTCCCGTTTTTGCAGGTAGCGCCCATATTCGAATAGCCGATCTGCATCGGGCTCGAGCGGCGGCAGATGGTCGGCCTCGTGCACGCAGGTAAAGGCAAGATTGGCGCGCACAGCGCTCACATCGGGTAGCGAAGCCAACGGGTTCTCGTTGCGCGTGCAAGCGCTGACGAGGACGGCCAGCAACACCATGGATAAGCCTCTATTCATGGGCAGCCCACGCGATACCTGTTTAGCTGTTTCATGTGTTCGTCGAGCAGCGCTCACTATGCCTCGTTGAGGTAGCTGACCAGCTGCCACGTTACTTGCATCGTCTTCTCGCGAAAGCCCATCCAGTCATCGAGCCAGGCGAACACGCGAGGGCGATAGATCGTCAGCGATGGTAACGCCATGCCCTTCCGAAAATTGCGCTCGGCCTCCGCGACCGTGCCTTTGGCGAGACTCGCGCGCCATACGCCGGTTTGCGGGCACGGCTCGCCAGTTCGCGCGATGGTGCCGACCGGCAACCTCGTTTCGGCCGGCGGCATGCTTTCCGTCTGCGAGACGTGCTCGGACTTCGCGAGGGGCAGGCCCGTGGCCGGGTCCAGGTGCTTGTCCTTGCTCATCCGTTCGATCAGTTCTTCCGAGGGCTTTTGCGGCGGCACCGCTGCGGCCTGGTCTTTTTCCCACTGAAACGTGCCGTCCCATGGCGGAAGCTTCGCTGGCGGTAGCGGCACGATCTTGTCGATGTCCGGGACCTTGGGATTGCGGCCGTCGTTGTCGTCGATGAACTTGCCGATCAGCTTGTAGCGCCGCGAGCGTTCCGGGTCGCTCGGGAGCGCCATATAGTTCAACTGGTCAGACGAAGGCGGATTGTTGAACCCATCTTCAAGCGCTAACGCAGACAACGAATCACCAGCGGCTACCCCTTTCTGGAACGCCTGTTGAGCGGCGGGATACAGCTTATCTGTCTTCAGGTCAATGCCTAGCGTGCTTGCTGCTTCCCCATGCCCCTGAGCCGCCGCGCACTGACGCATCTGTCTCGCAACGACAGGCGCATTATTAATGGGAGCCAATTGCTCGGCCACATAATACTGCGCGTCCGGATTGCCCAGGTCCGCCGCTTTGCGCATGTAGCGCAACGACATCTCGGCATCTTGCTTCAGGCCATATCCGAGTT
>CBIHOQ010000090.1:0-3288 GCA_966212065.1 uncultured Burkholderiaceae bacterium
TAAAAAAACCGAGGCCGGAGTTCCGGAACATCGGTATCGGGCAGATATTGACGGCGTATCGCCTGCCTCTTGCGGGGCGCGTGTCGATTCTGCATCGGCTGAGCGGCGGCCTGCTGTTCGTCGCGTTGCCGTTCCTGCTGTACCTCTTCGACCAGAGCCTGACTTCCGAGCTGAGCTTCGAAGTCTTCAAGGGCTTTCTCTCCAACCTCATCGTCAAGCTCATCACGCTGGTGCTCGCGTGGGCCTACCTGTTCCATTTCTGCGCCGGCGTTCGCCACCTGCTGATGGACACCAACCATGAAGCCGTCACCAAAGAGAAAGGCAAGCAGACCTCGATCGTGGTGTTCGTGGTGTCGTCGCTGCTGACCATCGTGTTCGCGCTCAAACTCTTCGGAGCATTCTAAACATGGCAGCCAATAACCGAATCGGCTCGAAGCGTCTGGTCGTGGGCGCCCACTACGGTCTGCGCGACTGGCTCGCGCAGCGCATCACCGCGTGCGTGATGGCGCTCTACACGGTGATCCTGCTCGCGTGGTTCTTCGGCGCGCGCGACTTCTCCTACGAAGGCTGGGCGTCGATCTTCGCCACGCAATGGATGAAGCTCGCCACCTTCGTCACGCTGCTCTCGCTCTTCTATCACGCGTGGGTCGGCATCCGCGACATCTGGATGGACTATGTGAAGCCCGTGGGCGTGCGTCTGCTGCTGCAGGCGCTGACGATCGTCTGGCTGCTCGCGTGTGCGGGCTACGCCGCGCAGATTCTCTGGAGAGTGTAAAAGCATGGCTGCAATCAAGAATGCCCTGCCGCGTCGCAAGTTCGACGTGGTTATCGTCGGCGCGGGCGGCTCGGGAATGCGCGCGTCGCTGCAACTGGCGCGCGCGGGTCTGTCGGTGTGTGTGCTCTCGAAAGTGTTCCCCACGCGCTCGCATACGGTCGCCGCGCAAGGCGGCATCGGCGCGTCGCTCGGCAACATGAGCGAGGACAACTGGCACTATCACTTCTTCGACACCGTCAAGGGCTCCGACTGGCTCGGCGACCAGGACGCGATCGAGTTCATGTGCCGCGAAGCGCCGAACGCCGTCTACGAACTCGAACACTTCGGCATGCCGTTCGACCGTAACGCGGACGGCACGATCTACCAGCGCCCGTTCGGCGGCCACACGGCGAACTACGGCGAGAAGCCCGTGCAGCGCGCGTGCGCCGCGGCTGACCGCACCGGTCACGCGCTGCTGCATACGCTCTATCAGCAGAACGTTGCGGCCAAGACGCAGTTCTTCGTCGAATGGATGGCGCTCGATCTGATCCGCGACGCCGACGGCGACGTGCTCGGCGTGACCGCGCTCGAAATGGAAACCGGCGACGTCTACATCCTCGAAGGCAAGACCACGCTGTTCGCCACGGGCGGCGCGGGCCGCATCTTCGCGGCATCGACGAACGCGTTCATCAATACCGGCGACGGCCTCGGCATGGCCGCGCGCTCGGGCATCGCGCTGCAGGACATGGAGTTCTGGCAGTTCCACCCGACGGGCGTGGCGGGCGCGGGCGTGCTGATCACCGAAGGCGTGCGCGGCGAAGGCGGCATTCTGCGTAACTCGGACGGCGAGCGCTTCATGGAGCGTTACGCGCCGACGCTGAAGGATCTCGCGCCGCGCGACTTCGTTTCGCGCTCGATGGACCAGGAAATCAAGGAAGGCCGCGGCGTCGGTCCGAACAAGGACCACGTGCTGCTGGACCTGTCGCACATCGGCGCCGAGACGATCATGAAGCGTCTGCCGTCGATCCGCGAAATCGCGCTGAAGTTCGCCAACGTCGACTGCATCAAGGAACCGATCCCCGTTGTGCCGACCATTCACTACCAGATGGGCGGCATTCCGACGAACATCCACGGTCAGGTGGTCGGCACGGCGCGCGGTCACGAGGAGCCGGTCAACGGTTTCTACGCGGTCGGCGAATGTTCGTGCGTGTCGGTGCACGGCGCGAACCGTCTGGGCACGAACTCGCTGCTCGACCTCGTGGTGTTTGGCCGCGCGGCGGGCAATCACATCGTGAAGCACGTGAAGGAAATCAAGGACCACAAGCCGCTGCCGGCCGATGCGGCGGACTTCGCGCTGTCGCGTCTGGCGAAGCTGGAAAGCTCGTCGTCGGGCGAGTATGCGCAGTCGGTGGCGAACGACATCCGCGGCACGATGCAGAAACATGCGGGCGTGTTCCGCACGTCGGCGCTGCTCTCGGAAGGCGTCGAGGCGATCCGCGAAGTGGCGGCGCGTGTGGACAATATCCACCTGAAGGACAAGTCGAAGGTGTTCAACACCGCGCGCGTCGAGGCGCTGGAAGTGGCGAACCTGATCGAAGTCGCGCGCGCGACGATGGTCTCGGCCGAGGCACGCAAGGAAAGCCGCGGCGCGCATGCGCAGAACGACTTCGAGCATCGCGACGACGAAAACTGGCTGCGCCATACGTTGTGGTTCAGCGAGGGCGATCGCCTCGACTACAAGCCGGTGCATATGCAGCCGCTGACGGTTGAATCGGTGCCGCCCAAGGCGCGGACCTTTTAAGGCACACGCACAAGTCAAAGGACCCACAATATGGCCAAGCGTACATTTGAAATCTACCGCTACGATCCGGATAAGGACGCAGCGCCGCGCATGCAGACGTACGAGATCGAGATCGACTCGCACGAGCGCATGCTGCTCGACGCGCTGGTGAAACTGAAGGCGCTCGACGAAACGCTGTCGTTCCGCCGTTCGTGCCGCGAAGGCGTATGCGGTTCGGACGCGATGAACATCAACGGCAAGAACGGTCTGGCATGTCTGACGAACCTGAACGATCTGCCGCAGAAGATCGTGCTGCGTCCGCTGCCGGGACTGCCGGTGGTGCGCGACCTGATCTGCGACTTCACGCAGTTCTTCAACCAGTATCACTCGATCAAGCCATACCTGATCAACGACACGCCGCCGCCGGAGAAGGAGCGTCTGCAGTCGCCGGAAGAACGCGACGAGCTGGATGGTCTGTATGAGTGCATTCTGTGCGCGAGCTGCTCGACGTCGTGCCCGAGCTTCTGGTGGAATCCGGACAAGTTCGTCGGTCCGGCGGGTCTGTTGCAGGCTTATCGTTTTATCGCGGATAGCCGTGATGAGGCGACCGGCGAGCGGCTCGACAACCTCGAAGATCCGTACCGTCTGTTCCGTTGCCACACGATCATGAACTGCGTCGACGTCTGCCCGAAGGGGCTCAACCCGACGAAGGCGATTGGCAAGATCAAGGAATTGATGGTTCGCCGCACTGTCT
>CBIHOQ010000091.1:0-2989 GCA_966212065.1 uncultured Burkholderiaceae bacterium
ACGACGGCGGCGCTCGCGCGTCAGTTGGTCGGACAGCGTTCGGTGCATGTGGTGACGAACAACCTGCTGGTGGTCGGTGTGCTGGCATCGAGCAAGGTGCGCGTGACGCTGGTGGGCGGCGACATCCGTTCTTCCAGCATGAGTACGCTCGGGCCGCTCGCGCAACTGGCATTGAGCCGCCTGACTTTCGACAAGGCGTTTCTCGGTGCTGACGGCGTGACGGCCGCACGTGGCTTATGCGAGGCCACGGCGGAGCAGGCGTATTTGAAGGAATGCGTGATCCGTCAGGCCGCGAATGTGTTCGTGCTGGTGACGGCCGATAAACTCGGGCGCGCAAGCCAGCAGCATTGGACGCCGCTCGAACGCGAGTGGACGTTGATTACCGACGACGCGGCCGAGCCGCGTGAACTGGCCTTGTTCGACGAACGAGGCGAGGTGACGGTGGAGACCGTAGCGGTTCGATAAGCGTAGCGTGAGGCCAATCTCGACCCGGTCGCCGCGTCGTTGGACTCGGGCCCGCAGCCTACAACACAATTTTGGGAGTTTTCGATGAGCCTTTCGCCTTTCCACCTGGCTATTCCGGTCCATGATCTGCCGGCGGCCCGACACTTCTATGGAGAGGTGTTGGGTCTCAAAGAAGGCCGTTCTGATACCCAGTGGGTCGACTTCGACTTTTTTGGCCATCAGCTGGTCATCCATGAGCACGGCAAAACCGCTGACCAGGAGCATGCCCGCGCCAATCCGGTGGATGGGCATGACGTGCCGATTCCGCACTTCGGCATCGTGCTGCAGTGGGATCAGTGGGAAGCGTTGGCCGAGCGTCTCAAGTCATTCGGAACGAAGTTTGTGATAGAGCCGTACATCCGGTTTCAAGGCCAGGTCGGAGAGCAGGCAACGATGTTTTTCCTCGATCCCTGTGGTAACGCACTGGAATTCAAGGCGTTCAAGGACATGAGCCAGTTGTTCGCGAAGTAGGAAAGGACGGCGCAGGGTGGGGTGCACCGTCGGTGCCGGCGAGGCGGTAAGGCGAACGCGGATCAAAGGTTTGTTGAGCTCGAGGGTTGCGTCAGTTCCACCCCGCCTTCAAGGCGCTCAGTGACACTTTTGCGTACCTCCGCAGGTGCGTCGACGAGGATCGCGGGCCAGCGCGTCTGCGCCTCGGTCACCGTGGCGCGAGCGATGTCGACCCAGCGATTCACTCGGCGCAGTCCCGCTTTCTGGAGCAGCGCAGTCAGATCACTCCACGTGAGGGCGCGCAATTTCTTGTCGATGACGCGGTTCAGCGCATAGTCGTTCTCGCTGACTTTCCCGAAGAACGATGTCACCGGCACCGGATCGTAAAGCGGCGCGAGCTGCGGCGTGCGGCCGTCCGGGTAGATGAGCGCCCAGTTCTTGAGATGAGCGTCGCAGTTTCCCATCAGGATGAACGCAACGAAGCGACGGATGAACTCCTTCACGTCCTGTGCAGGGCGCGCGGAAAATCGATCGAGCGCGCCGAGCATCGCCGGGTAGTCGATCGTGAGGTCCCGGCCGTACTTCGCACGGGGATCGTAACGCAGCACCTGGGCGAACTCTTCGATATGAACGCGCCGCCCGTTCTCCGCGCGGTCGAAGCGCTTCACGGCCAGCACCTTGTCGAACGGAATCCGATCCGGCAACTGGGCGTCCGCGCGAGCAACGATTTCGGCCAAGGCGCAGTCGAGATTGAGTCCTTCGCAAAGCCGAAAACCGGTCATCTCGATCTCGACTAGGTCGGGATGACGCGTCGTCGGCAACTTCAGGATGTAGGAGCCGGCTTCGCCGTGTCGCTTCACCGCGTAGCGCCGGCCGTCGCGGATCGCCGAAAACTTCGTGACTACGCCGGGAATCGATGCCGCGTCCTCCACCGGGCTCTCGACGAAGCCGGGTTCGAGGACATCCAGTCCCAGCGCCGTGTGCCATAGCCGCACCGGGTCGGGAATGCCCTCCCGCGATGGGACAGGTTCGACTTCGATCGCACCCATCAGGTCGTGGCCCGCCGCCGCGAGGAGTTCGAATTCGTCGTCTTCGCTGCATCCGCGCTCGCGAGCGAGACGCTCGCGGTTGTGGCTCTCGGGCAGTAGGTTCTGGAAGAATGAGGGCCACTTGCCACCCATGCGTACGACGCGCTCGTCCGACTGAGATTTGAGGGTCGCGACGGTGTCCGCATCCGTTGCCCCGGTGTAGGAATAGGAGAGAACCGGGCGCTTGGGATCGTTGATGTAATCGGGGTCGAACGATACGCGCAGGATGTCGCCGTATGCGGACAGGTAACCGATCGGGCGGCGCCCGCCGTCAGGCTGGTGCAGGTACAGGCGCAAGTAGCGGATCGACGTGGTCACCGCTTGTTACGCCGTTTATCGGGGATGGCGGCCTGATCGCGCATCATGAGGTCGATGACGGACGGGGGCGCGTCGGTGCCGGGCGGCTGCGCGAGATATCGGCCGCCCGAACGGATGAAGTTCTCAAGCGCCGGGCGCAGATCGGACGGGACTAGAAGGAGGTCCATGCCGACGCCGCGGGCGATCTCCTCGACGGTGGACAGGCGCGGATCGATGACGCCGGACAGCGCCCGCTGGACGGTCGGAACGCTGAAGCCCGTCCGTGCCGCGAGATCTTCCTGGCGCAGTTTCATCAACTTGCGAGCTGCGTCGATCGTGCGCATGATGGAACTAAGCATGATATTTATTACATCAGAAAAACATATATTGCTTAGTATAAGCCGGAGACCAGCAAACGCAACAATATACATCACAAAGTATGTACTAACGCACAAATATAAAGCAAAGTATGTGCGTCGGCTGGGGCGCGCCGCGGCGCAGAGCGCGGATTCCGCCCAGGATCGCTATCAAATGACCGCGAGCGTGAGACCCGTGCCGCCGTCGTCGGCTCGGGGAAAACCCTCCAACAATGGAAATATATTTTTTCTACCATCCTGTCATGTAAATATATTCTCATCGGCTTCGATGCC
>CBIHOQ010000092.1:0-2944 GCA_966212065.1 uncultured Burkholderiaceae bacterium
ATTGTGCGACTCCCTTTACGCGAGTTCTATAACGCCCATGGCTTACCGCTTACATTGCCGCTCGCCTCGTACTGCCGCGCGAACGCTGACGTGACGACTGCACGTACCACGATGTCCACTTCATGCTCACTGGCGGTTGCTGACGTCTGTGCAGTGCCTCAAGCCCGGTGTCAGCGCAATATGAGCAGCTATGGTTGACGATTGACCACAGACATCGCTCATCGAAACTTTCGTGAAGTCGAAGTCGAGCTTTTTCCCCTTCCGAGTGACGAGTACCTGCCCCGCGTCTGTTTGGAACGACTGAATACCCGGTCCAACGTCGGCCTCCTTTGCTCCGCGGGAATCCACCGAGCAGGAATTGACGGCCCCCGCTACAGGCGTTCCAGCCGTGTAGCTGAAGCTTCGGACCTTGCCTTCCAGCACGTGTACGGTGAGGTAGTGGCTCACCGTGTTCTTGTCTGCCGTGCAGCGATACTTTCCAGACGCCTCGGCCTGGCTCGCATTCGTGCCCACCATTAACCCAGCGATCAAGGCGAGAGTCATAACGGTTTTGCGCGTCAGGTGTTCAATCATTTCAGCTTGACTTCAATCTGTTCCATGGTCAAAGGTTCGTCGAACTTGCTTGCGTCGCAAGCAAAGAACTTCGGATTGATTTTTGCATCGACGTAATCGTAAATCCACCTGCGGTACGCAAGGGCCGCCTGCAGTCCAACGTTGCGCTTGTACGCATCCGCTTCGATCGTGCCATCGGAACCTCGTGTCTTGAGTTGCGCGGCAAGCCGGTTGTCCGCTGTATCGTCATCGAGCGTGCCATTCACAATCTGCGTGGCACCCCGCACTCCTTCGTGATGAAGGAAGTAGCCAAGCTTTGCACGGTTAACACCCGTAATGGCGTCAACGTGGAATCCCTTGCCACCGAAGGCGACGATGTTATGGGAAGCATACTCGCCGGCGGCCATGATGGATAATTCTGGGTCGAGTCGAAGCTGAAGTATCTCCGAATCAGGCAGGTGGTGGACGCCGCGCTGTGCGGCCAATTCGGCGCAACGCGCGTGCAAGGCGGAATCCGGGTAAGCCGCGACTTCTCGCCAGGCGGCCGGCAGGAACTGTGTCAGTCCCGCCGCGCCAATGGGATTGACCACATCCGGTCGCCACTCGGGATTCGGCTTCTTGATGACCTTGGTTCGCGGCTTGCCATGCTTGTCGAGCAATGGCTTTCCACTTTTGGATAGCAACGGGACATGCTCTACGATTGGCGGCATCTTCCCTGCCTCGGCTTCGATAAGCGCGGCCATGCCTTGAGGAAAAATCTCGCTGCGTTGTGCGGTCTTCAGGATGTAAGCCCGGTATTTGTTGTTGGCGCCCAGGCGCAGGTTGTCCGAATTTGGGCACTCCACGCCGATATTCACGACCGGCGTGCCGGCAATGTCCCGGTTGTGCTGTATTTCGCCGGGGTGCATGGGTAGCAGTGCAGCCTCGTGATGGTCCGCGGCACCTTCGTGTACGCGCAGCGGCAGTTTGACCTTCACCTTCGGGCTGCGTAGGGTCGCCTGATGCGTGCCCGCAGGAGGACTCAACGCCGCAACTTTCTTTTTACCACCGTCGAGCTTTGCAACATAAACGTGGACCTTCTCAGCAGGCTTTTGCGTGCGTACCGGTGGAATACCGCCGTGCTCGTCAGTTTCGTATTCGTGCTGCCTGGTATCCGTTACTACCGTCGTCTTGAGACTCGCAATGGGCATATCATTCGCGTCGGACACGCGAATCCAGAGTTCGCTGAAGAAGGCTTCCATATCGTCCGTCGGGGCATCGCGAAGCTGTAGCCTTTGTCCCGGATAGATCAGCCTCGGGTTGTCGATTTTGTTGAGGCTGACAAGCCGCTCAACGGTAGTGCCGTTCCTTGCAGCAATCGCGTTCAACGTATCGCCAGGCTGGACGGTGTATTCAGCATCACCTGCCATGATCACAAAACTCCAGATGGGTTGTTTTCTTCGGGACTGTTAATGCGGGGAGCATCGTCTCGGTCAATATTGAGGTCGTAGGATGTCCCCCATTCGCCCTGCCCATACAGCGTTGTCAGGTGCTCCGATTCCTGCGGATTTAGTCTGCGGGCCGAGCCGTCTATCGATGAAACGCCGTCCAGCACGCGTTGCGCCGTCTTCCCGGCCTCCGCGGGCGCAAACATCGCATACTTGACCTGGCTTGCGGAAGCGCCGTCCACCATCGTCCGAAACCTCAGCTTCTGGCTGAATGGGACCGGACCTGTCTGCGGAAGGTCTGGCAAGGGATAGCTCTTGCGCGTCGGCCCATCGAACGCATGCTGTTCGCCCTTGATGTCGATCTTGCCCGGCGCATGAATCTCGATGTTGCCGTCCTTGATGCGGATATAGGCGCCGCCCGATGTCAGCAGAATTTCCTGCTTCGCGGCCGCTTCGATGTTGCTCGCGACGGAGGCAAGCCGCACCGCTTTCTGCGCCGTCAGTTCGATATCGTCGCTGTGCGCCTGCACCTGGATCTTGCCGCTGGCCGCGACCAGCTTCATGCCGAGGCGCTGCACGAACAGCGAGAGTTTTTCTGAAACGCTCGCAAACAGCGATCCGCCGCTCGCCACCGAGACGTTCACGCCGGACGTGATCGCCACGTGCTGGCCCCCGGCTACGTGCGCGGTAGCCGGCGTGGTCATCGCGATGCCGGCCGCGCCGGCCAGCAGCAGGTGCGCTTCGTTCAGTTCCGGGAAGGACCCATCCCCAAGGCCCGAGCCCTTGATGCCATCCGCCTGCGATTTGAGTTCATCGGCAACGCGACTCTGGTCGCCGCCGCTGTCCTGCGCCTGATGCAGTTGAGCCTGCTGGGCCAGCTGCGCCTGCAAGGCCTGCGCTTGTGCAAGACGCGATGCCGGCTCGCTGACATCGGCAATGTGCGACTTCGCCTCAGGCCGCGCTTC
>CBIHOQ010000093.1:0-2759 GCA_966212065.1 uncultured Burkholderiaceae bacterium
AGTTTGTCCCGCCCCGCTGCTGGCCAGGTTAAGCCGCGTCTTGACAAGCCTCCGGTTCGCGCCTAATTTCTTAGCGCCGATGTCTTCGGCATTAATGAATTACCCTCCGAAATTCCGTAGTAAAAACGCTTAATAGAAGACGTTTCGCATCACGCAGTTATTCATTTATGCGGTTCGATAGTCAGGCTCTTGGTCGTTTCGAGAAGAGGGCTGAATGTCGACCGTCGCTTGGGCGTTGCTCGCCGCAAAAAAAGGGTGCGCAGCGCACGCGATGGTCATCGAGAAACGGCAACTCAACTACCAAGGACAAAAAATGAAAAAGCGAAATAGGCGTGGTATCCCCGGCTTCGAGCGTCGCCATGGCGGCGGGCTCTGGCTGAGTGCAATCGCGGCGGCGGCGATAGCGCTCGCCGGCTGCGGCGGCGGCGATAGCGGCTCGTCCACGGCGGCGATCGCGGGCGCTCAGCAGATCGCGGCTGCGCAATCCGTATCGGCCAGCCAGCAGGCGGCGGCCGATACGCCTTACACCGATCCGATCGCGTATTCGGGCAACGCCGGCGACAGCCTGGACGCGACCCAAGTATCGGAAAAGGCGGCCGTCATGCATCACGTTTGGACATCGGGTAAAAAGACGATCCACTACACGACGACGACGGGCCACCTGACGGCGTCGGACCTGGGCGGCAATCCCGAAGCGACGATGTCGTATGTGGCCTATACGGCGCCGAGCAAGGACGGCAACCCGCGGCCCGTGACGTTTTTCTATAACGGCGGCCCCGGTTCGTCTTCGATCTGGCTGCGGCTGGGCTCGTTCGCGCCGACCCGCGTGGCAACGCCCGATCCGTTGATGACGAATTGGCCGAACTTTCCGCTCGTAAGCAACGCGCAGAGCCTGATCGACACGACCGACATGGTCTTCATCGATCCGCCGGGCACGGGGCTCTCGGAAGCGATCGCACCGAACACCAACCAGAAATTCTGGGGCAGCGATCCCGACGTGAGCGTGATGCGCGATTTCATCCGGCGCTACACCGCAGCCAACCAGCGCATGAGTTCGCCGTTGTATCTATACGGCGAATCGTACGGCACGCCCCGTACCGACATGCTTGCGCTCGCGCTTGAATCCTCAGGCGTGCACGTGACGGGGATCATGCTGCAGTCGTCGATCCTTAACTATTTCGCCGATGCGATCGAAGCCGTGGCCATCTTAAGCGGCAATACGATCGATATGAATGCGCTCAAGCTCGACACCGATACGCTAAGCGGCTACTACCCCGGCTATGCGGCGGTGGCGGCCTATTTCCAGCAAACGGCGGTGCCTGGGCAGCCCGATCCCGCGCTGTTCGCGTTCCAATCGGAGTTGTTCGCGTCGACGCACTATCGCGACTTCAAGCGGTACGCGCAGTCGTGGGTGTTGAGCCAACTCGGTGTGCCGGACTTCCTAGGCCCCCCGGTCTTGCCGAGCGCGCCGACGCTGGCGTCGTGGACATGGGCGTCGGATTTGTCGTTCCAAGCCCTGAACGGCTACTTCAACGTCAATCCGTTCAACAACGCGCTGCTGCCGGGCACGACGATCGGCCGCTACGACGGACGCGTCTCGCTGCCGGACTCCGATCCGCGTTTGCAGTCGGACGGCGATCCTTCCGATATCTTGATCTCGCAGCCGTTCACGACAGCGCTTGCGACGCAGATGCCGGCGTATCTCGGCTATACGGCGCCCAATGCCACGTATCTGCCGCTGAACGACGCCGTCATCTACGCTTGGGACTTCTCGCATGACGGACAGCCACTGCCCGACACCATTCCCGATCTATTGGCGGCCATTGAGCTCAACCCGCAGTTGAAGGTGCTTGCGCTCAACGGCTACCACGATCTGGCCACGCCGTTCTTCAACACGGAGAAGCAGCTCGCGCGCTTGCAGACGGTGCAGGGGCTCAATCCGAACCTGCAGGTAACGTTCTATCCCGGAGGCCACATGACCTATCTCGACGACAACGCGCGTCCGAAGATGAAGTCGGACCTGCGCGACTTCTATGCCGGTCAGCCAGCGCCCGGTGCGCTCGGCTTATGGATGCTGCCGCCGCCGTGGCGCGACGAAAGCCCCGCGGGCACCTCGACGCTGGCGGCACAGTCCAAATCCACGACGCAGTAACTGGCGTTCATGCGTTTTTCGGCTACCTTTTATAGCGAGCGGATCATGTCACTAATCGAGATGCTGCGACGACTTTCTCCCTTAATCGTTTTGAGCGTGCTGGCCGGCGGCGCACAGGCCGCGGCGCTTCAAGCGGTGGCACCGGCTCATCTGCCCAACCGCGGCGGCGGGGTGGACGGCCCTTACTTCCCGCGCACGCGGGCGGCGGCCGCGATGCCGACGACGGGCAACGATCTCGCGCAGCAGGCGCAGCAGCGCCTGGATGCGCGCCTCGGTGCGAACACGGTGCTCAGTAATGGCGCCGCGATCACGAAAGCACAAGCTCAGTCGAACGGGCTCGGCTATATCGCCAAGCACTTCGACGAAATCGATACGGCGCATAGCGGCCGCGTGACGATGAGCGAGGTCAAGCAGTACCTGCAGCAGCGGCAGAGGCAGTAACGGCTTCGGTTTTCATTGTTCATCTGTCTGTCGGAGGAGGCTTCATGCGGCTCGCATGCGGTGTAGCGTGCGGGCCGTTTTAGTTCCAAGGTGCGGGCGGGTAGGCTCGATAGGCACAGGCAGGCACAGGCGTTGCGTGCGAAAGGGCATAGGCAATCGTTCCAAT
>CBIHOQ010000094.1:0-2675 GCA_966212065.1 uncultured Burkholderiaceae bacterium
CTTTCGAACAGATCCAGACCAAGGGTGGCAAGGACCCGCTGGAAGTGTTCACGGTGGCGCTCAACAACGTCAAGCCGGTGGTGGAAGTGAAGAGCCGCCGCGTTGGCGGAGCGAACTACCAAGTTCCGGTCGAAGTGCGTCCGTCGCGTCGTATGGCATTGGCGATGCGTTGGTTGCGCGAGGCCGCGAAGAAGCGCAGCGAGAAGTCAATGGCTCTGCGTCTGGCCGGTGAGTTGCAAGAAGCCGCGGAAGGCCGCGGCGGCGCGATGAAGAAGCGCGACGAAGTGCACCGGATGGCCGAAGCCAACAAGGCGTTCTCGCATTTCCGTTTCTAAGCCAAGATTTACGGCAATAGCGGAAAAATTCCGGGCGGGTGCGCTTTTCAGCGCCTCGCCCGTTTGTGTTAGGCGCGAAGGCAATCGATAACCTTCGTGCTATCCCAATAGAGGATTAAAGTGGCTCGTAAGACACCTATCGAGCGCTACCGCAACATCGGTATTAGCGCTCACATCGACGCCGGCAAAACGACGACGACCGAGCGCATCCTGTTCTACACCGGCGTGAACCACAAGATTGGTGAAGTGCACGATGGCGCAGCAACGATGGACTGGATGGAGCAAGAGCAAGAGCGCGGCATTACCATCACGTCCGCTGCGACGACCGCCTTCTGGAAAGGCATGGCCGGCGACCGCGCTGAGCACCGCATCAACATCATCGACACCCCGGGCCACGTCGACTTCACGATTGAAGTCGAGCGCTCGATGCGCGTGCTCGACGGCGCGTGCATGGTTTACTGCGCTGTGGGCGGCGTGCAGCCCCAGTCGGAAACTGTGTGGCGTCAGGCTAACAAGTACAAGGTTCCCCGTCTCGCGTTCATCAACAAGATGGACCGTACCGGTGCGAACTTCTTCAAGGTTTACGACCAGCTCAAGCTGCGTCTGAAGGCAAACCCGGTTCCGATCGTGGTGCCTATCGGCGCTGAAGAAAACTTCACGGGCGTCGTCGATCTGCTGAAGATGAAGGCGATCATTTGGGACGACGCGTCCCAGGGCACGAAGTTCTCGTACGAAGACATCCCGGCGGAACTGGTTGACTCGTGCAACGAATGGCGCGAAAAAATGGTCGAATCGGCGGCCGAAGCCAGCGAAGAACTGATGGAAAAGTATCTCGGCGGCGAAGCGCTGACTGAAGTTGAAATCGTCAAGGGTTTGCGCGACCGTACGATCGCTTGCGAAATCCAGCCGATGCTGTGCGGCACCGCGTTCAAGAACAAGGGCGTGCAACGCATGCTCGACGCCGTGATCGATTTCCTGCCGTCGCCGATCGACATTCCGCCGGTTACGGGCGAGCTCGAAAGCGGTGAGAAGGGTGAGCGCCGCGCGGCCGACGACGAAAAGTTCTCGGCACTGGCATTCAAGATCATGACGGACCCGTTCGTCGGTCAGTTGATCTTCTTCCGCGTGTACTCGGGCGTCGTGAATTCGGGCGACACCGTGCTCAATGCGACCAAAGACAAGAAAGAACGTCTGGGCCGTATTCTGCAGATGCATGCGAACCAGCGCGAAGAAATCAAGGAAGTGCGCGCAGGCGACATCGCTGCGGCAGTCGGCCTGAAGGACGCGACCACGGGCGACACGCTGTGCGATCCGCAAAGCCCGATCGTGCTCGAACGCATGATTTTCCCGGAACCGGTGATTTCGCAGGCTGTTGAGCCCAAAACGAAGCCGGACCAGGAAAAGATGGGTCTGGCGCTGAACCGCCTGGCACAGGAAGATCCGTCGTTCCGCGTTCAAACGGACGAAGAATCGGGCCAAACGATTATTTCGGGCATGGGCGAGCTCCATCTGGAAATTCTCGTCGACCGGATGAAGCGCGAGTTCGGCGTCGAAGCCACCGTCGGCAAGCCGCAGGTGGCTTACCGCGAAACGATTCGTGGCAAGGCTGAAGGCGTCGAAGGCAAGTTCGTCAAGCAATCGGGCGGCCGCGGCCAGTACGGCCACGCCGTCATCACGCTCGAGCCGAACGAGCAAGGCAAGGGCTACGAGTTCCTCGACGAGATCAAGGGTGGCGTGATTCCGCGCGAATACATCCCCGCGGTCGACAAGGGTATCCAGGAAACGCTGAAGGCCGGCGTGCTCGCGGGCTTCCCGGTCGTCGACGTGAAGGTGCACCTGACGTTCGGTTCGTACCACGACGTCGACTCGAACGAAAATGCGTTCCGCATGGCCGGCTCGATGGCCTTCAAGGACGCAATGCGCAAGGCGAGCCCCGTCATCCTCGAGCCGATGATGGCCGTGGAAGTCGAAACGCCGGAAGACTACATGGGCAACGTGATGGGCGATTTGTCGAGCCGCCGCGGTATGGTTCAGGGCATGGAAGACATGGTGGGCGGCGGCAAGATCGTCCGCGCGGAAGTGCCGCTGTCGGAAATGTTCGGCTACTCGACGTCGCTGCGTTCGGCCACGCAAGGCCGCGCGACGTACACGATGGAGTTCAAGCACTACGCCGAAGCGCCGCGTAACGTGTCTGAAGCCATCATCAGCGCGAAAGCGAAGTAAGCCACCCGGCTTTTTCATCGACTACTTTTTGAAAGAAGAGAATCATGGCTAAAGGTAAATTCGAACGGACCAAGCCGCACGTGAACGTCGGCACGATCGGTCACGTGGATCACGGAA
>CBIHOQ010000095.1:0-2389 GCA_966212065.1 uncultured Burkholderiaceae bacterium
GTAAGCGGTAAGCCAGCAGCGTCATAGATTTCGCGCGAAGCGATGGTCACAATGTTCTCACGTTCCAACACACGGAGAGGGCAATGAAGCAATCGACGAACATGCAGCACCGGCAAACGCAATGGCGTGAGCGTCTGATGCGGCAGGCGCAAAGCGGCCAAGGCGTGAAGGCTTTCTGTGACAGCGAAGGCATCGCCGTGCAAACGTTTTACTGGTGGCGCGCGCGGCTGGCCAAGGACAACGGCGCACCGGCGGCGGGGGCCAAACGCCGGTGCGACGCCGCGCCGTTCATCGACCTGGGTCCGCTCGCGGCTGCGACACAGGCCGCTGGCATCGACATCCGCCTCGCGCTGCCGGGCGGGGTCGTGCTCACCATTACGGCACGCTGATGTTCTTCCCCGAACAGCAGGTACGCGTGTTCCTGTACGGCCAGCCGGTCGACATGCGGCGTTCGTACGACGGGCTGTATGCGATCGCCCGCCACGGCATGCAGGCTGATCCGCTGGGCGGCCACCTGTTCGCCTTCATCAACCGGCGCGCCACGCAAATCAAGATTCTCTACTTCGACCGCACTGGGTGGTGTGTATGGGCCAAACGGCTCGAACAAGGCCGGCTGCTGTCGGACTGGACGCGCATGAGCACGCGCGAGATCGATGCAACACAGCTCAAGCTGCTGCTCGAAGGCATCGAAGTGACGCGTCAGCGTCATCGCTATCGCCATGCGCCGCAGCATTGCGCACCGAGCCTCTCGCCATGACGCGCGTATTTCTCTATCATGGCGGCCATGTCGACGAGGGCCGTTTCTCCTGCCAAACCATCCGCATCCGGTGTGCCGGACTTGCGCGATCTGGTCAACAGGCAGGCCACAGAGATCACCCAGCTACGCGCACGCGTAGCCTGGTTCGAGCGCCAGCTCTTCGGCAGCAAAAGCGAGAAGCGCCTGATCGCGCCGGATGGTGCGCAAGGCACGCTGGGCGAGGATTTCAACGCGCACCCGGAACAAGACATTCCCGGCAAGACGCGTCGTGTCGCCGCGCACGAACGCAGCACCACACCAAAGCCTCCCGCCAACGACGAAGCCACGCTGTTCTTCGACGACACCAAAGTGCCGGTCGAAGTCATCCATGTGGCCGATCCCGACATCGCCGACCTTACGCCCGAGCAGGTCGAGATCATCGGCGAGAAGGTCAGCCATCGCCTGGCGCAGCGTCCGGGCAGCTACGTGATCCTCAAATACGTGCGGCAAGTCGTCAAACGGCGCGACACACAGGCGCTGTCGTGCCCGGCTGCGCCCGCTGGCGTGATCGACGGCAGCCGCGCCGACGTATCGTTCATCGCCGGTCTGCTGATCGACAAATTCTGCTATCACCTGCCGTTGTACCGGCAGCACCAGCGGCTGGCGCAAGCCGGCGTGAAGGTCAGCCGGCCATGGTTGACGCAGCTTGCGCAAAGCGCAATCGCGCTGCTGGAACCCGTGTTCGATGCGCAATGGGGCGCGATTCTGGCCTCGCGCGTCAAGCGCATGGACGAAACGCCGATCAAGGCCGGACGCGAAGGGCCGGGCAAGATGAAGCCGGCCTACTTCTGGCCGGTGATGGGAGAGGCAGACGAAATCTGCTTCCACTATCACCCGAGCCGGCGCCACGAACATGTGCAGCAGACGCTGGGCGCCACGCTGCCGTCGGGAAGCGTGCTGCACACGGATGGCTATGCTGCCTACGCGCGCTACGTCGAGAAGACGGGGATCGCGCACGCGCAATGCTGGGCGCACTGCCGGCGCGCCTTCCTCAAGGCCGAACAGATCGAACCGGAGCGGGTCGAGGCAGCCTTGCGCCATATCGGCGTGCTGTATCGGGTCGAGGAAGACATCCGCGAGCGCCATCTGACGGGGACGGACAAGCGCGCGCTGCGCCAGGCGCAGGCGGCACCGGCGGCGCAGCGTTTCTTTGCATGGATCGATGCACAGTTCGCATCGCAAGGCTTCCTGCCGAGCAGCCCGTTCACGAAGGCGTTGGCGTATGCGCGCGAGCGTCGCGAAGGGCTGATGCTGTATCTGGGCGATCCGGATGTCGAGATCGACACCAATTCGCTGGAACGCGCGTTGCGCGCGATTCCGATGGGGCGCAAGAACTGGCTGTTCTGCTGGAGCGAACTGGGCGCCAGGCAGGTGGGCATCGTGCAAAGCCTGCTGGTGACGTGCCGGCTGCACGAGATCGATCCGTACGATTATCTGGTGGATGTACTGCAGCGCGTGGGCACGCATCCGGCTGCGCGCGTGCAGGAACTCACGCCGCAAATGTGGAAGCGCTTGTTCGCCGGCGATCCCTTGCGCTCGCCTCTATCGCAAGGCATTGAGAACGTCAACTGACGTTGGTCAGTTACCGGTTAC
>CBIHOQ010000096.1:0-2086 GCA_966212065.1 uncultured Burkholderiaceae bacterium
CCAGCTACGACATTTCTATTTGGCTCAGATACGACATTACTATTTGGGTCTAACACTAGCTCCGTTGATAATTGGGATTATGTCAAATTGGATTGCTATGCTACGCCGCGCGATTCATGCAGCCAAGACAACCTTCCGAACGGCATTCGCAAGAACCAGATAGCCATCCGCTGTGAACCTGGCGCGTTGCAGGATCGGCTATTTTGTTGATAGGGCCCCCCTGTGCATTGCACGTGCGGCAATTTTCTGCATTCGACGCTAGGTCAGCGGCACGAACGCGTAGCTCTTTTCACCTATGCTGCGCACGTGACCGAGTCCAGGAAAGAGGGTCGGCCGGGATTCGTAAATTTTTCGCCAAAATTGCGTTAAGTCCCTGACAGGAATCGGAAATTTGTCCGCAGGACGGTGAAGATCTTCCTCGGGAATATCAATGTTTACTTTGCCTGATTACGGGCTGCGGAGTGTTAAAGCAATTCGGCTCTGCCATGTGTCTGCCGAACCCGCCACGACTCGGATTCGAGCCATTCCATCGACTCGCCGATATCTCTGGACTCTGGGTAGGTCAGCGGGTCAGCGCTTAGGGATCGCCGTCTCCGGTTGCCCGCTGGGCCCCTTTGCGCCCGATCGCCCGGAGTGCAGCGTACCGCTGACTCGGCCAACGCGGCGCAGAAAGACTGGGGCGCGGTTGACGAACGTATGCCGACGCGCCCCTTCGCGGCATGGTGCCCGCTTGCGCCGGCGCGACCAATCGCGCATTGGTACATTCGACACTTCCGCCTGCCGCAAACAAGAACGCGCGCGAGCGCATGGGGGCAGGTGCCGCGGCGCTCAGCCCGGCGAATGGCGAAGCCAGAAAAAAATCCCAGCAGAAGCCACGAGAACCGCAGCTGCCGAATAGAACACAACACGCGACCTAAGCCAGTCAAGTTTGCTCTGCGACGGCTCGTACTCGTTATCAAGATTCCAGTAGTCGTGAAGCTCCCTGGACCCATCTAGAAGATTGATTACGAGCACCGCGCCGGAGACGGCGATCAAAATACATAGCAGGATGGCCCACGTCATCGACATAACTGCCGTCCATTATTTCGAAACCCAACGATTGAACTCCACCAATTCCTCTTGGTAGGCATCGTTTGCAACCTCCCCAAGCATTCCACCGAGGTTACTCCCGATCGTCACCAAGGCCACTGCGCAAGCTGGTTCCGCAGGTCCACAGACGAATGACACAAAGAACCCGGCAATTCCACCGCCGATCATGCCACCCGCAGCAATGCTGCCTTGACGCGCCAATTCCTTTACCTTGTCCTGCGCGCCGACGATCTCTCCGGTTGCAAAAATAGCAGTGACGATGAGTGCCACCTTGCCATTTACACGCAGAGTGCGCACTTTCGAGTTGACTTTGGCATTGGCACGTCCGGCAGATTCGATGACGGCGTAGTAAATCTTGTGCCGCTCCTGTTCGGTCAGTTGATCGAACGGCTTGCCGAACTGCCCCTGCGCATACTTGTTCAGATAGTAGTCGAAGCCTCGGGCCTCCAACTTGATTTCTTCCGCCATCGCAACGCGTACGGCTGACGTGTATTTGCGATACTCGACGAAGAGTTTGTCGCGCAGCTGGTTGCAATACTCAGCGCCCTCCTTCACGGACATGTTGCCGCTATCGACTTCATGACGCACCTGGTCGGCAATCTCTTTAATATGTCGCATATAGCGCTCGCGCGTCTTGGCGTCCCTGATTGCGTCGGCGCCGAATTTCGTTGCGATTGCCACGAGATCAGCGATTGCGGCGTCGACGATAGCGCTGGGTAGGGCGTGCTTCGTTTGTGTACTGTACGAGCCCTCGAATACCGGCTTGGATTGAATATCGGCCATTTCATTACCCTGCCAATGAGCTGAGAAGATTTTCGATGATGGAGCCGGAACTGTTTCCGTGATCATCAAACAGAATCTCGATCCGCTTGCAAGGGCTGCCATTGGGACGTGGGAAGGGCACCAAGGTGTTGGGGTGGGACAGCCACGGGGGGAGCAGGCCGGCCGCGACCTCGGGATGCACTTCGGGGTCAGGGTTGGCCAGGGCGAAGATGAC
>CBIHOQ010000097.1:0-2034 GCA_966212065.1 uncultured Burkholderiaceae bacterium
CTGCATCGGGTTCGAGCGGAGGCAGATGATCAGCCTCGTGCACGCAGGTGAAAGCAAGATTGGCGCGCACAGCGCTCACATCGGGTAGCGAAGCCAACGGGTTCTCGTTGCGCGTGCAGGCGCAGACGAGGACGGCCAGCAACACCATGGATAGGCCTCTATTCATGGGCAGCCCAGGCGATACCTGTTTCATGTGTTCGTCGAGCAGAGCGCACTATGCCTCATTCAAGTAGCCGACCAGTTGCCAGGTCACTTGCATTGTCTGCGTGCGAAAGCCCATCCAGTCATCGAGCCAGGCGAACACGCGAGGGCGATAGATCGTCAGCGATGGTAACGCCATGCCCTTCCGAAAATTGCGCTCGGCCTCCGCGACCGTGCCTTTGGCGAGACTCGCGCGCCATACGCCGGTTTGCGGGCACGGCTCGCCAGTTCGCGCGATGGTGCCGACCGGCAACCTCGTTTCGGCCGGCGGCATGCTTTCCGTCTGCGAGACGTGCTCGGACTTCGCGAGGGGCAGGCCCGTGGCCGGGTCCAGGTGCTTGTCCTTGCTCATCCGTTCGATCAGTTCTTCCGAGGGCTTTTGCGGCGGCACCGCTGCGGCCTGGTCTTTTTCCCACTGAAACGTGCCGTCCCATGGCGGAAGCTTCGCTGGCGGCAGCGGCACGATCTTGTCGATGTCCGGCACCTTCGGGTTGCGGCCGTCGTTGTCGTCGATGAACTTGCCGATCAGCTTATAGCGCCGCGAGCGTTCCGGGTCGCTCGGGAGCGCCATATAGTTCAACTGGTCAGACGGAGATGGACCGTTGAACGCATCTTCAAGGAATGAGGCTGCCAGTGTGTCCCCCGACCGGACTCCTTGTTGGAATGCCTTGACAGCCTCCGGATAAAACTTGTCTGTTTGCAAATCAATACCCAGTGTGCTCGCCGCTGTTCCGTGCCCCTGATCCGCCGCGCAGTGCCACATCTGCTTGGCTATTGCCGGTGCGATATCGATCGGGGCGAGCTTTTCCCCCACGTAGTACTGCGCATCCGGATTGCCGAGATCAGCGGCCTTGCGCATGTAGCGCAACGACATCTCGGCATCCTGCTTCAGGCCATATCCGAGTTCGAGGTAGTGCGCAATGTCGTAATAGCCGCCCGGTACGCCCTGATGGACCAACTGCACGGCAAGGTCAACGGTTTCTTTCTGCCTGTCTGGCGAATCCGCCAATCCCTGCGACACCAGCAATTGCAGATTGTGGTTCGCTTTGTAGTGACCGTATGCCGCCGCGATCCGGTAGTAGCGTGCGGCGTCGTTAAAACTTTTCTCGCCGTCCCGTTTTTGCAGGTAGCGCCCATATTCGAATAGCCGATCTGCATCGGGCTCGAGCGGCGGCAGATGGTCGGCCTCGTGCACGCAGGTAAAGGCAAGATTGGCGCGCACAGCGCTCACATCGGGTAGCGAAGCCAACGGGTTCTCCTTATGAGTGCAGGCGCAAACGAGGCCTGCAAGCAACACGATAAAAATGCGTCTGTTCATAGGTGTAGGTCAGTCTAGATAGCTGCGGTCTGGCGAAGTGCGCATGAAGCCGACGAGGGAGGCAATCGGAGCCAGCTTATCGCGTTGGTTCTTGGCGTTTCGAGAGATGATTTTCCGCCACGATTTAAAGGCTTCCTCGATATTGTCACCTTGAGCCTTCACACTGTCTGGATCTTTGGTATTGCCATTAGGCCGCGTATGAATCCCCCACAACCGCTTGCGCAGCGGCGCGGTCACCCCCGCATGTTCATGACAAATGTTCAACTCGCTGTCCACCTCCATGCTGCGCGTGTTGACATTGGCTGACCCCAGCGTCATGAACACATCGTCAACGATCATCAGCTTCGCGTGCACGTACACGTAGTCCCAGTTATCGGGTGGAGAATCGGGTGCGACCAGCGTGCACACGTGCACCTTCAGCCCCGGAATCTCGCTCGGGACGATCGTTTTGTCCGGCGGTTTTTTCATCTGCGCCTTCAACTCAGCCTGTCTCGCCTTAGCCTGCGCAAGCCGTT
>CBIHOQ010000098.1:0-1905 GCA_966212065.1 uncultured Burkholderiaceae bacterium
GGAATCAGCGATCACGATCCTCCGGAATCCTTGATCACGATCGCCGGAATACGCAAGCAAACGAATGAGACGGCGAGCCCTGCAAGGCTTCCACCAATCATGCCACCAGCGATGATGCTTCCCTGCCGAGCGGCCTCTTTCACTTTGTCCTTGGCGCCAATGACCTCGCCGGTTGCGATGATTGCCGTGAAAAGGATGGCGACGCGGGCGCTGACCTGCAACCGCCGGACCTTGGCTGAGACATCGGCATTGGCGCCGCCGGCTTTTTTCAGCACGGTGTTAAGGCGCTTCCGCGCTGACGTGGGCCGACGGTATTTCCGCAGCCTGCTAGTGATCCCCATGCGCGCTCGGTCGTCGGGCGGCTTTCGACCCGGAAGGGACGATCGATATGCTCCATAACGGTCACTCGAAATGGTGCATCATTGGTACCTTCCTCGACGATACCCGACGAAACCCTATCAATGTTTCCTGACGACATCAACGCTGGATGCTCCGAACTTTTCGACATTTGGTGCGAACGTCGCGCCGCACGTCCCTTACGCCACTTGCTTCGCGCGTGGCCGCTGGCAAGCGGGCTGACGGACGATTGGGGTGATCTACACGAAGCGCTACGAGCATTACGAGCCGACTGCCAGACAGAAATTTCCGAAGCGGAGCGGGCGAGGGTTGACGACCTGATCCGTGCTATCGCTGTTACCTTCTTTCAGCGTTGAGCGGCTGCGGGAAGCCTATGAAATGTGATTGCGACGATCAGCCAGAAATACGCAGAATTGACGGGACTTTGGCGGCACTGTTTCCCGGCTTCCAGGGCGTGGATGCTGCAGGCTGGAGAGCGCTCCTACGATGCCGGACCTGCGGACAACTATGGGCTGTCGATGAATGGGACAAGTATCAGATTCAGTTTGCGGTAAAGGTCAACGCTACGAAAGGCTGGAATGCTTCAGACGAGGCTCTGCGAAAGGAGTATATCGCTCAGTTGCGCGGGGAGAATGCGGTGGCAAAATGCATGTGGAATGGCTGCGAAAAGAATCAGTTGAACGGTAGCGCATACTGCGTCGACCATCTCTACGCCACTGGCGCAAGAACCTGACCGGGGCGCGAACTCGTACCGAATCGAGCAGAGAGTCGGAAGACGAGTATTCGTCGGCGTTGGTCAACTGGCGAGCTGCTCTCGTGAATTCAGCTGTGTGGCTTTACTAGGTGAACACGCTTGCCGTATCGTCCACAACGAGAGGAAAGTCATGGAGAGCGCACCACGCTTTTAGTTGCAGGTGAATCGATTCCCAGTGCGGGCGCGCCCATTCAGGTGCTGAGTCTTGCCAGACTGCTTTTGTTGGCAGATAGATGGAAGGAACTCCCATCGGCATCTCGAGAATCACTTCCCCAAGTGAACTCGAGCAGACAAGCTCTTCTTTCCATCGCGGCAGGAAGGTGAAATCCATATGTAGTACGACACCTAGTTTGCAAAGGTCGAACTTGATTGTCGACGATCTGGACGTGCACGTCCACCGACTGTTCATGGCCGAGTGCCGACTTAGATGCAGAAATCGTCGTCATCGATCGGTAGGCGCTTCTGGCGAGCGACGAATGTAAAACCCGCGCCGAGCTCTAGTAGGAACTGTTCCATCTCGCGCAGGATCGCATCTTCGAGGTCACGCTCTAGGTAGTGATCGTTGAGTCCGAGGAAGTCGAGTATGTACGGGTCTTTCCGCACGAGGTCAGGCGTCACCTGCTGTGCCTCGCGCAGGTGTGCGATTTCGCCCCGGACCACCTCGTCGGGTTGGCGCGACAGGGCGCTGCGTTCAAAAAGCATCGACTGCATCCGCTCCTCCAATTGCCTCGACGGCCACCTGCGTATTCCGGTGAACGTGACCGCTGATTCCGGCGCAACGTGACCGTTGCGCA
>CBIHOQ010000099.1:0-1719 GCA_966212065.1 uncultured Burkholderiaceae bacterium
AGTACCGTAGCACTTTCTCGAGAGCACGCAGACGAACGATGCCAGCCTCTGTGGGCATGGGCGAGTCGAGCTCCGCCCCCCAGCTGGCCGTGACGATGCGGAGTGGACCTTCCAAATCGAGAAATCGTCCGAGCATGTTGTGCTCACTGCACCAGCGAGTCGCATTCGCCAGAATCAGTGAGCGCGGCGCCTGCGAGTGCTGCGCATCCTGGAGCGCCTGCTCGCGAAGGTGCGACGCACAGATGTAGGCGACGATGTTCTTCACAACCCGCAGCTCATCCACTTCTAGACGGTGTAAGTGCAGGTGAGGCGTCGTGTGAACATACCCTTGACGATTTCCTTCACAACGAGCTGCAGCGAGTGACAGACGCACGTGAAAGGCTCATCAACCATGGTAGATGAGGCCGCTCTGAAGTTGGCGCCGCCATCGGTGACGACCGCACATATCTGAGCGTTCGGCAGGCGTGCGCTGAGCTTTGCGCGGAGGAGCGCAACGAGCAGAGGTGCCGTGGCGTTTGCAGTGATCTGGCTCAGAGAGAAGATGTTGCGAACGAGGGTCCAATCGGGGAGGATCGCGTGAGCCACGGCACCAAGCACGTGTCCTTGAGCTCCTGCGTCCCATCCGTCGATGGCGAAAGCGACCGCAGTCGCTTTACGAAGTTGATGATCTCGCGACTGTTGGATTGCAAGCGCCATGGTGGGGATTGTTGTCGTTGACAGCACGCCCGCAGATGGTGTTTTGACGCCGCTGATGTTGCAGAAGTTGAGCCACGATCTGGAGTCGAACGCGCGGAGTGAAATGCCATTTTCGGCAATAAACGCCGCGAGTGCGAGATCCTGGTCATTGTGCTTCCCCGAGGCCTTGCGCTTCTTGATGTAGTTCGCGTGGATAACAGTTTGACGGTGAGTCTTGTGATTAGCAGTCGATTTGAGCCAATCTCGGCGAAGATCGGCAATTGGAATCTTCTTGTTGTTCTTGAGTGCATGCTCCGCAGCCTTCCAGATGATAGTGTGGTATCGCTTGAGGTGGTTGCGCATGGTGCTGATGTCCGTGGATGTGAGGACCGAGTTGTGTTCTCTTCCCTTGTGATCTTTTTCTCCGCACTCGATCCACTCGCACTCGTAGCCGCCCTCGATCGGCTTAAACATGTCGCGCCACTCGTCTGCCTTCGTGATGCGCTCCTCCTTCTTGTTGCGAGCCTTCTTACGAGGTTGGTGATCTTCATCGCTAGCTGCACCGAGCACAGAACCGTCGCGCTTCTCCGGAGCAGAGTCTTTCGTGCCTGTACGACGTGCACTATCCGTCGAATCGTCCTCCACTGGCACTGGCTCCGTGGAAACAACGGTCAAAGTTGATGATCGTTGGGCCGACGCGAGGGAAGCGGGAGCAGGCGCTGGCGCACTGCCCTCAGGCGCAGTATCCGCTCCAGAGTCGTGAACAACGTAGTTTTCACGCAGCGGGCCCATAGGCGGTCCGCGAAGTCGCGAAGATCGCTGGAGCTCTAACTCAGATGCAAGCTGCATCTGTTTCGCCCGCGACGGCGCCTTTGCGGCGCTCGCCATGTGCGCAGTCGATTACGAAAATTCGTCGGAAACCAGATGACGTCACTGCGACACTTTATACACTGGGATTCTACACACTCGACCTATGGTCGAGTGCACTCGACCTGGCCAGACAGGTCAGGTCAAGTGCCCACTCGACCTGACCTCCGCACCCTG
>CBIHOQ010000100.1:0-1676 GCA_966212065.1 uncultured Burkholderiaceae bacterium
GGGTGGGGTGAGTTGGATGAGGGTTTGGGTGTGGGTGGTGGGGGTGGTGAAGACGAGTTGCGCGGTTCCGGCGGGGGTGTCGGGGTTGGCGGTGAGGGTGAATCGGCCGGTGGTGTCGGCGGTCACGGTCGGGGAGAGGGGGTCGCCGGTGCCGGTCGCGGTGTCGCGGTGGGGGTTCTGGGTGAGGATCTGGACGGATACTCCGGGTTGGGTGGTTCCGGTGATGGTGCGTTGATCGACGTGGATGTCGGTGAACGTGGGGGGTTGCGGGGTGGAGGGTTGTGGGGAGGGTGTGGTTGTGACGGTGGTGCGCGCTCCGGTATCGGTG
Source organism: uncultured Burkholderiaceae bacterium (assembly GCA_966212065.1). Taxonomy (GTDB): domain Bacteria; phylum Pseudomonadota; class Gammaproteobacteria; order Burkholderiales; family Burkholderiaceae; genus Trinickia. Next base: position 329 of record CBIHOQ010000100.1, read on the forward strand.
AAGGTTCCGGACGTGGTCGCGGAGGAGGTCACCGTGTAGGTGCGGGTCGTGCCGGGGCGTTGCAGTCCGTGGGTGTCGGAGCATCGCCATAGTCCGAGCTGGTTGACCCGGTGTGACCCGCAGACCAGTTCCCCGGTGGTGGTATCGCGGATCTGGATGTAGTGGCCGTGGGTTCCGGTGCCGGTCAGTGTGGTCACCTGGGCGGGGTGGTTTCCGTTCTCGGTTCCCTCGACGGGGGAGAACGCCCATCCGGCGTCGGTGGTGGGCAGTTTCGCTGAGACCATGTCCTCGGTCACGGGGCGGATCGTGCGGGCCGGGGACGCGTCATACGTCGAGAGGGCCCGGTCTGCCAGGGTCGGACCGACGCCGCTGACATATGCGTTGATATCGATCGGGTTCGGGTTCGTGGCCGGCATCGAGGCGGGATCGACTTTCTCTTTCACCGATCCGCAGGTGGAGATCCCACCATCGTCGTTCACTTTCTTCACCCACTCGTCCCGATACTTCGTGAACACCTCTCCCGAGTTCGCGGCCTCGACCGCGGCCCGCATCTGTGTCATCACCGCGACGCGTCCCTCGGCACGCACCTGCTCGGCCTGCGTGCGCGCCTGGTCCACGATCGCCGCTTTCGCCGCCTGCGTTCCCGGTTCCCCACCGGTGACCGGGTCCCAGCCCTGCCGCCAGGAATGCAGATCGACCAACGACTGCAGATACTCGGCCCGATACGCGATCATCTCGACCCGCTGATCGACCTCGTCCGCGACCGCGTGCGCGACCGAGGGAGCGAGAGATTCCAACGCCTTACGTTCCGCGTCGTTATACCCCAACACCATCCGCTGATCCGGCCGCCAACACTGCGTCGGATCCGACGGATGCGACCACAACGCCATCGCCCCGAACGCTGCCGCCAACGCCCCGGTGAACATATCCGCCGTGATCAACGACACCAACGCGAGAATGCTCGCGATCAACGCCACATAATCTTCCTCGATGATCGAGGTCACCAACCCGACCACCGCGAACACCACCGTCGCCGCCCCGACCGTCTTCCCCGCGATACCCGCTAACGACTCGAAGAACCGGCCCGCTGACACCGACCGCAACGACCGCAACTGATCCGCAACCCCCGCCCACCGCGGCGACCGAGCCGCCCGCGCGAACGCTTCCTCCGTGAACCCACCCCCGAAATCCGCCACCGCATCCTCAACCGGCACCCCCACACCACGACCCGCCGCCTCCCGCGACAACGCCTCCGCCTGCACCGCCCGAGCAGCAACACCCTCCTCCGGCGACAACTCCTCCACCGCCACCACACCACACCCCGCAACACACGCCACACCCGAACCCG
>CBIHOQ010000101.1:0-1626 GCA_966212065.1 uncultured Burkholderiaceae bacterium
GCTGCACCCCGACCAGCTCGCCTACGTGCTCTACACCTCGGGCTCGACCGGCAGACCCAAGGGTGTCGGCGTGAGCCACGGCGCGTTATGGACGCACCTGCAGGACTTCCTCACAACCTACGGCATCAGCGACGACGACACAGTGCTCCACTCATCGACGATCAATTTCGACGTCGCGTTGCACGAAACGCTGCCTGCACTCCTGCGCGGCGCGACGGTCGAAATGCGCGGCGTGCAGCCGTGGGATCTCGAAAGCCTGAGCGAACGACTCGTGAAACGACAAGTGACGTTCGCGCGGATTCCGACGGCGCTGTGGCAACAGTGGCATCGCCATGCGCCGCCGCGCGCGCAGCTTGCGCTGCGCCAGGTGACGGTCGGCGGCGAGGCGCTGCCTGGCGACGCGCTCGCGCGCTGGCGCGACGGACCGCTCGCTGACATCCGGCTCGATAACCTGTACGGACCGACGGAGACGACAGTCGCCGCGTTGTATCGCCACACTGTGGCCGACGATGTTCACGAGGTGACGGTGCCGATCGGCCATCCGTATCCGGGACGCACGGCGCGCGTGCTCGACGCATTCGGCGATGAAGCGCCGGTGGGCGGGCTCGGGGAGTTGTGCATCGGCGGACCGACAGTGGCGCGCGGTTATCTGGGCCGCGCGGGTCTCACCGCCGAGCGCTTTGTGCCCGACCCGCACGGCGCGCCGGGTGCGCGCATGTATCGCAGCGGCGATCTGTGCCGAATGCGCGCGGACGGCACCGTGGAGTTTCTCGGACGGCTCGATCAGCAGGTGAAGCTGCGCGGGCAGCGCATCGAACCTGCCGAGATCGAGGCGGTGTTGCGTCAGTGCGAGGGTGTGCGCGAGGCGGCGGTGATTGTCGTCGGAGAAGGGCAGACGCAGCGGTTGGCGGCGTATGTGGCGGGCGAGGGTGGCGCGGTAGAGGCTGACGTGGCGGCGACGGGCGTCGCGAGTACCGATGCAGCGCAGGTCGGCGTAGCGGGTGCAGAGATAGCAAAGACCACCAGAACTACATCACCCACCCTCGACACCGCACGCCTTCTCCGCGAACTCGAGCACAAGCTCCCGAGCTACATGGTCCCTTCATCGGTGACGATACTCGCGCGGCTGCCGTGGATGCCTAACGGCAAGCTCGACCGCGCCGCTTTGCCCGCGCCGCGGACGGGCGCGCGCGAGTGCGTGGCGCCATCGAACGAGATCGAATCGGTGCTGCTGTCGATCTGGAGCGCCGTGCTCGGACGCGACGATCTGGGCGTCACCGACAACTTCTTCGAAGCTGGCGGCGACTCGATCCAGAGCCTGCAGATCATCGCGCGGGCGCGCGAGGCGGGCTGGCGGCTGACACCGCGGCAGATCTTCGAGCATCCGACGGTGAGCGGTCTCGCGCAGCGCGCGCAACGGCTCGATTCGCCGAGCGCGCATGAAATCGACGACGGCGCCGCGCTCGCCCTCACGCCGATCCAGCGGCTGTTCTTCGAGCGCTATCCGCAAGGGGAATCGCACTGGAACCAGGCGGTGCTGCTGAAGGTGAAGGGGCGGCTCGTGCCTGAGGCGCTCGAGCGCGCGGTCGCGGCCCTGGAGGCACGCCACGACGCGCTGCGTCTGCG
>CBIHOQ010000102.1:0-1599 GCA_966212065.1 uncultured Burkholderiaceae bacterium
CTGGAGGCGCGCCGTGGTAGCGCCCGTGGAAAGCGACGTGGATTCGTTGCGACCGGATCTGTCGATCCAGCTGCTGGGGCCGCTGCGCGTGCTGCGGGCGGACATCGCGGTGCCGCTGCCGGCCTCGCGCAAGTTGCGGGCCCTGGTGGCCTACCTCGCCATGTCCACGCGCGTGCAAAGCCGCGAACAGCTGTGCGAGTTGCTCTGGCCGCTACCGGACGATCCGCGCAGCGAGCTGCGCAACTGCTTGAGCAAGTTGCGCCGGGTGCTGGACGAGCCGCAGCGCCTCCGCGTGGTGGGCGACGGCGCCGGTTTGCGGCTGGAGCTGCAGGGCGTGGAGGTCGATGCGCTGCAGCTCGACGCCGCGGTGCAGACGGGGCTGGAGCGGCAGACGGTGCGGAATCTGCAGACGCTGGTGGCGCGCTTCACCGGTGATTTTCTCGAAGGGCTGGAGATCGATCATTGCCCCGCCTTCACCGGCTGGCTGATCGCGCAGCGCCGCCGCTTCCGCGCGGCGCACCTCGCGCTGCTGGAGGCGCTGGCGCTGCGCTTGCCGCCCGATGCGCCCGAAGTGCTCGATGTCCTGGGTCGCTGGCTGCAACTGGCGCCTTTCGACCACCAGGCCCACACGATGCTGCTTGCAACCCTGGCCCGCCGGGCGGCGTGGCACGAAGGCGAGGCGCATTTGTCAGCAGCGGTGCGCAGCTTCGAGGCCGAGGGACTTGATGCCGGCGCTGTGGTCGATGCGTGGCGGCGCGCGCGCCAACCCGCCCCACCCGCGGCGCCGATCGACCCGGTGCCCGCGGTGCCCCGGCGCGCCGCCATCGCGGTCATGCCCTTCGACGAGCCGTCCGCCCCGGCCGAGGCCCCCGGCCGCGCGGCCGATGCGCTGGTGTACGACGTCATCGCAGGGCTGGCGAAGCTGCGCACGTTGTTCGTTATCGCGCAGGGGACGGTGTTCGCGCTCGCGCAGCGGCACATCGGCCCGGAGGAGGCGGCTCGCCTGCTCAATGTCGACTACTTCCTGGCCGGGCATGTGCACCGGTCGGCGGGCCGGCTGCTGGTGTCGGTGGAGCTGGTGGAGACGCACAGCGCCCGCGTGGTCTGGACCGAGGTGTTCGACCAGCCGTTGGACCAGACCTTCGCAGTGCTGGGTGCGATCGGCGAGCGCATCGTGTCGTTGATCGCCGGTGAGATTGAAGCGGCCGAGCGCAACCGCGCGCTGCTCAAGCCGCCCGACTCCCTGGATGCCTGGGATGCCTATCACCGTGGCTTCTGGCACATGTATCAGTTCCGCCGCGATAACACCGAACAGGCACGCTGCTTCTTCGAGCAGGCGGCGCGGCTCGATCCCACGTTCTCGCGCGCGCACGCGGGCCTGTCGTTCGCCCATTTCCACAAGGCCTTCAACCGCTGGGGCGACCCTGAGGCCGAGACGGCTCGTGCAATCGATACCGCCGGTCACAGCCTGATGGCCGATGACAAGGACCCGGCTGCCCACTTCGCCATGGGCCGGGCGCTGTGGCTCATCGATGACACGCGTTCGTCGCTGGCCGAGCTGGAAACGGCGGTGTCGCTCAGCCCGAACTTTGCGCTGGG
>CBIHOQ010000103.1:0-1570 GCA_966212065.1 uncultured Burkholderiaceae bacterium
CCATCTTTCGGGTCCCAACAGATGTGCTCTTACTCAGATCTTTCGAAGTATCTCCAGACCGGTCGATGGTGCAGACGCCGTTCGTCACGGCGCCCTCCCACCTCAGCTGGCCGAACCAGCCTTCACTTTCATTGCGCATATGGGTTTTTCGCACCCAGATACTCGCACATATGCTGAACTCCTTGGTCCGTGTTTCAAGACGGGTCGGTTGAATCCATTTTGTCAGCATCAAGAGGGGGTAAGCGGATGACACCCGGGAGTAGCCGCCAGGGCGCAACACTGCACTAGTGTTACACCCTGTCAACCACTGCGAACGTCAGAGCCCTGCCTAGAGGCACCCCCTTTGTTGAACGGCTTTTACCGTCCACCTCAGTCCACCGGATGACCAATCGACCAGAGTGTTCAATTGCCCGCAGGCAACCTTCCATCCTCCAGCTTTTCTGTCACCGACGCAAGCGAACCGATGCTGACTAATGCGAATACAAAGTAGACCACCGACGAGAGCTTCATGAGCCCTGCATGAACCGGTGTTAACCAGCCCTCTGCAAAACCCCTTATACCCCCACGACAGCCGAATTATACCCACATCCATACTGGACCCAACCGCTTCCCTTTTAGCGATTTCACGTACTTTTAACTCTCTTTTCAAAGTTCTTTTCATCTTTCGATCACTCTACTTGTTCGCTATCGGTCTCATGCCTGTATTTAGCTTTGCAAGGAATTTACCTCGCAGTTAAGGCTGCATTCCCAAACAACCCGACTCTACGAACGATCAATTTACGGAGCAAGTCATCCAGCCAACTACGGGGCTCTCACCCTCTAAGGCGCCGTGTTCCAACGGACTTGTGCTGGTGCCTACCCCTATGACCATCCAAAAGACTACAATTCGAGCAGCGAGGCTGCTAGATTTTAAACCTGAGCTCTTCCCACTTCATTCGCCATTACTGAGGGAATCCTAGTTAGTTTCTTTTCCTCCCCTTATTAATATGCTTAAGTTCAGGGGGTAGTCTTACTTGATTAGAGGATGATGTTGAGAGGGAGAAAGATGTTTTAAGTCTCTCTCATGTTCCGATGTGTACAAAAGTTATGAGATGTTAAATACATTTTCGATATTGATAAAATTGTGCAAAGCACACCAACAATATCTACTTGATAGATTAACAAATCAAGTGTACATACATTTGAAAGTGACTAATCATAATAATGATTAGATCCTCACTACCTTGATAGAAAGGTTTAAAGTTTCTAACAAGACTCTCTTTTTTGGTTTTGATTTTTACCATCACTCTAACAAGTATGCCGCTTTTGGCGGCGCAACTTGCGTTCAAAGACTTGATGATTCACAGTCATCTGCAATTCACATTACTTATCACATTTCGCTGTGTTCTTCATCGTTGCATGAGCCAAGAGATCCGTCGCTAAAAGTTGTGTTTAAGATTATATTTGTTATGATATAATCATAAATACATATGATATTAGTTTTAGGGTGTTTATGAAGTAAGATTAAAGTACTAATAACAATAATAATATTGTTAATAGACTTTAACATTTTCCATTGTGGTAATTTTTT
>CBIHOQ010000104.1:0-1527 GCA_966212065.1 uncultured Burkholderiaceae bacterium
ACATGAGCGGCGGTTGGAAGCGGGCGCAGCCCGCTGGAAACCGTCCGCTCGATGGGAATGCGAAGGGACTTCCCACAATCCTGCAACGGCGTCGAAGCGCCAAGATTGGTGGTCTTCGAAGTCATCAATCTGAAGCGTGGAAAGGGGAAGCCCATGACAGAGGTTATCCGAGAAGGCGCCGTTCGCGTAGGGGTCGATCTGGCCAAGCACGTGATCCAAGTTCATGCCGTGGATGGTCACGGCCGCGTTGTGACCAGCAAGGCATTGCGGCGCGAGCAGTTTCTGCCCTGGTGCGCCCGCCTGCCCCAAGGCTGCATGGTGGTGATGGAGGCCAGCTCCAGCGCGCACCACTGGTGTCGCCGACTGATCGCCCTCGGGCTGGACGCGCGCATCGTCTCGGCGCAGCTGGCCGCACCGTACCGCCAGGAAGGCCATAGCGGCAAGAACGACGCCAACGATGCGGCCGCGATCTGCGAGGCCGCCGGTCGACCGCGCATGCGCTTCGTGCCGGTGAAGTCCGTGGAGCAGCAAAGCATGCTGTGCGTGCACAAGCTGCGCGAGGGCTTGAAGGAAGAGCGCACGGCTTGCATCAATCGCATCCGCGGGCTGCTGGCCGAGTTCGGCATGGTCTTCGCGCAAAGCCCCGAGGCATTGCGACGGCACTTGCCCGACGCGCTCGAGGATGCCGCCAACGAGCTGGCAACGCTGGCGCGACTGACGCTGCAGCGCGCAGCCGATCACTGGCGCGAGCTCGACGAGCACATCGCCTGGTGCACCGAACGCATCGCCCAGCATCGCCGCGACAACGACGATGTGCAACGCGCCTCGCAACTGATGGGCATTGGCCCGATCACCGCTTCAGCCGCTGTAGCCACCATCGACGACTTCAAGCAGTTCAAGAGCGGCTCGCAGTTCGCCGCCTGGATGGGCCTGGTGCCACGGCAGCATTCCAGCGGCGGCAAGAGCAAGCTGGGCGGCATCACCAAACACGGGCAGACCTACTTGCGAACCTTGTTCATCCAGGCGGCCAAATCCGCCGTCATGACGGCCCACCGTCGCAGCGACCGCATCTCACGGTGGGTGCTCGCCTTGAAAGAGCGCTCTGGATGGCAAAAGGCCGTTGTGGCGCTGGCCAACAAGAACGCGCGCATCCTGTGGGCGGTGATGACACGCGGCGAGCACTTCGACGCCGAACACGTGAGCATCAAGCCCGCGTAGAGCATCGGCAAGAACGGCAACCAACTTCCCTGCACGACGTGACGAAGAAGACGCACTGAACAGGTCAGACCGGCAGCGGGCAAGCTCGACTAACCCCTGGTGGCCTCCATCAACCCGAGGTCCACGCGATAGGAATGGAGCCCCGCTGAGCGGTTCGCATCTGGGCCCGCATCGCACGCACACATGCGCTCGATGCAACAAGGCCGTCTGTAGAGTGGCAGTCTGTTCTCTGTCTCAGCCGGCTTCCCGGTCACGCCAGCTCATCGATGATCAAGCACCAACCCTTGACTACTCCGGAAGTCCCTGTAA
>CBIHOQ010000105.1:0-1517 GCA_966212065.1 uncultured Burkholderiaceae bacterium
GGGCTCAGGATTACCCACATATTGGGTGATCCTCTATTCGTTTTGCCTGAGAAGGTGATACATCTTCGTGATCTCATGCAATATGAGGAAGCCTCGCCAGATGACGGTCGGGCCCGGTGGTCGGTCGCCTTTGCGATTCAGATAGCCGCCCAGCATTGCGATCCACAATACGGCCTGCTGCAGAGTCGGGCTCTGCTTTGGCGGGTGCTTGGTATTGTGCGTATGGCAATACAATGCCTGCCATTCGACGGGTTGCAGCAATACTTCGCAAGACAGATCAGTGTTGTTTCGTGCCAGCAGGGTTGCGTACAGGATGCGCCAGCTTATGACGGCAAACAGAGCGGTGGCCCTCACGAACCGCTCAAGGCTGCCGAATTGGCGCGCCTCGATACGACAGCCACTTTTTAGGACGCGATGCCAGGACTCGATCGTCCAGCGTCGCGCATACCAGGCCAGTCGCTCGAGAACCTCATCAAGCGAGGTCGTTGGCACGGAACTCAGTAGCATCCATTCGAGCGGCTCGGTGTCCTGTGGGGGAGCTTCTTCGATGGCGTGAATGGCAAATGCGTCGATTTCGCCCAAATGGCTCGCACGCCCAGCCGGGGGGCGCAATCGCACCGCCGCACAACGCAACGTCAGATGTGCCGTACGCTGTGGCATGCCGCCCCGGGCGGGCACCAGCAGATCTGTATGACCAAGGGGCGCCATGGCCTGAACCGATTCCCAAAGATATTGGGCCGGATGACGGACGCAGCGATTGCGCGCTGCGCGAATCAGCCAGTCGACGCCATCCGGACGTTCGGCCGCAAACAGTTCATACACGTCGCTCTCACGGTCGCCCATGCAGACAAACCGGGTTTCTGCACAACGCGTGCGGAGTACAGCAAGATGCCTGATACCTTCGATCCATTTGATGCTTTCTTTCTCTGCGATCGGCCGCACTTTGCATCGACGCGCCTTGCCGGCCTCCTCTTGCGCTCGCACCCAGGTCTTCATACCGAGCACACCCAATGGCAGGCCCTCAGGCGTGACGGCCAGCAGACTGTGCATCATGAAGCCGCGCTTATTGCCGCCGGTGCCATAGCCCAGCCCCTCGGTCGCGTGCAGATGTGAGAGGTTGAACTCGGTCGTGTCCTGCACAGCCAGCACCACCGGTACCTGCCTCATGCGATCCAGCGTTTGCGCAATGTGCGGCGCCAGAATGCCGTCGGTATCGACCTGTGTATTATCGAAGAAGCGATACGCGGCCTTCAGTTCGGCCGACTTGAGCGACTGGGGAAACGACCCCTGCGGACTGCAGGAAAGCCGGCGCGCCAACGCCACCAAACGCCGCGCCAGACGGGCATCGCCGAGATTCGCTTCGCCGAACTCAACGCTTGCCCAGTCGTCCGTGTCGTTCTCGTCGATCAATCTCGATTGCCGCTGCAAAGAGGATGGCCGAAGTTAACATCGACTCCATCTGTTTACAAGCGAAAATTCGCACCTTCACTTATGGACATGTGGGTAATCCTGAGCCC